>JAVHYF010000024.1 GCA_031119205.1 Moraxellaceae bacterium | reverse complement strand
GATCGAACCGCCGACCTGTGGGTTATGAATCCACCGCTCTAACCATCTGAGCTACATCACCACGAGAGCCCGCGACTATAGCCGGGCGTGTTGCGTAGCGTCAAGCCCCTGCCGGACACACAAAACGCCTCAGCAACCCTACAAAACGCTGATTTTTCATGAGCTTGCCTGCCGTTCGATTGACTTCAAAGGGCCGATCAAAGACCATTGCGGATTGGCCTTTGCGGGCCCGTTCCAGCAGTGCTGGCCCATCACGGGCCGCGTGAACCCAGCTCCATTCCGCTCCATGAAAAAGCTCTACATCCGCACCTTCGGGTGCCAGATGAACGAATACGACTCGGACAAGATGGCCGACCTGCTCGGTGCTACCGACGGCCTCACCAAGACCGAGACGCCCGAAGACGCCGACGTCATCCTGTTCAACACCTGCTCGGTACGCGAAAAGGCCCAGGAAAAGGTCTTCCATGACCTCGGCCGCGTGCGCCACCTGAAGCAGCAGAACCCCAACCTGATCATCGGCGTGGGCGGCTGCGTGGCCTCGCAGGAAGGCGCCGCGATCGTGCAGCGCGCGCCCTTCGTCGACGTCGTGTTCGGCCCGCAGACCCTGCACCGTCTGCCGGACCTGATCGCCAAGCGCAAGGAGAGCGGCCGCTCGCAGGTCGACATCAGCTTCCCGGAGATCGAGAAGTTCGACAGCCTGCCGCCGTCCCGCGTGGAAGGCGCCAGCGCCTTCGTGTCGATCATGGAAGGCTGCTCCAAGTACTGCACCTTCTGCGTCGTGCCCTATACCCGCGGCGAGGAAGTGTCGCGCCCGCTGGACGACATCCTCACCGAGATCGCCAACCTCACGGCGCAGGGCGTCAAGGAAGTCACTCTGCTGGGGCAGAACGTGAATGCCTGGCGCGCCCCGCTCGCCAAGGGCAGCGAAGAGATCGGCGACTTCGCCTTCCTGCTCGACTGCGTGCACGACATGCCGGGCATCGAACGCATCCGCTACACCACTTCGCATCCACGCGAGATGAGCCAGCGCGTCATCGACGCCTACGCCCGCCTGCCCAAGCTGGTGTCGCAGCTCCACCTGCCGGTGCAGTCCGGCTCCGACCGCGTGCTCGCCGCCATGAAGCGCGGCTACACGGTGCTGGAGTTCAAGGCCATCGTGCGCAAGCTGCGCGCCGCGCGGCCGGACCTGTCGATGTCGTCGGACTTCATCGTCGGCTTCCCCGGCGAGACCGACGCGGATTTCGAGCAGACCATGAAGCTCATCGAGGACGTCGGCTTCGACAACTCCTTCAGCTTCGTCTATAGCTCCCGCCCCGGCACGCCGGCGGCAGACCTCGCCGACGACACCCCGCAGGCAGTAAAGCTGGCCCGCCTGTCGCGCCTGCAGAAGCACATCGAGGCGCATACCCAGTCCATCAGCCAGGGCATGGTCGGCACCGTGCAGCGCATTCTCGTGGAAGGTCCGTCACGCAAGGACCCGAACGAAATGATGGGCCGCACCGACAACAATCGCATCGTGAACTTCCCGGGCAATCCGCGGCAGATCGGGCATTTCATCGAAGTCGACATCACCGCGGCGCTGCCGCACTCCCTCAGAGGCGAGGTACGCATTGCGGTTTGAAACCGGTCTGAGTCTTCTCGCAGCGCTGGGCCTGCTGCTCGGTTGCGCCCAGCTGCAACCCAAGGCAGTACAGCCTGCCGCTGCCTCCACCACCAAGCCGGCGGCGGACGCATCCGCCCCGGCCGCCCCGGCCACCCAATCGGCACCGGCCGCCGCCCCCGCGGCCACGGTCGTCACCTCGACCCCCGGCAGTCCCCAGGGGCAGAAGCCCTTCAAGGAAACGCTGACCGGCGCGCGCCGCATCGACGGTTTCTTCCCGGTCTGGGTCAAGGAGGACCGCTTCTGGATCGAGGTGCAGGAGAAGGATCTGGAGCGCCCCTTCTTCTTCGCCATCCAGCGCACCCAGGGCATGGGCGAGCGCGGCATCTTCGCCGGCCTGATGGAAGACGCGCTGATCGTCACCTTCCGTCGCACCACCGACCGCGTCATGCTGGTCGAGCAGAACACCCGCCATCTGTCGCGCGACCCCGCCATGGCGCTGGCCGTGCGCCAGAGCTTCCCGGAGAGCATCCTCGCGGTGGCGCCGATCGCCAGCCAGCCGAACCCGGACACCAAGGCCATCCTGGTCGACGCCACCGCCCTGCTGTTGACCGATATTCCGGCGATGGCCTCGCGCCTGGAGAACGTCTATCGCCAAGGCTATGCCTTCGACCGCGGCAACTCCGCCATCACGCGCCTGCGCAACACCGCGCAGGAAACCAGCTTCGACCTGCGCATGCACTACGGCCTGGGTCGCCTGTCCCTGCCGCCGCCGGGCCAGAGTCCGGCCGCACCCCTGAGTTCGACGGCACCCGACCCGCGCAGCCTGCTGCTGGGCTACCACTACAGTTTCTCGTCGCTGCCCGAGCCGATGGCGACACGTCAGGCCGATCCACGCGTCGGCTACTTCAACGTCACGCGCTGGGATTTCAGCAACGACGAAGCAGTGAATCCGCGCGTGCGCTACATCCGGCGCTGGCGGCTGGAGAAGAAGGAACCGGCGGCCGCGCTGTCGGAGCCCGTCAAGCCGATCACCTTCTGGCTGGACCGCAACATCCCCGAGCGCTATCGCGACAGCGTGCGCCAGGGCCTCCTGATGTGGAACGAAGCCTTCGAGCGCATCGGCTACAAAAATGCCATCGTCGTCGAGCAGCAGGCCGCCGATGCCGACTGGACCACGCAGGACCGCGAGCACTCATCGGTGCGCTGGTTCGCTGCCACCGACGCCGGGCTGGCGATGGGGCCGAGCCAGATCGATCCGCGCAGCGGCGAGATCCTCGATTCCGACATCATCGTGTCGGAATCCTGGACACGCGCTGCGCGCAACGAGCGCCGCTTCCTCGGCGGCCTCGTCGACGCCCTGCATGCCGCCACGCCCCACACCCATGACGAACACTGCAGCTACGGCGTCCAGGCGCTGGAGGACATGCACAACGCCATGGATGTGCTGATCGCGCGCGGCCAGCTCGAACCGGGCGGCCCGGACGCCGAGCGCTTCGTGCAGGAAGCCCTGCGCGGCGTGATCGCCCACGAGGCCGGCCATGCGCTGGGCCTCATGCACAACTTCCGAGCCTCCAGCGCCTACTCGCTGAAGCAGCTGCAGGACCCGGCCTTCGTCGCGAAGTACGGCACCGCCGCCTCGGTGATGGACTATGTGCCCACCTACCTGCCGGAACGTGACACCGAGCGCCAGCCGGTGACGCGCAACCGCCTTGGGCCCTACGATTTCTGGGCCATCGAGTACGGCTACCGCGACATCCCGCAGACCGATGCCGCCCAGGCACAGCGCGAGCTGGAAGCCATCGCACGGCGCGGCGAAACGGACCCGATGCTGGTCTTCGGCAACGACTACGAGGCCGACAGCATCGACCCGATGATCACCCGCTTCGATCTCGGTAACGACGCCCGCGCCTACTTCGAACGTCGCCTGTCGCAAAGCCGCGAGGTGATCGACTGGGCCAGCAAGGCCACCTCCACCGACGCCACCCGCTACGCAGAACCGCGCGCTGCGGTGGCCGGCAGCCTCAACGCGCTGAACACCACGGCACGCACGCTCGCCCGCGTCGTGGGTGGACTCAACATGAGCCGCCGCACCAGCGCGTCCGAACGTCCGCCGCTGTCGCCCATCCCCGCCGCCACGCAGCGCGCTGCGCTCGACAGCCTGTCGCGCAACCTCTTCCGGCCCGACAGCCTGCAGATCCCGCCGCAACTGCTGGCCCGCCTGGTGCCGAACTATCTGGATCGCGACGACCAGCTGCTGGACCCGGAAACCTCGGCCAACCCGCAGCTGCAGATCCTGCGCGTCATCCTCGCCATGCAGCAGGGCGTGCTCGACCAGCTTATGTTCGAGCGCGTGGCGCAGCGCCTGCAGGAAACTGCGCTGATCGCCACCGGTGCCCCACCGCTCACCGTCGCCGAACTCTACGGCCGCCTGCGTCGCGACATCTGGAGCGAGCTGGGCCGCAACGCCGACATTCCGCTGATGCGCCGCAACCTGCAGCGCGCACACCTGCAGCGTCTCACCAACATCATCGTGCGTCCCAGCGCCGGCTTGCCGGCCGACGCGCGCAGCCTCGCCCGCGCCGAAGTGCAGACCCTGCGCACTGGCTTGCAGCGCGCACGCGGAAATGGCCGCCTGTCTGCGGAGGCCCGCGCGCATGTCGACGAGAGCATCGCCTCCATCGACGAAGCCCTGCGCGCCTCGCTCACCAAGGTGCCGTCTTGAGAACCCGCGAAACACCCGCCCCGGTGCGCCGTCCGCGCCCGCTGGAATTCACGCTGACACCACTGGACAACACGCGACTCGCCAACCTGTGCGGCGCGCTGGACGAGAACCTGCGCCAGATCGAAGCCGCCTGCGACATCGCCATCGCGCGTCGCGGCGAGCACTTCACCCTGCGTGGCGAGCCGGACGTGGTCCGCGGCGCGGCACTGGCGATCCAGAAGTTCTACACCAACGCCGCCGAACCGCTCAGCGTGGACGACATCCAGCTTGGCATCATCGAACTGCAGAAGCACGGCGACGCCAGCCCGGCCACCCCGCGCCTGCTCACGCGCAAGCACGACCTGCACGGCCGCACGCCGCGCCAGGTCGAGTACATCAAGCTGATCCAGGAACACGACATCACCTTCGGCATCGGTCCGGCCGGCACCGGCAAGACCTTCCTCGCCGTGGCCTGCGCGGTGGATGCCTTCGAGCGCGAACAGGTCGAGCGCATCGTGCTGACCCGCCCTGCGGTGGAGGCCGGCGAGCGCCTCGGCTTCCTGCCCGGTGATCTCGCGCAGAAGGTTGACCCCTATCTGCGCCCGCTGTACGACGCGCTCTACGACCTGATGGGCTTCGACAAGGTGGCCAAGCTGTTCGAGCGCCAGGCCATTGAAGTCGCACCACTGGCCTTCATGCGCGGCCGCACGCTGAACCGCAGTTTCATCATCCTCGACGAAGCGCAGAACACCACGCCGGAACAGATGAAGATGTTCCTCACCCGCATCGGTATCGGCTCGCGCGCGGTGGTCACCGGCGACCTCACCCAGATCGACCTGCCACGCGGCCAGAAATGCGGCCTGCGCGAAGCCCTGAACATCCTCGACGGCGTGCGTGGCCTCGCCACCCTGCGCTTCCAGAAGGAGGACGTGGTGCGCCATCCGCTGGTGGCACGCATCGTCGAGGCGTATGAGCGACATACTGACTCCGCTGATAACGAGAACAATCGATAGGCTCGCCTGAATGGATTACTTCCACTCGCCAGTCAGTCGCTTGTTGAAAGGACCGTTGCTGCACACCCCTCAAGGCATGGTTGTGCTGGCCACGGGCGCGGTGGGGTTGGCGGGCGCTATCGCGTGGGGCTTGTTCGAACTGGGTCCAGCGCTAGGCAAGTCTGCCGGCCAGCTGACGGTGATGTGTCTCGGGTGGCCGATCATCATCTTCCTGCTGTTCGTGAAGAACGGGGCTCCAGGATTCCATCCCTCGTGGAGACAAACCATGTACTTGCTCGTGGGCGCTCTGGGTCTGCCTGTGTACTTGTGGTGGCACTCGACATGAAAGCAATGATCCTCGCCGCCGGACGCGGCGAACGCATGCGCCCGCTGACCGACCACACACCGAAGCCGCTGCTGCCGGTGGCCGGCAAGCCGCTGATCGTGTGGCACATCGAACGGCTGGCAGCCGCCGGCCTGCGCGACATCGTCATCAATCACGCCCACCTCGGCGCGCAGATCGAAGAAGCGCTCGGTGACGGCAGCCAGTTCGGTGTGCGCATCGCGTACTCCCCCGAAGCCGAAGCGCTGGAGACCGCCGGCGGCATCGCGCAGGCGCTCCCCCAGCTCGGCGAAGAGGCCTTCCTCGTGCTGAACGGCGATGTGTTCTGTGACCTCGACATCGCGGCCTTCGCCGCGCGCGGCAAGCAGGGCGTCGCCGACGGTGACCTCGCCTACCTCGCCCTGGTCGACAACCCCGAGCATCATCCGCAAGGTGACTTCGCCTTGAAGGCTGGCCGCATCATCGCCGCCGACGCCGGCAAGCTGACCTTCTCCGGTCTCGGCGTGTATGGCCCTCGCCTGTTCAACGGCATCGAGCGCGGCAGCAAGGCGAAACTGGCCCCGCTGCTGTTCGCCGCGCGTGACGCCGACCGTCTCGGCGGCGAATATTTCGCCGGCCGCTGGGTGGATGTCGGCACGCCGCAACGACTGGCGGAGCTGGACGCGGCGCTACAATCAGCCTGAAGTTTTCCGGAGGTTCCAGCATGAACGCCCCCACGTCCCTGACTGCCCGTCATTCGCTCGACACCACCGTCTTCCGCGCCCGCCGCGACGAGCTGGCGCGCCGGCTGCGCGCGGCCGGCGGTGGCGTGGCCATCGTGCCGACGGCACCGGAAGCGCATCGCAACCGCGACACGCACTACCCCTACCGGCACGACAGCTACTTCTACTACCTCACCGGCTTCCGCGAACCGGAGGCGGTGCTCCTGCTGGTGGTGGATGGCGACAGTACGCAGAGCGTGCTGTTCTGCCGCGCCAAGCACGAGGAGCGAGAGATCTGGGACGGCTTCCGCTACGGGCCGGATGGCGCACGCGAGGTTTTCGGCTTCGACGAAGCGCATGCCATCGACGTACTGGCCGACAAGCTGCCGGGCTACTTCGGCAACCGCGGTGCGGTGTGGCATTCGGTGGGCTACGACACGCAGTGGGACGCGCGCGTGTTCGAGGCCATCAACGCCGTGCGTGCCGCCTCGCGCAGTGGCCAGGTGGCGCCGGCGGACATCCGCGACGTGCGCGGCGTGCTCGACGAGATGCGCCTCATCAAGGACGCCCACGAAGTGGCGGTGATGCGCCGCGCCGGCGAGATCAGCGGACGCGCCCACGCGCGCGCGATGCGCGCCACCCGCCCGGGGCGCTTCGAGTACGAGATCGAGGCCGAGCTGCTGCATGAATTCCGCGCCCACGGCGCACAGGCACCGGCCTACACGTCCATCGTCGCCGGCGGTGCCAATGCCTGCGTGCTGCACTACGTGGAGAACGATTGCGCGCTGCGCGATGGCGAGCTGCTGCTGATCGACGCCGGTTGCGAGCTGGACGGCTACGCCGCCGACATCACGCGTACTTTCCCGGTCAACGGCAAGTTCAGCGGCCCGCAACGCGATGTGTATGAACTGGTGCTGGCGGCGCAGTACGCGGCGCTGGCAGAGGCCCGGCCCGGTCAGCCTTATGACCGTACGCACGAAGCGGCGGTGCGTGTGCTGGCGCAGGGCATGATCGACCTGAAGCTGCTGTCCGGCAGTCTCGATGAAGTGCTGGAGAGCGGCAGCTACCGCCGCTTCTACATGCACCGCACCGGCCACTGGCTGGGCATGGACGTGCATGACGCCGGCGAATACAAGCAGGCCGGCAACTGGCGCCCGCTGGTGGCCGGCATGGTCATCACCATCGAGCCCGGCTGCTACATCCGCCCTGCCGATGATGTGCCAGAGGCTTTCTGGAACATCGGCATCCGCATCGAAGACGATGTGCTGATCACGCCCGAGGGGCACGACATCCTCACCCTCGGTACGCCGAAGACGGTGAACGAAGTCGAAGCCGTCATGGCCGACCGCTAGTCACGATGACTGCAACAACCGACGCAAGCCTGACCGGAACGCTGGATGTCGCGATCATCGGCGCCGGCCCGCTGGGGCTGGCCACCGCACTCGCGCTGCAGACCGCGGGCCGCAGCCCGACGCTGATCGACGCACGCGCGGCCGACGCCCCGCTGCGCGACGCGCGCGTGCTGGCGCTGTCGCACGGCAGCCGCATGCTGCTGGAGAAGCTCGGCGCGTGGCCTGCCGCACAGGCCACGCCGATCACCCGCATCCACGTATCGCAGCGCGGCGCGCTCGGGCGCACGCTGATGCAGGCGGACGACTACGGCCTGCCCGCGCTCGGTTACGTGCTGCCGGCACAGGCACTGGTGGAGACGCTGCTGCATGCCTGCGGACAACGCGGCATCGCGATCCGCCACGGCATTGCCGTACAGGATGTCGAGGCCAACGAGGACCAGGTACTGCTGCTCGGCGAAGCAGACGCCCAAGACGCCATCGGTTCTGCACCGGTTTCCGCGCCGGTCTGTGCAAAGCTGGCCCTCAGCTGCGAAGGCGCGGTCGACAAGGATGCGGGCCGCAGCTTCGAGCGCGACTACGACCAACACGCCCTGCTGTGCCGCGTTCGCCCGCTGGTGCCGCATAACGGCCAGGCCTGGGAGCGCTTCACCCCCGACGGCCCCATCGCCCTGCTGCCGCTGGGGCAGGACTACAGCGTGGTGTGGACGCTGCCCGGTGCGCGCGTGGATGCCCTCTATGCGCTGGACGACGACGCCCTGCGCGAGGCCCTGCAGGCTGCCTTCGGCCCCGCGGTACGCCTCGGTGCAGTGAGCGAGCGTGCCCGCTACCCGCTGGGCCTGCGCGTGCGCCGCGACGCCGTGGGCAAGCGCATGGCCTGGCTGGGCAACGCTGCACAGACCCTGCATCCGGTGGCCGGCCAGGGCTTCAACCTCGCGTTGCGCGACGCCTGGGAGCTGGCCGACACGCTGCGCGGTGCGACCGATCCCGGCGACCCGGCGCTGCTGACCCGCTACGCGCGCGGCCGCTTGCTGGACCGCGCCGGCACCATCGGCTTCACCGACTCGCTGGTACGCATCTTCTCCACGCCCAACCCGTTGCTGACCCACGCCCGTGGTGCGGCCCTGCTGGCGCTGGACATCCTGCCACCGCTGCGCCACTTCGTGGCCAAGCGCATGCTCTTCGGAGCGCGCGCCTGGCCGTGACGAACGGCACGCCATCCGGATCAAGCCGGAAGGCGGGATTCCGTTAACCGGAAGGATGCGCCGTCGTTTGCGGCGCAACCACAACAAAGACATGTCCCCCAACGAACTGCAACACGCCTGGCAGGACCTGCCACACGACGTGGGCCAGCTCGATACGCTGGAGGAGCAGACCCGCGAATGGCTGGCGCAGGAACCGCGTCGCCTGCGCTTCCCCGCCGGACTGGACGCCCGCTTCGACAGCGCAGGCAAACCCGCTCGCCTGCGGCGCCTGCAGCGCGCGCTGGGCGCGGCACTGGCCATCTTCGTACTGCTCGGCGCAGTCGACCTGTTCCTGCTGCCGGACATCCTCGAGACCGCCTGGCTGGTCCGCTACGCCATCCTCACGCCGCTGGTGCTGGTATGCCTGCTATGGATGCCGCGCGCCCACTGGGAGCGGCTGCGCGAATCACTGGCGGCCGGACTCATCCTCGCCATGGCCGGCACCCAGGTGCTCTTCGGCATGCTGAGCGACGCGGCGCCAGTCCAGCAGTTCGACCTCGTTCTCATCCTCGCCCTGCTGATCGGCAACCTCGTCGCCCAGCTTCGCTACCGCATCGCCTCCGGCTTCACCATCGGCATGTTGCTGCTGTACTTCGCGCAGGAGACCGCCCAGTACGAAGGTCGACTGGTGGAGCAATGCCTCGCCGCCGCCGGCATGCTGGTCGCCTGTCTCATCAGCCTGACCGTGCGCCGCAATCTGGAGCTGGAGCGCCGTATCGCCTTCGCCAACGGCATGCTCGGCGCCATCACGCAGCGAAGGCTGGCAAACGCCAACGAGAACCTCTCCGCGCAGGCCTCCAGCGACCCGCTGACCGGGCTGGCGAACCGTCGCGAGCTGGACGAGCGCCTGATGCGCCTGCACCGCAACGCCATCCGCCAGCAGCAGCCGCTGTCCCTGCTGTTCATCGACGTCGACTACTTCAAGGCTTTCAACGACACCTACGGCCACCAGGGAGGCGACGACTGCCTGCGCTGGCTGGGAGGCATCCTGCGCGACGGCCTGCGCCGTCCCATGGACATGGTGGCGCGCTACGGTGGCGAGGAGTTCGCGGTGCTGCTGCCGGACACTCCGCCGGATGCCGCGCGCAAGCTTGCCGAGCAGCTGCGCAACGCGGTATACGTGGCACGCCTGCCGCATGAATCCAGCCCGCATCAGCGCGTGACCATCAGCATCGGCGTCGCCGGCAGCGTGCCGAACCCCGGTGCCCTGAGTTCGACGCTGGTACAGGCCGCCGACCAGGCCGTGTATCTCGCCAAAGAAGAAGGACGCAACTGCGTCGTCATGGTGTCCTGACGCAACGGGGCACCCAGCCGGAGCCCGCCCCTTGCCCCACCCTGCCCACCTCTCGTTCCCACCCTCGCATCTGCGCCCTCGCCATGCCTTGCGCACGGCGGCCCTGCTCTTCATCACCGGCAGCACCATTGCGCATGCCGAACTGCCCGCCGAGCTGGCCCGCAGCGCCAATGCCGCCGGCATTCCGGAGAGCGCCGTCACGCTGTGGATCGCCCCCGCGCAGGGCGGCACGCCCAGCCTGCAGCACAACGCCACGCAGGCCTTCAATCCGGCCTCGCTCATCAAGCTGCTGACGACGCAGGCCGGGCTGGAGATGCTGGGCCCCAACTGGCGCTGGCAGACCACCGCCCGGCTCGGCGCACCGCTGCAAGACGGCGTGCTGCGCGGCCCGCTGCACGTCATCGCCAGCGGCGACCCCTCGCTCACCTGGGACCGCCTCGGTGCCTGGCTGCGCGACTGGCGTGTGCGCGGCCTGCGCGACATCCGTGGCGACATCGTCATCGACAACGGCCGCTTCACGCCGCCGCCACGTCCGTCCTCGCTGGCCGACGATGACGGTGCCCATCGCGCCTACAACGCACACCCCAGTGCCCTGCTCGCCAACTTCAACGCGCTGAGCGTGCGCCTGACGCCCAGCGCCAGCGCGAATGCCGGCACCATCGATGCAGTGAGCCTCGTGCCCTCGGCCAACCTGCGCATCGTCAATCGCCTGCGCGCCGTGCCCGGCCCCTGTCCGGACTGGCGCGGCCGCATGAATACGCCGCTGATCGCAGACACCCGCGGCCTGCAACTGGTGCTCGACGGACAGATGCCCGCGTCATGCGGCGAACGGATCCTCAACCTCGCCGTGCCGGAAGGCCTGCAGTGGTCCGAGGGCATCATCCGCCAGCTCTGGCAGGAGATGGGTGGCAGCTGGCAAGGCCGCCTGCGCGAAGGCCCTGCACCGCTGGATGGCGCAGTGTTCTCCAGCTGGGACTCACCGCCGCTGGCAGAGGTGGTGCGCGACATCAACAAGTTCTCCAACAACGTGATGGCGCGCGCGCTGTTCCTCACGCTGGGCGGCGGCAACACCACGGATGCCGACACCACGGTGCGCACCTGGCTGAAGGCCCAGGGCATGGATTTCCCGGAGCTGGTGCTGGAGAACGGCGCCGGCCTGTCGCGCCAGGAACGCATCAGCGGCGCGCATCTCGGCGCGCTGCTGCAGCACGCCTTCGGCAGCCCGCGCATGCCGGAGCTGATGGCCTCGCTGCCGGTCGCCGGGCTGGACGGCACCGCCCGCCGCCGCTTCGACGGCCGTCCCGACAGCGGCCGTGCCTACCTGAAATCCGGCTCGCTGCGCGACGTCGCCGGGCTGGCGGGCTACGTGCTGGACGACAGCGGCCGCTGGCAGGCGCTGGTAGTGATCATCAACCAGCCCAACGTCGGCAACGTGGATGCCTTTTTGCAACTCGCGGTCAGGACGGCAGCGACGCGCCGGCCATGATCCGCAAGCTGACGGTCGATCATCGTCTGCTGTCCGTACGCGGCCGCATGACGATACGCGGCGAGCATGACCGGCTGATCTGCGAGGCAGCCGCCAGTACCGTGCTGCTACCCACCTGGAAACTCGACTGGCCCGGCCAGCCGACAGCGACGATCCGGCGCCGATACCTGTCCCTGTCGCCCACCTGGCAGGCACGCTACGCGGACAGCATGTGCCTTGTGCGACTCCGCCGCCTCACCCCCGGCCGCAGCTTCGAGGTGCTTGGCGGCCACCACGATGGCGCCAGCCTGCGCAGGAAGTTCGGCAGCGACGAGTTCCACCTGTGTCACCGCGACGAGACCCTGGCACTGGCCCGCCACGGCAACAGCGGCCTGTGGCCACCTCCACTGGAAGTCGAGCTCTTCGACGCCAACCCCATCGATGAACTGTTCGCCGTGCTGATGATGATCATCGCGCGCTTGGACATGGTGCGTGGCCCGAACAGGAGTTGAACGCTCACCCCGTCAGGGCATGCAGCCAGCGTAGGCCGCGGCCGACACACAGTTCAGCGCGCGCCGACGGTTACCGCCGCGCCCGCGACCTATCTTCAATTCACGGGGCCGCCCCTAGCCCCGATCAGAAGGAGAAGAAGGTCATGGACGAACAACTTCAAGAGGCCTACGAGCACTGGAACCAGTCCGTCGAGGACTATCGCAGCCAGATCGAACGCACCGTCGCCGAACAATCCGTCAGCGGCCTTTTCGCCGCGTCTCGCGCGCTGGAAGTCGCGTACCTCACGCTGCAGACGCAGCTGAAGGACATCGAGCGCCGACGGACCGCCAGCGAGAAACTGCCGGCGCTCTGCATCGCCGCCTGAGTCCCGCATTCATACGTCCAGCCGGTCAGATGACTGCCGGCAGGTTCACGTTACGCTCGGAGCATTTCGGGCGGAACACCTGCACATGATTCATCTGATCGGCCCCGGCGGAGCAGGAAAGAGCACCCTCGGAGCAACTCTCGCCAGGCGACTGGCGCTCACGTACGTCGATCTGGACAGCCGCTTCCTGGCGGAACATGGGGTCATCGGCGAATACATCGGCCAGCATGGCTACCGCTCCTACGCGGCCAGCAACGTGGCGCTATACCTGCGCATCATCCGCGGGGTCTCGTCCCCCGTTGTCATGGTGATGTCCTCCGGGTTCATGACCTATGAACCGGACATACACCCGCTGTATCCGCGACTGCACGACGACATCCTGCGTGATACCCGAACCATCGTCGTTCTGCCGTCACTATCACTGGAAGAGTGCGTCCGCGAAACCTTGCGCCGCCAACGGGAGCGAGCGTTTGCTGGCGCGCCCGCCAGGGAGGAGACGAAGATCCGGCAACGGTTTCCCGTCTATGCGGCGATGTCGTTGCGCAAGGTCGAAACCATGCGCGGCGTGGACGCGCTCTGCGAGGAGCTCGTACCGTGGTTGATGCAGCCCGCTACAGGCTTGAAATACAACGTAGCCTGCGGCGATTCAGAGCCCGAGCTCTGACCACATCGCATCCACCCGCTGTTTCACGGCCTCGTCCATGACGATGGGGCGGCCCCACTCGCGGTCGGTCTCGCCCGGCCACTTGTTGGTGGCGTCGATGCCCATCTTGCTGCCGAGGCCGGACTTCGGGCTGGCGAAGTCGAGGTAGTCGATCGGGGTGTCATCCACCATCAAGGTGTCGCGACGCGCGTCGACGCGGGTGGTCATCGCCCAGATCACTTCCTTCCAGTCGCGGATGTTCACATCCTCGTCCACCACGATGATGATCTTGGTGTACATGAACTGGCGCAGGAAGCTCCACACGCCGAACATCACCCGCTTGGCATGTCCCGGGTACTGCTTGCGCATGCTCACCACTGCGAGGCGGTAGCTGCAGCCTTCGGGCGGCAGGTAGAAGTCGGTAATCTCGGTGAACTGCCGCTGCAGTAGCGGCACGAACACCTCGTTGAGCGCCACGCCCAGCATCGCCGGCTCGTCCGGCGGCTTGCCGGTGTAGGTGCTGTGGTAGATCGGGTTGCGGCGCATGGTGATGCGCTCGATGGTGAACACCGGAAATTCCGCCACTTCGTTGTAGTAGCCGGTGTGGTCGCCGTAGGGGCCTTCGGCCGCCATATCGTCCGGATGGATCACGCCTTCCAGCACGATCTCCGCACTCGCGGGCACCTGCAGGTCGGAGCCCAGGCACTTCACCAGCTCCGTCTTGCCGCCACGCAGCAGGCCGGCGAACTGGTACTCGGACAGCGTGTCCGGCACCGGCGTCACGGCCCCGAGAATCGTCGCCGGATCGCAGCCCAGCACGACCGCTACCGGGAAGGGCTTGCCCGGGTTCTTCTGCTGGAAGTCGCGGAAGTCCAGCGCGCCGCCGCGGTGCGCCAGCCAGCGCATGATGACTCGGTTGGGGCCCAGTACCTGCTGGCGGTAGATGCCGAGGTTCTGGCGCCTCTTGGCGGGACCACGGGTGACGACCAGGCCCCAGGTGATCAGCGGTGCCACGTCGCCCGGCCAGCAGTGCTGGATCGGCAGGCGCGACAGGTCGACGTCCTTGCCCTCCCACACGATCTCCTGGCAGGGCGCGGACGACACCTCCTTCGGCGCCATGTCCAGCACGCGACGGAAGATCGGCAGCTTCTCCCAGGCATCGCGCAGGCCCTTGGGCGGTTCCGGCTCGCGCAGGAAGGCGAGCAGGCGGCCGACTTCGCGCAGGGCTTCGGCCCAGTTCTGGCCCCCCTCAGTTGCGTGCGCGCCCATGCCCATGGCGACCCGCTCCGGCGTGCCGAACAGGTTACCCAGCACGGGGGTGTCGTGACCCTTCGGCTTTTCGAAGAGGATCGCAGGGCCACCAGCACGCAGCACGCGGTCGCAGATCTCGGTCATCTCCAGATGCGGATCGACTTCGGCGCGCACGCGCTTCAGCTCGCCCCGTGCTTCCAGTTGCGCGATGAAATCGCGGAGGTCCTTGTACTTCATTGCGGGCGCGGCTTCCTGCGGTAGTTCATGAGGGTGTTGACCAGGGTGGCGTTGGCCATGAGATTCACGTCGTACGCACCGATCTTCGTGGAGGCGCCCGAGCAGGTCTTGTTGCGCTCATCCGCCGGTGCGCGACGCAGGCCATTGACGAGGGACGCCGACGCCTGTCGCAGGATGCCGGCCAGCGCCTGGCGTTCGCGCGTATCCAGATTGTCCTCCTGGATTTCCCTGGCCTTGGCGATCAGCGCCGAGTGTCGTTCCATCCACTGCTGATGAGCGCGCGAAATCGCGTCATTGGTAGCTGGCACTTCGCGTCGGCAGAACTGCAGCACCGCATCCATCGCCAGTTCGTGTCCGGTGACGATGCCGGCAGCTTTGACCGGATCGTCCTCGTCACGACGCTGGCGGCCACTGACGCCGTCCACCTGTTTGGTCGGCGTGCTGTCCTTGATGTCCTGCACCGGCGGTCGATCGCTATAGGTCACCTTGCCGTCGGGTCCCACCGATTTGTAAACCGTGGACATCGCTGTCGTGGACGCAAACAGCGCAAGCATCAGGGCCAGTACTCGCAGCATTGCGCCTGCCTCCTCCATCAGAAACCGAAGCCATGCAACGGCGCCAGCAAGGGCACCTTGCTGTGCAGCGCATAGTCGGCCAGCAGACCGGCGAAGACCGCAGCCCCCAGCCAGTTGTTGTGCAGGAAAGCGCGGAAGCATCGCTCGCGGTCACGATTGCGGATCAGCGTGTAGTGGTAGCCGGCGATCCCCGCCGCCACGACAAGACCTGCGTAGTAGTACGGCCCGCGCGCCAGCAGATGGCCGACCCAGGCCAGCAGGCCCAGGGCGATGGCGTAACACAGCATCACCGCCGCCACGTCGCGCTGGCCGAAGGTGATGGCCGCGGTCTGGATGCCGATCTTCAGGTCGTCCTCGCGATCCACCATGGCGTACTCGGTGTCGTAAGCGATGCACCAGAAGATGTTGGCCAGCAGCATCAGCCAGGCCACCGGCGGCACTGCGAACTGCTGCGCCGCGAATGCCATGGGAATACCGAAACCGAAGGCGATGCCGAGGTAGGCCTGCGGGATGGCGAGGAAGCGCTTGGTAAAGGGGTAGCTGCCGGCAAGCAGCAGGGCCGGCACCGACAGCAGCCACACCAGCTTGTGCAGCGGCAGGATGAGGCAGAAGGCGGCCAGCGACAGCGCGGCGGCAAGCAGCAGCGCTTCCTTCGAAGTCACCTCGCCGGTGATCAACGGGCGGCCACGGGTACGCTCCACGTGGCCGTCGAAATCGCGATCGGCCCAGTCGTTGACGATGCAGCCGGCGGAGCGCATCAGCACCGTGCCCAGGGTGAAGATCCACACCACCAGCAGGCTGGGCGTGCCACCCGCCGAGGCCCAGACTGCCCAGAGCGTGGGCCACAGCAGCAGTAGGATGCCGATGGGCTTGTCCAGCCGCATCAGGCGCTCGTAGACGGTCAGGCGCTGCGTGAGGCTGAGCTGGGGCGCGGACATGGCGGGATATAGGCTGAGGTCAGAGGCTGAAGTCAGGGCTGGGCTGGAAGATCGAGGATGGCGGCCAGGAATATTTCGCAGACGACAAGGGCGCGGCCCTGCCGTTCGAAGCGCGAGCGTCGCGCCCACAGCTGGCGCGGCTGCGCGCTGCCGGCGCTGGCCACCGCCCGATGATAGCGCGCGTCGCGTGCGTCCAGCCGGCGCACCGCGAGCGGGCCGCGGGCGATCAGCGGGTCGGAGAACAGGGCGGCGCCGAGCGGCCGGTTGCCGATGCCGGCGAACATCGCCCAGCCACTGCGCAGGGCCTCACGCGGCAGCACCGAGCGGGCATACACCACCGGTACGCCATCGGCACACAGCAGGATCTCGCGCAGCCAGGCGCGTCGCCCGGGTCGTATGCCCGCAAGCAGCGCCTCATCGTGGCGCGGCACGGCCAGGCGCTGTGCCAGCACGCGCACGCTGACGCGGCCACAGCGCGCCGCAATGCGCGCAGTGAGCGAGCCGGCGTCGGTGAGCCAGGGGTGCAGGGCGTGCTGGGGCGGGAAGGGAGGGCGTCGTTGCCAGCGCTCGACGAAGGCGGAACTCACGTGCTGCCGGTAGAGGAAAGTGGTTTGAACAAGGTGGCCGACAGGCGACCGGACTGGTCAGCCATCACGCTGACCGAAGCACTCAGGTACCTCGCAGCAGGCTTGCGCATGATAGCCCGCCAACCGCTGCCCGTCAGTCCGTCCCGGCTCAAGTCTGCGACCGGCCCCGCCGATGATCGCATCACAAGCCCACGCACAAGAACGGAGACTCGCCATGACACCTCTGGACAAGCTTTTCGCCAGCATCCCGAATCTGCCCAGCATGCCGAAGGTCGTCCAGGAGATGATCGCCAGCCTGGAGGACGAGGACGCCGACATCGGCGGACTGGTGAAGCAGCTGCGGCAGGACCAGTCCCTGTCGGCCCGCGTGCTGCGCCTGGCCAACTCCAGCTACTACGGCTCCAGCCACAAGGTGGGCGCCATCGACGACGCGGTGACGGTCATCGGCCTCAATGCGCTGCGCACCATCGTCATCGCCTCTGGCGTCACCGGCGCCTTCACCAAGGTGCCCGGGGTCGACCTGCAGGCATTCTGGCGGCACAGCATGGTCACCGCGGGCGTCGCGCGGCAACTCGGCAAGATGGCCGGCCTGAGTGGCGAGTTCGCCTATACCGCAGGCCTGATGCACCGCCTCGGCGTGCTGCTCATCGATATCGCGTTCCCCGAAAAAGGGCGTCAGATTGCGGCGGACTGCAAAGACCTCAGCATCGCCGAGCTGGCCGCCATCGAACAGGTCCATCTGCAGACCGACCATACCGAAGTCGGCGCGGAGCTGGCACGACGCTGGCATTTCCCGGCAGTGATCCAGAGCGCGCTGCGCTGGTACGCCGATCCGCTTCACGACGTGGCCAGCCCGCACGCCTCCGTGGTGCACATCGCCGCGCAGATCGCCTTCGGCCTGGAACACGAAGACCCGGCCGACACGATCATCGCCGACCTGTCGCCTGCAGTGCTGGAGCGCGTGGTACTCGATACCGACAGGCTGGCCGAGGTGATCGACAACAGCCGCGAGCTGCTGGCCAGCGCCAACCAGATGCTGGCCTGAACGCCACGCACCACCTGCAAGCTGCAAACAAAAAGGCTCGCCACGGCGAGCCTTTTTTACTGCGATGCGTGACGCTCAGGCCAGCAGACCGGTCGCCTCGTCCAGACCCAGCACGATGTTCATGCACTGGATGGCCGCGCCGGATGCGCCCTTGCCGAGATTGTCCAAGCGCACGCAGACTTGCGCCTGCTCGGCATGACCGAACACGAAGATCTCCGCGCGGTTGGTGCCGTTGCAGTTCGTAGCCGGCAAGAAGCCGCCGTCCAGCACGCTGTCGTCACCGAAAGGCATGATCTTCACGAAGGTCTGGCCGGCGTAGTGTCCGGCCAGCACGTCATGGATCGCACGCGCGTCCTGTTTGCCCGGCAACAGGCGCGGGAACAGCGGCACGGTGACCAGCATGCCCTGTGCGAACGGCCCGACGATGGGGTTGAACAGCGGCTTGCTCTGGAGGCCAGACAATGCAGCCATCTCGGGCAAGTGCTTGTGGGCCAGGCCCAGCGCGTACTGGCGCGGGCTCAGCATGGAATCGGGCAGATCGGTGGGCTCTTCGTAGGTGGCGATCATCTCCTTGCCACCGCCGGTGTAGCCGGTCACTGAATGAACACTCGCCGGGTAGTCCGCCGGCACGACGCCGGACGCCACCAGCGGCGCCATCGCCAGGATGAAGCCACTGGCGTGACAACCCGGCACGGCCACCTTCTGCGCGCCTTCCAGCGCCTTGCGATGGGCCGCCGAGATTTCCGGCAGGCCATACACCCAGCCCGCGGCCACGCGGTGCGCGGTGCTGGCGTCCAGTACGCGGGTGCGGGTGTTGTCCGGTGCCAGCAGGGCGACGGACTCCTTCGCGGCAGCATCCGGCAGACACAGGAACACGACGTCGGCGGCGTTGATGTATTCCGCCTTGGCCTTCGGGTCCTTGCGGGCGGCATCCGGAATCGTCATCACCTCGACATCGCTGCGCGTGGCGAGGCGCTCGTCGATCTTGAGACCAGTGGTGCCGGAACGGCCGTCGATGAAAACTTTGTACGTCATGGAAATACCTTGAAGAGGGTGAAATGTGAAATGTGAAACGTCAAATGTGGGCGCCTCCAGCGAGGACACGTTTCACTTCTCACCTTTCACGTTTCATACACGTCACAGATTGAGCATCAGCTCGCGTTCACTGGGCGACGGCTCGAAGCCGCGCTGCTCGTAGTGCTTGAAGATCGCTTCGACGATCTTCTCCGGTTCGTCGATCACCTGGATCAGGTTCAAGTCCCTCTCGCCGATCATGCCTTCGCTCAGCAGGGTGGTCTTGAACCAGTCCAGCAGGCCGGCCCAGAAATCCTTGCACACCAGGATGACGGGGATCTTGCGGCCCTTGCCGGTCTGGATCAGGGTCAGCGCTTCCATGATCTCGTCCAGCGTGCCGAAGCCGCCCGGCATCACCACGTAGGCCTGTGCGAAACGCACGAACATCACCTTGCGCGGGAAGAAATGGCGGAAGGTCTGCGACACGTCCTGGTAGGGGTTGCCGCTCTGTTCGAAGGGCAACTGGATGTTCAGTCCCACCGACGGGCTCTTGCCGTAGAACGCACCCTTGTTGGCCGCTTCCATGATGCCGGGGCCGCCGCCGGAGATGACCGAGAAGCCTGCGTCGGAAAGTAGACGCGCGATCTTCTCGGTAAGTTCGTAGTACGGGTGGTCCGGCTTGGTCCGCGCGGAGCCGAAGATGCTGACGGCCGGGCGGATCGGCTTGAGCCGTTCCGAGGCCTCGACGAACTCCGACATGATGCCGAAGATGCGCCAGGCTTCGCGCGCCTGGTCATGCACATCGCCGATGGAAGGGGCACGGAAAGGGGGCAGCTTGTCTTTTGCGCTCATGGGGATTTGCGTGAAGTCCGGGTTGCGGCGGGCGCGCCGCGAAGTCGCGGCTACGGGTTACGGGCCAAGGGCTACGTCTACGTATAAACAGCCCTGATGCTACGCCGCAGCACCTTGCGGGACAAGGCGAGGGACCGGGAACACGAACCTGCGATAATCGCGGGGTTTCTGCAGGCCGCCCCATCACGGGCCTGTCCTCCTTCATCCGACGCCCACCCCGCCATGCCCATCCTGCTGCTCGTAGACGGCTCCAGCTACCTCTACCGCGCCTTCCATGCCCTGCCCGACCTGCGCAACAAGGCCGGCGAACCCACCGGCGCGCTGCGCGGCGTGTTGAGCATGCTGCGCCCGCTGCGCGACCAGACCGGCGCGACCCACGCCGCCTGCGTGTTCGACGCCAAGGGCAAGACCTTCCGCGACGACTGGTACCCGGAATACAAGGCGCATCGCCCGCCGATGCCCGACGACCTGCGCCAGCAGGTCGATCCGATCTGCAAAGGCGTGCAGGCCATGGGCTGGCCGATCATCGTGCAGGAAGGTGTGGAGGCCGACGACGTCATCGGCACGCTGGCGCGACAGGCCGTGGAGCGCGGCTTCGAGGTCATCATCTCGACCGGCGACAAGGACATGGCGCAACTGGTGCAACCAGGCGTGAAGCTCATCAACACCATGAGCAACGAAACGCTGGACGAGGCCGGCGTGATGGAGAAGTTCGGCGTGCCCCCGGCGCGCATCGTCGACTACCTGACCCTCGTCGGCGACACGGTGGACAACGTGCCCGGCGTCGAGAAGTGCGGGCCGAAGACCGCGGTGAAATGGCTCTCCGAGTACGGCGACCTCGACAACATCGTGGCCCACGCGGCCGACATCAAGGGCGTGGTGGGCGAGAACCTGCGCCGCGCGCTGGGTTTCCTGCCGCTGGGCCGCAAGCTGGTCACCATCGC
This sequence comes from Moraxellaceae bacterium, assembly GCA_031119205.1. Lineage (GTDB taxonomy): Bacteria > Pseudomonadota > Gammaproteobacteria > Burkholderiales > Rhodocyclaceae > Uliginosibacterium. The sequence continues at coordinate 52,865 of JAVHYF010000024.1, read as the reverse complement.
CACCGATGTCACCCTGCCCGAGCCGCTGGAGTCGCTGACCTGGCGTGAGCCGGACACCGGCGCCCTGATCGAGCAGTACAGCCGCTACGAATTCAAGACCTGGCTGCGCGAACTGAAAGGCGAGGACGGGCCGGCCGACTCCGCCGCTGCAGCGGTGAGCGCGCGCGTCACTGACCTGTCCGCAGTCTCGCTGGCCGCCGCGCGTGAAGAGAGCATCGAGCGCATCGAAGGCACCGCCCACCGCGACAACTACGAGTGCATCCTCACCGAGGAACAACTGACGCGCTGGATCGCAGTGCTGGACGCTGCGCCGCTGACCGCCTTCGATACCGAAACCGACAGCCTGGATCCGATGCAGGCGCGCATCGTCGGCATGAGCTTCTGCGTGCAGGAAGGCGAGGCCGCCTACCTGCCACTGGCGCACACCTACCCTGGCGCGCCCGACCAGTTGCCCTTCGACGCCACGCTGGCACGCCTCAAGCCCTGGCTGGAAGACGCGACGAAGCCCAAGCTCGGCCAGAACCTGAAGTACGACATGCACGTGCTGGCCAACCACGGCATCCGCTTCCGCGGCGTGGTGCATGACACCCTGCTGGAATCCGCTGCCTACGAGAGCGACAAGGGCCATGACCTCGACCAGCTCGCCAGCCGCTACACCGGCCTGCAGACGCTGAGCTTCACGGACGTGTGCGGCAAGGGCGCCAAGCAGATCGGCTTCAACGAAGTCGAGTTGCAACTGGCCACGCACTACTCGGCGGAAGACGCGGACGTGACCTTGCGCGTGCACAACGTGTTGTGGCCGCGCATCGAGCAGGACACCTCGCTGCTACGCGTATATCGCGACATCGAGCTGCCGGTGCAGGAAGTGCTGTGGGCCATGGAACGCGAAGGCGTGCTGATCGACAGCAACCTGCTCGCGCAGCAGAGCGACGAACTCGGCCGCAAGATGCTGGACCTGGAGCAACAGGCCTACACCGCCGCCGGCCAGCCCTTCAACCTCAATAGCCCGAAGCAGCTCGGCGAGATCCTCTTCGAGCGCCAGAAACTGCCGGTGGTGAAGAAGACGCCGAGCGGCGCGCCCAGCACCGACGAAGAAGTGCTGACCCAGCTCGCGCTGGACTACCCGCTGCCCAAGCTGCTGCTGGAGTACCGCAGCTTCGCCAAGCTGAAGAGCACCTATACCGACAAGCTGCCGCGCAGCGTCAATACACAAACGAAGCGCGTGCACACCAGCTTCTCGCAGACCGGCGCCATCACCGGGCGACTGGCCAGCACCGACCCGAACCTGCAGAACATCCCCGTGCGCACGCCGGAAGGCCGCCGCATCCGCGCCGCCTTCATCGCCGCGCCGGGCAAGCGCATCGTGTCGGCCGACTACTCGCAGATCGAGCTGCGCATCATGGCCCACCTGTCCGGCGACGAGCGCCTGCTGCAGGCCTTCGCCGCTGGCGAGGACGTGCACCGCGCCACCGCTGCCGAAGTCTTCGGCGTGGAGCCGGCGGAAGTCAGCAGCGACCAGCGCCGCTACGCCAAGACCATCAACTTCGGCCTCATCTACGGCATGAGCGCGCACGGCTTGGCCAAGGCGCTGGAGATCGAGCGCGGTGCGGCCCAAGGCTGGATCGACCGCTACTTCGCCCGCTACCCCGGCGTCGCCGCCTACATGGAAGAAACCCGCCGCAGCGCGCGCGACAAAGGCTACGTGGAAACGGTTTTCGGCCGCCGCCTGTGGCTACCCGAGATCAAGAGCAGCAACGTCGGGCGGCGCCAGGGCGCCGAGCGTGCAGCAATCAATGCGCCCATGCAGGGCACCGCCGCCGATCTGGTCAAAATGGCCATGCGCAAGGTGTACGACTGGATCGGTCAGGAAAAGCTCGCCAGCCGCCTGCTTCTTCAGGTACACGACGAACTGATCCTCGAAGTTCCTGACACGGAGCTGGATCACGTGAAAAATGTCCTGCCGCAGCTCATGTCGGACGTGGCCGAACTGAAGGTGCCATTACTGGCCGAAGTGGGCAGTGGCGACAGCTGGGACCAGGCACACTGAGGTTTGATGAGGATGGCTGGTCTGGCCAAAGGTGCTTGCCATCAGGCACGGCGGCCAGCCCACCCGCAAACCAAGTCGTCACCTGTCGGCATCGCCCGACGGGAAGCTTGCTGCAACAAGGGTTTTGCGAAAGTTTTCCGACCGATCTAACGTGAAATGCTGCCGCCTTGGTGCAGGGCACAATCACTATAATTCACTGACCTTCAGGGACGCCCTGCAGGCATAACAGGTAAGAACACCGTGGAAGCCGTACTCCCCGCCACCAACACCGAAAACGCTGACGTCAGCCTCTCGGGCAATGTCCAGAAGCTGCAGAAACTCCTGCTGCGTCAGGTCGGCCGCGCCATTGCCGATTTCGGCATGATCGAGGAAGGCGACCGCGTCATGGTGTGCTGCTCCGGCGGCAAGGATTCCTACACGCTGCTGACACTGCTGTCGATCCTGCGCCAGCGCGCACCGGTCAACTTCAGCATCGTCGCGATGAACCTCGACCAGAAGCAGCCCGGCTTCCCCGACGAAGTGTTGCCGCGCTACTTCGAATCGATCGGCGTCGAATACCGCATCGTCACCGAGGACACCTACTCCATCGTCAAGAGCAAGGTGCCCGAAGGCAAGACCACCTGCGCGCTGTGTTCGCGGCTGCGCCGCGGCATCATCTATCGCACGGCACGCGAAATCGGCGCCACCAAGATCGCGCTGGGCCATCACCGCGAGGACATCATCGAGACCATGTTCCTCAACATGTTCTTCGGCGGGAAGCTCAAGGCCATGCCGCCCAAGCTCGTCAGCGATGACGGCCAGCACGTGGTGATCCGCCCGCTCGCCTACTGCAACGAACGCGACGTCGCGAAGTTCGCCCGTGCGATGGCCTACCCGATCATCCCGTGCAATCTCTGCGGCACGCAGGAAAACGCGCAGCGCAAACAGATCAAGGCAATGCTCACCGACTGGGAAACCCGCTTCCCCGGCCGCATCGAGTCGATTTCCACTGCCCTTCAGAACGTAGTGCCCTCCCATCTCGCGGATGGCAACCTGTACAACTTCAAAAGCCTGTCGCCCCTTGCCGACAGCGCCGACGGTGACCTGGTTTTCGATCCCCCCGTACTCGATACCGGTAGCGCCGAAACGGTCGTCGCGCCTATCGTGTGGAACACCCGCGCCGACCCCTGGACCAAGCTGGAGTCACCCGAACAATGATAAGTACCCCCGTATCCGAGACCTGTGTAGTCGTAGCCGAGGTCACGGGTGACAGCACCCTGGTCAGCAAGCTTGGCGAAACCGAAGCTGCCCGTGCCCGCGAACGCTGCCTGTCGCGCGCAGAGCGCTCGATCGAAGCCCATCAGGGCCAGACGCTGAAGAGCGAGGGCCGCCGCCTCGTCGCGGTTTTTCCGCGCTGTGATACCGCGGTGCTGGCCGCCAGCGACATCCGCGACCGCGTCGCACAGCTGCCGCCGGTTTCCGGCGTGTCCCTGTCGGTACGCATCGGCGTTCATTGCGGCCCGAACGAAGGCGAGACCAGCAATCCCAGCAACGAGGCCGTCGAGATCGTCAACAATCTCGCCTCGGTCGCCTCGCCCGGTCAGATCCTGCTGTCCGGCGAAGCCTCAATGCACCTGCCCGAATCGGTGCGCGGCCAGATCGACACCCAGACCCAGCTGTCGGTGTCCTCCAACGGCTACGACCTGCCGATCTTCGAACTCAAGAGCGGCACCGCAGCGCTGCGTGAAGCCACGCTACGCTCCCTGCCCGCCGCCGCCCCCCGCGTCGAACAACCAGCGAAGACGGCAGAAGCCGCAGCACCGCGCTCACGCCTCATGCTGCGCTACCTGAACCACAGCTTCGTGGTCAGCGAACTGCAGCCGGTCCTGCTCGCCGGACGCGAGGAAGGCAATGATGTCGTCATCACAGACCGCCGCGCCTCGCGCCACCATGCGCGCATCGAATGGCGTTCCGGCCGCTACGTGCTGATCGACAACAGCACCAACGGCACCTACCTGGTGGACGACAGCGGCGTGGAAATCGTGCTGCGTCGTGGCGAATGCGACCTGCCACCGCGCGGTCGTGTCGGCCTGGGCTACTCGCCCAACGAGGTGGACGTCGACAGCATGATGTTCGATATCGGCCAGCGCTGAGACCGGTCACCTGCGGCACACGAAAAAGGCCACGCATCGCGTGGCCTTTTCTCTTCCTGTGCGCCTGAACCGCCAGGCGTATTGAGTGCTGGCTCAGTGCTCGAAGGGGTCTTCCTGATCCAGCACACTGCGCTGGCGGGCCACGAACTCCTGCGTCGAATCGATGCCCCGCAACTGCAGAATGGTGTTGCGCACCGCCGCCTCCAGCAAAACGGCAAGGTTGCGACCCGCCGCCACCGGCAGCACCGTGCGCCGCACGGGTACGCCCAGCACGTCCTGCATCTCGTCGTCGAGCGGCAGCCGCAGCGGCTCGTCGACCGCCGAGCGTCGCTGGAGATGTACCACGAGCTTGAGCTTCATCTTCCGGCGGCAGGCTGTCTCGCCGAAGATGGTGCGGATGTTGAGGATGCCGAGGCCACGGACTTCCAGGAAGTCCTTCAGCATCTCGGGACACCGGCCTTCCAGCACGCCGGAGGCCACGCGCGAGATTTCCACCACGTCGTCGGCCACCAGACCGTGGCCGCGCGAGATGAGTTCCAGCGCGAGTTCCGACTTGCCAGCGCCCGAGTCGCCAGTGATCAGTACACCCACGCCCAGCACGTCCATGAACACGCCGTGCAGCGAAACGCGTTCGGCAAGGCGGCGGGCGAGATAACTGCGCATGACGTCGATGACGCGCGCGGACTCCATGGGCGAGGCCAGCAGCGGAACCCCGACGTCCTCGCAATTGCGGCGGATGATGTCCGGCACTTCACAATCGTCGGCCACGATGATGCCCGGTGGCGCAGCGGCAAGGATGCCGAGCAGGTGGTGCTCCAGCTTGTCGCGCGCCTGGCGGCGTGCCCACACGAACTCCGCTTCGCCCATGACCTGCAGGCGCTGCGGGTGGATGAGGTTCAGGTGACCGACGAGGTCCGCCGGCCATACCCGGTTGTCATGGATGGTGAGGTGCGTGTCGAGCCGGCCGGCGACATGGCGCAGGCGCAGCGCGGCACGGTTGGCCTCAAAGAGCTGAGCGACGCTCGTTCGACGCATGCGGGTCCCATTCGACAAAGAGGCGGTGCATGGCATCGGCGCTATCGGCGGCGAGCAGGTCGTCGCGGAAGGCGCGGTCGGAGAACATCTGCGCCAGTTCGGACAACAGGCGCAGATGGGATTCGTTGGCCTGCTCCGGCACCAGCATCACGAAGATGAGGTTAACCGCGCGGCCATCCGGGGCATCGAACTGGATCGGACCGGTAAGGCGGAAGAAGGCGCCGAGTGCTTCCTTCAGCCCCTTGATGCGGCCATGCGGAATGGCAATGCCCTGCCCCAGGCCCGTCGAACCGAGCTTTTCGCGCTGGGTCAGCGAATCGACGATCGCGCTGCGCGACAGGCCGTTCTGGTTCTCGAAGATCAGTCCTGCCCGTTCAAAAACGCGCTTCTTGCTGTCGGCCTCGAGGTCGAGCAGCACGTTTTGCAGCGGCAGGATGTGGGAAATGAGGTTCATCCGGTGAGGGGCTCTGGCGGTGTCGGCGGCAAGGCGACGACACGGCGGCTACTCGGAGCTAATGGACTGTCGAGGACTGTCGGAAACTGGCGAGCGTTCCTGTCGGAAATGATGAGGCCGGAGAACGATTAAACTTGAAGCAAGGATATCCGGCCAGGAGGGCAGGCAATGAGGAATTATGCCCGACAACCCGGCCGGTCGGGCGATCAGGGCTGGGCGGCCTGATGCTTGAGGGCGTCACGCCCGTGGTCGAAGGACTTTTCCTTGTGCTTGACGACCTGGCGGTCGAGCTTGTCCGTCATGGCGTCGATGGCGGCATAGAGATCTTCCTCGGATGCCTCGACGTGGATGTCCTTGCCCCGGACATGCAGGGTCACTTCGGCCTTCTGTTTGAGCTTCTCTACGGAGAGGATCACGTGAGTGGCGGTCACGTGGTCAAAGTGGCGAATCACGCGTTCCAGCTTGGAGGTGACGAACTCACGGATGGCGGGGGTCACCTCAAGATGATGGCCGGTGATGTTGAGATTCATAAGGCACTCCTCTCAGATCGACTTGCGCTGACTGACCGGCGGGATATTGAGCGACTCGCGGTACTTCGCAATCGTCCGTCGCGCCACCACGATACCCTGCTGGCCCAACATCTCGGCAATCGTGGCGTCGGACAGGGGTTTTCTCCCGTCTTCACCTGCAACCATCTGGCGTATCAGCGCACGAATCGCCGTGGCAGAGCAGGCACCGCCCGTGTCGGTCGACACGTGAGAGCCGAAGAAATACTTCAGTTCGAACACGCCGCGCGGACTGGCCATGTACTTCTGCGTGGTCACGCGCGACACCGTTGATTCGTGAAGCTCCAGTTCGTCGGCAATCTCCCTCAGGGTCAGCGGCCGCATGGCCACTTCGCCGTGGTCGAAGAACTGGTGTTGTCGTTCGACGATAGCCTGCGACACTCTGAGGATCGTGTCAAAGCGTTGTTGTACGTTCTTGATTAACCAGCGCGCTTCCTGTAGCTGGCCCGAGAGGGCGCTGGCAGAACCGCGGTTCTGTTGAAGGATATCGGCGTAGACCCTATGGATCCTGAGCTTGGGCATGGCCTCCGGGTTGAGGCTGGCGCCCCAGCGGCCGCGCGTCTTGCGGACGATGACGTCCGGCACGATATAGCGTGGCTCCACGTGGGTGAATTGCGCACCCGGCCGCGGATTCAGGCGGGAAATCATGTCCTGCGCGGCACGCAGGCCGTCGTCATTGCAGCCCAGGCGGCGCTTGAGCTTGACGAAGTCTCGCGCGGCCAGCAGTTCGAGCTGACCATCCACGATCTGCAGCGCCAGGCTGCGGGCACTGCATTCCGGGCAGTTGCGCAGCTGCAGGGTCAGGCACTCCTGCAGGCTGCGCGCACCGACGCCGACGGGGTCAAAGTGCTGCACGTAGCGCAGGGCGATCTGCAGGTCATCGACTTCCACTTCCAGCTCGGACGGAATCAGTTCCAGCAGTTCTTCCAGCGGGGTGTCGAGGAAGCCGTCGTCATCCAGCGCCTCGATGAGGAAACGCACCAGCGCACGGTCGCGGTCGGACAGGGGCATCAGGGCCACCTGGGCATCGAGGTGGTCGCGCAGCGAGGTGGCGGCCGCCTGGAATTCCTGGAAGTCGGACTCGTCGTCATCCCCGCCATTGCGGCTGCCGGCTTCGGAGCGCCACTCCGCGGCTTCTCCGAGGTCGTCATCCGAGGCCGCTTCATAGGCGGCATCGATGGTTTCGGGTGGATCCACCGAGGCGGCGGGCTCGAAGTCCGTGTCCTCGCCATTGCCGCTGGATTCGCGGATCTCGGCGAAATCCCGCTCCTCACGCTCCTCGTGGCGCGCGGCTTCCACCTGTTCGACGCTGGCCGCAGCTTCGCCGCCGCCCTCTTCGCCGTCCTCGCGCTCCAGCATGGGGTTTTCCAGCAGGATGCGTTCGATCTCGGTGTTCAGCTCCAGCGTCGACAGCTGCAACAGCCGGATGGACTGCTGCAGCTGCGGCGTCAGCGCGAGGTGCTGGGATATCTTGAGCTGGAGCGAGGGCTTCATGAATCAGATGGAAAACTTCTACAGGCGGAAATGTTCGCCCAGATACACCTGACGCACCTGTGCGTTTTGCACGATTTCGTCAGGACGACCTCCGGCGAGCACCTCGCCGGAGTTGATGATGCAGGCGTGGTCGCAGATGCCCAGCGTCTCACGCACGTTGTGATCGGTAATCAGCACGCCGATGCCACGCGACTTCAGGTACGCAATGATTTTCTGGATGTCGATCACCGCGATCGGGTCCACACCGGCAAAGGGCTCGTCGAGCAGGATAAGGCGGGGGTTGCTTGCCAGCGCGCGGGCGATCTCCACCCGGCGACGCTCGCCGCCGGACAGCGACTGGGCGGTCGCATCGCGCAGATGACCGATGTTCAGCTCGTCGAGCAACTCGTCCAGCCGGGCCCGCACTTCCGGCTTGCCCAGCTTCTGCAGTTCGAGCACGGCCATGATGTTCTCGGCCACCGTAAGCTTGCGGAAGACCGAGTTTTCCTGCGGCAGGTAGGACAGACCCATCTGCGCGCGACGGTGGATCGGCGTATGCGTCAGGTCGGTGCCGTCCAGATGGATGTTGCCGCCATCTGCGCGGACCAGGCCGACGATCATGTAGAAGCAGGTCGTCTTGCCCGCGCCATTGGGGCCAAGCAGGCCGACGACTTCGCCGCTGCCGACCTCGAAAGAAACATCACGGACCACCGTGCGTTTCTTGTAGCGCTTCGAGAGCTGGGTAACCCTAAGCAGACTCATCGTTGAACGGCTCTTTCAGAACTTTGCGGATCAGTTCGCTGGTGAAACCCCGCGACTGGAGAAAGCGCGCCTGCCGGGCCCATTCACGGGCGTCCTGCGGTTTATCGCCGAATTTCTTCTGCCAAACCGCACGCAGGCGGGCCATTTCATCACCACCGCCTTCGTCGGCCAGGGTGGCGAGTGCATCGTCGATCAGCGTTTCGGCCACGCCGCGCCGCGCGAGTTCATTGCGCAGGCGTCCCACTCCGTGCCGCTCCGCGCGGCTACGCACGAAACTCTCGGCATAGCGCGCATCGGACTGCAGCCCGGTTTCGGCGAGACGATCAAGCAATGCCGCCAGCATTTCAGGCTCCGCCTCGCCGCGCAGCTTGGCCGCCAGCTCGGCGCGCGAATGCTCGCGCCGGGCCAGCAGGCGCAAGGCCCGGTTGCGCAAGGCCGTTGCCGGAGAACTGCTCATCGCGAGGCATCCGCCAGTGGTCCGTGACTCAGGCTTCGCCTGCCGGCAGGGCTACGACGCCGACGGCTTCGCGGATCTTGTTCTCGATCTCGCGGGCAATCTGCGGATTGTTGCGCAGGAACTCGCGGGCGTTGTCCTTGCCCTGGCCGATCTTCTCGCCGTTGTAGGCGTACCAGGCGCCGCTCTTGTCGACGAACTTGTGCTCCACGCCCATGTCGACGACCTCGCCTTCGCGCGAAATGCCTTCGCCATACAGGATGTCGAAGTGCGCTTCCTTGAACGGCGGCGCAACCTTGTTCTTGACGACCTTGACCTTGGTCTCGGAACCGATGACTTCTTCGGCCTTCTTGATCGTGCCGGTGCGGCGGATATCCAGACGCACTGAGGCGTAGAACTTCAGCGCGTTGCCACCAGTGGTGGTTTCCGGGTTGCCGAACATCACACCGATCTTCATGCGGATCTGGTTGATGAAGATGACCAGGGTGTTGGTGCGCTTGATGTTGCCGGTGAGCTTGCGCAGCGCCTGGCTCATCAGGCGGGCCTGCAGGCCGGGCAACTGGTCGCCCATCTCGCCTTCGATTTCGGCCTTGGGCGTCAGCGCCGCCACCGAGTCGATGACCAGGATATCCACACCACCGGAACGCACCAGCATGTCGGCGATTTCCAGTGCCTGCTCGCCGGTGTCAGGCTGCGAGATCAGCAGGTCAGCCACGTTCACGCCCAGCTTGGCGGCGTAGCCCACGTCCAGCGCATGCTCTGCGTCGATGAAGGCCGCCGTGCCGCCGATCTTCTGCATCTCGGCGATGACCTGCAGGGTCAGGGTCGTCTTGCCGGAAGATTCCGGGCCGTAGATCTCGACGACGCGACCGCGCGGCAGGCCGCCGATGCCCAGGGCGATGTCCAGTCCCAGCGAGCCGGTGGACACGGACTGGATCTCCTCCTCCAGCTTGCCGTCGCCCATGCGCATGATGGAGCCCTTGCCGAACTGCTTCTCGATCTGGGAGAGCGCAGCCTGGAGCGCCTTCGCCTTGTTGTCGTCCATGTTTTTTCCTCGGGTTGGTTGCGGCAAATTATGGCACAGCTCTTGCATTGGAGACCGTCCTCTGGAGGCTGTGGAACTTTTCCTGTTTTTACGCTTTCCACGCCTCACAATTCGTTGCTTCGCCCCCCGGCATTACCGCAACATCAATGGGTTGTAGTGCCACGGCTTTCCATCCAGAGCGGCCTCGCAAGGGGCTGACAGAACGAAAAAACCATGCTCAAGAAGCGCTTCGCCCCCCTTCTGCTGACAGCTTTGCTGGCAGCGGCCTGCAGTAAGCAGCCGGACAGTTCGGCCGGCAAGGATGCCTCCGGCAAGACCGCGGCCGGCGCCTCATCTGGACAAGGCGCCAGCGGGGGCGGACGCAACAAGCCGCAGATGGTCACGACGACCATGACCACCCTGCGCAATCTGCCGCTGGTGCTGAGCGCACAGGGCAACGTACTGTCACTGGACGAAGTGGACGTGCGTGCGCAGAAGACCGGCACCGTAGCCCAGGTGCAGTTCAGCGAAGGGCAGGAAGTCCGCCGCGGCCAGGTGCTGTTTTCGCTGGATGACCGCGAGGATGCGGCAGCGGTGAAGCGTGCCGAGGCCGCCGTCGTCGGCGCCCGCGCCCAGCTGGACATCGCCGAACGCGACCTCAAGCGCGCGCAGGACCTGTCGGCACAGAATTTCGTGTCCTCCTCTGCACTGGATACCGCCCGCAACAAGGTGGACTCCGCCCGCGCCTCCATGCAGGAAAGCCAGGCCGCACTGGAGCAGGCCAAGGTGACACTCACCTACTCGGTGATCCGCGCGCCCTTCGACGGCCGCGCCGGGCGCATCGACGTACGCGTGGGCAGCCTGGTCACCACCACCACGCCGATGGTCAAGGTGTCGCGCATGCACCCCATCGGCGTCAGCTTCACGCTGCCGGAACGCGACCTGCCGATGCTGCTGGCCTCCCAGCGTGAGAAGCCGGTGCGCGTCGAGGTGGAAACGGGTGACGGCCGCAAGGCCCCCGGCGAAGTGAGCTTCATCGACAGCACGGTGGACCGCGTGGCCGGCACCATCGCCATCAAGGCCCGCATCGACAACAACAGCCGCAACCTGTGGCCCGGCCAGTACGTCACCACCAAGGTCACCGTGGGCGAGCTGAAGGACGTGGTGGTCCTGCCTGCGCAGGCCATCGTCAACGGCCCCACCAACCGCTTCGTCTACGTGGTGAAGGACGATGCGACCGTCACCCCGCAGAACGTCGAACTGCAGCGCATCGTCGACGGCCAGGCCGTGGTCACCGGCATCGGTGGCGGCGTGAAGATCGTGCTGGAAGGCGGGCAGAACCTCCGCCCCGGCGGCCGCATCGAGGAAGCCGCACCGCTCGCCGCCAACGGCGAATCCGCGCCGCGCAAGCGCCGTAACGGCAACAAGGGTGGCAACGGCGAAGGGAAGAATCCGACATGATGCTCGCCGAACAGTGCATCCGCCGGCCGGTTGCCACCGCGCTGGTGTGGATTGCCATCGTCATCGCCGGCGCCGTCGCGGTCACCAAGCTGCCGATCGCCGCGCTGCCCTCCTACGACCAGCCGACCATCAACGTCAGCGCCAACCTGTCCGGCGCCAGCCCGGAAACGATGGCCTCGTCGGTGGCCACCGTGATGGAGCGGCAGTTCTCCACCATCCCCGGCCTGAAGACGATGACGTCTTCCAGCTCGCAGGGCAGCACCTCGATCACGCTGGAGTTCGACCCGGCGCGCAACATCGACTCCGCCGCCATCGACGTGCAGGCCGCACTGTTCCGCGCCACCCGCCAGTTGCCGGACGACATGAGCAACCCGCCGGCCTATCGCAAGGTGAACCCGGCGGACGACCCCATCCTGTTCATCGCCATCAGCTCGCCCTCGCTGTCGCTGGCCGAACTCAACGACTTCGCCGACAACCTGATCTCGCCGTCGCTGTCCACGCTCAACGGCGTCGCACAGGTGAACATCAACGGGCAAAAGCGTTTCGCGGTGCGCGTGAAGGCAGACCCCGCCAAGCTGGCCGCCCGTGACCTCACGCTGTCGGACGTGTCGAATGCGCTGCGCGCCGCCAACAGCAACGTGCCGGTCGGCACCCTGGAAGGTCCGCGCCAGACACTGGTGCTGGCCACCAACGACCCGCTGAAGAACGCTGCCGAATTCTCCAAGGTGGTGGTCGCCGTCAAGAACGGCCAGACCATCTACCTGTCGGACGTCGCCACGCTGGAGGACAGCGTCGAGAACATCCGCAACGGCGCCTGGGTGGACAGCAAGCGCGCCATCACCCTGTCGGTGCTGCGCCAGCCGGACGCCAACACGGTGGCGGTGGTGGATGCGGTGCGCGCGGCGATCCCGACACTCAAGTCGCAACTGCCCGCCTCGGTCGAGATCGAGGCCATCAACGACCGTTCGAAGTCGGTGCGTGAGTCGATCCGCGACGTCAGCAGCCACATGATCATGACCATCGCCCTGGTGGTGATGGTCATCCTGCTGTTCCTGCGCCGCCTGTCCGCCACCATCATCCCGTCGCTGTCGCTGCCGGCCTCCCTGCTGGGCACCTTCGGCATCATGCTGTGGGCGGGCTATTCGCTGAACAACATCTCGCTGATGGGCCTCACCATCGCCGTGGGCCTGGTGGTCGACGACGCCATCGTGGTGCTGGAGAACATCGTTCGCCACGTCGAGAACGGCATGAAGCCCTTCCAGGCCGCCATCCGTGGCGCCCGCGAAGTAGGCTTCACCGTGGTGTCGATCTCGGTGTCGCTGGTGGCGGTGTTCATCCCCATCTTCTTCATGCCGGGCACCATCGGCCTGCTGTTCTTCGAGTTCGCCGCCGTGGTGTCGATCGCCATCATCATCTCCGCCGCCGTCGCGCTGACGCTCATCCCGATGCTGGCCGCACGCTTCGTCAAACCGCATCACGACGACAAGCCCGCGCCCGCCTGGAGTCGCTGGTTCGAAGCCGGCTTCAACGCCACGCTGCACGGCTACCAGCGCCTGCTCGACTGGACGCTGCGCCATCGCGGCCTGATGCTGCTGGTGACGCTCGCCACCTGCGTCGGCACGGTGCTGCTGTACCTGTCGATGCCCAAGGGTTTCTTCCCGGAAGAGGACATCGGCCAGGTACGTGTATCGATAGAAGGCGCACCGGACATTTCGTGGACCGCCATGGCGCAGATCCACGACCAGGTACAGGCCCGCATCACCAAGGACCCGGCGATCGCCCAGAGCACCGCCTTCTTCGGCGGAGGCTCCAACCGCAGCGTGGTGTTCCTCACCCTCAAGCCGAAGAACGAACGCGGCAGCATGCAGGAAGTACTGCAGAGCCTGCGTCGCGATGTCGCCGACCTGCCCGGCGTGTCGGTCACCTTCTCGGCCGTCCAGAACCTGCGTGTCGGCGGACGCAGCTCGCGCAGCCGCTTCCAGTTCACCCTGCAGTCGGTGGACTACGCCGCACTCAATGACTGGTCGGATCGCATGATGCGTCGCATGCGTGAATCCGAACTGCTGCGCGACATCAGCACCGATGCCGAACGCAGCGGCCTGCAGGCCCGCGTAGTGGTCGACCGCGAGCGCGCGCAGTCGCTGGGCGTGGACATGGCGGCCATCCGCGAAACGCTGAACGGTGCGTTCGGTGAGCGCGAAGCCGCCAGCATCTACATGCCGCAGGACACCTTCAAGGTCATCCTCCAGCTCGATCCGGCCTATCGCGCCGACGAACGCGGCCTGGAGCAACTGAAGGTGCGCGCGAAGAGCGGGCAACTGGTGCCGATCTCGGCTTTCTCCAGCGTCGAACGTGTGTCCGCCACCACCTCGGTCAACCACGAGGGTCAGCTGCCAGCCATCACACTGTCGTTCAACCTCGCGCCGGACGTGACGCTGTCGCAGGCCATCGACGAAATCCGCGGCATGCAGGCCGAGCTGAACATGCCCAACCACATCTTCGGCAAGTTCGCCGGCGACGCCGCCGTGTTCCAGGAGTCTCAGACCAGCCAGCTGTGGTTGATCCTGATCGCCATCGCGGTGATCTATGTCGTGCTGGGCATCCTGTACGAGAGCTGGATCCACCCGATCACCATCCTCGCCGGCATCCCCTCCGCCGCGGTCGGCGCCCTGCTGTCACTGAAACTGTTCGGACTAGAACTCACCTTCATCGCGATGGTGGGCATCCTGTTGCTGATCGGCATCGTGAAGAAGAACGCCATCATGATGATCGACTTCGCACTCGAAGCCGAGCGCAAGGAAGGCCGCAGCCCCTCCGACGCGATCCGCGAGGCCTGCCTGCTGCGCTTCCGTCCGATCATGATGACCACCCTGGCCGCCGCGATGGGCGCCGTACCCATCGCCACCGGCCTGGGCGCTGGCGCCGAGCTGCGCCAGCCGCTCGGCATCGCGGTGCTGGGCGGGCTGATCTTCTCGCAGCTCATCACGCTGTTCATCACGCCAGCGCTTTATCTCGGCTTCGACTGGCTGCAGCGCCGACTGGGTATCACCGGCGGGCAGGACCTGCATCGCAAGGCGCATTGATCAAGGAAAGGGCCGCTGAAGCGGCCCTTTCCTTTTCTCGTTCCGTATCGTCGCAAGCAAGCGCTCCATCAATCCGTCGCAGTTCTCCCACACAGGCAGTGTTCGCTGCAGAGCATGCCGCCGGTCGGCGAATTCGCAAGAAACATCCCGCCTTTACGGCATGCCAGCGGTATTCCTCCGTTTTCCCGTGAATCCGCCGGGATTGCCGAATTGCTTGATCGCAAGCACCTGCATACGCTCCGCCCTTTTTCTCGCGGACACCCGACATGAAACCTTCCCTCATTCTCCTGCTGGCAGGTGCCAGCCTGTTCGTCCTTGGCTGCGGCGCCGCCCCCAAGCGTGCCCAGGACAAGGAGGTCGTCGTAAACGGACAGAAATGGATCTTTGGCGGCGAGTACAAGACACGCGGCCGTGAGCTGACCCTCACCGTCAACGGCGATCCAGTCCTGCGCGGCAGCTTCGCCCCCTACACGCCGACCCAGCGCCTGAACACCACCTACCGCGGCACTGAAGTGGTGGCCAGCTGCTACTTCGGATCGGTGCTGGGCGGCAGCGGTGGCAAGGTCGGCATCGTTGCGGGCGCCATCCAGGGAGCCAAGGGCAAGGCCGCGGACAAGTGCGACATGATGGTGGCGGGCCAGAACGTGGAGTCGCTCTACTTCTGATCGCTGCAATCGCTCGACCGGCAACGCGGCAGCCCAAGTAGTAACCACCTCCCCATCACGCGTGCCGCATGAGACGCATAGACGCCGCATGCGGCACGCGGAAGCTCAAGCTTGATAGAGATCAAGCGCAGTCGCCTCCCCCACACCAGCCACTTCCAGAGGGCCGCCTGAATCTGTGACGATGGTCACTCGCCCCTGTCTGTCAGCGCGTGCGAGGTCCACCACAGCCTTTCGAAAACGGCGATGGTCTTCAGGCACCGCTACCCGAGCATTGAGCACCGACGCCCCCAGAACGATCCCTGTCCAGCGCGCCTTCGACGACGACCATCCCGTCGCGCCCTGGCAGGAACGCATCCGGATCAGCGCCTTCGTGCCATTCTCGACGGTGGACTGGCCGGGCTCTGCGGCAGCGGTTGTCTTCCTGCAGGGCTGCCCCTGGCGTTGCGGCTATTGCCAGAACCCCCAACTACAAGCGCGCATCGATCCACCCTCCACCAGCTGGCAGGCCATCGAAGGAACCTTGCGGCAACGTACCAACTGGCTGGACAGTGTGGTCTTCTCCGGTGGAGAGCCCACGACTGATCGTGCATTGCCTGACGCCGTGCGCGCCGTGATGGACATGGGCTACCGCACAGGCCTGCATACCGGCGGTGCCTATCCGGAACGGCTTGCCGGGCTGCTGCCACTGCTCGACTGGGTGGGCTTCGACATCAAGGCCGACGCCGCCCATTACGACAGCATTACGGGAGCACCCGGCAGTGCCCTGCGCGCCATGCGCAGCGCACGCCTGCTGCTAGCGAGCGGCGTCGCCTGTGAATTCCGCATGACCTACCACAGCGCGCTGCTGAGCGAGCTGGCGGTGTTACGCGCCGCCGACCTGCTGGCGACGCTGGGCGTACGGCGCTTCGTACTGCAGGAGTTCAGGCCGGAAGGCGTAACGAACGCGCTGGCGCCACACACCGGCATCTCCGAACGCCTGCTGCGCGAGCTGGACACGCGCTTTCCGCTGTTCGGCGTGCGCCGCGCCGACGGCAACCCGGGCTGCGGTCAGATCTCCGGAAGATAGAAGTCGTCTGCCGCGGGGGCGAGTCGCTTCAGCAAACCCTGCAAGGCGTAACGCACGGCCTGCTCACGCACGACGGCGCGATCGCCGTCGAAGTGGAAACGCGCGACGCTGACGCCACCGACGATGTCGGCCCAGCCGATGACCACCGTGCCCACCGGCTTCTCCGCACTGCCGCCGGACGGACCCGCCACGCCGGACACGGCGATGGCAACATCCGCATGCGAGCGCGACAAGGCGCCCAGCACCATCTCGTGCACGCAGGCCTCGCTCACCGCACCGTGCTGCGCCAGCGTGTCCGCGCGCACGCCCAGCAACTCCACCTTGGCCTCGTTGGCGTAGGTCACGAAGCCGCGTTCGAACCAGGCCGAGCTGCCAGCGATCTCCGTCACGGCCGCCGCGATGAGTCCGCCAGTGCAGGACTCGGCGCAGACCAGCCGCCAGCCGCGCGCCAACAGTGCCTCGCCCACGTCACGCGCCAGCGTGGTCAGTTCGCCGTTCATGCCAGCACCCTCCATGCACAGGCCATCACCATCAGCGTGAACAGCGCAGCCACCAGGTCATCCAGCATCACGCCGAAACCACTCTTGAAACGCGCGTCCAGCACGCGGATCGGCCAGGGTTTCACGATGTCGAAGAAACGGAACACCAGCACGCCCGCAAGCTGCCAGGCCCACGTGGCAGGCAGCAGCCACAGCACCAGCCACACGGCGACGAATTCGTCCCACACCACCGCGCCGTGATCCATCGTGCCGAGCGCGCGACAGGTGTGCGCCACCATCACGCTACCCGCGAGCAGGCAGACCAGCAGGAAGATGCCGAAGGACAGGTCGGACAGTTGTGGCTTGAGCAGCAGGAAGCTGGCCCAGGCGGCGAAGCTGCCGAAGGTGCCGGGCGCTTTCGGCGCGAGGCCGGAGCCCAATCCCAGTGACAGGATGTGGGCGGGGTGGGACAGCATGAAGCGCAGCGTCGGGGCCGGCATGTCTCGTTTCGTTCCTTGTTGCTCGGTTGTTCTTTGGCTGGCTCAGCTGAAGTGGTCGTAGCCTGCGCGTCCGACGGGCTGCAGCATGCCGTCGCGCGCAAGCAGACGCAGCCCTTCGCCGGACTGGCACTGGCCGATGCGCGTCAGCGGCAGGTCGAGCTGGCGGCTGATGGCATCGATGGATTCACGCTGCGCGGGTGCTGCGGTGAACACCAGCTCGTAGTCATCGCCGCCAGCCGTCAGCGCCGCACGCGCCACCGCCTCGTCGCTGCAGGCCGCCAGCACGGGCGCCCATGGCAGCGCAGTCTCTTCCACTAGCGCAGCAAGACGCGAGCGCTCCAGGATGTGCGTGAGATCGCCGAGCAGGCCATCCGATACATCCTGCATCGCCGTCGCCACGCCACGCAGCGCAAGCCCCAGTTCTACGCGCGGCTGCGGACGATGCAGGCTGCGCAGGCAAGTCTCCTTCGCGCCGTCGGCCAGCGGCAGGCCATCGCGCAGGTGACGCAGGCCGAGTGCCGCCAGGCCGGGCGAGCCGGACACCCAGATGTCATCTCCCGCGCGGGCGCCGTCACGACGGATGGCGGCACCGGCAGACACTTCGCCGATGATGGTCGGGCACAGGTTGAGCGGACCGCGCGTAGTGTCGCCGCCCGCCCAGTCCGCACCGAAGCGCGCGCAGCACGCTGCGAAGCCTTCAGCGAAGGCCGCTACCCAGGCTTCATCGACAGCGGGCAGGGACAGCGCGAGGAACATCCAGCGCGGCTCGGCGCCCATCGCGGCCATGTCGGAGATGTTCACCGCCGCGGCCTTCCAGCCCAGGTCACCGGGCGCGGTGTCGGCGAAGAAATGCGTGCCGGCCACCAGCATGTCGGTGGACACCACCAGTTGCATGCCGGGGCGTGGCGTCATCAACGCGGCGTCGTCACCCACGGACAGATCGGTGTGAGCGACCGGTCGCGTGAAATGGCGGCGGATGAGTTCGAACTCGGAGAGCTTGGTGTCGGGCATCGTACTCAATCCATGCCGACGTAGCCGGGCTGTGCCTGCACACGGGCCAGCCAGGCGCGGATCGCCGGATAGCGCTGCAGCTCGAAACCGCCCTCTCCGGCGACGTGGGTGTAGGCGTACAGCGCGATGTCCGCCAGCGTGTAGCGGCCGCCAGCGAAGAAGTCTTCCTTCGTAAGCTGTTGCTCCATCACGTCCAGCGCGCGATAGCCGGGTGCCATCTTCTGCTGCAGGGTCTCTTCCTTGTCTGCGGGACGGCCGAGGTAGCGCACGATATAGCGGGCCACGGCCACGTAGGGCTCGTGGCTGTACTGCTCGAAGAACATCCACTGCAGCATGCGTGCATGCGCGAGGCGTTCGGTCGGAACCAGCGGCGTGTCGGCCGCAAGGTAATGCAGGATCGCGCCGGACTCGGCGAGGCACTCGCCATTGTCCAGTTCGAGCAGCGGAATCTTGCCGTTGGGATTCAGCGCGAGGAAAGCGTCCGTACGCGTCTCGCGCTTCAGGATGTCGACGTGCTGCCAGACGTGCGGGATGTCCAGCTGCGACAGAAGCAGGCGCAGCTTGTAGCAGTTGCCGGAGTACACGTCGCCGTACACCTTGAGCATGACTCAGCCTCGCGACAGACCGGCGGAACCGGCCAGGCAGAACAGTGAAGGGCAGGCGCCGCCCCACGCGACGCCTCCGTTTCTTCTTGCTTGGTTGTGCTTACTTACTTGTGCTTACTTGCGGCCGTGCGCGACTTCGGCCGCACGCAGGCGCGGCGCCAGCTTGTCGAGCACGCCATTGACGTACTTGTGGCCGTCACTGCCGCCGAACTGCTTGGCAAGCTCGATGGCTTCGTTGATGACGACGCGGTACGGCGTCTCGATGCGGTGGGTCAGCTCGTAGGTGCCCAGCAGCAGGATGGCGCGCTCGATCGGCGACATCTCGTGGATGGGACGGTCGAGGTAGGGCGCGAACTCCGCCTCCAGCGCGTCGGCGTTCTGCGCGGCACCGCGCAGCAGCACCAGCATCAGCGGGCGGTCGGCGCGCGACCAGTCTTCGCTCTCGGCCTCCAGGTGCTGCTCGATCATCGGCAGCGAGTTGCCGCTCATGCGCCACTGGTAGAGACCCTGCATGGCCAGCTCGCGTGCGAGGTGACGCGGCGTGCGCTTGGTGTCGGCGGGCTTGTTGGTGTCGCTCATGGGCGGATCGCTTTCAGAAGATGGGCCATCTCGATGGCGACCTGGGCGCAGTCGCGGCCCTTGCCGTGCATGCGGGCGATGGCCTGGTCGTCGTCCTCGGTGGTGAGCACGCCGTTGGCGATCGGCACGCCGGTGTCCAGCGTCACGCGGGTGATGCCGGCGGCCATTTCGTTCGAGACGATCTCGAAGTGGTAGGTATCGCCGCGGATGACTGCACCGAGTGCTACCAGCGCGTCGTAGCGGCCGCTGCGCGCCAGTTGCTGCAGCGTCAGCGGCAGCTCCAGCGCACCGGGCACGGTGGCCACCAGCATGTGCTCCGGGGCCACGCCGCGCTCCAGCAATTCGGTGACGCAGGCGGACAGCAGGCCATCGCCGATGTCGGCATTGAAACGGCCGAGCACGACGGCGACGCGCAGGCCGTTGCCGCGCAGGTTGGGTTCGATCTCGGGGACGTGTTCGAAACGGGGCATGTCAGTTTTCCGGGGAGAGATAGCCGGTGACCTCGAGGCCGAAACCGGTCATGTTGGGAATGCGCAGCGGCGTGGACAGCACGCGCATCTTGCCGACGCCAAGGTCGCGCAGGATCTGCGCGCCGATACCGAAGATGCGCTGGTCCCACTTCACGTTGGGGCGCGGCACGTCGGGACAGCCGAGCGCAGCCAGCATTTCCTCGCGGCTCTGGTCACGGCGCAACAGCACCAGCACACCGTGGCCATTGGCCGCGATGCGCGCCAGCGCGGCGTCGATGGTGAAGCTGTGACGCGTGCTGCCGGGGTCAATGAAATCCAGCACCGACACCGGCTCATGCACCCGCACCAGCGTCTCGACACCGGGCTGGATGTCGCCACGCCACATGGCCATGTGGATGCCGCCGGACACCTTGTCTTCGTAGGCCGCAAGCTGGAAGTCGCCATGCGCGGTCGGCACGGTTTTCTCGGCGACGCGCTCCACCAGCTTTTCGGCGGCAGCGCGGTAGTTGATGAGATCGCGGATCGCGCCGATCTTGAGGCCGTGCTCCTTGGCGTACACGACGAGGTCCGGCAGGCGCGCCATGCTGCCGTCGTCCTTCAGGATCTCGCAGATGACCGCAGCCGGCTCCAGCCCGGCCATCTGTGCCAGATCGCAACCGGCTTCGGTGTGGCCGGCACGCACCAGCACGCCACCGGGTTGCGCCATCAGCGGGAAGATGTGGCCCGGCTGCACGATATCGCTGGGGCGCGCATTCGGCGCCACCGCAGCCTGCACGGTGCGCGAACGGTCGTGCGCCGAGATACCGGTGGTGACGCCTTCAGCCGCTTCGATGGAGGTCGTGAAGGCGGTGCCGTGCGGCGAACCGTTGTCACGCACCATCAGGCCCAGGCCCAGCTTCTTGCAGCGCGCCTCGGACAAGGTCAGGCAGATGAGGCCGCGGGCATGCTTGGCCATGAAGTTGATGGCTTCCGGCGTGCAATGCTGGGCGGCGATGACGATGTCGCCCTCGTTCTCGCGGTCCTCGTCGTCGATGAGGATGACCATCTTGCCGAGGCGGATGTCCTCGACGATTTCCAGCACGGGCGACAGGACACTGGCGCTCATTGTTGTTCTTCCTTCTTCCAGGCCAGCATGCGCTCGACATAGCGGGCGATCAGGTCGATCTCCAGATTCACCCGGCTACCGGCCTTCAGCTGCTTCAGCGTGGTGACCTGCACGGTATGCGGGATCAGGTTGATTGAAAAATCGGTGCCCTGCACCCAGTTGACGGTCAGGCTGACGCCATTGACCGTGATCGATCCCTTGCGGGCGATGTAGCCAGCCAGTTCGCGCGGGGAACGGATCACCAGTTCGTGACTCTCACCGACGGGCTCGAACTTCAGCACCTCGCCGACGCCATCGACATGACCGCTCACCAGGTGGCCGCCGATGCGGTCAGTGAGCTGCATGGCTTTTTCGAGGTTCAGTTCGCCGCCGGCAGCTTCGAGGCCGGTCGTCCAGTTGAGCGACTCGCGCGAGACGTCGAATTTCAGCGTGCTGCCAGTGCGTTCGATGACGGTCAGACAGACGCCGTTGCAGGCGATCGAGTCGCCCAGCGCGACATCGGCGATATCCCACGCGCCGGTGTCGACCGTGAGGCGCAGGCCGTCCTGCAAGGGCGCCGCCTCGACGATGCGACCGGTGGTGGCAACGATTCCAGAGAACATGGGAGGAGTGGAGTGCAAAGAAGAACGCAAAGAATGCAAAAAAACATCGGTGGTCGCGAACCGGTAGCGATCTGCGAACGCACGCAACAGCTTGAGGGAACGGCGGATTTTACTGCAAACCGGGTTGCGGGTCGCCCCCGGCCGCAAACGGCCCGGCAACAGGCTGATGTAAGATCGACCTCCCAGCACCCGTCCGCTGCAGCGTGAAAGGACTCCAAAGATGGTGCCCCGTCTCACCACGGCCCTGACCGGCCCGCTGCTCGAACTCGAGCGCAAGTTCCTCGACCACACTACGACCATCGAACAGTGGTTCCGCATGCAATGGCTGGACCACCTGCCGCCCTTCTACGGCTCGGTGGACCTGCGCAACAGCGGTTACAAACTTGCGCCAGTCGACACAAATCTTTTCCCGGGCGGCTTCAACAACCTGAACCCCGCCTTCCTGCCGTTGTGCGTGCAGGCCGCCAACGCGGCGGTGGAGCGCATCTGCCCGGATGCCTCCCAGCTCCTGTTGATTCCGGAAAACCACACCCGTAACCAGTTCTACCTGCAGAACGTCGCACGCCTGGTCAGCCTGCTCGGCCACACCGGCCTGACCGTGCGGGTCGGCTCGCTGCTGCCCGAGATCACTGCGCCGACGCGCATCGAACTGGCCAACGGCGAATCGCTGTTGCTGGAGCCGCTGGTTCGCAGGGGAACGCGACTGGGGCTCGACGGCTTCGACCCCTGCGCGATCCTGCTGAACAACGACCTGTCGGCCGGTGTGCCGGAAATCCTGCAGGGCCTGGACGGCCAGTGGCTGATCCCGCCGGTGCATGCCGGCTGGCACCAGCGCCGCAAGTCCGCCCACTTCGCCGCCTATGACCAGGTTGCCAACGGGTTTGCCGAACGGCTCGGGCTGGACCCCTGGCTGTTGAACCCCTATTTCGGTCGCTGCGGCGAGATCAACTTCCACGAGCGCACCGGCGAGGACTGCCTGGCCGGTCAGGTGGACATGCTGCTGACCCGCATCCGCGCCAAGTACAAGGAATACGGCGTCGACGAAAAACCCTTCGTCATCGTCAAGGCGGACGCCGGCACCTACGGTATGGGCGTGATGACCGTGCACGACGCCAGCGAGGTGAAGGACCTCAACCGTCGCCAGCGCAACAAGATGAGCGTGGTGAAGGAAGGCATGCAGGTCACCGAGGTGATCATCCAGGAAGGCGTGCACACCTTTGAGACCATCAACGGCGGCGTCGCCGAGCCGGTGGTGTACATGATCGACCACTACGTCGTGGGCGGCTTCTACCGCGTGAACAACGATCGAGGCCGCGACGAGAACCTCAATGCACCCGGCATGCACTTCGAGCCACTGGCCTTCGAAAGCCCCTGCAGCGTGCCGGACTGCAAGCAGGCACCGGACGAAGGCCCGAACCGCTTCTACGCCTACGGCGTGGTGGCGCGCCTTGCCCTGCTGGCGGCATCCGTCGAGCTGGAACAGACCGCGCCAGCGGAAGCCGAGGTGGCCTGAGGATGGCGACAGGGATGCGCATCGCTTTCATCGTTGATCCGATCGAGAAGCTCAAGGCCTACAAGGACTCCAGCATCGCCATGATGCGTGCCGCCCAGGCACGCGGCCATGCGGTGTACAGCATCGGCCGCGACAGCCTGAGCGTGCGCGACGGTCTGGTCAGTGCCCGCGCCACTGCGCTCGCATTGCATGACGACAATCACCACTGGTACGTCAGCGGCGAGACCGCGCAGGAAGCCCTGCGCGACTTCGACGCCGTGCTGATGCGCCAGGACCCGCCCTTCGACGCCGAGTACGTCGCCGCCACCTGGATGCTGGAGCGCGCGGTCGCGCAAGGCGCGAAGGTCTGGAACGACCCGCGCGCGATCCGCGACCACTCGGAGAAACTGTCCATCGCCGAGTTTCCGCAGTTCACGCCGACCACGCTGGTCGCGCGCGACGCGTCGGACCTCAATGCCTTCATCGACGAGCAACAGGACGCGATCCTCAAGCCACTGGATGGCATGGGTGGCATCGGCATCTTCCGCGTGCGCGCCGACGACCCCAACCGCAATGCCATCGTCGAGACACTGACCGACAACGGTCGCCGCACGATCATGGCGCAGGGGTACCTGCCGCAGATTTCGGAAGGCGACAAGCGCGTGCTGCTGGTGGGCGGCGAAGTCATGCCCTACAGCCTGGCGCGCATTCCCAAGGCCGGTGAGACACGCGGCAATCTCGCCGCTGGCGGCCGTGGCGTCGCCATGCCGCTGACTGACGAGGAACGCGCGGTGGCAGAAGCGCTGGCCACACCGCTGTGGGCGCGTGGCTTGCTGATCGTCGGGCTGGACCTCATCGGCGGCCGGCTCACCGAGATCAACGTCACGAGCCCGACCTGCATGGTGGAAATCCGCCAGCAGACCGGCTTCGACATCGCCTCGAAGGTCGTCGAAGCGCTGGAAGCCACGCAGTAATTCACGCTCCGCGTCACGCCCGGCGTACGCCTGGCCCGCAAGGGCACGTGAAGATGGCTAGCGTGTCGGCATAATCCCCTCTCCAAACCACAATGCTTCTCCAGGGAGGGGAACGATGGATCTGAGCGAAACCCGGGACGCAGTGGGCCACACCCAGGAACACCGGCTGTCATTCAGCGGCAGCGGTGGCGACTACTTCAAAATCTGGATCGTCAACCTGCTGCTGAGCCTCTGCACGCTAGGCATCTATTCCGCCTGGGCCAAGGTGCGCCGCCTGCAGTACTTCCATCGCAACACCCTGCTGGCCGGCTCCGGCTTCGACTACCACGGCAACCCGATCAGCATCCTCAAGGGCCGCTTGCTGGTGTTCGGCGTGTTCGTTGCCTACCAGGTGGCCGGCTTCAGCGGCTCACTGGGCTTGGTCTACGCCGTGCTGGGCCTGGTGTTCCTGTTCAGCCCCTGGATGATCCGGCAGGCCTTGCGTTTCCGTGCCTGGAACACCAGTTACCGCGGCCTGCGCTTCCATTTCGCAGGCACGCTTGGCAATGCCTTCCGGGTCTATCTGGGGCGTGGCCTCGTCACCATGATCACGCTTGGCCTGGCAGCTCCGTGGGCCATGCAGGGACAGGCACGTTACAAACTGGACAACCTGTTCTTCGGGCAGAGCAAGTTCGCGATGGCGGCGACGGTCGGCGCCTTCTACAAACTGTTCCTGAAACTGTTCGGCATCCTCCTGCTGACGGGGGCCGTGTCCGCTGCGGCCGGCTGGGGCATTGCGAGTCTCGTGCCGACGGCCCAGAGCGCCAGCATCGGCATCTTTGCCGGCATCATGGTTTTCTACGCCGTTGCGCTGTTCCTGATCGGCCCCTACTTCTGGGCGCGCCTGCTCAACCTGACCTGGAACACCACCTCGCTGGGCGATGGCATCCGCTTCGTGTCGACGGTGCGCGCACGTGGCTTGCTGTGGATCGGCCTGACCAACCTGCTGGGGATATTGCTGACGCTGGGCTTCTTCTGGCCATGGGCCGTAGTACGCCTCGCCCGCTATCGTGCCGAGCACACCGCACTGGTCAGCAATAGCGGCCTGGACGATTTCCTCGCCCATGCCGAGCAGGACGTCGGCGCCACCGGCGAAGAAGCCGCCGACTGGCTCGACATCGACCTGGGGCTTTGATCGGCACATGGTGGAAGCCCGCTACTTCGATGGCCGCAGCAGCAGACCACGTACCGTCCTGCTCGACTGGCAGGACGGCCTGCTGACCCTGCGCGACACGGCAGAGAACACGATCCTGCGCCAGCATCTGCTGCAGGACATGGAGGTCGCAGAAGAGCTGGGGCACGGCCCACGCCTGCTCCGCCTGCCGGAGAGCGGGTTGTGCGAGATCGAGGATAGGGCCGGCCTCGCCGCCCTGCTGGAGCAGGCCGGCCATCGCGAGAGCATGGTGTCGCGCGGCCAACGCAACCTGAAGCTCGCACTGTTCGCTGCAATTGCGCTGATCGTCATCGCCGCAGCCGGTTACCGGTGGGGCGTGCCTCTGGCGGCGGACGCGGTGGCCGCACGCCTCCCTACCGGACTGGCTGAGAAGACCGGACAGGAAACTCTTGAGTTACTGGATGAGCACTGGCTCAAACCCTCGCGCCTCCCCGGCGCCCGACGGGAGGCTTTGCGCACACAGTTTGCAGCCCTGCAACCGCCCCCCGGCCAGGCCCCGGCATGGCGTTTGCACTTCCGCGCTTCACCACAAGTCGGCGCCAACGCGTTCGCACTTCCCGGTGGGGACATCATCCTGACCGACGAGCTGGTTGCGCTGGCCAGGGACGACCGCGAGATCATGGCCGTACTGGCGCATGAACTCGGCCATCAGCACTATCGGCACGGCCTGCGCAACGCGCTGCAGGGCATCATTGTTGGCGCCGCTGTCACGGCCTGGCTGGGTGACATCAGCACAGCACTGGCCGGCCTGTCGTCCGCGGTACTGGAAGCGCGCTACTCCCGCGAGTTCGAGCAGGAGGCCGACATCTACGCGGCGCGCATGCTGCAACACAACAATCTATCCCCGGAATGGCTCGCCACCGCGCTGCAACGCCTCGAACAGGCCCATGCCAGTAAGGCAGAAGGCACCCCGTCGCTGCTGTCCAGCCACCCGCACACCGCGGAACGCATCGAAGCCCTGAAGGTCCACCGCTGAGGCTGTCTACCGGTCAGACGGCCGAATCAATGCCGATGGCATTGAACGGCATGTAAAGTCTGCCCTTTCGGTACAGACCAAAGGGCGCTTAAGCCCCCTCCCCAGGCACCGTAAGCATAATCAGATCATCCCCTCGGCCTATCCGTCATGCCAATTGCTTACGCGCTTCCCGCCCTGCAACCGCACCGCCTCGAAGCGGCGCGGTTCGGCGCTTTGCGCGCCAGCCGGGAGGGCCTGCAGCCATGACACCGGCCGCAGCCCAGCTCCATAACCGGCGCGACGGCAAGCCGGCCTCGGCAGAGGGTGGTCAGCGCGATCCCGCCTACGCCGCTTCGCCACGTATCCTGCGCTTCCCGGAGAACCGCCACGGCTCCCAGGACACGGGCGCATCCCATGCCCACGGCCGCCGCCGGTCACGCATCCTGCTGGTGGGCTTGCTGATCCTCGGCATCGTTCTGGTGGCAGGACTCCACCTCTCCCGCCCATTGATTGCCGACCAGCTGGCCCAGCGGCTGCCCGCCCAATGGGTGCGCAGCGCCTCTCAGGCGACCCTCGACTCGCTGGACAAGGACTGGCTGCAACCTACGGCATTGCCGCTTACCCGGCAGGATGCCATCCGGGCGCACTTCGCGGCCATGCGTGCCCCGAGCGAAGGCGCCCCCGCGTACCGGTTGCTGTTCCGCCGTGGAGACCTGGCCGGAGCCCGGGCGTTCGCGCTACCGGGTGGCGAGCTGGTCGTCACCGACGAGATCGTGAACCTGGCGCAGGATGATCGCGAAGTCCTGGCCCTGCTGGCCCACCTGCTCGGCAAGCTGCAGCAGCAGCGACGACTGGAGGCCGCGATCCGCGATGCCATGCTGCCCGTCCTGACGGCGGTCTACCTGCAGGACGAACAGCGCGGCAGCCAGGCGCTAGCGCGCCGCTTCATCGACTGGCCAGGCAGCAGCGGCGCCAACATGGCCGCCGACCGTTACGCGCTCGCGATGCTGCGGGCCAACGCGATCGAACCGGTCTGGCTGGCCAGCATGCTGCAACGTATCGACAGCCAGAAGACCCTCTCCCGCCCGGGCCTGCCCGGCATCCTCACCGCCGAGCCAGTGATCCAGCAGCGCATCGACCTGATCCTGCGCGACGGCGCCTGAACGCAACCGCGCTTCGTTCTGCCACTGCCACTCCTTGCGTATCCGCGTATCGCGCCATATGTCCCGCGACATGCGGCTGCAGCGATGCCGATGGTAAAGTGATGCACCGCAACGATGCACGGTCGCACGCATGATCGGGATCTTCCTGCTCACCCACGGCACGCTCGGCGAATCGCTGATCCAGTGTGCCTGCCACGTCCTCAACCGCCGCCCACCGCAGCTGGCCCAGTTGGGTGTATCAGCACAGGACGACCCGCTGGACATCCTGCCCACTGCCAGACGCTGGGTGGAGTCGGTGGACTCCGGCAAGGGCGTCGTTCTGCTGACCGACATCTTCGGTGCCACGCCGTCCAACATCGCACTCAAGCTGCTGCAGCCGGGCCATGTCGAAGGCATCGCCGGCGCCAATCTGCCGATGCTGCTTCGCATCTTGACCTACCGCGAGAAGGACGATATTCACGCTGTGATCCAGAAAGCCGTTGCAGGTGGCTGCGACGGCGTGCTGCATATGAAGGGAGGGGTTTGAGATGCCTCGTGCTGAAGCCGAGATCGCCAATCGACTGGGACTGCACGCACGCCCGTCAGCCAAGCTCACCCAGCTTGCCACGCAGTTCCGCAGCGAGGTCTGGCTGGAGAAGCAAGGCCGCCGCGTCAATGCCAAAAGCATCATGGGCGTCATGATGCTGGCTGCCTCGCAAGGCACGCGACTGACCATCGAGACCGAAGGCGAAGACGCCGAGTCTGCCCTGCAGGCGATCGTCGAGCTTATTGCCAGCCGGTTCGGCGAAGCCGAGTAAACCGGTAGCCGACACGCTCCACCAGCCGCGCCCAGTAGATGCCCTTTACCCTTCACGGCCTTCCCGTCTCGCAGGGCATTGCCATCGGTCATGCCCACCTCGTTTCGCATGCGCTACTGGAGGTCAACCACTACGTCATCGCGCCACGCCATGTGGAGGCGGAGGTCGCCCGCCTGGACGAGGCGGTGGCAAAGGTGCATTCCGAGCTACGTACGCTGAGGGCGACGCCGACCAGCGCACAATCCGAGGTCGCCGCCTTCGTCGACCTGCACACCATGCTGCTGGACGATCCGATGCTGACCGTATCGGCCCGCAACCTGATCCGCGAACGCCGCTGCAACGCCGAGTGGGCACTGGTGCAGCAGATGGAACAGATCGTCGAACAGTTCGAGGCCATCGACGATCCTTACCTGCGCGAACGCAAGGCCGACGTGGTGCAGGTGGTGGAGCGCCTGCTCAAGGTATTGCTTGGTCACCCCGGCTCGGTGTCACCGCGCCGCAAGGAAGAGGACCTCGGCACAATCGTCGTGGCCCACGACCTGTCTCCCGCCGACACCATCCATTTCAAGGATAACCGCCAGATCACCGGCTTCGTCACCGACGTGGGTGGCGCCACCTCGCACACGGCCATCGTCGCGCGCAGCCTGGGCATCCCGGCGGTGGTCGGCCTGCGCCATGTGCGGCACACGGTGCGCGATGACGACATCATCATCATCGACGGCGCGCGCGGCATCATCATCGTCGACCCCGACGAGCGTGTGCTCGACGAATACCGCCTGCGCAAGAGCGAACTGGAGCTGGAGCGCTCCAAGCTCCGGCGCCTGCGCAGCAACCGCTCCGCGACCTTCGACGGCGAACTGATCTCCCTGCAGGCCAACATCGAGCTGCCGCGCGACGTACCGCAGGTGCGCGAAGTCGAGGCCGAAGGCATCGGCCTGTTCCGTACCGAGTTCCTGTTCATGAACCGGGACGAGTTACCGGACGAGGACGAGCAGTTCGAGGCCTATCGCGCAGTAGCCAAGGCTATGGCCGGCAAGCCAGTCACCATCCGCACGCTGGACATCGGCGCCGACAAGGCGCTGAAGAGTGGCGGCCCGCGCATGGAGACCAACCCGGCACTGGGACTGCGCGCCATCCGCTATTGCCTGGCCGAGCCGCAGATGTTCCAGACCCAGCTGCGGGCCCTGCTGCGCGCCAGCCAGTACGGCAAGATCCGTATCCTGCTGCCGATGATCTCGCACGCCCATGAGGTGGATGCGGCCCTGCATGCAATCGCGCAGGCCAAGTCCAGCCTGCGGGCAGACAAGCTGAAGTTCGACGACAGCGTGCCGGTGGGCGGCATGATCGAGATCCCCGCCGCAGCGTTGTCACTCGGCATGTTCGTCAAGCGCCTGCAATTCCTGTCCATCGGCACCAATGACCTCATCCAGTACACGCTGGCGATCGACCGCACCGACGAGGCTGTGGCCCACCTGTATGACCCGCTGCATCCCGCCATCCTGCGGCTGATCCACCAGACCATCCAGATCGGTGCCCGTAACGAGATTCCGGTATCGGTGTGCGGGGAGATGGCGGGCGATTCACGCTTCACCCGCCTGCTGCTGGGCATGGGGCTGCATCAGTTCTCCATGCACCCCACCCAGATACTGGAGGTGAAGCAGGAGGTGTTGCGTGCGGACTATGCGGACCTCTCCACGAAGGTGGCACGCCTCATCAAGCTGGACGAGCCCGAGCGCTTGCGCGAAGCGGTCGAGAAGCTCTGACACTGCGCGGCGCGCAAGCTCTGCGAACGTCTATCCCCTGCCCGTGCGCAGCGTGCACACCATGATGCCGCCAACGATCAGCGCCAGGCCGACGAAGTGATACAGCCGCGGCGCCTCGCCCAGGAACAACGCTGCCAGTAAAGGTGTAAACACCGGCATCAGGTGGATGAACAGGCCGGACGTCGCACCGCCGACGCGCGATACAGCCCGGTTCCAGAACACATATCCGAGGAACGCCGGAAACACGCCGGTATAGAACATGGCCGCGATGGAACCCGCTGACACATGGATGCGCAGGCCCTGCGCCAGTTC
Source organism: Moraxellaceae bacterium (assembly GCA_031119205.1). Classification (GTDB taxonomy): domain Bacteria; phylum Pseudomonadota; class Gammaproteobacteria; order Burkholderiales; family Rhodocyclaceae; genus Uliginosibacterium. The sequence continues at coordinate 22,623 of JAVHYF010000024.1, read as the reverse complement.
CCAAGCGTAGAACGGCGCAAGACCGATCACGCCCAGACCGCACAGCAAGCCCAGCAGGGCCATCGGATGCAGCGGCACCGGCCGCCATTGCAGCAGAACGGTGTAGGCCGCCCACACGAAAACCGACAGCAGGATCCACAGGTCGCCGGGGTTGATCCGCAGGCTCAGCAGGTACTCCAGCTCACCATGCGCCACTACCACCGTGACGCCGACGAGCGAGACCGCGGTCCCCAGCCACTGGCGCAGGCTGAGGCGGCGGCGGAAGACTGGCCAGGACAGCGCCATGATGACCACCGGAATCAACGAGTTGAGCAGCACGCCATTGGTTGCAGTGGTGTGCTTGAGGCCGATGTAGGTCAACGTGTTGTAGCCGGTGATGCCGAGCAACGCCATGACGATCAGCCGCCAGGGCTGCTGGCGCAGCGCCTCCAGCATTGCAGCGCGATGGGGCCAGGCCAACGGCAGGACGCACAGGAAGGCCAGCACCCAACGCCAGAATGCCAACGCCACCGGCGGCACCTCGCCGCGGATGCCGCGACCGATCACCCAGTTTCCCGACCAGAACAGCACGGTCAGCACCAGCAGCAGGTAGGGGTTGTCGAGACGGCGGAGCAGGCCAGGCATCGTTGCGTGGGCAGTGAATCCGGGGGAAGGCAGCGAGAAAGGTTCGTCGCATGAGCGGGCGCAATGCGACGCTCAGGCTGTCAGACAAACTGGCCTGTATGGTAGCTGGATGGTACAGTCCGCCGGCGCGGCGCTGCAACAACGCTCAATTCTCCGCCGCATCCTGCCTGTCTGCTGCACCATGCCCCTGGAACTCCTCTTCCTGCTGCCCCTGGGTTTCGCCTCGGGCCTCATCAACGCTGTCGTCGGCGGCGGAGGCCTGATTCTGGTCCCCGGCCTGTTCGCCACCTATCCGAATGCGGCGCCGGCGGCGCTGCTGGGCACCGACAAATTCGGTTCGGTAATGGGGCACACCGTGGCGATGTCGCAATACGCCCGCCGCCTGGCGCTGCCCTGGCGGATGCTGATGCCGGCAGCCGCTGCGGCCTTTGCCGGGGCCTACCTGGGCGCCCGTGCGGTCCATCACCTGCCGGCAGAATGGGTTCGCCCGCTGGTCATCGTGCTGCTGGTGGTGATGCTGGTCTACACCTGGTTCAAGCCACAGTTCGGCGCGGTAGATGCGAATCGACCGATCACCCGACGCGACATGTGGATCGGCCTCTCGCTGGGCTGCGCCATCGGCTTCTACGATGGTTTCTTCGGTCCCGGCACTGGCAGCTTCCTGCTGTTTCTCTTCGTGCGGGTGTTCCACTTCGACTTCCTGCGCGCCACGGCTTGCGCCAAGGTCGTGAACATGGCGACCAACCTTGCGGCGCTGGCCTTCTTCGTACCGGCCGGGCTGGTGTTCTACGAGATCGCCATTCCGCTGGGCCTGGCCGGCATCGCCGGTGCGCTCGTCGGCACGCGACTGGCCTTCAAGGGTGGCAATGCGTGGATACGACGCCTGTTCCTGGTGCTGGCGCTGAGTCTGCTCGCCAAGCTGTTGTTCGATGTCGTGAAGCCCTGGCTTATCTGAGCGTCGTCAGGTGCACGACTCAGGGCGTCGAAGGATCCAGCCCCAGCTCTGCCCGCAGGCTGGCCACCCGCGGCGCCACGTCACTGATCCAGGCCTCGTCCTGCATGCGGCCACGCAGTGCAAGCAGTGCTTCGAGCAGACCCTCGCGCGGCAAGCCAGCCGCGTGCAGCAACTTCAGCGCATAACTGTCGGCCTCCGCTTCGATGGCCCGCGACTCCACCGGGCTGGACGACAGGCGCATGGCCAGGCGCACGCGCTGGTCCAGTCGCTGCGGCACCTCGCTGCCCATCAGCGCCATGCCCAGTGCGAGCCGTTTTTTCTGATGGGACAGTGCCAGGTGTGCCAGCTCATGAGCCACAGCGGCAGCCATGGCTTCATCGCTGAGCGACAAGGCGTAGCTCCGGTCAGCAATGATCTTGCCGCGCCCCAGCACGGCGAAGGGCACCGCTAGATCCGGCAGTACCAGCACATCCAGGCGGGCGCTCATGACATCCGGGTGCTGCTCGCGGACGATCACCCACAGGCGCCGCGCAACCTCCCGCGCGCGGCTCTCAAAGCGGCCAACGGCCTCATCAGGTGGTCCGTCACGACGTGCGTTGATCACCAGGGTGTCGTAGCGGTCTTCTGCCACGCCCACCATGTAGTCGAATTCGAGTTGGGCCAGTGCCGGCGTCGCCAGCAGCAGACCGAACCCCAGAACGAGATAACGCCAGGCTGCCATGCGCCACCCCCTGCCCGCGTGATCGCGGTGTTGCGATGCCAGCTTTCAATCAAGCAAGCGGCGGCTTGCATGTCAAATTCGTGACAGCCGACAGAAGGGCAGGTGGACTCAACCGCGGCGCCACAACAAGCGGCAGTAGACCGCCAGATTGACCGCGGCCAGCACGGCAGCCAGCACCCATTGCGTCTCGCGGGTAAGGCCGGGGGGATAGAGCAGCGGCAACAGGTAGTGCTCGATGAAACCGCCGGCGTAGCCCGCCTCGCCACCACGCTGGCGCAAGGCGTTCTCGACCGGCGTCAGCGGGCAGATGCCGCCGGAAAGCTCGATCCACATGCCCCAGGCCAATGCAGGCAGGTGAAGCCAGGCCAGCCAGCGCCAACGCAACGCCAGCAGACCGCCCAGCAAGGCAAACAGCACGAAGGCCAGATGCAGCACCAGCACCGCATCGGCCAGCGTGCGCCAGATCATTGCTTGCGGGCAGGCGCCCCGGCAGGGGTTGGCGGCGTCAGGCCCATGGAGAGATAGACGCTGCTCAACTGCTCCACGCCGATGTCGGCGGCTTGCACCTGGTCGCGCCGCACGTAGAACAGGCCGCCACCGATGGGCACGGGGGCAGTGGGCACGAGGACGGTCAGGTATTCCTGATCATTGATCATCACCGGTACGGGATTCGGCATCAGCGCCAGCACGGCCGTGCCGCGCGACTCACCGAAGAACACCCACACGGGGCTCATCGCGGCCACCTCGGCCTTGGCATCACGGTCGAAGATGCCGATGAACCGGTTGGTGGTGTCATACAGGGTGTTGATCAGCGGGATGCGCCGCACGGTCGAATCGACCAGGGCGGACAAGGCATGCCGCAGGCGTGACTGGACGATGACGCCAACCACGTAGACCACCCCCAGCAGCAATACCGCGCCGATGGCGTACGCCGTCATCGGGTTGGAGGCAAAGGTGAAGCCGATGGCCGCCATGCCACGCCCGATCAGGCTGTTGGGGCCGATGAAGTCGCGCACGATCCCCGCCACCCACCCTATCAACACCACCGTAAGCGCCAGCGGTGCCAGTGCCAGCAAACCGGTCAGCAGCGGCTGGACCATGGCGGACAGGGCTTCCTTGAGGCCGGGCGTGACGGTGTCCTGGGCAGGTGGAGGCAGCGGGGTCATGAATCAGTCTGGAGAGGGTGGGGAGAAGATCGGGAGAAGAAGTAATCAGGCGCCGAACATGTCGCCGTCCTGCTTCGGTGGCAGCAGGCCGAAGTGGCGCCATATTGCCGGCGTGGCGATGCGACCGCGCGGCGTACGCTGCAGGTAGCCCTGCTGGATCAGGTAGGGCTCCAGCACGTCTTCGATGGTGTCCGGCGCCTCGCCGATGGCGGCTGCCAGGTTGTCCAGGCCGACGGGGCCGCCGTTGAATTTCTCCAGCACGGCGCCCAGCAGCTTGCGGTCCATCAGATCCAGGCCGACGCTGTCCACGTCCAGCATCACCAGGGCAGCGTCCGCCACCTCGCGGGTGATGCGGCCCTGCGCCTTCACCTCCGCATAGTCGCGGCAGCGGCGCAGCAGGCGGTTGGCGATACGTGGCGTGCCGCGCGAGCGACGGGCGATCTCCAGCGCGCCGGCATCCTCGATCTCCACGTTCAGCAAGCCGGCGGAACGGCTGACGATGTAGCCCAGTTCATCCGCCGTGTAGAACTCCAGCCGCGCGTTGATCCCGAAGCGGTCGCGCAGCGGGTTGGTCAACATGCCGGCACGGGTGGTGGCGCCCACCAGCGTGAAGGGCGGCAGGTCCAGCTTCACCGAACGGGCGGCCGGACCTTCGCCGATCATGATGTCGATCTGGTAGTCCTCCAGCGCCGGATAGAGGATTTCCTCCACCACCGGCGAAAGACGATGGATCTCGTCGATGAACAGCACGTCGTGCGGATCGAGATTGGTCAGCAGCGCAGCAAGGTCGCCGGCACGTTCCAGCACCGGGCCGGAGGTCTGACGCAGATTCACGCCCATCTCGGCGGCGATGATGTGGGCCAGCGTGGTCTTGCCCAGGCCGGGCGGGCCGAACAGCAACACGTGGTCCAGCGCTTCTTTGCGGTTCTTCGCCGCGTGGATGAAGATCTCCAGTTGCTCGCGGATCTTCTTCTGGCCCACGTACTCGGCCAGCCGCTTGGGCCGCAGGGCGCGCTCGATGGCGTCTTCCTGCGGCGTGGTGTTCGACGCGGAAACGATGCGGCCAGGCTGGAAAGAATCGGTTTCGATCATGCCGGTCAGTATAAGCGGGGCCCGTGCTGCGGCGGAGGCGATCAGCCCCGGCGCAGGCGCTCCAGCATGCGCCGGGCACGCTTGGTCGGGCGGCCCTCGGGCATCCAGTCGGCGGGCTCCACTTCAAAGCGACGTGACTCCGCAAGCGCGGCGCGGCGCGCACTGCTCTCCGCCGTTTCCTCGTAGAGCGTACGGGCCACGGTGGCCGGGCCGCGCTTTTCCGAGAGCTGCTGGACGACCAGCTCCCAGCGCGTCTCGCCGATGGAGATCTCGACCCGGTCACCCGGCTTCACGTCCTTGGCAGGTTTGATGCGCAGACCATTGACGTGGATCTTGCCGCCCTCCACCGCCTCGGTCGCCAGCGTGCGGGTCTTGAAGAAACGGGCGGCCCACAGCCATTTGTCGATACGGACGGCGGAAAGGGTCTGTGGCATGCAAAAGGCTTCCGGGGAGAAGAATGGCAATGGTCAGGCTCCCATTATCCGCCAACGACCACTCGCCCGATTGGCCGGATTGTTGAGCACCTTGCCTGCTTGTTAGGCTGCGCAGCCCTTCCCGGCACGGCGCCCGGGCCAGGCTTCAGACACATCGCGTGTCGCGCCCTGCGCGGCCGCTACAACAGGGAGATCGCACCATGTTCCAGCAAATCATCCGGCTCTTCGCCATTCTCGTCATCGGCCTCTCCTCCGGCAGCGCGCTGGCTGCGCGCGCGGTACCGGTGGGTGAGCCCATCCAGCGTACCGTCATCCAACCGAGCAACGGCGCACGCACCGCCGCCCAGGTGCGCGATGCCATCGTCAATGGCGGCCGCCACCTCGGCTGGCAGGTGCGTTCGGAAGAGCCCGGCAAGCTGCGGCTGGCCATACAGGTGCGCGCCCACACGGTCGTAGTCGACGTCGCCTACCAGGCCGCTGGTTATTCGGTCGCCTATGCGGACAGCACCGAGATGAACTACCGCGGCGAAGGCGCTGCAGCGCAGATCCATCCCAACTACCACAAGTGGGTGAACAATCTCTGCAACCAGATCGACCGCAACCTGCCGGTGTGAGCCGCTCGGCCCACAGCAAAACGCCCGCATACGCGGGCGTTTTGCTTTCTTCCGGCACCGCCCCGGGACTCAACCTCCCACGGTCGGCACGGACGTCAGACGCTCCACCAGCAGCGTATGCACGCGGCGACTGTCCGCCCGCAGTACATGCACGCGCAGGTTGTCGATCTGCAGCACCTCGCCGCGCTTGGGCAGACGGCCGAGGCGAGCGATGACCATGCCGCCGATGGTATCCGCGTCATCGCGCGGAAACTCCGTGCCAAAGGCCTCGTTGATGTCCTCAAGCGTCGTGATGGCCTTGACGCGGTAGCGGCCCGACTGATCGGTGATGATGTTGTCGGCATCCTCGTCGAAGTCGTATTCGTCCTCGATGTCGCCGACGATCTGCTCCAGCACATCCTCGATGGTCAGCAGGCCGGACACGCCACCGTACTCATCCACCACGATCGCCATGTGGTTGCGGCTGACGCGGAATTCGCGCAGCAGCACGTTGAGGCGCTTGGATTCGGGAATGAAGACTGCCGGCCGGAGATTGTCCTTCAGGCTGAAGCTGTCCTGGTTGCGGGCCCGCAACAGGTCCTTCGCCAGCAGGATGCCCAGCACGTCATCCTTGTTCTCGCCCACCACCGGAAAACGCGAGTGCGCAGTCTCCAGTACGAAGGAGACGACCTCCTCGAAGGGGTCGTCGATACCGATGATGTCCATCTGCGCACGCGGCACCATCACGTCGCGCACCTGCATGTCGGCGACGTTCAGTGCGCCCTCGATGATGCTGAGCGCATCGGCATCGAAGAGATTGCGCTCGTAGGCGGCGTGCAGCAGGTCGATCAGTGCGCCGCGGTCTTCCGGTTCCCGCGACAGCAGGGCGGACAGTCGTTCAAGGAATCTGGGTCGGCTACTGGAAGGTTCCATAAGTCGGAGGTGATGCGGGAAGGTTGAAACGAGAAACGTGAGGGGTGGCGACTCGCCACCCCTCACGTTTCACGTTTCCGCCTTCATCGTTCTTCACCTGCATAAGGATCAGGATAGTCCAAACCAAGCAGTATCTCCCGCTCGATAGTCTCCATCTCCACGGCTTCGGCCTCATTCTCGTGGTCGTAGCCCTGCAGGTGAAGGGTGCCATGCACGACCAGATGCGCAGCATGCTGCTCCACTGTCCTGCCCTGCTCAGCCGCTTCCGCGAGCAGCACCGGCCAGCACAGCACGAGGTCACCCATCAGCATGGGCTCGACTTCGTAGGGAAACGACAACACGTTGGTCGCGTAGTCCTTGCCCCGGTAATCACGATTCAGGGTACGGCCTTCATCCGCATCGACGAAACGCACTGCGATCTGGGCGGCACCCGGCTCAACAGCGCGAATCCAGCGGCGTACCTGCTGCCGCGTGGGCAACGCCGGATCGCTCACCTGGCTCACCTGGTATTGCACCGACAGGTTCAGGCGGCGCGGCAGATTCATCGCTCCAGCCCGTCCCGCACACTGAGGTGGTTGGCGATGCGCACGTAGTCATCCACGCCCAGCACCTCGCCGCGCGCGCCGGCATCGATGCCCAACGCACTGAAATCCTCGTCACCCAGCCATTCGCGCAAGGTGTTGCGCAAGGTCTTGCGACGCTGGCCGAAGGCGGCGGTCACGATGCGCGACAACAACTCCGCATCGCGACACTTCAGCTCCGCAACCGGGCGCGGCTGCATCCACACGATGGCAGAGGTCACCTTCGGCGCCGGGTTGAATGCGCCCGGTGGCACGTCGAACAGGCGCGCCATGCTGAAGCGGTACTGCAACATCACCGACAGGCGCCCGAACTCCTCGGTATCGGGCTCCGCCACCATGCGCTGAACGACCTCCTTCTGCAGCATGAAGGTCATGTCACGTACCTGCTCTGCATACTTGGCAAGGTGGAACAGCAAGGGCGTGGAGATGTTGTAGGGCAGGTTGCCCACCACGCGCAACGGCGTCGGCAGCGTGCCGAAGTCGAACTTCAGCGCATCGCCTTCGTGGATGCTGAGCTGCGTCGGCGCATAGGTCTCCTTCAGGCGCGCGATGAGATCGCGGTCGATCTCCACCACATGCAGGTGACCACTGGCCGCCAGCAGCGGTTGCGTCAGCGCCCCCAGGCCTGGACCGATCTCGACCACCGTTTCGCCGGCTTTGGGGGCAATCGCCGCGACGATCTTGCCGATGATGTTGCGGTCGTGGAGGAAGTTCTGCCCGAAGCGCTTGCGGGCGATATGGCCTTCGGGCATGTCGTCAGAGCCCCTGCTTGCCAAAGGCCGCGATGCGTTCGCGGATGCGCGGCAACACCGCATAGGCAGCCTGCTCACCGCGCAGGATGGCCTCGTGGCGTTGCTGGAAGTTGCTCACCGGCAGGCCGACGATGTCCGGGCGCACCACGGCATCGGCCTCCTTCAGTTCGTAGTTGGCGATGGTGCGGCCCATGATCGCGATGGTGTCGATCATCAGGTCGAGGTTGCCCTGCTGGCGGCGCCCGGATGCCTGCGAGGAGATATCCACCGCAATGACGATGTCGGCACCCATCTGGCGTGCTGCGCGCACCGGAACCGGACTGACCAGGCCGCCATCGACGTACTCGCGCTCGCGGATCGTCACCGCACTGAACACACCAGGAATCGCCGAAGACGCGCGCACCGCCTGACCCACGTTGCCGGTCGCGAAGACCGTGATCTCGCCACGACCGAGGTCGGTGGCCACGGCGCCGAAGCGACGCTTCAGCTGCTCGATGGGGCGGTTGCCCACCTGCTGGTTGATGAAGCGCTCCAGCGCCTCACCCTTGATGAAACCGCGGTCGAACACGCTCCAGTCGGTCAGCGCGCTCTCCTCCATCTGGAAGGCGAGCTTCTGCAGTGCAAACGCATCGCCGCCTGCCGCGTACAGCGCTCCGACGACGCTCCCTACGCTGGTGCCGACCACCACGTCCGGCACGATACCCTGTGTCTCCAGCGCCTTGATGACGCCGACATGGGCAAAGCCACGCGCGGCACCGCCACCCAGCGCAAAGCCGATACGCGGCTTGCGTGGAGGAACGACGGGGACAGGCCCTGGCGGAGGCGTCACCCCAACGGGGGCTGACGCAGGAATTTCCACCGGTTTGTTGCTCGCGCAGGCGGAGAGCATGGCAGCAGCCAGCCCTGCGCCCAGCAGCTCACGACGCTTCATGCCCGCGCCTCGCTCTCGGCCCCACGTGACGCCACCATGTCCAGCGCACACTGCACTGCCGCGAACAGGCTACCGGCATCCGCGCGGCCACTTCCGGCCAGATCGAGTGCAGTACCGTGGTCCACCGAGCTGCGCAGGATGGGCAGGCCCAGCGTGATGTTCACGCCACCACCGAAGGTCGCGTACTTCAGCACCGGCAACCCCTGGTCGTGATACATGGCCAGCACCGCGTCGCCGCGCTGCAGTTGCTTCGGCACGAACAGCGTGTCAGCCGGCAAAGGGCCGATGAGCTGCATGCCCTCGCCGCGCAGGCGCTCGAGCAAGGGCTCGATGACATCGATCTCCTCATGCCCCATGTGCCCGCTTTCACCCGCATGCGGGTTGAGGCCGGCCACCAGAATGCGTGGCGAAGCGATACCGAATTTGTCGCGCAGGTCCGCATGAAGGATGCGCAAGGTGCGTTCCAGCGATTCAGCGGTCAGCACGCTGCTGACCTTCTGCAGAGGCAGGTGGGTACTGGCCAGTGCCACGCGCAACCAGCTGCGTGCATCGTCCGGACCATGCTCGCCCGCCAGCATCATGACGACCTGCGGCGTGCCGGTGCGCTCTGCGAGGTATTCGGTATGGCCGCTGAAGGCTATGCCTGCGTCATTGATGACGCTTTTCTGCACCGGCGCGGTAACCATCGCGGCAAACTCGCCCGCCGTACAGCCATCGCAGGCGCGGTCCAGCAAGGCCAGCACGTAGGCGGCATTGGCCGCGTCCAGTTGCCCGGCCTGTGCAGGACGCGCGAGGGGCACGTGCAGCACTTCTAGCGCTCCCGGCACGGGCGCATTGTCGGACCGATAAGGACGATAGACGACTTGTCGCCCGGTCGCCGCTGCACGTTCCGCCAGCAGAGCCGCGTCACCCAGTACCACCAGACGCGCCGGCCATGCGCGTGCTGCCAGCGCTGCACACAACTCCGGCCCGATGCCGGCCGGCTCTCCGCTGGTAACCGCAATGACAGGCAGACCGCTCATGAAAGTTTTCAGGACGGCTGATCCAGGCGCAGCTCGACGTAGGAGCGATCGCGCAGCTGACGCAGCCAGTCTTCGTAGACCTCATCGGCCTTGCGCTCGCGCAGGGCGTTGCGGGCACGCGCACGGCGACGGTCTTCAGTCACATCCACGGTGCGACGCTCCAGCACCTGGATGAGGTGCCAGCCAAACGGCGACTGCACTGGCGGACTGACCTCATTGGGCTGCAGGGCATCCATGCCACGTTCAAAGTCGGGCACGGTATCGCCCGGAGACAACCAGCCAAGGTCACCGCCCTTGGCTGCCGTCAGGTCGCTGGAAAAATTGCGGGCCAGTTCCGCGAAATCGCCACCATTGACGACCCGCTCCCGCAGCTCGTTCAGGCGGCGGCGTGCTTCAGCCTCGTTCATGCCGTCAGCGGACCGCAGCAGGATGTGGCGGGCGCGGGTCTGCTGGATCTGCTCAGTCCTGGTTGCAGCCTCGCGGACATTCACCAGTTTGACGAAGTGGAGACCGGTAGCGCTGCGCAAGGGGTCGCTGACCTGCCCGGGCTTCATGCGCACCACCACGTCAGCAAACAAGGCTGGCAGGCGTTCCAGCGGACGCCAGTCGAAAGCGCCGCCCTGCATGCCATCCGGCGCTTCCGAGAAAGACGCGGCCAGCTTGGCAAAGTCATCGCCTTGCTGGATCAGTCTGACTATCTCGCCCGCACGCTGTTGTAGCCTGGCCCATTGCTCCGGCCGGGCACCTTCGGGAGCCCGAAGCAGGATATGTGAGACGAGATATTCGCGCCCGGGACCGGCTGCTGCATCAGCAGCCAGGAAAGAATCCACTTCGCTGTCACTGACCGTCACGCGACTGTCCACCTCGCGCTCCCGCAGGCGGGCGGTCGTGATCTCCGAGCGGATGTCCTCGCGGAAACTGTTCCAGGCAACACCTTCGCTCTGCACCGCCTTGCGCAGATCGGCCAAGCTCAGTTTGTTGCTGTCTGCTATGCGCTGAACGGCCCGATCAAGCTCGCCATCCTCGATACGGACGCCTTGCTCACGAGCTGTCTGCAGTTGCAGGCGTTCCGTGATCATGCGCTCCAGTACCTGTCGTTGCAGTTGCTGCTGTGACGGCAACGGCGTGCCCTGACGGCGCAGCTGGGCTGTCACGGTCGCCACGCGGCCATTGAGTTCGAGCTGGGTGATGACCTCGTTGTTCACCACAGCGACGATGCGGTCCAGCGCCGCAGCCTGCCCCCACAATGGCAACAGGAGAAGAAGGAAGGAAAGGATACGTACGGAGAATCGCATGGAAGACTTACCTTAACGTGCGCCGAAGACGGGGTCCTGGACGGACGTGTCGTTGATCTTGCCGTAGCCACTGACACTACGACGCAGGAGCTCTACAGGGTTGGACCCGATGGCAGCGAGTCCGTTGAATTCGAGCTGCAGGAAGATCGCGCTGTTGTACTCCTGCTTGGTGTTGATGATCTTGTGATACACCGTGCGGAGCACCCAGCAGTCGCCCTTGAATTCCAGCCCCACCAATCCTTCGTTCACGCGATGGTCCCTGAGGCTGCGGTTATAGCGTGCCACGCCATACCAGCCGCCCCAGATCGGCCACTGCCCGGAAACGTCCAGATCACGGAACTCATTACGCTTGTAGCGCCAGGACACAGCCAGGGCCTTCGCATGCTCAGGCTGGTAGCGCAGCGAGAAGGTGCCTCGTTCGCTCTCGTCTGCGCGCGGGTCGTACTGCAGCAACGTATCAACGTAGAACTGCGGGTGGATGCGGCCCGTGACTCCCGCCAGCCAGTCCGCCACAGCCCCTTCCCGCGGCACTTCGCCCGGCAGGGTGACGCGCTGCTCCTCGAAATAGAAGCGCTGACCGAGGTTCAGCCGCAGCCATTCGATTCCGGTCGCGGATTCGACGAATCGCGAAGCGACACCGACCGTGAGCTGGTTGGCGTCTGCGATGCGGTCATAGCCCGAATAGACGTTGTCGGCGTACAGCTGCGCGAAGTTGTAGTCGGCGCGTGAGGTGTCGAATACCGGAATGTCGGACTGGTCCCGGTAGGCGGTACGCAGATAGAAGACGCGCGGCTCCAACGTCTGGATGTAATCCGTTGTACCCCAACGGGTGTCGCGCTCGAAACGCAAACCAGCATCCACGCTGGCCATCGGCACCGTGCGGGATATCGCAGTCTGGGTGGAGTTGCTGGTGCTGCGACGATCCAGGTTGTAGTAGGACAGGTGCGCACCGATCTTCGGCACGAGGAAGTAGCCTGCCCGCTCCAGCGGAAGCGACAGCTGAGGGTAGGCCACGCTGCGCGTGCCCTCGTCATCGGTCGGGTGGCGGAAGCTGGTGAAGTCGGCCGGCATCTGGAAGCTGAAGCCCGCAGCGTCAGGCTGCATTACACGTGCCGTGATCTGGGGCAGACGGCTGTAGGGCGTGGCGCCAGTGATGACCTGGAAGCGCTGCACGTTGACCCCGGCGCTGAGCCACGTGCCGCTACTGTAGTTCAACCCGATCTGCTGGTTCAGGGAAGACTGCGACGTCGACGCGATGCGTGTCGACAGATCGGCGAAGTAGTTCAGATCAGACACCTCGGACGCATTCACAAAGCCCGACCAGCCACGCCCGAAATCCTGCGTATGTAGCCACGACGCCAACGAGCGGGACTCCTGGGTCAGGTCGTCCCGCGGCATCCACTCGGCCTGCAGGCGGCCGTTGCTGATGCTTGGCGTGATGTAGCGGAACTCACCGTTCAGCTGCACGCCACGACGCCCCATCCAGCGCGGCGCGAAGGTGGCGTCATAGTTGGGGGCCAGGTTGAAGTAATACGGTACGCTGATGTCTAGGCCGGTATTGGTCGAGGTTCCCAGCGTAGGCGGCAGGAAACCACTCTGCCGGCCACCGGAGAGCGGGAATTCCGCCCACGGCAGGTAAGCGATCGGCACGCCCTTGAACACCAGGGTACCGTTGTAGCCCTCGCCCAGATCGCGGTCAAAGTCCAGACCGAGATTGGGCATGCGCAGATACCAGTCCGGCGCTGGTGCCGGGCAGGTCGAATAGGTGGCATTGAACAACCGGTAGTGGTTGTGGCCCTCGAAGCGCAGTTCCCGGGCCTCGCCCGATCCGACCACGTCCTCGGCCACCCCACGACGGGTTGGCGGCTTCACGACATAGGACGGTGTTTCGAAGCTGCCCTCGAAAGTATCCAGGTTCAACTGCGCACGCGGACCACGGATAAGGTTGCCCTCGCGCCGCAACTCCACTTGCCCTTCCGCTTGCGCGTCGTTGGTGACCTGGTTCAGCTTCAGATGCTCGGCATCAAGCTGGACATTGCCACGCTCCATGCGCACTTTGCCGCGCGCATTCACCTCTACTTCGTTGCGGCCTTCGATGACGTCCGCCTCCAGTACGGTCGGGGGCGTAGGGCTCGCAGGCTGGGCGGTGACTGCCCCGGTCTGGGCAACGAGCAACAGGCGCGGATCGACGTGCAGCGGCTGCTCGGCGCGCACCGGAGAACTCAGTGCGGTCAGCACGGCCAGCGAGACGGGGCTGAGGGCAAGCGGTTGCAGGGCCTGGCGGAACGGTCGGGCCTTTGGCATGAACGGTGGTGAATAAAAACTTGCCTCGTCGGACAACGGACCGCGGGCAGGGTTTTGATAGGATGCGCGATTTTACATGAAGCTCTGCCGGCCAGCCCGCCGGAGCCGGAACCCGCACCGTGGATCGCCTCTCCCTCCTGCGCAACTGGGTGGCCACCCGCCACCCGGGCCGCCCCCTCGACATCGCTCCCGCCTCGGCCGATGCGAGCTTCCGCCGTTACTTCCGCGTCCGCTTCGCCGACGACGGTAGCAGCCGCATCATCATGGACGCACCGCCGGAGCACGAGGATTGCCGCCCCTTCATCAGGATCGCGGAATTGTTCGGCGCGGCCGGCGCCCATGTTCCCGTGGTTCACGCACACGATCTGGAACAGGGCTTCCTGGAGCTGTCAGACCTTGGGGGCAGCACCTACCTGTCGCAACTGAGCACCACCGACCCCGTCAGCGCAGCGCCGCTCTACGCCGAAGCGCTTGGCGCCCTGGCCGCGATCCAGCGGGCCAGCCAGCCTGGCATCCTGCCCGACTACGATCACGCCCTGCTGCTGCGCGAGCTGGAGCTGTTCCCGGTGTGGTACATCGGTCGCCACAAGGCGATCACCTTGAGCGACGCCGAAACCGCCCAGCTCTACGAAGTGTTCGAGCGCATCCTCGCAGTCAATCTGGCAGAGCCGAAAGTCTTCGTGCACCGGGACTACCACTCCCGCAACCTGATGCTGTCCTCGCCCAATCCCGGCGTACTGGACTTCCAGGACGCGGTGTACGGCCCCCTCACCTACGACCTGGCCTCCTTGCTGAAGGATGCCTACATCGAGTGGGAAGAAGACTTCACGCTGGACCTTCTGGCCCGCTACTGGGATGCCGCTCGCGCCATCGGCCTGCCGGTGCGCGAGAGCTTCGCTGACTTCCACCGCGACTATGAGTTCATGGGCGCCCAACGCCATATCAAGGTACTGGGCATCTTCGCGCGCCTGTATCACCGGGATGGCAAAGACGGCTACCTGAAGGACATGCCGCTGGTCATGAAGTACCTGCGCAAGACCTGCCAGCGCTACGACGAACTGCGCCCGCTGGCGCGTCTGCTGGAACGCCTGGACCCGCAGGAGACGCAAAGTGGCTACAGCTTCTAGGTTGATCGACACCGCCGCGCTGGAAGCTGCACTCGTGGAGTTCTCGCGCCAACGTGACTGGGATCCATATCACACGCCACGCAACCTGCTGCTGGCGCTGACTGGCGAAGTGGGCGAACTGGCGGAGATCTTCCAGTGGAAGACCGAAGCGGAGTCCGCCGCCATCATGCATGGCAGCGAGGCCGAGCACGTGCGGCAGGAGATCGCCGATGTGCTGCTCTACCTGATGCGGCTGGCAATGGTGCTGGGCGTGGATGTGGATGCCGCGGTGCGCGACAAGATTGCGCTGAATGCGCTGAAGTATCCGCCCAAGCAACGCTAAGGCAGGGCCGGGCTGCACGCCCTCACAGGTTGCAGAAGGTCAGTTCGAAGGCGATGTCACTGTCCGCCTGACGGGCACGCGCGGCCACGTCGGGGGCAACGAAACGGATGTTGAAGGCGTACTTGTTGGCGCTGATCTCCGGCACCCAGGGCTCGCCGCGCGCAATGCGCACCCGCACCATCTGGGCCGACCGGCCACCCATCATCATCTGGAAAGCGCCGCGACGCGCCACCTGTTCTTCCGGCCGGCCGCTGGCACGCAGCAGGCGCAGCACGATGACGATGCCGTCACGGATCGGCAACATCGGCGCCACCCAGCCCTGCAACGCCCGACGACGCGTCTCCGCATCGTTGTTCAGCCAGTGGTGATAGGACGGTAGATCGAACTCGCAGACACCGCCCGGGATGGCTGAGCGGGAGCGGATGCTCATCAACCATTCGCTCTCGCGCAGGTACTGGCCGATCTTGCCCGACATCGCCAGCAGCGCGGCCGAAGCGTTCTCGATCTCGTACAGGGCGCCCGACAGCGCTTCTTCGGAAATCTGGGGATTGTCGCGGAAGGCGCAGAGTATCTGGCGCTGACGCTCCAGCTCCTGCACCAGATCCACCTTCAGATCGGCGCGGCCAGCAACGTCGAGGACTTCGAACAGCGTGAGCAGCGCGGTGTGATGCTCATAAGCACCGTCCGACAACGAGAAATGCAGCACCTTGTCGAAGAGATCTTCAAGGCGCAGCAGCGTACGGATACGCTCGTTGAAGGGATACTCGTAGGTGATCACCGCGTACCGACCATAGTGCTATTGATTTTTAGATGAATGGTCTTCTGGCGATCATAGCACGCGTGATGACTGGGCTCAGCCCCAAGTCTTGACATATGCAGCATGCAATGCATCCACCTGTGCGCGCAAGGTAACAAAATCGCCGCCGTTGTCAATGACATCGTCAGCAACGGCGAGCCTCTCCGCGCGACTGGCCTGGCTGGCCATGATCGCCCGCACCTCGTTTTCGGACATGCCACTCCGCTCCATCACCCGCGCGATCTGCATGTCCTCGGCGCAATCGACGACGACGATGCGGGCACAGCGCTCGCGGTAGTGAGGGCCGGACTCGACCAGCAAGGGAACGACCAGCAAGGCGTACTGGCCGCTTGCCGACGCAAGCCCGGCTTCGCTGTGGGCACGGATCAACGGGTGAAGGATGTCCTGCAGGCGCACGCGCTGTGCGGCGTCAGCAAAAACCAGCCGGCGCATCGCAGCACGATCCAGCGCGCCGTCGCCCGCTGCGACTGCCTCACCGAAGGCCGCCCGGATGGCTGGCATGGCAGCACCACCAGCGCTCGTCAGCGCATGCGCGACAGCATCGGTATCCACCACCGTCACGCCCAGTTCTGCAAAACGGGTGGCGGCGGCAGTCTTGCCACTGCCGATGCCGCCGGTAAGGCCGACGACAGGCAGCGCCGCCATCAGGCGCTCGCGCAATCGCCGCGCGCCGCGCCCTTCAGGCGGGCGGCAGCATCACGCACGAAACGCTCAACCACCTCTGGCGGCCCGCTGAGTTCCACTTGCGCCGAGCCGGAGCCCTCCCGCGCGGTAACCCGCACCCCTTGCACCCCACGCTTGCCCAGCGCATCAACCTGTCGCTTTGCCGCCTCTTCCGTGCGGAAAAGACCCAGGGAGATGGCGTTCTGCGTCGGCCCCACGTCCTGCACGACGAACAACTCCTGCACACCGGCAGCACGCAATTCACTGGCACGCCTCTCGGCTGCAGCCGCATCCCCCTGAGGTGGCAGGTGCACCCACCAGGCGCCCGGATTGCCACCACTGGTCCGGACCCGCAGGGCAGCGACGCCACGGGCGGCCTGCAGCACGCCCTGCGCCTGCACCGTCGTCATGCCCGTGTACTGCAGACAAAGCGCGGGCGAATTCGTGGTCGGATTCGCAGCCACCACGGCCGGCGCGCTGGCGGGTGGCGGGGATGATTCGACAACTGAAGCGGGCTCCGATTGCGGAGGCGGCTCGGCAGATGTCGTCTCCGCCACTTGCGCGAGGGCCGGCGGACTCTCGACGCGGATCTTGTCCGGATGCAACTGGTTACGCAGCCGCTCGGACTCGCCGCTTTTGGAGCCGAGCAGATCGAGGCCGAAGGCTGGCGCGAGGATCAACCCTCCGATCACGAGATTGACGGCCAGCAGCAGGAAGAAGAAGACGCGTGTCACAGCATTCATCGCGGCGGATTATCCCGCGAGCGGGCGACACACAGCAAACCTTCCAGCACGAGTGCCGGCTCGGCCATCGTTCCTGCGGGCATGTGGTCCCCCAGGGCGTCGGCTGCGCCGCCATGCAGCAGGATGGGTGCGCCGGGCAACTGCGCCGCCACGCGCTGTACAGCGCCGAGCGTGGCCTGCAGGCAACCGCTCGCGATGGCGTCCGCCGTATTGTCCGGCACGGCATGCGCGTCGCGCACGGACGAGCGCACCAGCGGCAGGCCGGCAGTGCCCTGCGAAAGCGCCGCCCGCATCATCGCAAGTCCCGGCAGGATCAGCCCCCCCAGAAATCGACCGCCGCCATCCTCGCGGCGCTGGATGACATCGACAGTAGTGGCCGTACCCGCCCCCACCACCAGGCAGGCCCCCCCGACCCGCTGCCAGGCACCGATAGCCGCCGCCCAGCGATCAACACCCAGCTGGGCGGGGCGCGCATAGCCATTGTGGAGGCCCATGCAGTAATCGCTACCCTGCAGCCAGTCGAGATCCCAGCCGCCCAGCGTGCTGCGCAAGCGCTCCGCCACGGCCTCGCCCGCCACATTGGCGATCACCACGCGCCGCGGCTCGAAACCAGCCGGCAAGGACAACGGAGCATCGTGCGCCTGCGCCTGCTGCACAAGCCAGCGCGTGCCGTCGTGGCAGCCGAACTTGAGACGGGAGTTGCCCGCGTCGATCAGGAGGTACATGAGTCCTCGCGCAGGCTCAATTCACCGCCAAGCAATCTCAACACGCCGGCCTCGGTATCCAGCAGCAGGGCGCCCTGCTCGTCCACCCCGCGGCAGATGCCACGCAGCACGCGCTCGTCGTCAAGCAAACGCACCGGCCGATCCTGCAAGGCATGCAGCGCCTGCCACTCCCCCCGCAGCGGGGCAAAACCCTGCTGGCCGAAAAGATCGAGCACATCCGCAAGCTGCGGCAGCAAGGCAGCCAGCAGCAACTCGCGAGATGGCGGCGCACCCAGGTCACCCAGTGCAGCGACGGGCTGATCCACAGCGCCCAGCGCCTCCGTACGCTGCAGGTTGAGACCAATGCCGATGATGACGGCCGCCCGCTCGCTGGTCAGCGAGCTTTCCACCAGCACGCCGCCGAGCTTGCGGCCTGCCAGCCAGATGTCGTTCGGCCACTTGAGCCGGATGTCCGCGACCCCCAGGGCGGCCAGCGCACGCGCAACCGCGACACCGATACCGAGGCTCAGCCCGGCAAGCACCCGTGCGTCATCGAAACGCCACAGCAAGGAGAAGGTGAGACTGGCGCCCGGCGCACTGATCCAGGCGCGCCCACGCCGTCCGCGACCCGCGCTCTGGGTCGCGGCCACAACGACGGTGCCGGATCCCGCCCCGCCCTGGGCGCGGGACAGCAATTCGGTATTGGTGGAGGCGCAGGCGTCGAGATGGTCGACATCGAAACGCGCCACCAGAGGGCCGAGGGCAGCGCGTAGCAGGCTGTAGTCGAAAGCGACAGTCACGGGCAACAGGAACGTATGGGCTGGCGCGCAGTTTACGCCAGCCACCGCCACACGCGCCGGCTTACCGGCGCGCGGGACTCATTCGCTCGCGTTGTCGGCGTGGCCGCCGTCGATGCCCAGCTCCTGGATCTTGCGGGTGATGGTATTGCGGCCGATGCCCAGCAATTGCGCGGCCTCGACGCGGCGCCCGCCGGTAGCGGCCAGCGCTCGCAGGATCAGCGCCTTTTCGAAGTCGCGATTGAGGCGGTCGAAGACATGGCCGGGATCCGCCGTCAGCAGGCGATCGGCTTCGCCGTTGAGCGCCGACAACCAGTCACCCCCCACCGCCGAGGCAGCAGCAGGTGCGCTTTCACGCATGTCGGACGGCAGGTCCGCGACGTCTACCAGTTGTCCGGGCGCCATGACGGTCAGCCAGTGACAGAGGTTTTCCAGCTGACGCACATTGCCCTGGAAGTCCTGCTGCTGCAGGAACTTGAGCGCAGCCTCGGACAGTCGCTTGGGCTCGACACCCAGATCCTGTGCACTCTTCGCAAGGAAGTGGCGGGCCAGCAGGGGAATGTCCTCACGCCGCTCGCGCAGCGGCGGCAGGCGCAGGCGGATGACGTTCAGGCGATGGAACAAGTCCTCGCGGAACAAACCGTCGCGCACCCGGTGCTCGAGGTTCTGGTGCGTCGCCGCGATGACCCGCACGTTAGCCTTCACCGGCGTGTGCCCACCGACGCGATAGAAATGTCCGTCTGACAACACGCGCAGCAAACGGGTCTGCAGTTCGGCGGGCATGTCGCCGATTTCGTCGAGGAACAACGTGCCGCCCTCGGCCTGTTCGAAACGACCACGACGCTGGTTGGTCGCGCCGGTGAAGGCGCCGCGCTCGTGACCGAACAGCTCGGACTCGAGCAGGTCGCGCGGGATCGCTGCGGTATTGATCGCAATGAACGGACCTTCGCGACGCGGACTGTGCCGGTGGAGTGCGCGCGCAACCAGTTCCTTGCCGGTGCCGGACTCACCATTGATGAGCACGGTGGCGTGCGACTGGGACAGACGGCCGATCGCACGGAAGACTTCCTGCATCGAACCGGCCTGACCGAGAATCTCCGGCACCGCCGTGGTGGCCTCTTCTGCACCGCCGCGGTGCATGCTCTGTTCGAGCGCGCGGCGCAGCAGATCCAGCGCCTGATCGACGTCGAAAGGCTTGGGCAGGTACTCGAAGGCACCGCCCTGGAACGCAGCCACAGCACTATCCAGATCCGAGTACGCGGTCATGATGATGACCGGCAGGCTGGGCATGCGCTCCTTGGCCTTCTGCAGCAGGACCAGGCCGGACTCGCCGGGCATGTGGATGTCGGAGATCAGCACCTGCGGGCCCGGCGCTCCGGAATCGAGAACGGCCAGTGCTTCGGTGGCGGCCTGGAAACTGCGGTAAGCGATGTTCTCGCGGGCAAGTGCCTTCTCAAGCACCCAGCGGATGGAGCGATCGTCGTCGACAATCCAGACAGGATTCATGGGGTCATCCAGTTTCGTTTCAGCCAATTCGTTTGGCATGTTGTGCGTCAGACACCCTGCGAGATGGGTAGCAGGATGGTGAAGCGGGTACGCCCCGGAACGCTGTCGACGTCGATCGTGCCCTGATGCTGTTCGATAAAGCTCTGCGCGATCGACAAGCCCAGACCGCTACCACCTTCCCGTCCCGACACGAGGGGATAGAAGATCTTGTCGCGGATGTCCTCGGGGATACCCGGGCCGTTGTCGATCACTTGCAATTCCAGTGCCAGCTTGTGACGGCGCTTAGCCAGCGTCACCTGGCGCACGGCACGCGTGCGCAGCGTCACCTCGCCACTGCCGCTGAGAGCCTGCGCGGCATTGCGCGCAATGTTCAGCACGGCCTGTATCAGTTGTTCACGATCGGCGGTGAGCTTGGGCAGGCTGACGTCATAATCGCGCCGCATGCGCATCTCGGGGAACTCTGCCTGGATGAGCTTCAGCACCCGCTCCAGCACATCATGGATGTTGAGCGGCGCCGGATGCATCATCCGGTGCGAGTTGAGCAGGCGGTTCATCAAGTCCTGCAGGCGGTCCGCTTCCGCGATGATGACCTGCGTGTACTCGCGCCACTGCGGATCGTCGAGCTCGCGCTCCAGCAACTGCGCCGAGCCACGGATGCCACCCAGGGGATTCTTGATCTCGTGGGCCAGGTTGCGCACCAGCTCGCGGTTGGCCTGCTGTTGCTGCGCCAACTGCTCTTCGCGCGCGACGCGCAGCTGCGCATCGATCGGACGGAACTCGAGCAACAGGCGTGCGGGCGCCACGTTCACAGGCGTCACCGTGCAGTCGAGCTGCAACTGGGACTGGTTGTTGCGACGGACCGTCACGTTCTGGCCGGTGTAGCTCCAGTTGTTGGACATCGCGTTGTCGAGGGCCGGCCGCAGACCGGGAGGATCGCCAAGAATCGCGGACAGCGGGCGCCCGATCTGCTGGCGAGTGCTGACGGCAAACAGGTTCTCGGCCGAGGGGTTCAGGTAGCAGACAGCCCCCGCGCCATCGACGAGGACTACGGCCGAAGACAGCAATTCGAGGCCGGCAGTCGCCCGCGCGAATTCTGCGGGCGGAGCGCCGGCGGCAGCGGTCTGGGGCGCCAGCGTTGGCGCAGCATCAGCAGGCTTGGGGGCGCTGTGCGGGTGCATGCTCGACTCGGTCATGAAGGCAATTCGAGCAAGAAGCGCGCCATTGTCTGGCGCGTGGTGAAAGGGGGCTGTCAGCGAAGGTTGGCGATTTCCTTGCGGATCGCTTCGGTGTTGCGTTCGTGCAGCGCCACCTTGTCCTTGAAGGGCTGCAGACGATCCAGCACACGCTGGTAGTTCTTCTCGTCGCCATTGCGGATGGACTCCTGCTCGGCCAGCGCCTTCTTCGCCTCTTCCAGCAACTTCTCCTCGTTGCCAAGCTCGGTCTCGAGGATCTTGCGGCGATCATTGTCGCGCGCACGCTGGGTGTCGCCATCCACCTTGGGGAAGGTCGCGGGCGTAGGTGTGCTGGCCGCCGGCGCACGCTTGGGCATGGTGACGGTACTGACGGACTGCTCGCGCGACATCAGCGTGCAGTTCTTCTGTCCGGGACCCGGCTTGTCGTTGGTGTAGGTGACATGGCCGGCATCGTCCGTGCACTTGTAGATATCCGCCTGCGCCGTGCCAGCCATGAACAGGCCCAACAAAGCCAGTACATGCAATCGGTTCATGTTCAACTCTGGGGTTGCCGATCCTCGGAGTGTAGGCCTGCCGCCCGGAATCGCAAAGCCCGTGCGGCTTGCCGTCCGACGAATGAAAAAGGACGGGCACGAGGCCCGTCCTTCGGTTTGCCGCCGCGGGGCCGAAGCCCTGCAGCGCTGATCACGCAACGATCAGATCGAGTAGTACATGTCGAACTCGATCGGATGCGTGGTCATGCGGAAACGTTGCACCTCTTCCATCTTCAGGTCGATGTAAGCGGAGATCATCTCTTCCGAGAACACACCGCCACGGGTCAGGAACTCGTGATCCTTCTCCAGGTATTCCAGAGCCTGTTCCAGGCTGGAGCAGACGGTCGGGATCTTCGCGTCTTCTTCCGGCGGCAGGTCGTACAGGTTCTTGTCGGCAGCGTCGCCCGGGTGGATCTTGTTCTGCACGCCATCCAGACCGGCCATCATCAGGGCGGCGAAACACAGATACGGGTTTGCGCCCGGATCCGGGAAGCGGGTTTCGATACGACGGGCCTTGTCGCTGTTCACGAACGGGATACGGATCGAGGCCGAACGGTTCTTGGCCGAGTAGGCCAGCTTCACCGGAGCTTCGTAACCCGGGACGAGGCGCTTGTACGAATTCGTCAGCGGGTTGGTGATGGCGTTCAGCGCGCGAGCATGCTTGATGATGCCGCCGATGTAGTACAGGGCGAACTCGGACATGCCTGCGTAGCCGTTGCCTGCGAACAGGTTCTTGCCATCCTTCCAGATCGACTGGTGAACGTGCATGCCGGAACCGTTGTCGCCAACGATGGGCTTCGGCATGAAGGTCGCCG
>JAVHYF010000023.1 GCA_031119205.1 Moraxellaceae bacterium | reverse complement strand
CGCCCCGGCGTTCGCGCAATCCAACGTCCGTATCTACGGCTCGCTGGATGCAACCGTTGACACTTTCACGGCTGACAACCTGGCTTCCACCCACACTGACGCTACGCACAAGACCAGCCGTCTTGGCTTCATCGGTGAGGAAAGCCTGGGTGGCGGCCTGACCGCTTTCTTCCAGCTGGAAGAGCGTTTCCAGCTTGACGATGCGACTCAAACCGGCGGCCGCTGGGGCGACAAGTCGTGGCTGGGTCTGAAGGGTGGCTTCGGCTCCGTGTCTTTCGGCCGCGTTCCGACCGCTTTTGACGTGATCTACGGCGCTGGCAAGATCGGCCAGAACGATACGATTGCCGACGCATCTACCCGTCGCGCTGAAGCCGACACGCGTTACGAGAACGGCTTCTTCTACACCAGCCCGAAGCTTGGCCCGCTGACGTTGAATGCCGCTACCTCCCTGAAGGAAACCAATGCCAGCGGCAAGACCCCGTACGGCGTGTCGGGTAACCTGACTTTCGGTCCGGCTTTCGTTGAGTTTGGCTATCAGAAGGACGGCATCACCACGATCAACCAGTTCAAGACCTGGGCGATCAACGGCGGCTACAAGTTCAGCGGATTCTCGCTGTACGCCGGCTTCTTCCGCTCCAAGTCCTATGAGCAGACTGTTGGCGCCAACCTGAACAATACTGCGACCCCGATCGACAAGCACACCCGCTATGCGCTGGGTGCGGATGCCAAGATCGGTGCCAGCGGCACGCTGTACGCGACGCTGAGCCAAGGCAAGCGTACCTTCTTGGGCAACCGCGTGGATGATCCGAAGTACACGAAGCTGGGTGTTGCGTACTTCCATGACCTGAGCAAGCGCACTCAGCTGTTTGCTGCAGCGTCCTACGAAAAGCAAGACGGTAGCCGTGTTACCGTTGCTCCGGGCGCTGCTGCTGGCACGAGCTCGCAAGTCAGTGGCTTCAAGGGTGACAGCAACACGCTGGAAGACAAGAGCACGGGTGTGCAGATCGGCCTGCGTCACGCCTTCTGATCACGAGCTTCTCGTGTTTAGTGAAAGGGCAACTTCGGTTGCCCTTTTTTATTGTGTGATGCCAGAGCGGCAGTCTTGAAAGTTGGATGGCTTAACGCAGGACCAGGTTGTCGCGATGAATCAATTCGGGTTCGTCTACATAGCCAAGCAGGCCTTCTATTTCTGTCGACGATCTGCGCGCGATACGGCGTGCTTCAGAGCTCGAGTAGTTAACCAGACCGCGTGCAACTTCGGTGCCTTGCGCGTCGCGGCAAGCGATGACGGTGCCGCGTTCGAACTCCCCTTCGACCTGCGTGACGCCGATCGGCAACAGGCTGGCGCCGCTGCGCAGCGCGCGGATTGCACCGTCGTCGAGGATCAGCGCACCCGCCATCTGCAGGTGATCGGCCAGCCATTGCTTGCGTGCGGCCAGCGGGGTGCTGGAGGCGTGGAGCAAGGTACCCAGCGGCTCGCCGGCGGCGACTCGCAGGACGGCGTCGGTCTCGCGCCCGCTGGCGATGACGGTGTGGGCGCCGCTGCGTGCGGCACGTTGTGCTGCACGTATCTTGGTGATCATGCCGCCGCGCGAGATGCCGCTGCCGGCACCGCCAGCCATGGCTTCCAGCGAGGTGTCTTCGGCACGTGCATCGGAGATCAGCGTCGCTGTCGGGTCCTTCCGAGGATCGGCGGTGTAGACGCCTTTCTGGTCGGTGAGGATGAGAAGGGCATCCGCTTCGATGAGATTGGCGACGAGCGCGCCCAGCGTGTCGTTGTCGCCGAACTTGATCTCGTCGGTCACAACGGTGTCGTTCTCGTTGATGATCGGCACGACGCCGAGTTGCAGCAGTGTCGCCAGCGTGCTGCGTGCATTCAGGTAGCGCAGGCGATCGGCGAGGTCGGCGTGGGTCAGCAGGATCTGCGCGGTACGCAGCCCATACTGGCTGAAGGCGCCCTCATAGACTTGGGCGAGGCCCATCTGGCCAACCGCGGCGGCGGCTTGCAGTGAATGTGTTTCGTTCGGGCGGGTCGTCCAACCCAGGCGCTGCATGCCGGCAGCGATCGCACCGCTGGAGACCATCACGATCTCCCGGCCTTCTGCGCGCAGCGCCGCGATCTGCCGACCCCAGTCGGCGATGGCGGCAGTGTCCAGGCCCGCACCGTTATTGGTAACCAGCGCGCTACCCACCTTGACGACGATGCGGTGCGCGTTGCGCAGGGTGTCGCGCAAACCCTCAGCGGGCATAGATGATCTCGCCTTCGAAATCGTCGTCATCGTCATCTTCGTCGTCGCTATCGTCGGTGTCGTTACGCAGCTGTTCGGCCGGACCGCCGGCGATGGCCGCCAGTTTTTCTTCGTCACTCAGGCGTGGTTGCGTGTCCAGGTAGTCCTGGATCGCGAAGCACAGTTCGCGGCAGCCCTGGCCCTGGATGCCGGAGATGGCGAAGTGTCGTTCCGGTTCGCCGTAGGCGTCGAGGAAGGCGCGCACGCGTCCAGCGCGCTCTTCTTCGGGAATCAGGTCCAGCTTGTTCAGCACCAGCCAGCGCGGCTTCTGCCACAGCAGTTCGTCGTACTTGCGCAGCTCTTCGACGATGGCGCGCGCTTCGTAGACCGGATCGGTGTCCGGATCGAAGGGCGCGAGGTCGACCAGATGCAGCAGCAGGTGCGTGCGTTGCAGGTGGCGCAGGAAGCGATGGCCCAGACCCGCGCCCTCGGCAGCGCCTTCTATCAGGCCGGGAATGTCGGCGATGACGAAGCTGCGACCTTCGTCGGTACGCACGACACCGAGGTTCGGTGCCAGCGTCGTAAACGGGTAGTCGGCCACCTTCGGTTTGGCTGCCGATACCGAGCGGATGAAGGTCGACTTGCCGGCGTTCGGCATGCCGAGCAGGCCGACGTCGGCCAGTACTTTCAGCTCCAGGCTCAGCGTGAAGCGCTCGCCGGGTGTGCCAGGAGTGTGCTGGCGCGGGGCGCGATTGGTGCTCGACTTGAAGTGCAGGTTGCCCAGCCCGCCGATACCACCCTTGGCGATGACCACCTGTTTGCCGTCGAAATCCATGTCGGCGACGATCTCGCCGGTTTCATGATTCTTGATGAGCGTACCCACCGGCATGCGCAACACCTTGTCGTCACCGCCCTTGCCATAGCGGTCGCTGCTGCCGCCGCGCTCGCCGTTCTGGGCATGGAAGGTGCGGGTGTAGCGGAAGTCGACCAGCGTATTGAGATTGCGGTCGGCAACAGCGATCACGCTGCCGCCACGGCCGCCGTCACCGCCATCCGGGCCGCCCTTGGGAATGTATTTCTCGCGGCGGAAGGTAGCGGCGCCGACGCCGCCGTCGCCAGCGATCACGTCGATGCGTGCTTCGTCAAAGAATTTCATGATGAGGATTCCTCACTCCGCGGGCGCCGCGCCGCTGTAGGCACAGCAGAAACAAAAAAGCCCCATCCGCGAGGACAGGGCTTTTTGCGACCCGTGGCGGAGCGTCAGGCTTGTTGCTCGACCGGGACGATGTTCACGGTGCGGCGGTTCTGCGCGCCCTTCACGGTGAATTCCACGCGACCTTCGATCAGCGCGAACAGGGTGTGATCCTTGCCGATGCCGACGTTGTTGCCCGGGTGGTACTCGGTACCGCGTTGGCGAACGAGGATGTTGCCGGCTGCAACCAGCTGACCACCGTAGCGCTTGACGCCAAGTCGTTTCGATTCTGAGTCGCGGCCGTTACGCGAACTGCCGCCTGCTTTTTTGTGTGCCATGTTGCTTGACTCCTGTCCTGCTTACGCCGAGATGGTCTCGATGCGCAGCTCGGTGTAGTTCTGACGGTGACCTTGATGCTTCTGGTAGTGCTTGCGACGACGCATCTTGAAGATCTTCACCTTGTCGTGACGACCTTGGGACAGCACCGTGGCCTTGACAGTCGCACCCGCCACCAGAGGAGCGCCGACCTTGATCGACTCGCCTTCGCCGACCAGCAGGACCTGGTCGATGGTGATTTCAGTGCCAACGTCCGCCGGTATCTGTTCTACTTTGATTTTTTCGCCAGCGGCAACGCGATACTGCTTGCCACCGGTTTTTATGACCGCGTACATGTTGAACCTCTTGTTTACAAAGAGCTGGAAAAGCGCGCGATTATGCAAGCCTTCGGCTGGCGGGTCAAGTCCCCGGCTGGCTTGACGCTGTCAGGGGCGGCCCCTACCATCGCCGCTTCCCCTGAGTAGCCCCCCATTTCCATCTTGTCGCTCGACCAGCTCTACGCGCCCATCGCGTCCGACATGGAGGCGGTCAACCGCGTCATCCGCGCCCGCCTGCATTCCGACATCGTCCTGATCCGCCAGGTGGCCGAATACATCATCGGGGCAGGGGGCAAGCGCTTGCGGCCGGTGCTGCTGCTGCTGGTGGCGCGAGCGCTGGGCTACGAAGGCAAGTCGCATCACGAGCTGGCCGCTGTGGTGGAGTTCATCCACACCGCGACCCTGCTGCACGACGACGTGGTGGATGAGTCCTCGCTGCGGCGCGGCCGTAGCACGGCCAACGCGATGTTCGGTAACGCCGCCGCGGTGCTGGTTGGCGACTTCCTGTACTCCCGCTCCTTCCAGATGATGGTGGAAGTCGACGACATGCGCGTACAGCGCGTGCTGGCGGATGCCACCAATGTCATTGCGGAAGGCGAGGTGCTGCAGCTGCTCAACATCCACAACGCGGACGTGAGCGTTGAGCAGTACCTGCAGGTCATCAACTTCAAGACGGCGAAGCTGTTCGAGGCCGCCGCGCGGTTGGGAGCGATCCTGGGCGGACTGGACGAGAGCGGGCAGGAGCAACTCGCGGCTTTCGGCCGGCATATCGGTACAGCCTTCCAGCTGATCGACGATGTGCTGGATTATTCCGGCGATGAAGAGGCGACCGGCAAGCATCTGGGCGACGATCTCGCCGAAGGCAAGCCGACGCTACCCTTGATCCACGTCATGCAACAAGGCTCGGCAGAACAGGCTGCCCGCGTGCGTCAGGCCATCGAGCAGGGTGGTCGCGACGAATTTGCGGCGGTGATCGAGGCCGTGCGAGCGACCGGTGCGCTCGAGGTAACGCGCAGCCACGCAAAGCGCGAAGCGCAGCTCGCGAAAGAAGCACTTTCCATTCTTCCGGCTTCCCAATTCAAGGAAGCGCTGCTAGAATTATCGTCCTTCGCAGTGACCCGGGAGTTCTAGGCGTCGCGCGAAACGAGAAGAGCAAGAAAAATTCGGGGTGTAGCTTAGCCTGGTAGAGCGCTACGTTCGGGACGTAGAGGCCGGAGGTTCGAATCCTCTCACCCCGACCAGGTTCCAGAAAGGCCGTGCAGCGATGCACGGCCTTTTGCTTTTCTGCGTCCCTGTCCCTGAGGCTGTCAATTCACGTCTTTCCTGGCGAAGCCCTCGACCAGCGCGTCGATCAGGCTGCGCACCGCCGGCACCATCCCGCGGCGCGACGGGAACACCACATGCACCAGGCCTTCGGCGAGGCTGAAGTCCGGCAGCACGTGCTCGAGCTCGCCGCCGTCCACTGCGTTTCCGCAATTCAGGCTGGGCAGGTAGGCGATGCCGACGCCGGCTTTCGCCGCCTGCAGCAGCGCCTTGAAATCGTCGGTGATCAGGCGCGGGAAGTGTTCGATCTCCAGTGCTTCGCCAGCCTCGTCGCGGAACAGCCAGTTGTAGCGATTACGTCCCGGTGCGGTGAAGGCCAGGGTGGGCAGTACGGATAGCTCGGTCGGATGCTTAGGGCGGCCGATGCGATCAAGCAGGGCGGGACTGGCGACCAGCATGGAGCGGCTGGTGCCCAGCATACGCATCGCCAGATCGGATGCGGCCAACGGCGGCATGCGCACACGGAGGGCCAGGTCGAAGCCTTCCTCCACTACGTCGACGCGACGGTTGATGGCTTCCATGTGCACCTGCACGCCGGGGTTGTCGGCGAGGTAACGCGCGAGGATGGCGCCGACATGGCTTTCCACCAGACCGACCGGGCAGGCGACGTGCACCAGCCCTTGCGGCGTGGCGCGGGTGCGATCGATGGTGTCCTGCGCGGCGCGGGCTTCCTCTTCCAGCGCGACGCAATGGCGGTAGTAGGCCTGACCGATCTCGGTGATGGAGACCGCGCGCGTGGTCCGCTGCAGCAAGCGGACGCCCAGTTGCTCCTCCAGTTGCTGGATGCGCCGCGACAGGCGGGAGGTCTGCATGTTGAGAACGCGGGCGGCAGCGCTGTAACCGCCGTGCTCCACCACCTTGGCAAATAACAGCATGTCGTTGAGATCCTGCACGTCGGCTCCGTAGTGTGGGTTGTGTGGGTTGATTGTTCTGTTTATAGAACAGTAATTGATATTTTTGGATATTTTTATCTGATTGTTGCGTTAATACACTTCAGTCATCGCAGTGAGATGCACTGCGGCAACGAACAGAAGGAAGAACGCCATGAACATCCTCCACATCGACTCCAGCGCCCTGGGCGGCGCTTCGGTATCCCGCCAGATCACCGCCGAAGTGGTGCATGCCATCCAGGCTCGTAGCCCAAAGGCTGGCGTGCAATACCGCGACCTGTCGGCGAAGCCGTTGTCGCACCTGAGTGGCGAGTTGCTGGCTGGTCTGCGTCCCGCACCGGGCACCAGCGCGGCACCCAGTGAAGAGATCCGCGCCGAGCTGGCTGAGGCCGAAGAAGTGCTGACCGAGTTCCTCGCCGCCGACGTGATCGTGGTGGGCGCGCCGATGTACAACTTCAGCGTGCCGTCGCAACTGAAGTCGTGGATCGACCGCATCGCGCAGGCTGGCCGTACCTTCCGCTACACCGCCAATGGCCCGGAAGGCCTGGCAGGTGGTCGCAAGGTGATCGTGGTGTCGTCGCGTGGCGGCATCCTCGCCGGTCAGGCGCATGAAGCTGCGCTGGACCACCAGGAGGCCTACCTGCGCACGGTGTTCAACTTCATCGGCATCACCGACGTGTCGGTGGTGCGGGCGGAAGGCATCGGCTACGGCCCGGAAGCGCGCGACGCGGCGATTGCCAAGGCGCTGGAACGTGCCCAGTTCGTCGGTGAGGAAGTGTCTGAAGAGTGCGCCGGCAAGGAAGCCGTTGCCGCCTGAGGCCTCAGAGTCTCGGAGCCACGGGGCCGCAAGGCAGACAGGAATGAAGCAGTAAAGGCATGCGCACCGCGAGGTGCGCAGCGGCTGCCCGGGATCGGGTAGCCACAACCAAGTCGTGACGGCACATCGCCCTCACGCAGCAACACAACCGAAAGGAGCAGCAAAATGATTGACCGCAGACCCTTTGAAACGCTCGGTGGCGCAGACCACGGATGGCTGCGCGCCAAGCATCACTTCTCCTTTGGCGAGTACTACGACCGCGGCCGCATGGGCTTCGGCGCGCTGGTGGTGTGGAACGACGACGAGATCGCGCCGGGTACCGGCTTCCCGCCGCACGGCCACGCCGACATGGAGATCATCACCTACGTGCGCGAAGGCGCCATCACCCACCAGGACAACCTGGGCAACCAGGGGCGGACTGAAGCGGGTGACGTGCAGGTGATGAGCGCCGGCACCGGTATCCGCCATGCCGAGTACAACCGCGAACCGGGTGCGACCCGCATCTTCCAGATCTGGATCCAGCCCGACCAGGAACGTGGCAAGCCTTCGTGGGGCGCCAAGCCCTTCCCGAAGGGTGACCGCTCCGGACAGTTCGCGGTGCTGGCCAGCGGCATGAAGGGTGACGAGGACGCGCTGCCGATCCGTGCCAACGCGCGGGTGCTGGGCGTGACCCTGAAGGCGGGCGAGAGCGTTGAATACACGCTCGGTGCCGGTCGTAAGGCTTACCTCGTGCCGGCCGTGGGTGAGGTGGACGTTAATGGCGTCGTCATCCAGGCCCGCGATGGCGTGGCCGTGCAGGACGAGTCGCGGATCATCGTGACTGCCCGCGCGGATGCGGAAGTCGTGCTGGTCGACGTCAATCCGTAAGCGCCATAGGCAGAGGATACGGGGGCGATAGTTGTCACAAGCCTTGCCCCCGCTATCCTCGGCCCGCATATGAGTCACATGCGGCGCCACGGCATAAGGGTATGCCGGTGCGCCGCTTTCCCGCCTGTCAAGGGCGCGGGACAATGACAGTGCAGGAGCGGAACATGAGCAACGATGTCAGTAACAGTGTCGAGGTGAGCAACGTGAGCAAGGTCAGGATGTACAGCAGCCGGGTGTGCCCGTACTGCGTGCGCGCCGAGCAATTGCTGACCCGCAAGGGTGTGACGGACATCGAGAAGATCCACATCGATGTCGACCCCGCACAGCGCGAGGCGATGATGAACCTGACCGGCCGTCGTACCGTGCCGCAGATCTTCATCGGCGATCGTCACGTCGGCGGTTTCGACGATCTCGCAGCGCTGGATCGCGCCGGTGAACTCGATCCCCTGCTCAAGGCCTGACGCCATGTCGCCCGCATCGAAGACTGGAACTGCAATGAACGACCGCATCATCAAGATTGCCCAGGCCCGCATGCCCACCCGGCATGGCGAGTTTGAATCGCACGCTTTCCGCAACGTGCTGACCGGTGTCGAGCACTTCGTGCTGACGCAAGGCGACGTGACCGGCGAGCCGGTGCTGGCCCGCCTGCACTCGGAGTGCCTGACCGGCGACGTGTTCGGCTCCGCGCGTTGCGACTGTGGCGAGCAGCTCGACCTGGCGCTGCAGCGCATTGCCGGGCAGAAGCGCGGCGTGCTGGTGTACCTGCGTGGGCAGGAAGGTCGCGGCATCGGCCTGGCCAACAAGATCCGCGCCTACCAGTTGCAGGACGTCGGACTCGACACGGTGGATGCCAACCTCGCGCTGGACCTGCCGGTGGATGGTCGTAGCTACAAGGATGCCGTCGACATGCTGCGCATGCTGGGCGTGCAGGAAGTGCGACTGATGAGCAACAACCCGGAGAAGGCGGCCTCGCTGGAGACGGGTGGCATCCGCGTGGTGGAGCGTGTCGCGCACTATGTGCCGGTCACTGCCGAGAACCACCGTTACATCGAGACCAAGCGCACCCGCATGGGCCACACGTTCGCGCGCAGCGAGTTGCCACAGGCGGTGGACTCATTGAGCGAGGATGACCTGATCGGGGCCTGAGGGCTGGACGAATCGCTCGCGGTCTTGAGTCGGGGCTGCAGCAGAGCAGGCAAGGAATGGCGCGGAGACCCCGCGCCATTTTTTTCGTCTTCGGTGCCTGCAGTCGCTACGAATCCGCCGGGCACCGTGCTGGTTGGCACATGTCGCCGTGGTAACGGCCTCTGCCTTTGGGAAGAGGCCCGGCAGTCACTTGTAGGAGTTTTTACGGGGAGCCCCTGCGGCGAGACTGTCGCCACACCGTCGCGCTGTCGCGATGTTGCAGATACCACTTCCCGACCTCCCTGGAGACCATCATGGCCAAGGCAATCGCTGCACCCGGAAAGAAACTGCTGCTCCCCCAGGATCACACGCTGATCATGATCGACCACCAGTCGCAGATGGCATTCGCCACCAAGTCGATCGATGCGGTGCTGCTGCGTAACAACGCCGGGCTGGTGGCCAGTGCGGCCAAGGTATTCAACGTGTCCACCATCGTCACCAGCGTGGCCGAGAAGAGCTTCTCCGGTCCGGTGTTCGACGAGATCAAGGATGTGTTCCCGAAGGCGGAAGTCATCGACCGCACCACGATGAACTCCTGGGAGGACGCCAACATTGTCGCCGCCGTCAATGCCATCGGCAAGCCGCGCATCGTGCTGGCCGGCCTGTGGACTTCCGTGTGCATCGTCGGGCCGGCGCTGTCGGCGCTGGACCAGGGATTCGAGGTCTTCGTGATTGCCGACGCCTGTGGCGATGTCTCCGACGAGGCGCACAAGCTGGCCATGGACCGCATGATCCAGGCCGGTGCGCAGCCGATGACCGCGTTGCAGTACCTGCTGGAACTCCAGCGTGACTGGGCGCGCGGCGAGACCTATAACGCCACGGTGGCGGCCTCGATCAAGCACGGCGGCGCCTACGGTCTCGGCCTGATCTACGCCAAGGCCATGTTCAACGCCCAGGAAGGGCACTGAGCGCACAGCCGCCTGCGATGGCGGGAGGCGTGTGCGCATGCCTTCCGCCCTCCGCCACCGCACATTCCACTGGAGAACACCATGCAGCCCAGCGACGCTGATCGCCCGATTCCTGCCGACAGCCTGTTCCACAACGGTCGCATCACCACGCTGGACCGCAGCCGGCCGGAAGTGCAGGCGCTCGCGATCAAGGACGGCAAGGTGCTCGCGGCCGGCAGCATGGAAGATCTGCAGCGCCATGTGGGCCCCGCCACGCGCCGCATCGACCTGCAGGGGCGGCGCGTCATCCCCGGGCTGAACGACAGCCACACCCACCTGATCCGCGCCGGCCTCAACTACAACATGGAGCTGCGCTGGGACGGCGTGCCCTCGCTGGCCGACGCGCTGCGCATGCTGCGCGAACAGGCACTGCGCACGCCTGCGCCGCAATGGGTGCGCGTGGTCGGTGGCTTCAGCGAGTGGCAATTCGCCGAGAAGCGCTTGCCGACGCTGCAGGAGATCAACGAGGCCGCGCCGGACACGCCGGTGTTCATCCTCCACCTGTACGACCGCGCCTTGCTGAACGCCGCCGCGTTGCGCGCCGTGGGTTACACGAAGGACACGCCGAACCCGCCGGGCGGGGAGATCCAGCGCGATGCACGTGGCGAACCCACCGGCCTGCTGGTGGCGAAGCCGAATGCGATGATCCTCTACGCGACCCTGGCCAAGGGCCCGCGCCTGTCGCCGGAGGACCAGGAGAACTCCACGCGTCTGTATATGCGCGAGCTGAACCGGCTGGGCATCACTTCGGTGATCGACGCGGGTGGTGGCTTCCAGAACTACCCGGATGACTACGGCATCATCCGCAAGCTGGCCAACGCAGGCGAACTGACCGTGCGTGTGGCCTACAACCTGTTCACCCAGCGGCCGAAGCAGGAGAAGGACGACTTCGTGCAATGGGCGCGGCTGGTCCGTCCCGGTGACGGCGAGCGCGAGACCGCAGGCTTCTTCCGCCATAACGGCGCGGGTGAGATGCTGGTGTTCTCGGCGGCCGATTTCGAGGACTTCCGCGAGCCGCGGCCCGACCTGTCGGCGACCATGGAGCAGGAGCTCGTCGAAGTGACGCGCGTGCTGGCCGCCAACCGCTGGCCCTTCCGCACCCACGCCACCTACGACGAGTCCATCACCCGCGTGCTCGACGTGTTCGAGCGCGTGCACGCCGAGGTGCCACTGACCGGGCTGAACTGGATCATCGACCACGCCGAGACCATCAGCGAACGCAACATCGAGCGTATCCGCGCACTGGGCGGCGGTATCGCGATCCAGCACCGCATGGCCTACCAGGGGGAGTACTTCCAGGAGCGCTACGGCCGCGCCGCCACCGAGCGCACGCCGCCGGTGAAGAAGATGCTGGAAGCCGGCCTGCCGGTGGGCATGGGCACCGATGCCACGCGCGTGGCCAGCTACAACCCCTGGGTGGGCCTGCAATGGCTGGTCACCGGCGAGACGGTCGGCGGCACGAAGCTGTATCCGCAGGCCAGCCTGCTGGACCGCGAAACAGCGCTGCGCCTCTACACCGAAGGCAGTGCATGGTTCTCCACCGAGAACGGTCGCAAGGGCGCGTTGATCGCCGGGCAGTACGCCGATTTCGTCGCGCTGAGCGCCGACTATTTCGCGATTCCCCAGAGCGACATCAAGGCCCTGTCCAGCGTGCTGACGGTGGTGGGTGGCAAGGTGGTGCATGGCACGGAGGGCTTCGAGGAACTGGCGCCGCCGATGCCCACGCCCAGCCCCGACTGGTCGCCGGTGCGGTACCGTCAGCTGCCCGCGTCGCACAACAGCGCAAGCGCCGCCGCTGTCGCACGCACGGCATGTTGTGCCGCACCCTGTGGCGTGCATGGTCATCGTCACCTCTTCGCCAGCCAGGCTGCGGTGCCGGCCAGTGACCGCAGCGCGTTCTGGGGGGCGCTGGGTTGCGGCTGCGCGTGGTGATGCCGATGCGACGGATGACGGGTTCAATGCCCCGCCTCCGGCACGTGTTGACCCGTGATGCAAGGAGACGGGAATGCCGCCCAGCGATGCATTGAGCCATGCCGCGCTGGCGCCGGACCTGGTTGCGCGTCTGCTCATCGCCGGCCTGTGCCTGCCTTACCTGATCAGCGGTGTACTCAAGAGCTTCCGTTTCGCGGGCGCGGTGGAGGAGTTCGCCGGCCTGGGCTTTCCGCGGCCGGCCGTGTTCGCGGTGATGACGATTGCACTGCAGCTGTGCGCGTCCGTGGCCGTCATCGTGTTGGCCGGTTGGCCCGCCGCGCTGGGCGCATTGGCGCTCGCCGCCTTCACGTTCAGCGCGAGCCTCATGGTGCATGCGTTCTGGAAGAAGCGGGGCGTCGCACGTTTTCAGCAAACGAACATCTTCGTCGAGCACGTGGCGCTGACTTGCGGCCTGCTGTTCGTTGCCTGGTGGCACCTGAGCCGGGTGTGAGTGGCAGGCATTCCGTGAAGGAGACACAGGCATGAACGACACTTCGCTCGCCACCACGGCGGCGCCGGCCACCTCATCGCCCTGGGCGCCGTTCCGCCAGCGCGTGTTCACCATCATGTGGTTCGCGATGCTGGTCGCCAACATGGGCACCTGGATGCGTGACGTGGGCGCCGGCTGGTTGATGACCACGCTGTCGCCGTCGGCCACGGCGGTGGCGATGGTGCAGGTCGCCACCACGCTGCCCATCTTCCTGCTGTCACTGCCGGCCGGTGCGCTGGCCGACATCGTGGATCGCCGTCGCCTGCTCATCGGCATCAACATCGCGCTCGGCCTGGTGGCGGCTGCGCTGGGCGTGGTGACCCACGCGGGCGCGATGACGCCGGTGCTGCTGGTGCTCGGCCTGATGTGCGCGGGCATCGGCGTGGCCCTGACCCAGCCAGTGCAGCAGTCGCTCACCCCCCTGCTGGTGGAGCGCCCCTTGCTGCGCTCGGCAGTGGCCCTGAACAGCATGGGGCTCAACGTCTCGCGCGCCATCGGTCCGGCCCTTGGCGGCGTGGTGGTCGCCAGCCTGGGCGTGGCGGCTACTTTTTACCTGGACGCGCTCAGCTACCTCGCCGTCATCGGCGCCCTGTGGTGGTGGAAGGGCGCGAGTGCGCCGGCTGCCGCGGGTACGCCGGAACAGATCGGCGCGGCCATGCGGGCAGGTCTGCGCTACGCGTGGCATGCGCCTGCGTTGCAGCGAGTGTTGTTGCGGGCCGGCAGCTTCTTCATCTTCGCCAGCGCCTGGTGGGCCTTGCTGCCGATCATCGCGCGCCGCGAGCTGGGTGGCGGGCCGGGCTATTACGGCGTGCTGCTGAGTTGTGTGGGAGCAGGCGCAGTGGCCGGCGCCATCCTGTTGCCGTCACTGCGCGCGCGCTGGTCTGCGGAGACGACGCTGCGCGGTGGGCTGGTGGCCACGGTGCTGGTGCTGGTGCTGCTTGCCGCGGTGCGCGAGCAGGTGGCCGCCGCGGCGGTGATGGTGCTGGCCGGCGCGGCGTGGATCGTGGTGCTGACGATTGCCAACGTCACGGCGCAGACGCAGTTGCCGAACTGGGTGCGCGGCCGTGGCCTCGCGCTGTACCTGAGCGTCTTCTACGGTGCCATGGCGGCGGGCAGCTTCCTGTGGGGACAGATTGCGGATCTGGCAGGTGTGCCGATGGCGTTGTGGGGCGCGGCGGGGCTGGGCGGTATTGCCTGCCTGCTGGCCTGGCGACGTCCGCTGCCGGAAGGTGAGCCCGATCTCAGCCCATCCGGCCACTGGCCGCTACCGGTGCTGGCGCCGGAAATGGCGCATCGGCTCGACAGCGAGCAGGTCGATCGCGACATCGGCCCGGTGCTGATCACCGTCGAGTACCAGGTGCCGCCACAGGGCGTGGCGGGCTTCCTGCGTGCGCTGCATGAGTTCTCGCCGCAGCGCCTGCGCGATGGGGCCTGGCAGTGGGGGGGGTATGAAGACCTCGCACGTCCCGGTGTCTTCGTCGAGCACTTCCTTGTCGCGTCCTGGGCGGAGCATCAACGCCAGCATCACCGCGTGTCGGTGGCGGACGCGGATCTGCAGGCGCGGGTGCGTGCCTTCCATGCAGGCAGCGAGCCGCCACTGGTCAGGCACTTGCTCGCCGCGCACCCGCAGACGCGGCCCTGATTGGCCACTGAGCCGCTCTTTGAATCCGCTGCGCTCAGCTCGCCTGCAGCGCGGTGGAGGTGTTGATCGTGATGTCGCCGATCAATGTCTTGTGCACCGGGCAGGCGTTGGCGATGCGCAGGATGGACGCCTGCTCCTCGTCGCTGAGCTTGCCGGTGACGTGAATGGTCCGGGTCATCGTGAAACCGGCCTCGGTCTTGCCGTGGGTGACTTCCACGCGCAGCGCCTGTATGTCATAGCCCTTGCGTTTGACATACAGCTCCAGGGTCAGCGCGGTGCAGGCCGCAAGGGCACCGTCCAGCAAGTCATGTGCGGAGGGGTGCGGGCCGCCACCCACTTCCGCATCGAGGTCCACCTCGATGCCGCCGTGATCGAAGCTCACGTCGCAGGCAGTCTTGCCGCTGGCAGTGGTCCAGAGGGCTTGAGTCGTCATCGGGTTCTCCTGTGTTCGGGCTGCAATGTGGGGTCACACCATAGCCGAGACGAGCCGGTCCGTCATGCCTCCAACGGCAGTGTTCCGGGCGTCGCTCCGGCTCGCGCGGTGTCGCCGCCAGCATGTTCGCGTTCGTGCCTGCCGTGCCGGCCACTCCGGGGCTACTCGCTGGCCGGTCGCGCCTGGCGTACAGTGCCGGCATCTTCTCTCGCGGAGTGCCGCCATGCCTTCCTGGCCAGACGAACGCATTCTCGAACTGTTCGGCATCGCGCTGCCGATCCTGCAGGCGCCGATGGCGGGCCCCAACCTGCATGAACTGGCCGTGGCCGTTGCGCAGGCCGGCGGGCTCGGATCGCTCCCTTGTGCGTTGCTGAATGTGGAGACCGTGCGCGAGCAGGTGGCGCTGTTCCGTCAGCAGGTTTCTGCGCCGCTGAATCTCAATTTCTTCTGCCATCAGTCACCGGTCCCCGATCCCGCCCGTGAAGCAGCCTGGCGGGCGCGCCTTGCGCCGTACTACGTCGAGCTGGGACTGGACCCTGCGATGCCGGCGCCGGCCGGTACGCGCGCACCGTTCGATGATGCCTTCTGCCGCGTGGTCGAGGATCTGCGGCCGGAGGTGGTGAGCTTCCACTTCGGCTTGCCCGCGCCTGCCTTGCTGGCACACGTGCGTGCCACCGGCGCGAAGATCATCTCGTCAGCCACCACGGTCGCCGAGGCGCGCTGGCTGGCGGAGCGGGGCTGTGATGCGATCATCGCCCAGGGTTTCGAGGCCGGTGGGCATCGCGGCGTATTCCTGCAGGGCGAGGACATCAGTACCCAGGTCGGCACCTTCGCACTGGTGCCGCAGGTAGTAGATGCGGTGGAGGTGCCGGTCATCGCTGCGGGCGGCATCGCGGATGCCCGTGGCATTGCTGCGGCTTTCGCGCTCGGCGCTGCGGCCGTGCAGATCGGTACCGCCTACCTGTTCTGCCCCGAATCCCGCGTGCCGGCACCACATCGTGCGGCGCTGGGCAGTCTGCAGGCGGAAGACACGGCGCTGACCAACCTGTTCACCGGCCGCCCTGCGCGCGGCATTGTGAATCGCCTGATGCGCGAACAGGGACCATTGTCCGCACAGGCGCCGGCGTTCCCGCTGGCGGGCGGTGCGCTGGCGCCCTTGCGCGCGGCCAGCGAGCCACGCGGCTCGGGGGACTTCATGTCCCTGTGGGCGGGGCAGGCCGCACGACTCGGTCGCCCGATGCCTGCCGGCGAGCTGACGCGAAGGCTGGCGGCCGAGGCGTTGGCACGCATGTCCGGGAGCGGACGATGACGATCGAACTCGACCACAGCATCGTGTCCTCGCGCGACAAGGTGAAGGCAGCGAAACTGCTGGCGGACATCCTCGGCGTGCCCAGTGGTCCTGCGCGGTTCGGGCCTTTCCATGCGGTGTATGTGAACGCCGGCCTGACCTTGGACTTCATCGACACTGCCGAGGTGCTTCCGGTGCAGCACTTCTGTTTCCGCGTCACGCCGGTGGACTTCGACGCCATCCGTGCCCGCCTGGATGCCATGGGCATTCCATAGCGGAGTACGGTGTTCGGTCCGATGGACAGGAAGGTGGGCGCGGATTTCGGCAACATCTACTGGAACGAGCCGGACGGCCACCAGTGGGAGTTGCTGACAGCCAGCTACGCGCGCGCAACGGCAGTGTGATGCCCGGGGCAGCCATGGAGAAACCGCAAAGTCCTGATGACTACATTGCGTCCTGCCCGCCGGCGGCGCAGGAAATCCTGCAGCAGATCCGCGCGATCATCCGCCGCGTAGCGCCGGACGCAGAGGAGAAGATCAGCTACCGAATGCCGGCTTTCACGCTCGCCGGTGGTGACCTGATCTACTACGCAGCCTTCAAGCGGCACATCGGCATCTATCCGCCGGTGCAGGGCGATGAAGCGCTACGTGAAGCGCTCGCGCCCTACCGCAACGAGCGGGGCAACCTTGCATTTCCTTTGAATGCGCCGATGCCCTATGCCCTGATCGAGCGCGTCGTAGCCGCGCGAGTGCAGGAGCATCTTGCAATGCGTGCGGAGAAGGCGGCCGGACGCCCACGGAAGTGAGCCGCTGCGCTCGTCGGCCGGTGGATCAGGACTCGTTCAGAACTTGTAGCTCGCCGTGAAGTTGCCATAGACCGGCGTCTCCTTCTGGCCATCGAACTCCCGGCTGCGGTGGTAGCGCGCCAGCTTGAAGCTCCACAGTCCGTGCGTGACCGCGACGCCGTAGCCCACGTCGCCGACGAAGGCGCGCTTGTCGACGCTGTGGCTGTCGCGGGAGCTGTTGCCATCCAGCGTGATGTCGTGCGCCACGAAGCGACCGTCCAGACCGACGAAGAAGTGCATGTTCCAGCCCGCGGGCGGAGTGCTCAGCGTCGGTGTCGTGCCGATGTCGTTGCCGGCAAAGGTCAGGCTGCCGAAATCATCCGGCAGGTAGCTGCCGATGCGCCACTCCGCGCCACCGTTCAGGTAGCTGCTGAAGTTGCCCAGGGCGCCACCCCAGTGGCCGATGGTTTCGTGCTGCCACTTGCCCAGCATGCGACGCGGCGTCAGCTTGCGGACGTGCACGTAGTAGGCCTGCAGCACCGGTTCGTCATGCAGCTGGTTGTCCCAGCCTTCTGCCGTGCCGGAGCCGAGCAGGGTATGCGTGCCGTTCTGTATAGGTTCGCCGAGGGCGGAGGGGCCGACGATGCCGGCGGCGAGGCCGAAGCGGTGGAGGCGGTCCTTGTTGCGCACGTTGTAGAACATACCGGCCATCAGCACACCGGCATAGGGCCGGTCTGCTTCGTCCAGATCCTGGCGTGCCAGCTCCGTGGGGGTATAGAGGCCTTGCATGAGCCACCAGGTGGTGTTCTGCAGGCTGTCTTCCGCGATGCGTCCTCCGATGCCCTGGTCCAGCGCCTTCTCGAACGCAGACAGGCAGGCGCCATCGCTGCGCCGGAAGGTCGGCGTCGTGTAGTTGAGGATCACGCCACTCGTGTAGCCCTGGTCCTGTGAATAGCCGCCGAGGAAGTCGTTGTCGACGCGCAGCGCCAGCTGGCCGAGTCGGGTGTCCGAGGGGGCTTCCGCACAGGTCTGGGCGGCGGCGTAGGTGGCGTGAAGGCTGGCGCCGAGGCTGAGCAGTACGGCGATCACGGTACGACGGAGGGCTGGCCGGGAGGCTGGTGCAGGGGGCTGCTCAACTTCCTTGTTCGCTGCCTTGTTGGTTGTGCTCGTGGTCTTGCCGGCAGTCTGCTGCGCGGCAGGGTGGTATCCGTTCTGCATGGTCCGGCCCTGTTCTCGGGAGTTGTTATTCCTGAGGGACTGGCTACGAATCGCAGCGGTTCCGGAGGGCGGGCCGAAACGGAATGCGCCTACAGCCCGCACCGGACCTGGCTGACAAGCGCAAGAGACAACGGCAACGAGACGGCAGCGAGAGGCGTAGGGGCGGGACGAAAGAGCGGCGGTAGAAAGAAAGCGGCGCGCGCCCGTTGCCGGGACGCGCGCCGCTCTCGTCAGGAGTGAAGCAGTATTACTTCGCTTCCTTCTCCATCAGCTTGTCGACCATGCTGGCCGGCACTTCATCGTAGTGATCGAACTCCATCGTGAAGGTGCCGCGGCCGCTGGTGGCGGAGCGCAGGAAGTTGATGTAGCCGAACATTTCAGCCAGCGGCACGAAGCCCTGGACGAAAGCAGCCGGACCCTTCTGACCCTGGTCGGTGACCTGACCACGACGACGGTTCATGTCGCCGATGACGTCGCCGAGGTAATCGGCTTCGGTCACGACTTCGATCTTCATCGTCGGTTCCAGCAGCTTCGGACGGCTCATCTTGTGCGATTCGCGGAAGCAGGCGCGACCAGCGATTTCGAAGGCGAGGGCGGACGAGTCCACATCGTGGAACTTGCCGTCGATGAGGCGTGCCTTGAAGTCGACCACTTCGTAGCCAGCGATCTGGCCCTTCAGCGATTCGGTGCGGATGGCGTGCTCAACGGCCGGAATGAACTCGCGCGGCACGCGGCCACCGGTCACTTCGTCCGCGAACTGCACGCCGCTGCCGGTCGGCAGGGGTTCGAAGATCATTTTCACTTCGGCGAACTGACCCGAACCACCGGACTGCTTCTTGTGGGTGTAGGTGTGTTCCACCGGGCCACCGAAGGCTTCGCGGAAGCTGACCTTGGGCTTGCCCATGTTGGCTTCCACGCCCAGTTCGGTGCGCATGCGGTCGATGGTGATTTCCAGGTGCAGTTCGCCCATGCCGCGCAGCACGGTCTGACCGGTTTCCTTGTCGACTTCCAGACGCAGGGACGGGTCGGCCTTGGCCATCTTGTACAGCGCGGTGGACATCTTCTCGATGTCGTTGCGCGACTTCGGCTCAACGGACACGCTGATCACGGGGTCGGGGAAGCGCATGCGCTCCAGCAGCACCGGGCTGGCCGGATCGCACAGCGAGTCACCGGTTTCGGTGTCCTTCATCGACACGAAGGCGCAGATGTCGCCTGCGCGCACTTCTTCGATGTCCTTCATGACGTTGGCCTGGACTTCCACGATGCGGCCGATACGTTCCTTCTTGTCGCGCGTCACGTTCATCAGCGTGTCGCCCTTCTTGATCACGCCGGAGTAGACGCGCACGAAGGTCAGCGTGCCGAACTGGTCGTTGATGACCTTGAAGGCCAGCGCACGGGCGGGGGCGTCGTCGGTCACGGCCTGTTCGCCGATGTTGTTACCGTCCGGGTCCACCAGCGAGATGCCGCCGTTTTCGCCCGGGAAGGGCATGTAGTCGATGACGGCGTCGAGCAGATGCTGCACGCCCTTGTTCTTGAAGGAGGAGCCGCAGAACACGGGAACCAGCTTGCCGCTCACGGTGCCCTTGCGGATCAGGCCCTTCAGTTGAGCCGGGTCGTACTCGCCGGTCTCGACGAAGTGCATGAAGATGTCATCGTCCATGGCCAGCGCGGTTTCCAGCGCTTCCTGGCGCAGTTCCGGCAGGCGGTCGATCCACTCGTTGTCGGCGGAAGCCTGGAAGTTGAAGCGTGCGCGCAGCGATTCCAGCGGCACGGTTTCCCACGGGCTGTCCTTGTCTTCTTCCTTCCAGATGTAGGCCTGGTTGGCGATCAGGTCGGCCATGCCGCAGAACTCGCCGTAGCTGCCCAGGGGGATCTGGCACAGGATGACGTTGGCACCCAGGCGCTCCTTGATGCCCTTCACGCAGTGGCCGAAGTTGGCACCCATGCGGTCCATCTTGTTCACGTAGCACATACGCGGAACGTTGTACTGGTTGGCCAGGCGCCAGTTCGTTTCGGTCTGCGGTTCCACGCCGGCCACGCCGTCGAACACCACGATGGCGCCGTCGAGCACGCGCAGCGAGCGGTTCACTTCGATGGTGAAGTCAACGTGCCCCGGGGTGTCGATCACGTTGATCTGGTGACCCTTCCACTCGGTCGACACGGCCGCGCTCTGGA
This sequence comes from Moraxellaceae bacterium, assembly GCA_031119205.1. Lineage (GTDB taxonomy): Bacteria > Pseudomonadota > Gammaproteobacteria > Burkholderiales > Rhodocyclaceae > Uliginosibacterium. The sequence goes on along the minus strand of JAVHYF010000023.1, from coordinate 54,367 downwards.
TCGTGATGCCGCGCTTCTTTTCCTGTTCCAGGTAGTCGGTCGTCGTGCTGCTCTTGCCGTCCTTGGTGTCGTGCACGTCGACGATCTGGTGCTTCTTGCCGGTGTAGTACAGCACCCGCTCAGTGGTGGTGGTCTTGCCAGCGTCGATGTGCGCAATGATGCCGATGTTGCGGTAGAGCTTGAGTTCCTTCTGCCTTGCCATGATGTCGTTCCGATTGGGTAATGTGGGGCCGGTCCACAAGACCGACAGCCCGCCATTATGAAGGGGAAACGTGAAGGTTCAAACCCTTAAGCGGCTGGCACCATCTCAGGGCGTGCGGCCTGCCATGCGCGAAGCCCAGTCTTCCACGGCTCCGGAGGCCAGCCGCCGGCTGAAAAGCCTGTGCCAGGAGGGCGGCAGGGGCAGGCCCAGTACGGCTTCCAGCGTGGCGGGGTCGGTGCTGCGGTCGCGGATCAGCCCCAGCAGCCGGGCGATGCTCCACTGCGGGTGTGGCCGGTCGAGCAGGACCCAGACATCACCTGTCTGAACGGCTCCGGGCCTGAGCACCCGCATGTACCAGCCGGCCATCAGGCTGTCCTGTACCCGCCGGGCCATGTCCGGCACGTCGAAGCGGACGTTCAGCTTCCAGCAGGGCTGGCGGCCTTGCGAGACTTCCATCACGGTCGTGCCGATCTGCCAGCGGTCACCGATGCACACCCCGTGCTCGTCCAGCCCCTCCACGCTCAGGTTCTCGCCGAAAGCGCCGGGCGCCTGCAGCAGCGCCAGCGCCGTGGCGGGCGAGGGGGCGGTTGCGAGGGCTTCGCGCCAGCGGGCGTAGTGCTGCCAGGCGTAGCAATGCACCGCCTTGTCCGGCCCGCCATGGACGCGCAGGTCGCCCTGTTCGTCACCGGTCAGCCCCAGTTCGCCAGCGCTGACCGGGCCGCTGACGGCTTGCTTGGCGATGCCGCTACGCGCGCCGGGGCGGCCGAATTCCACCGCCCGGCCGGTGAGGACCGTCCGCGTGCGGATGGTGGCGCTGTCGTCTTCGGGCCGAGGCTGGGCTGCGGTCATGTCCGGGACAGGCTGCCCAGCCAGTCGTCCATCATCGCTTGCAGGGCGGGTTCCAGTCGTGGGCCGCAGCGCAGGGCCTCGGCGCGCAGGGCGGGGATGTCGATGCCGGCCTGGCCGAGTTCGCCGGTATGGCCGATCAGCCATTGCTCGATGCGCCGCCAGTCAGCCTCGACGTGGAACTGCAGGCCCAGGCCGTGGCGGCCGACCATGAAGGCCTGATGCGGGCAGACCTTGGTGGTCGCCAGGCTGGGGGAACCGGCGGGCAGGGCGAACTGGTCGCCGTGCCAATGCAGGACGTCCAGTCCTTCGAGGTGACGCAGGGGGGTGCTGCGGCCGGCTTCGGTGATGTTCACCGGTGTGAAGCCGATCTCCTTCACCCCCATCGGACGCACCGCAGCGCCCAGTGCGCTGGCCATCAGTTGGGCGCCGAGGCAGACGCCCAGCGTGGCACGCCCGGCTTGCAGGCGTTCGCGGATGAGGGCCCGCTCGCGGGTGAGGAAAGGGTAGAGCGCGTCGTCTTCGGCACCGATGGGGCCGCCGAGGATCACAACCAGATCGTCCGTTGTGGCATCCACAGTGGCGAGGTCATCCACCCCAAGGTCGTGATAGCGCACGGCGTAGCCGCGTGCTGCGAGCAGCGGGGCGAGCAGGCCGAGGTCTTCGAAGGCGAGGTGGCGCAGGGCGAGGGCGGTCTTCATGGCGATGTCGAGCGAGGATGGAGGTGTGCGGGAACAAGGACGTACGTAGAAGCACAAGTGTGAGCGGAAATCGTCGTGCTGCGCAGCTATCGCCACAATGAGCGGGGCCGATCCCTGCCTTCCGGTCAGGTGCGCCATGCTGTGTGCTCAAAGCAGGCTGGCACACTGGTTTGCCCTGACCCCCACCAATCTCAATTTCCGGAGCCTTCATGAACACTGAATCCTCGCCGACTGCCAGTGACATCGTCGCGTTCTGGCGTGAGGCTGGCCCTGCTCGCTGGTTCGCCAAGGATGAAGCTTTTGATCGACTGTTCCGCGAGCGCTTCCTGGTTGCCCATGAGACTGCTGCCGCTGGGCAGCTCACGCACTGGCTGGGTGAGGCCGACAGTGCGCTGGCGTTGGTCCTGCTGCTCGACCAGTTCCCGCGCAACGCATTCCGCGACACTCCCCGCATGTATGCCACCGACGTGCAGGCGCGTGACGCCGCACACACCATGCTGGCCAGCGGCCTCGATCAGCGCGTCCACGTGGGACTGCGGCTGTTCTGCTACCTGCCGTTCTCGCATGCCGAGAATCTTGCCGAGCAGGAGCTGGCGGTTCGCCTGCAGACACCGCTGGGCGCGGAGTACCTCAGGCATGCCGAAGGGCATCGCGACATCATCCGGCGCTTCGGTCGCTTCCCGCACCGCAATCGCATCCTGGGGCGAGCGACGACGACAGCAGAGCAGGCCTTCCTGGACGAGGGCGGATTCCGCGGCTGACTGGCGCGGGGGTCGCGAGGGCCCTCGCTGTAGGCATGTGCTGTCACGCGAATCGGTGCCGTCCGCCACGCTGCGCAAGGGCTAGCCGCGACACTGGCTGAAAGCCGACGGTCCTGTACGAGACGGTCTCCAGCCACATACCGATCGCGGAGGAAAAAACGATGACACCCCCGAGCTCCTTCCTGCGTACCCGAACGCGCAAGCGGCCGCAACGCAACCACCCACCGCCGCATGCGGAGGACGACGTTCTCGAAGATGGAACGGCACCTGGTGGTGGAGGCGTCGAACTGTCCCCGCCGGGCAAGGAACTTGGCGATCAGGACGAGCCGGGAACCGGCTTCAGCAACGTGCCCGGCGCGGGGCCGAACCCGACCCGGTGACGCCCGCCACGGCGTCAATCGACGCTTTCCGATTGCAGGCTATCTCCAAAGACAGAGTTTGCCTTCACATCGCTGCGCTAGTCTCGCGGCCTGAGACCGTCACGGGTCGCTGAGGACTGGCGCGGGCCGTTGTCTGGCATGTGGTTTGCATTCCGTCCGTGATGGTCGAAGATAGAGATTCGGCCTTCGAGCCGAACCCGTCCCTTCGCCACGGATCACGGAGTCCACATGCCGCACAATCTGTTCGACAGCCTGAAAACCCTTGAACTCCCGTCGGGGAAGCTTCTCGATTACTACAGCCTGCCGGCGCTGGAAGCCGCGGGCATCGGCCCGGTGGGCAAGCTGCCGGTATCCATCCGCCTGGTGCTGGAATCCGTGCTGCGCAATTGCGACGGCAAGAAGGTCAGCGAGGCGCATGTCCGCCAGCTCGCCAACTGGGCACCGGACGCGCCGCGCACCGAGGAGATCCCCTTCGTGGTGGCGCGCGTGGTGCTGCAGGACTTCACCGGCGTACCGCTGCTGGCCGATCTGGCGGCGATGCGCAACGTCGCCGACAAGCTGGGCAAGAACCCCAAGACGATCGAACCGCTGGTGCCGGTCGACCTGGTGGTGGATCACTCGGTGATGATCGACCACTACGGCACCCAGCTGGCGCTGCGCCAGAACATGGAACTGGAGTTCCAGCGCAACCAGGAGCGCTACCAGTTCATGAAGTGGGGCATGCAGGCCTTTGACACCTTCAAGGTGGTGCCGCCGGGCATCGGCATCGTGCACCAGGTGAATCTGGAGTACCTGTTCCGCGGCGTGCAGATCCGCAATGGCGTGATGTTCCCCGACACGCTGGTCGGTACCGACAGCCACACCACGATGATCAACGGCGTGGGCGTGGTGGGTTGGGGCGTGGGCGGCATCGAGGCGGAAGCCGGCATGCTCGGCCAGCCGGTGTATTTCCTGACGCCGGATGTGGTGGGCGTGGAGCTGCAGGGCGCATTGCGCGACGGCATCACCGCCACCGACCTGGTGCTCACCGTCACCGAGCTGCTGCGCAAGGAGAAGGTGGTGGGCAAGTTCGTCGAGTTCTTTGGCGAAGGTGCGGCCAGCCTGTCGGTGGTGGACCGGGCGACGATCGGCAACATGGCGCCTGAGTACGGCGCGACGATGGGCTTCTTCCCGGTCGACGACAAGACGGTGGACTACCTGCGCGGCACCGGCCGCACGCTGGAGGAGATCGACGCCTTCGTCGCCTACTTCAAGGCCCAGGGTCTGTTCGGCATGCCGCTGGCGGGCGACATCCAGTACAGCAAGACGCTGAAGCTGGATCTCGCCACGGTGGTGCCCAGCCTCGCCGGCCCCAAGCGCCCGCAGGACCGCATCCCGCTGCCGGGCATGCGCAGCACGTTCGAGAAACTGTTTTCCGCGCCGGTCGCCGACAACGGTTTTGCCAAGCCCGCGACTGCGTTAGGCGAGCGATTCGCCACCCGTCGCACCGCGGTGACCGACGTGCCGCCGCTGCGCCAGAGCACGCCGGACCTGCACGTGGTGGAGATGCTGGATCACGCGACGGCTGCCGGCAGCGATACCAACGGCATCGACCTTGGCCACGGCGACGTGCTGATCGCCGCCATCACCAGTTGCACCAACACCTCCAATCCGGGCGTCCTGCTGGCTGCCGGCCTGCTCGCCAAGAAGGCGGTGCAGAAGGGCCTGGGCGTGCATCCGCGCATAAAGACGAGCTTCGGTCCGGGCTCGCGCGTGGTCACCGAATATCTGCGCGAGACCGGCCTGCAACCCTGGCTGGATGCGCTGGGTTTCAACATCGCCGCCTACGGTTGCACGACCTGCATCGGCAACGCGGGTGACCTCGCGCCGGAGTTCAACGAGACCATCGTCGCCAATGACCTGGTGTGCGCCGCGGTGCTGTCCGGTAACCGCAATTTCGAGGCACGCATCCACCCCAACCTGCGCGCCAACTTCCTCGCCAGCCCGCCGCTGGTGGTGGCCTTCGCGCTGGCCGGGCGCGTCAACATCGACATGGAAACCGAGCCGCTGGGCATCGGCAGCGATGGCGCGCCGGTGTACCTGCGCGACATCTGGCCGAGCAGCGACGAGGTGTACGAGCTGATGCACTACGCCATGAACCCGGCGGTGTTCCGCGAACTGTACGGCGACTTCACGCGTGATCACGACCTGTGGAACGCGATTCCCGCACCGACCGGGCAGGTGTACAACTGGCCAGCGTCCACCTACATCGCGCGGCCGCCGTTCTTCGAGGACTTCTCGATGCTGCCGGGCAGCTTCGGCGAGATCCATGGCGCGAAGGCACTGCTGATCCTCGGCGACTCGGTGACCACCGACCACATCAGCCCGGCCGGTTCGTTCAAGGAGAGCACGCCGGCCGGCCAGTACCTGATCGAGCACGGCGTGCAGAAGGCGGACTTCAACAGCTATGGCAGCCGGCGCGGCAACCATGACGTGATGATCCGCGGCACCTTCGCCAACGTGCGGGTGAAGAACCTGATGCTGCCGCCGCGTGCCGACGGCACCCGCATCGAGGGCGGCTTCACACTGCTGGATGGCAAGCAGACCACGGTGTACGAAGCGGCGATGGAACACATCCGCCGCGGCACGCCCACCGTCGTGCTGGCGGGCGAGGAGTACGGCACCGGCTCCAGCCGCGACTGGGCTGCGAAAGGAACCCAGCTGCTGGGCGTGAAGGCCGTGGTGGCGCGCAGCTTCGAGCGCATCCACCGTTCCAATCTCGTCGGCATGGGCGTGCTGCCGCTGCAGTTCAAGGGCAGCGACAGCGCAGCTTCACTGGGGTTGGACGGCAGCGAGACCTATGCTGTGCTGGGTGTCACCGAAGACCTGCGGCCGCAGCAGGACCTTACGCTGCGGATCATCCGTGCCGATGGCCGCACGCTGGATGTCGGCGTGCTGTGCCGTATCGACACGCCGATCGAGGTGGATTACTACCGGCACGGCGGCATCCTGCCCTTCGTGCTGCGCGAGCTGATGGCCTCGGCCTGATGGCTTGATCCAGGCGGGGAGGGGGCTGGACCAGCCCCGTTCCCTGCCTTGCCTGCTGCGTTGCGCCGGTCCGAGCGCTGGGCGGCTGGCTGCCGGCAACAAGTTTCTGCCAGTAAACGCTATCTTCCTGATGGAAAGAAATTTTCCAGAATTAAGTATTTTCCATAAGGTAAACGATTTACTGCTATCCTATACTCGCTTGGCCAGTATCCGGGCAAGGCTGTCCGGGTCGATCCACCAAGGAGATTCAAGGATGTTCAAGAACAGCATGTTCAAGACGGCTGCGCTGGGGCTGGCGGCCCTGTCGCTGCCTTTCATGGCCGGTTGCGCCGCCCAGGCCACGCGTCCCGCTGTGAGCGGTGCTCCGGCGAAGGTCGTGACGCTGGACGAGCGCTACCTTGCCGTGGCCAAACAGCGCGTGGCTGCCAGCGATGCCGCGCTGAAGCCGGCCTACGACGCGCTGATCGCCTCCGCCAACAAGGCACTGGCCGCGCCGCTGGAAACCGTCACCGCCAAGGACATGACGCCGCTGTCCGGTGACAAGCGCGACTACATGAGCATGGGCCCGTACTGGTGGCCCAACCCGAACACGCCGAACAAGCTGCCCTACGTGCGCCGCGACGGCCAGACCAACCCGGAAGTGCGCGGCAACGGCCTGGACTCGGCGCGCATGCAGCGCATGAACACCAATGTGCGTGACCTGGCGCTGGCCTACTACTTCACCGGCGACAAGAAGTACGCCGACCGCGTGGCCGCCCAGCTGCGCATGTGGTTCATCGACCCCAAGACCCGCATGAACGCCAGCCTGCGTTTCGCGCAGGCGATCCCGGGCGTGGTGGATGGTCGTGGCATCGGCCTGATCGACACCCGCAACATGTGGATGGTGATCGACGGCGCCGCGCTGATCGCACCCAGCGGCAGCTTCAGCGCCGCCGACATGCAGGCGCTGCGCGGCTGGTTCGCCGAGTTCGCCGACTGGATGGTGAACAGCGAGACCGGTCACGAGGAAGACGTGTGGCACAACAACCACGGCATGTTCTACGACGCGCAGCTGGTGAACTACCTGCTGTTCGTCGGTGACGTCGAGGGCGCAGCGAAGCGCACCTTCGACGCACAGATGCGCCGCATCGCCTCGCAGATCGCCACCGATGGCCGCCAGCACATGGAGCTGGAGCGCACCCGTCCGTTCCACTACAGCGCCTTCAACCTGGAGGCCGCGCTGCGCATCGCCCGCTATGGTGAGCAGGTCGCCGTGTCCGGCATGACCCTGAAGGCCGACGATCCCCGTTGCGTGCACCCGCAATTCCGCTGCGCCATCGACGTGTGGAATTTCGAGATCGATGCGCGTTCGCTGAAGCGTGGCATCGACTTCCTCGCCGACGCCACCGCCAATCCTTCCGCCTGGAAGCTGGCTACCAAGGAAGAGCCGAAGCTGAACTTCGAACCCATGGTGCCGGTGCTGCTGATGGCCGAACGTGCCTACAAGACCGGTGGCTACGCGAAGATCGCCGCCGGCTTGCCGGCGGAAACGAAGAGCAGTCTCGATAACCTGCTGTGGCCGGTGATCAAGTAAATCACCACAGCGCTGCGACGCGCCCCGGTGGGCGCGTCGCAAGCCCCTGAATCGAACCCGGATATAGTTTCCTTCCATGTTTGGCGCCCATACCCCGGAAATCCTCATGGCCGACCTGCAGCAACCGGAAAGCCCGCGTAGTGCCAGTGCGGAGCAGGGGCCTGCGGCGGTCTTCCTGACGCATGCCGAAGCGAAGGCCCTGCGCGCGCAGGCCGAAGCGGACAGCCTCATCGGCCGCAGCATCCGTGCCGAGCGCGCCCAGGTGGATGCCTGGATGCGCACGCCGGTGAGTGTGCCGGGCAGTGGCCCTGGCGGCGGCGTGGAGCACGAGCAGCACAAACGCAACTACCTGATGATCTTCGCGGCGGGTCGCCAGTATCTGATCTGGCAACAGCCGGGCTATGCAAAAAGGATCGCCGACGTGCTGTCGGTGTACGCCGAGCGCTACACCGCGCTGCCTTTCGCGAAACCCTATTCGCATAATCCGCCGGGGCGCCTGTTTCACCAGATCCTCAACGAACACATGTGGTTGCTGTTCGCAGCCGCTGGCTACAGCTGCGTGCGTCAGGAGCTGCCCGAGGCGCTGCGGCAGCGCATCGATGAAGGCGTGTTCGCGCCGATGGTCGGGATGTTCACGCAGACCTATCGCCACCACTTCGACATCATCCACAACCACGGCATGTGGGCCTGTGCCGCGGTCGGCGTGGCCGGCATCGCCTGCGAGCGGCGCGACTGGCTCGAACTGGCTGTGCGCGGCCAGTTCGGTGACAGTGAGACGGCCGGCTTCCTGGCCCAGCTCGCCAACCTGTTCTCACCTTCCGGTTACTACGAGGAAGGACCGTACTACCAGCGCTTCGCGATCCAGCCGATGCTGCTGTTCGCCGAGGCCATCGAGCGTGCCTGGCCGGAGCTGGGCATCTACCGGCATCACGACGAAGTGGTGCGGCGCGGTTTCTATGCCGCCTTCCTGCCGTCCTTCCCGAATGGCGCGCTGGTGCCGTTGAACGACGCCATCAAGCCGATGAACATCAAGAGCCTGGGCTTCGTGCTGGGCGCGAGTTTCATGTACCGCCGCCACGAGGCGGATGCGCGCCTGCTGTGGCTGGCCAACCTGCACGGCCAGGTGTGGCCGGACGCTGCCGGGCTGGCCTTGTCGGATGCGATCGCGAAGGCGAGTCCGGATGCCCTGCATTGCGAGCTGCCCAGCGTGGAACTGCTGTGCGGCCCCAAGGGGGACAAGGGTGCGGTCGGCATCCTGCGAGCCGAGGGCCGCCATCACGAACAGGCGGTGCTGACTTTCGACGCGGGCTCGCATGGCCTGGCCGAGCATGCGCACTTCGATGCGCTGACCCTGGGCTACTTCGCGCGCGGCCATGAAGTGCTGCGCGACTACGGCTGCGTGCGCTGGATCAACATCGAGCCCAAGGGGGGCGGCGCCTACCTGCCGGAGAACGTGAGCTGGGCCAAGCAGACCATCGCCCACAACACGGTGAGCGTGGACGGCGGTTGCCAGCACCGGGCAGATGCCGAGCTGGCGGTGGCCAATCCCTCGCACCGGCTGGCCTTCCACGGCAGCGGCGACGCGCAATGGATGCGCGGCGAAACCGTGGGGGCGTACCCCGGCGTAGCGATGCGCCGCACCGTCGCGCTGCTGCGCCATGCAGACTTCGAGCACCCGTTGCTGGTCGACCTGTTCGCGATCGAGGCCGACGCCGATCACACCTACGACTACGCGCTGTACTACGACGGCCAGGTGGTGCGCACCGACTTCGATTACACCCCTGCACGCAACCTCTCGCCGCTGGGAACGGATGCCGGTTACCAGCACCTGTGGCGTGTCGCTGCCGCGGATCTGCCGGCTGGCCGTGGCCTGTTCTCCTGGCTGCAGAAGAGCTGCTATCACTCCCTCTGTTTCGCAACCAGCGGGCCCAGCGAGTTCATCTTCACCCGCATCGGCGCCAACGACCCGAAGTTCAACCTGCGCGCCGAGCCTGGGCTCCTGCTGCGCCAGAACGGCCGTGATGTGGTGTTCGCCAGCGTGCTGGAGACGCATGGCGACTTCGACGAGTCACGCGAATTTTCGCAGGGCGCACGTGGTCGTCTGCTGGCGCTGGAGATCGAAGATGGCGGCAAGCGCCTGCGCCTGCATGGCAGCGATGCCGACTGGCTGGTGGAGCTGAGCGACAGCGTGAGCATCCATCGCGTCTGAGCTCGTCGGTTTGCACCCTTGGCGGACTCCTGGACCGCTTTCGCGGGCGCCCGCAGGTTGCCTCCTGAAAGGAAGGCAGAGGGTGGCGGCCGATCCTTCAGGCCTGCCCGCGGCGAAGCCGGGCCCACCTGCGCACCGTAGTGGGGGCTGGCGAGCCGGGGCGAGGCCGCGTTCCGTCGTGCTGCTTTTGCGAAATCCTTTCCGATCAGTCCTCTGGCGCTAGCCGCTGCCTGCCCCGGCGCTGGCACATCCTTTGCTGCATTGCAGGCAAAGGAGAGTAATGATGCTCAAGGTACTCGTAATCGACGAGTTGGGTTCGCGGGCAAGGGAGCTCTGCGAGGGTCTGGCCGAAGCGGGCTATGGCGTGTCGGCAATCCTGCGTGACATGGCCTCGGTGGCGGATTCGATCCGCGACCACGACGCCGACCTGATCCTGGTGCATACCGACAGCCCCCGGCCCGACGGTCTGGCGCAACTGGCCGCCCTGCAGCATGCGACGCCGCGTCCGGTGTTGATGTTTGCGACCGACAGTTCCGAGACAGCCATCCGTGCGGCGATGCGCGCAGGCGCCTCGGCCTACATCGTGGATGGCCTTTACGTGGAGCGGCTGGCGGTGCTGGTGCGGGTGTCGATGGCGCGTTTCGACGAGCATCAGAGTCTGAAGCGCGAGCGGGACGACGCGGCGCGCAAGCTCTCCGAGCGGGTGACCATCGAGCGGGCCAAGGGCGTACTGATGAAAGCCCGCGGACTGGACGAGGACGAGGCCTACCACTCCCTGCGCCGGCTGGCGATGGAGCGGGGCAAGCGCCTGGGAGACGTGGCCAACGACGTGCTGGCCACCGCCGACCTGTTGCTGGGCCGCGCGGGCTGAGGCCTGTGCGGTCGTGGTGCGCAGCGGGGGCCTGGCGCACCGCTGCAGTGCCAGATGTTGTATGGCGGAACACGAATAATCGTTAGTTTTAGGTGTTTATGGAAACTGGCATGGACTGTGCATAAGAGAGGCTGAGTCCGGGCAACGGCGCCCGGAACAGACAGAGGCGTCGAACGATCCTGCGCAGGTGCGCGGGGGATCGTTGCGACGCCTTTTTGTTTTTCCAGTTTCGCAGTTCGCACCACCCAACATGCCATTAACGGAGATGCACATGAGCGACAAACCTGCCCCCAACACCTTGCGTCGTGACTTCCTGAAGCGCAGCGCCGCGCTCGGAAGCGCCGGCGCATTGAGCGCACTGCCTTTCGGAGGCGTGTGGGCACAGGGTTCGGACAAGCCGGAACTGGCCGAGGTGAATATCGGTTTCATTCCGCTGACCGATTGCTCGTCGGTCGTCATGGCCAGCGTGATGGGCTTCGACAAGAAGTACGGCATCAAGATCACCCCCACCAAGGAAGCTTCCTGGGCGGCGGTGCGCGACAAGCTGGTGAACGGCGAACTGCATGCTGCACACGTGCTGTACGGCCTCGTCTACGGCGTGCATCTGGGCATCGGCGGTCCCAAGAAGGACATGGCCTGCCTGATGACGCTGAACAACAACGGTCAGGCCATCACGCTCTCCAAGGAGCTCAACAGCAAGGGCGTGGTGGATGGCGCCTCGCTGGCCAAGGTGGTGGCGAAGAAGGAGAAGGAATACACCTTCGCCCAGACCTTCCCGACCGGCACCCACGCCATGTGGCTGTACTACTGGCTGGCTGCGCATGGCATCGATCCGTTCAAGGACGTGAAGAACATCGTCGTGCCCCCACCCCAGATGGTCGCCAACATGCGCGTCGGCAACATGGACGGTTACTGCGTGGGCGAGCCCTGGAACCAGCGTGCCATCGTCGACAAGATCGGCTTCACCGGCGTGACGACGCAGGACATCTGGACCGACCACCCGGAGAAGATCCTGGGCTGCACGGCCGAGTTCGTGCAGAAGTATCCGAACACGGCGCGCGCCATGATCTGCGCGATCCTCGAAGCTTCGATGTGGATCGACGCCAATCCGATGAACCGCAGCAAGACGGCCGACGTCGTGTCCGCACGCTCGTACGTGAATACGGATGCCGACGTGATCCGCGGCCGCATGATCGGTCAGTACGACAACGGCATCGGCAAGAGCTGGTCGGAAAAGAACTACATGAAGTTCTACAACGACGGCGCGGTGAACTTCCCCTGGCTGTCGGACGGCATGTGGTTCCTGACCCAGCATCGTCGCTGGGGCCTGCTGAAGGAAGACGTCGACTATCTGGCCGTCGCCAAGCAGGTGAACAAGATCGACCTCTACAAGCAGGCGGCCGGCATCGTGAAGGCCAGCGTGCCGAAGACCGACATGCGTACGTCGAAGCTTATCGACGGCGTGGTGTGGGACGGCAAGGACCCGAAGAAGTACGCCGCCAGTTTCAAGATCAAGGCCTGAGCAGAGATTCCCTCCCCCGGGTAGTCGACACCCGCGTTGCGCCGTGAAGCGCAGCGCGGGCACGAAAGGAAGCAAGCATGACCGCAGCAGCCAGCATGAACCCGGCCCCTCTCGCGGAGGCCGCCAGTCCGACGGTGAAGAACGTGAGCGCCGTCGCCACCGAAATCACCAAGACCGATGCGATGAACGATACGACGCCGGCCACCCCGGCGGCAGCCGTCGCGACCGCGCGCTACAGCGCAGGCGAGATCATCACCAGCGTCCTCAAGAAGGTGCTGCCCCCCGTCGTCGGTTTTGCCCTGCTGATCGGTATCTGGGCAATCGTGGCCTCACGGACCCAGGGTTTCCCGGGCCCGGTGGAGGTGTGGCATGCCGCGGTGGAGATCTTCTCCGATCCGTTCTACCGAAACGGCCCGAATGACCAGGGCATCGGCTGGAACATCCTCAGCTCGCTGCAACGTGTCGGCATCGGCTTCGGCTTCGCGGCACTGGTAGGCATTCCGATGGGTTTCGCGATCGGTCGCTTCGACTTCCTGAACCGTGCGCTGGACCCGATCATCTCGCTGCTGCGTCCGGTGTCCCCGCTGGCCTGGCTGCCGATCGGCCTGCTGGTGTTCAAGAAGGCCGACCCGGCCGCGACCTGGACGATCTTCATCTGCTCCATCTGGCCGATGATCATCAACACTGCCGTGGGCGTCACCCGTGTGCCGCAGGACTACATGAACGTGGCCCGCGTGCTGAACCTCAGCGAGTTCAAGATCATCACCAAGATCCTCTTCCCGGCCGTGCTGCCCTACATGCTGACCGGTATCCGCCTGTCCATCGGCACCGCCTGGCTGGTGATCGTGGCGGCGGAAATGCTGACCGGTGGTGTGGGTATCGGTTTCTGGGTGTGGGACGAGTGGAACAACCTGAAGGTGGAGCACATCGTCATCGCGATCTTCGTGATCGGCATCGTCGGCCTGCTGCTCGAACAGATGCTGCTGCTGATCGCCAAGAAGTTCAGCTACGGCAATACCTGAGCACGCCCGACACACGACAAGGAACATGAACATGACGAACACCAGCAAACCCATCGTCAAGGTCGAAGACGTCGGCATGAGCTTCGATACCAAGAGCGGCAAGTTCATCGCGCTGCGCGACATCAACCTCAACATCCACGAGGGCGAGGTCATCACCCTGATCGGCCACTCCGGTTGTGGCAAGAGCACGCTGCTGAACCTGATCGCCGGCCTCACGCTGCCCAGCTCCGGCGTGATGATCTGCAACGGTCGCGAAATTTCGGGCCCCGGTCCGGAGCGTGCGGTCGTCTTCCAGAACCACTCGCTGCTGCCCTGGCTGACCTGTTTCGACAACGTCATGCTGGCGGTGGAGCGCGTGTTCGCCCAGAAGGAAGGCCGCGACAAGCTGAAGGCACGTACCAAGGCTGCGCTGGAGATGGTCCACATGGATCACGCCATGCACAAGTATCCGCACGAGATCTCCGGCGGCATGAAGCAGCGCGTCGGCATCGCTCGCGCCTTCGCTATGGAGCCGAAGATCCTGCTGATGGACGAGCCTTTCGGTGCGCTGGATGCGCTGACCCGCGCCAGTCTGCAGGACGAGCTGATCGGCGTGATGGCCAAGACCGGCGCCACGGTTGTGATGGTGACCCACGACGTGGACGAGGCCGTGCTGCTGTCCGACCGCGTGGTGATGATGACCAATGGCCCGGCCGCGACCATCGGCGAGATCCTGGAAGTGAAGCTGGAGAAGCCGCGCAACCGCCTGCAGCTTGCGCACGATCCGCGCTTCGCGGCCTACCGCGCCTCGATCCTGGAGTTTCTGTACCAGAAGCAGCTCAAGAAGGCTGCCTGAGGCAGGCAGCTGGAGCTGGAAAGACAAAGGGCCGCAACTGCGGCCCTTTGTCTTTCCGGGAGTATTGGCGTTGGGGCGCCTTGAGCGGGCAGGGTAGGGGCGGGCGTCAGGCGCCGGCCGGCCGTGAGCTCACGGGGGCCAGCGACCCCCAGCCGATGGACTCCAGCAACTGGGCCATCATGCTGCTGGCCTCCTGGGTGCTGCAGCCACCGGGGATGCTGAAGTCGCCTGGGCCAGCGAGTTGCTCGCGTTCCGGCGCCCGGTCGCCGGCGTGGCGGAAGATGTAGAGACCACGGCCTTCCTCATCCGTCCCGACGATGCCGTAGCGGCCAGCTTCGTCCACGCCACGCAACCACCAGGTCCAGCGTGGGGCCACGCCACTGGGGCAATGGCCGACAGATTCGATGAGGTAAACGTTGCTGCGGCGTGTTTCCATGACTGGCAATCTATACCGAAAGTCGTATATGCGTACAGGCGGCCGCCTTGATATGGCAGCGTTTTCCGCGACAAATGTCACTCATCCGGAAAACCATTCCGGCTGTCGGCGCAAATTTGTACGGAAAAAGAAGGAAATCGATTAACTTGTTTGGATGGCCTCTCGCGCGGCGCTATGGGTGCGGGAGTGCGCAGGAGGTTTTCAGGCGGTGAGGCTGGTTGGCCGCGGGCAAAGCGCCTCGCTGGCTACCTTGCCGAGGTTGCCCCAGCCCAGGCCTTGCAGCACCGGAACGAGACGCAGGCAGGCTTCGCGCTTGCTGATGCCGCCCGGCATGGCGAAGGCTTCCGGTCCCAGCAGGCGGATCCGTTCCGGTTCGCGGTCGCCGGCATGGCGGAACAGGTAGAGGCCGCGGCCGTCCTCGTCCGTCCCGAGGATGCCGAAGCGCTGGGTCCTGGCAATGCCTTGCAGCCACCACGACCAGCGTGGAGACATGCCGTTGTCGCAGTAAGTGGCTGATTCGATGTGAAACAGCATGATGCGCAAAGAATATATTTCAACCTCGCGATTGTCAGGGAAAACCCTAGTGCATTCAACTATTTTGTTGAATTTAAAGAATTTGTCAGGTTGTCGAACCTTCCGGAGCCAGACGCCGCACCCTCCTGCAGACCGTTGCAGCCAGCCGTTCTCCGGCAACAAACAGGTGCTTAGATGGCGGCTTGGGCGTCACGGCCGCCGGCTGTCGGCGGGACATCCCGGCTACAATTCCGGCCATGAGTTATCAGGTCCTCGCCCGCAAGTGGCGCCCGCGCAGCTTTGAAACCCTCGTGGGCCAGGACCACGTGGTGCGTGCCCTGTCGCATGCGCTGCAGACCCAGCGCCTGCACCACGCTTACCTGTTCACCGGCACCCGTGGGGTGGGCAAGACCACCATCTCGCGCATCCTCGCCAAGAGCCTGAACTGCGAGACCGGCATCACCGCCGCGCCCTGTGGTCAGTGCACCGCCTGCCTGGAGATCGACGCCGGCCGCTTCACCGACTACGTGGAGATGGACGCTGCCTCCAACCGCGGGGTGGACGACATGGCCTCCCTGCTGGAAAAGGCTGCCTACGCGCCGGCCCGCGGCCGCTACAAGGTCTACATGATCGACGAAGTGCACATGCTGACCGGGCATGCCTTCAACGCCATGCTGAAGACCCTGGAAGAGCCGCCGGAGCACATGAAATTCATCCTGGCGACCACCGATCCGCAGAAGATCCCGGTCACCGTGCTGTCGCGCTGCCTGCAGTTCAACCTCAAGCAGATGCCGCAGACCCACATCGTCGACCACCTGACGCGTCTGCTGCAGGCGGAAGAGGTGCCGTTCGAGCCGCACGCGCTGCGCCACATCGCCAAGGGTGCCAACGGTTCCATGCGCGATGCGCTGTCCCTGCTGGACCAGGCCATCGCTCACGGCGCCGGCAAGGTGGAGGAGGAGGGCGTACGCGACATGCTCGGTACGGTGGGCGAAGACCATCTGTACGAGCTGCTGGACGCCCTGCGCGCGCAGGACATCGCGGCCCTGCTGGCAGTGGCCGACGGCATGGAGACGCGCAGCCTGAGCTTCGATTCCGCCCTGCAGGAATTCGCCGTGCTGCTGCACCGTGTGGCGCTGGCGCAGTTCGCGCCGCAGGCCATCGCCGATCCGCTGGAGCGCGAGCGTCTGCAGCCTTACGCCGAAGCCTTCGACCCCGAATTCCTGCAACTCGCCTACCAGATCGTCACGCATAGCCGTGAGGAACTGGCGATCGCGCCGGACGAGTACACCGGCTTCACCATGGCCCTGCTGCGTCTGCACGCCTTCCGCCCGGAGACGCCGGGCGCGGGCGGCGGCAATCGCGCTGCGGGCGGTGGTGGTGGGCAGGCGCGTGGTTTGCCGGCCGCGTCTCGGCCTGCCGCTGCAACGCCAGCCGTCCAGGCCGCGGCTTTCGCACCGGCGGCGCCCGTGATGGCGGTGCCCATTGCCGCGCCCGCAAGCGCAGCGCCGGTTGCTCCTGTTGATGCCCGACCCGTCACAAGCGTGCCGGAACCCGAGCGTGCCGCACCGGCCGCGCTACCGCCTCAGGACGAACCGCCCGCCTACGAAGCCGAGCAGCCTCCGCTGGCGGCCTATGCCAACGAGCCGGGTATGTCTGCGGGCTACGTGGAACCGGCGTCTGCTGCTCGCGAGGCCCCGGCTCCTGTCGCAACGCCCGCCATGGACGACGTGACCGACTGGCACGAACTCATCCACCGTATGCGCCTGGGCGGCATGGTGCGCGAGCTGGCGCAGAACTGCGAACTGCTGCGCATGAGTGACAGCGCCATGCAGTTGCGCCTCGCCCCGGAGCACCGCCACCTCGCGGCGATGGCGATCAACAGCCAGAAACTGCAGGAAGCCGTGACGCAGCACTTCGGCCGCCCCGTGCGGGTCAACATCGAGATCGGCGCCGTGCAGAGCGAGACGCTCGCCCAGCGCAACGACGCCGACAAACGTCAGCGCCATGCCGAGGCGGTCGCTTCACTGGAAGCCGACCCCTTCGTGCAGGAACTCATAGAACGCTTCGACGCTACGTTGATCGAAGCCTCCGTCAAACCTTTGCAAGGAGCAGCACCATGATGAAAGGCGGCCTCGCGGGCCTGATGAAACAGGCCCAGCAGATGCAGGACAACATGAAGAAGATGCAGGACAGCCTTGCCGACATCGAAGTCGAAGGCTCGGCCGGCGCCGGTATGGTCAAGCTGACCATGACCTGCAAGTACGACGTGCGCCGCGTCAGCATCGACCCCAGCGTCATGGACGACAAGGACATGCTGGAAGACCTCGTCGCAGCCGCCATGAACGACGCCGTGCGCAAGGTGGAGGCCACCACGCAGGAGAAGATGGCGGGCTTCACGTCCGGCCTGAACCTGCCGCCCGGCTTCAAGATGCCGTTCTGAGCACGGCGCAGTCACGCCCCATGTTCCCCGTTGCCCCGCGCCTCGCGCTCTGCGCGCTGTTGCTCGCCCTCGCCGGTTGTGCCGGCCTGCAGGGCGTGCCGGGGCTGGGGCCGGACGTCAGCCTGCGCGAAGTCGGCGCGGCGTCGCCCGAGGTGAAGAAGTACAAGCAGCTCACCGTCTTCGTCAGCGGCACGTCGAACGCGATGCGCTCGTCCGGCTGGTCGAACACCTCGACCGCGCTGGAAAAGGCCTTCGTGTCAGACGTGCGCAGCAGCGGCCGC
Organism: Moraxellaceae bacterium; assembly: GCA_031119205.1. GTDB lineage: Bacteria > Pseudomonadota > Gammaproteobacteria > Burkholderiales > Rhodocyclaceae > Uliginosibacterium. The sequence continues at coordinate 36,745 of JAVHYF010000023.1, read as the reverse complement.
TTCAACGTGGCGGAAGACGGCATGCGTCCCCAGCAACTGGTGGCGCAACTGAACGTCGACAGCCTGCGCTATGTCGCCAGCGGCAAGCCGGGCGCGTCCACGCTGAAGGTCACCATGACGCTGAAGGATCGTCAGAACGGCCGCGTGCTGGGCACGGTGTCCGCAAGTGCCGGTGATGGCAAGCGTGAAGACAGCACCGAGGCCCAGGTCGAGGCTGTTGCCTCGGAGCTGGCGGATTACCTCGCGGCGCGCTGAGCGCCTTCTTTTTCGTCACGTTCTTCGTTATACGCCCCACCAAATTCCATGAGCATGCCGCTGGACTCCCTCATCGCCGCGCTGCGGGCCTTGCCCGGCGTCGGTCCGAAGTCCGCCCAGCGCATGGCTTACCACCTCCTGCAGCGCGACCGCGGCGGTGCGCAGCGGCTGGCGCAGGCGCTCGCCGATGCGCTGCTGAAGGTGCGCCACTGCCGCCGCTGCAATACTTTCACCGAAGAGGAAGTGTGTGCGCTGTGCGCCAATCCGCGGCGTGACGCCACCCAGCTCTGCGTGGTGGAGATGCCCTCCGATCTGTCGATCATGGAGCAGACCCAGAGCTTCACCGGGCTCTACTACGTGTTGATGGGCCGGGTGTCGCCACTGGACGGCATCGGCGCACGCGAACTGGGCTTCGACAAGCTGCTGGAACGTGCCACCGATGGTGTGGTGAGCGAGGTGATCCTCGCCACCAACTTCACCAACGAGGGCGAAGCCACCGCCCACTACGTTGGTGAGATGCTGCGCGCCCGCGGCCTCAAGGTCAGCCGCATCGCGCGTGGCGTGCCGGTGGGCGGCGAGCTGGAGCACGTCGATCTGGGGACGATCGCCCAGGCAATGGTCGAGCGCCGCGGCCTGTAGCGCGATACGCCAGCCGGACTGCTGCTGCAGTTCCCGAGCCTCAGTTCCTGAGCCTCACTCCCCGATCCTCGATCCTCCTCCGTCTGACAAAGACGTGTCATCCGAATAGGAGGATAATCGTTTGACTCTGTAGCACTTCCACCCGCAGCACCTTGCCAGGCCGACCTCACCGGCTTTCCGGCAAACCTCCGCAGAGACCTCGCACGGACCCGAAATGACCGCCGCCAATAGCACCCGCCGCAGCACCGACAGCACGTTCACCTTCTTCGACCTGCCCCGCGCCATCTGGTACTTCCTGGCGGAGGAGCGCTGGAAGTTCCTGGGCTTCCTCGGCGTACTGATCATGGTGCTGTTCTACAACATGGTGCCGCCGCTGATCATCGGCAAGATCGCGGACTTCCTGGTGCGCCAGGGGCAGGGTGAGGGCCAGCCGCTGGCGCAGCTCTACACGCTGATCGGCGTGCTGGTGGTGAGCTTCGTGGTGGTGTCCATCGTGCGCCTGTCGTCCAAGCGCATGCTCGGCAAGATCAGCCTCAACGCGCGCTATCGCGCCAAGGTGTGGGGCTTCGAACGTTTGCTCGACTCCTCGCTCGCCTGGCACCAGACCGAGAGCACCGGCAACAAGGCGCAGCGCGTGCTGACCGGCAGCGAGTCGATCCGCGAGTGGACCGGCGACATCATCAACAACATCTTCCCGGCGCTGACGGCCTTCATCGGCTCGGCCATCGCCTGCATGTACCTGCACCCGCTGTTCGGCCTGTACTTCGTGTACTACCTGGGCGGCCTGCTGGGCGTGGAGTTCTTCTTCGACCGCCGCATCTCGAAGATCTCGGACCGCATCAACAAGTCGATCGAGAACGCCAGCGGCACCTTCGTCGAGAGCGCATCGAACATCCTCGCCGTGAAGGCCATGGGTGCCGCCGACGGCATGACCGGCACGGTGGCGGCGCGCGAGGAAATGGCGCGCACCCTGGCCTATGAGCGCCTGCGCCTGACCAACACCAAGTGGATGTGCTTCCAGATCCACAACGGCATCGCCTGGGGCATCTTCATCCTGGTCATCGCCTACATGGTGCTGCACAACGTGCTGGCCGTCGGCTTCGTGCTGACCTACGCGACCTACTTCAACCAGCTGCGCGAATCGGCCACCCAGTTCACCGACCAGATCCAGATGATGATCGAGCGCAAGAGCACGCTCGGTCGCATGATGCCGATCTTCTGGCAGGACAACCGCCTGCATTCCGGCGACGCGCCTTTCCCGGCGGACTGGGACGGCATCCATGCCGAGGACGCGCGCTTCCGTTACGGCGGCGATGCGGCCGGCGAGGTGGGGCCGTTCAATTTCGACATCCGCCGCGGCGAGAAGATCGGCGTGGCGGGCCACTCCGGCTCGGGAAAGAGCACACTGATCAAGCTGATGCTCGGCCTCTACCACGTCGAGAAAGGTTCGCTGCGCGTCGGTGCCACGCCGGTCAGCGACATCCGCCACGAAGCCCTGACCGGCAACGTCGCGGTGGTGCTGCAGGAAACCGAGATGTTCAACTTCTCGCTGAAGGAGAACCTCACGATGATGCGCGACGTGGAGCCAGCGCTGCTCGCCAAGGCGCTGCGCATCGCCTGCCTGGAAGAAGTGGTGGCACGCCTGCCGGATGGCATCGAGACGGTCGTCGGTGAGAAAGGACATTCACTGTCCGGCGGCGAGCGTCAGCGCGTGGGCATCGCCCGCGCCATCTGCCGCAATGCACCCATCATGCTGCTGGACGAGGCGACCTCCGCGCTGGATTCCACCACCGAGCAGAAGGTCATGGACGGCCTGATGCACGAGTTCGCCGAGGACCGCACGATGATCATCGTCGCCCACCGCATCAGCACGCTGAAGGAAGTGGACCGTGTGTTCGTCTTCGAGCGCGGCCTGCTGGTGGAAGAGGGCAGTTTCGACGCCCTGGCGGCGGACCCGGCGACGCGCTTTGGCAAGATGTACGCGATCCAGGCGGCGTGACACGCGGCAGAAATGATTCTGGCGTCGTTGCGCCGCCTTGCCGTACCGGTGCGTACTGTCTGCGGCGGCGCGCCTGGCCAGAACCGCTTCGCTTCATTCCTGCCGCGTGTCGGTTCCTCGACGCGCGAGCCCCATCGCCGCACACACACGCTCGAAGTCGTCCGCGGGCGGGCATTCGATGGCCAGCTCCCTGTGCTCGTGAGGATGCTGCAGGCGTAGCTGCGTGCAGGCCAGCATCAGTCTCCGCTCACCGCTCAGTTCTGCGATCGCGCGGTTGTGCACGCCCTTGCCGTAGGTGGCGTCGCCGACGATCGGATGCGCGATGTGCTTGAGGTGGCGGCGCAGCTGGTGACGCCGCCCGGTCACCGGCGTCAGCGACAGCAATGCGTAGCGGCTGGTCGGGTAGCGGTCGATGGCGAGCGGCAGTTCGCAGCGGGCGAGGCTGCGGTAGTGCGTCAGTGCTGCCTGCGGAACTTCGCTGCCGGCGACCGGGCGTGTCTCTGCGTCGTCGCGGATGCGCGCGAGCGGGTGATCGATCAGGCCTCCGTCATCCGGCCAGCCACGCACCACGGCGACGTACTCCTTGCCGACCGAGCCTGCTTCGAACTGCGCTGCGCAGGCGGCCAGCGTCGGCGTGTCCAGCGCGAACAGGAGAACGCCTGAAGTGCCGCGGTCCAGCCGATGCACCGGCCATACCGGTTGGCCGATCTGGTCGCGCAGCAGTTGCACGGCGAAGCGCGTCTCGTGGCGATCCAGCTCGCTACGGTGAACCAGCAGGCCGGCTGGCTTGTGGATGGCGATGAGATGCGGATCGCGATGGAGCACTTCCAGCATGGCGCGAACGTGGCAGCAGCAGGGACGGGGCTGCGATTCTACGCGCGCGGTCTGTCCACGTTCCGCCAACCGGATAGCTGTGGCTCCGGCAGCCCGGACTCAGCCGCCGAGCAGGCGCAGCAGCCAGGCGGGTGGTTCGATGCTGTCGAGCTGGTTCTTCAGAGTCAGGCCGAGTTCGGTGTCGCCTTCGATGCGCAGGCGGCGCTGGAAGAACAGGGTGTCCGGGTCTTCGCGCCGCGTCAGCAGTGCCAGCAGGTTGGCCGCGGTGGCGCGGAAACACACATCGCCATCACCGCTGGCCGGTCGGAAGCTGCCGGCCTCCACGCGGATGGCAGCGCTGGCGCCGAGATCTTCCACCACGACGCGCAGGCTGCGACCTTCCAGGTAGCCGAGATCGATGTCCAGCGCGCCCTGACGGCGTGCGACGGTGAGGGCGAGGCACAGCGCGAGCGACAGCGGCTGTCGCGGCAGCCGGGTGCCGACGCGCGCCAGCAGCGGCGGAAAGCGGAAGTCAGCAGGCAGCATGGAATTCTCCGAGCAGGGTGCCGCGCGAGGCTTCGCGCAGGAGCTGGATGCCGGGCTGGCCGTGCCAGTAGCCGTCGCACAGCGCGGTGGGGGCGAGGTCGGCCAGCGCGTCGAGCGCGACTGGTGCGCCGTCCAGGGCTTCGCGGTGCAGGGCGACGATGCGTTGCGTGTGCAGGGACTGCGGACTGATGCGCAGCGCGCTGACACCCAGCGCGGCCAGTTCCGCATGCTGTGGCAGCAGGCACTGGGTGGCGGCGGATTGTGTCTGGATGCCGTTGATGACCAGGAAGGGCGTGTCCTCGCGGGTGCGCAGCGTCATGCCGTCAGGATCTTCCAGGCAGCGGAAGCGGCAGTCGTCCTTCTTCAGGTTGTGGTGGCGCGCAGTGAAGCAGCGTGACGAGAAGGCCAGCGGCAAGCGGCCCCAGGCGAACACCTCGGTATGTACCGGCGGTGCACCGAGTGCCTCGTATTCCTGCAGCAAGGTGGCCAATGCGCGACCGGACATCTCCAGTGGCGGCATCCAGCGCACCGCGCCCATCTCCGCGAACATCGCCAGCGTGCTGGCGTTGTAGATGTTGAGGTGCGGCCCGGCCATCCAGCGGCCCCCACGCAGCAGACGCACCGCGGACAGGTCGTTGGCTTCGACGAGGAAGTCTCCGTTGCCGGTGATGCGACGCAGGGTGCGCAGCTCGCTTTCCGATTCCAGCAGGGCCTGGCAGGACATCACCACTTCCTTGCCGGCGTCCGCGAGATCGCGCGCCATGGACAGCCAGTCGTCAGTGCGAAGCTGGTGGCGGCGGCTGCATACCACCTCGCCGAGATGGATGCTGTCCACCGCCCAATCCATCGCGTCGGCATAGAAGGCCTGCACCTGCTCGCGCGGCCAGAAGTAGAGCAGGGGGCCCAGCGAGAGTTTCATGTTCGTCACCATCGCCGCGACCTCACTTCCACGGGCGCGAGTAAGCGCCCAAGGTGACTTGCTGTCCTTCCGACAGCTTGCCCAGCGACTGCTGCCAGGCCGGCTGCACATGGAAGCGGTGTGGCTGCGCGCAGGCATGGTCGATCGCCTCGCGCAGTACGCGGGTCACCTCGCGTACGTAGGCGGGGCTGCGCTGGCGGCCTTCCACCTTGATGGCTGCCACGCCGATGCGCAGCAACTCCGGCAGCATGCTCACCACGTTCAGACTGGTCGGCTCCTCCAGTGCGTAGTAGGTGTCCTCGCCGACGGCGAAGCGACCCTTGCAGAGGGTCGGATAGCCTGCGTTTTCGTCCGGCGCGTAGCGGTCAATGAGGATGCCGGCCAGCCGCGCCTCGGTGCCCTGTTCGGTCTCGTGCCAGCGCACCGCGCGCGCCGGCGAGCACACGCCGGCCCCGTTGGGCGAATCGCCGGTCGCGTAGCTGGACAGCTGGCAGCGGCCTTCCACCATCACGCACAGGCTGCCGAAACCGAACACTTCGATCTCCACGCTGGTGTGTTCGATCACATGCTCCACCTGCGCCAGGGTCAGTACGCGCGGCAGCACGGCGCGGCTGATGCCGAAGGCCTCGCGGCAGAACTCGATGGCTTCGTAGCTGGTGGCGGAACCCTGTACCGACAGATGGCGACGCATGCCCGGGTGCGTCTTCGCGGCGTACTGCAGCAGTCCGGGGTCAGCGAGGATCACCGCGTCCACGCCGATGCCGGCGGCGGTGTCGATGGCGGTGCGCCAGCGTGCCTCCTGGCCGGGCTGCGGATGCGTGTTTATGGCCATCAGCAGCTTGCGGCCATGGCGATGCACGAAACTGGCGGCTTCCCTGGCGCTGGCCAGGTCGAAGTTCATGCCGCCGAAGTTGCGCGCGTTGGTCTCGTCTTTGAGACCGATATACACCGTGTCCGCGCCAGCCTCGACGGCCGCACGCAGGGCGGGCAGGCTGCCGGCCGGGCAGACCAGTTCGGGGCGGCGCATGGCCCCGTTTGCCGGGTTGGGGTGGTCGCTCATGCCGCCGAGTCTAGGCGGCGGGTTCCGGCAGGTTCTTGCCCTGCATCAAGTTGGCGACCGGGGCGCCGTAAAAATGGACAACCGTGCTGCACGACAGCACGTGAGCTTAGTCAAACCCGCGCCACAGCAGGCTCGGACGCCCAGTCCAGTTGTCGTACAATCAGACCCTTGCCGAAGCCCACGGGAAGGGTGCACGGCACGACGAACATACACAGATCATCCCGAGAGGACTCTCCAAAATGGCAAAAGGCGACATCGTCCAGCTCAAGTTCGAGGACTTCAAGGACCCGTCGACCGGTGCACGCGTCACGCGCCTGACCCCCACCGACGTGACCTGTCATCGCAACTATTTCTACCAGAAGTGCTTCACCAACGACGGCAGCAAGCTGCTGTTCGGTGCGCTCTTCGACAACGAGAGCTGGAACTGCTACCTGCTGGATCTGAAGACCCAGCAGGCCCGCCAGCTGACCGACGGCCCCGGCAAGATCGACAACACCTTCGGCTGCTTCCTGTCGCCGGACGACAAGTGGCTGTACTACACCAAGGCCGGCCGCGAACTGCGCCGTGTCGACCTGGCCAGCCTGGAAGAGCACGTCATCTACACCGTGCCGGCCGGCTTCAAGGGCTACGGCACCTGGGTGGCCAACTCCGAGTGCACCAAGCTGGTGGGTATCGAAGTCGTCGACGGCGACCTGATGCCGCTGACCAGCTGGGAACAGTTCGCCGAGCAGTACCACCGCAACCCGCGTTGCCGCCTGATCGTCATCGACATCGCCTCCGGCACCAGCAAGGTCATCTACCAGCAGGCCAAGTGGATGGGTCACCCGCTGTACCGTCCCTTCGACGACAACACCGTGGCCTTCTGCCACGAAGGTCCGCACGACTTGGTCGATGCCCGCATGTGGCTGATCGACGAAGACGGCAGCAACGTCCGCAAGGTGAAGGAACACGAGGAAGGCGAAAGCTGCACCCACGAGTTCTTCGTGCCGGATGGCTCCAAGATGATGTACGTGTCGTACAAGAAGGGCAGCACCGAGCGCTGGATCTGCGCCGCCGACCCGGTGACGCTGGAAAACGAAGCACTGCTCACCATGCCGCCGTGCTCCCACCTGTACAGCAACTACAACGGCACCCTGGCCGTTGGTGACGGCTGCGATACCCCGCCGGACGTGCAGGACACCGCCGCCCACACCCACGAGAACGATCCCTTCATGTACCTGTTCGACCTCAAGAACAAGACCACGAAGAAGATCTGCGAACACCGCACCTCGTGGAAGGTCTACCGCAATGACCGCCAGGTGACCCACCCGCACCCGTCCTTCACGCCGGACGACAAGCGCGTGCTGTTCACCTCCGACTTCGAAGGCGAACCGGCGATCTACCTCGCCGATCTGCCGGCGTAAGCCCGGAAGCTGCAATGCAAAAGCGGGCTGCGGCCCGCTTTTGTTTTTTTACGTTGATTTTTTTACGTTGATTTTTTTGCGTTGAATTGCCGAAGGAGCTTCGCCATGACCGCTACCCTCCACTACATCTACGACCCGCTGTGTGGCTGGTGCTATGCCGCGGCGCCGCTGATCGAGGCCGCTGCAAAGCTGCCCGGCCTGCGCATCGCGATGCATGCGGGCGGCATGATGGCGGGCAATGCGCGGCGACCGGTGACGGAAGGCCTGCGCACCTACGTGCTGCCGCACGATGCACGCATCACCCAGATGACCGGCCAGCCTTTCGGCGATGCCTACCGCGATGGCCTGTTGCGCGACACCACGGCGGTGCTGGACTCCGAGCCGCCCACCACGGCCATCCTCGCCGCCGAGCAACTGCACGCCGGCGACGGCCTGCGCATGCTCCACCGCCTGCAGCAGGCGCATTACGTGGAAGGGCGGCGCATCGCCGACGCCGGCGTGCTGGAAGCGGCGGCGCAGGACATCGGCCTGGACGCTGCGGCGTTCTCGCAGGCCTGCGCGGAGCAGGGTGGTACGAAGACGCAGGCGCATATCGATGCCAGCCGACGCCTGCTGGATGAAGTGGGCGGTTCCGGTTTTCCCACCGTGGTGCTGGAGACCAGCGAAGGTGTGGGGCGCGTGGAGCTGGGCGGCTTCCTCGGTCAGCCGCAGGTCTTCGCGGAGAAGCTCGGCGAATGGCTGGACAGCCTGCCGGACAGCGAGATCACCGTTGCGGACGCACCGAACTGTGACCTGAACGGCCGCAACTGCTGAGAGCTCGCCGGCCTTGGCGCCGGACGGAGCGTTAGCGATACAGCCTGACGCGCGTGCTGCCGATGCCGTCGAAGCTGACCGCGACGGTGACGCCATTCGGCCCCGGTTCCACCCACTGCATGCCGCACCAGCTACCGGTCGTGACCATGCTGCCTTTGCGGGCGACACCGGCCTGCGCGGCGACGTGACGCAACCAGTACGACAGCACCCACGTCGGGCGCCCGCAGGGATGGCCGCCGCGCTGGGTGACGATCTCGCGTTCGTCGGCGGTGACGCGCAGTGCGATCGCCTGCCAGTCGTGCGCCGTGTTCGCCACCCAGTCGCCGATCACCAGACCGCCATGCGACTGGTGGTCGGCAAGCTTGAAGGCCTCTGGCGCGTCCATGCCGATGCGCCAGCGTGAATCCACCAGCTCGATGCTGACGCACAGCGCGTCGAACGCGGCCAGCACCGCTGTGTCGTCCATGGCTTCGGCTTCCGCCGTGCTGACGTCGCGGCCGAGGCGGAAGCAGATTTCAGCCTCGATACCGACCCGCTGCAACAAGCCGCGCCGGTAGCTGCCGTTCTGGGTGCGCACGGCGGTTTCCGGCAAGGGGATGCAGATGGGGCTGCCGTCGCTGATGGCGCCAGCCTTCCATACGGAGGAGTTACTGCGCGGCGCCCAGCCGAGCTCCGCCGACAGGGCGTCCTGGATGGCCGCGATCTGCTCGCCATCGGCGGGCGCTGCCAGACCGTCCAGATCGGCACCGGTTTGCTGTCGGCGTGCTTTCAGCAGCGTGCGCAGGACCGCGCGACTGTTCTCGTCGAGCTTCGTGAGTGCGCTCATCTTCCGGCCGGTACCTGCTGCATGAAATGCGCAGCGATCTGCTCTGCGGTAGTGACCCAGCAGGCTTCGCGATGCTGCGCGATGTGGGCCAGCGCGCGGCGCAGGTGACGCAGGCGGAAGGGCTGGCCGATGATCATGGCATGCAGGGCGATGCCCATCGTCAGCGGTTGTTCGGCGGACTGCGCCAGCAGCTCGTCGAACTGGTCGACGATCATGTCGGCGAATTCGCTGGCGCTCACCTGGCGGCCCATGATGGCGGCGCTGTCGTTGATCTCCTGCGGATAGGGCAGGGCCAGCAGCGGGCCGTTGTGGGTGCGCAGCCACACCGGCTGGTCATCCATGCACCAGTCCATGATGTAGCGGTAGCCGGCCTGTTGCAGCAGCTCCGGCGTGCGCAGTGTCTCGGCGATCCACGGGCTCAACCAGCCGCGTGGTGCTACGCCTTCGTGCAGCGCGATGGTGTGGGTCACTTCCTCGATCAGCTCGCGCTCCTCACCCTCGCTGAAGTCGGCCTGGTGTTCGGAGTTGGTGCGGCCGTGCGCGGCAATTTCGGCGCCATAGTCGCGGAAGGCGGTGACCAGTTGCGGACAGGCGGAGTACAGCTCGGAATTCACCAGCAGCGATACCGGTAGCTGGTGCGTGCGCAGCGCATCCAGCAGGCGCCAGGCGCCGACCCGGTTGCCGTACTCGCGCCATGAGTGATTGAGCACGTCCGGGCTGGGCATGTTGGGTACGAGGTCTTCGCGCATGCCTTCGTCGAAGGCGTAGTGCTCCAGGTTCAGCGCGATGTACACCGCCAGGCGCTTGCCGTTGGGCCAGCTGAAATCCGGCCGTTCGACGATGGGCGAGTAGGGATAGCGGCCATGGTCGCGCAGCGGGAAGTTGAGGCGGGGCGAGCGGGGAGCGGTCATGCCTGATCTCCGTTGAAGTAGCGGGACAGTGCGGGGCTGAGGCCGACGACCTCGCGTTTCGGCAAGGCGGAGAGACTGCCGGTGCGTGCCTTCGGTCTGGCCAGGCGCACCAGCGTTTCTGCCTGCGGGACTGCACAGGACACGCCATCTAGCAGCGGCACCGCAACCTGATCCTGCAGGCGCAGCGGCACACCGGCCATCACCGCGCCGGCGAGGATGACGACCTCGGCGTAGTCGCGCTCCACCAGATCGTTCGCGGCGGCGATGGTGAGGCGGTCGGCGTCGGCCTGGTCGCCCTGGCCATAGGGCGAGTTGCTATCCACCACGCGCCAGCCGGCCACGCGTGCATCCATGCCGTGCAGGCTGACGACCTCCTGGTACAGCGGCAGCACCCGGCGGCCGAACACCACGATGCCGACCTTGCTGCCCAGCATGCAGGCGGTGAGCAGGGCGGCCTCGGTGATGCCCACTACCGGGATGCCCACCATCTCGCGCGCGGCGCTCAGCGCGCTGTCGTAGGACACGGCGATGACCACCGCATCGCAGCCCGCGGCGTGTTGCGCGAGCGCATCCAGCGTGGCGTGCTCGCCGATTGCCACTTCGCTGCGGGTGGTCATCACCCGCGCGCCGAAGCTGCCGGTGGCGGGCACGATCTCGGTGTCCGGCAACGCCACACGGCGCGCTTCGGCCGTCACCTTGTCGGTGACGAACTGCGAGGTATTGGAGTTCAGCAACAGCAGGCGCATGGCGGTTCCAGTCGGGAGGGCGGGGCGTTCAGTTGAAGATGTCTTCGAGCGCCACCGGCTTGTCGTCGGTGGGGCCGAGGCGTACGGAATGTTCGATGTGCTGCAGGTGATGCAGCATCAGGCGCGCCGCGCGGTCTTCGTCGCGTGCGGCGATGGCATCCACCAGTTGCGCGTGGTCGTCGTCGGGGCAGGCGTCGCTGTAGGGCGCGCTGAACAGGATGATGATCAGCACGGTGAGCATCTCCAGCTCGCGCATGGTGCGGGCGAGGATGCTGTTGCCGGACATTTCCGCCATCAGCAGGTGGAACTCGCCGGTCAGTGGAATGATGGCGTGCGGGTTGCTGCTGTGGCGTGCGGCCTCTTCACGTTTGATGTGCGCGCGCAGTGTCTCGATCTGCTCCGGCGTCACGGTGCGCGCCAGTTCGCGGATCAGCGCCGGCTCGATCAACCGCCGCGCACTGAACACTTCACGCGCCTGCTCCGGTGTGGGGCTGGCTACGAAGGCACCGCGGTTCGGGATGTTGATCGCGATGCAGTCATGCACCAGACGGCCGATGGCCTCACGCACCTTGGTGCGGCTCACCTTGAAGATGTTGGCGAGGCGCTCCTCGACGAGCTGGGTGCCCGGTGGCAGCTTGTGCTCCATGATCGCCAGCAGGATGCGATCGAAGATCTCGTCGGAGCTGAGCGTGCGCGTGCTCGCTCGTGTCTTCGTTGATGCAGCCGTTGGCGCCGCGGCCTTTTTTTCATGCGACGCGCGCGTTGCACGTGCAGCGGGCCTGCGCGGGGCAGGGGCGCCTGCGCTCGCGCTGCGGTGCTGCGCTTTTTCTTTCTCTTTGTCTGCACGCTTGCCTGTGTTCTTCGTCACGGGTGTCGCTCCTCTCGTCGTCTGCTGCGCTGTGGCGCACCAGCTTTCCTGCGTGGGGGACTGCACTGTGGCGGTGCGACTCCTCCGCCCTCGTTCCACTGCCGTTTCATTCCGCGCCAGCCCCGGCAGTGTCAGGGCACGGTGTCTTTCCGATGCGATCCGGTTGCAGATGCTGCGTATACGGCAAGCCGGAAGATTGCATGCAATCCGCACCAACTTGTCGCCTTAATGCACGAGCATGCACCGTATTGGTGTTCATAACATGTTGAATATTAAAGAAAAAATTGCTTGACGCGTCGCATGCAATGTTTATAGTGGATTGCATACAACGACACAAGGCCGTGTCGTGATTCGCCGGCAATGCCGCTGGAAGCAGGTTTCCCGAGCCCGGGTTCGCTCACGGGTTTCACCTCGGTTTCAATCCTTCCAACGGAGTTCGAGTCATGCGTGCTGTCGTTCGTACCACCCTCTCCGCGCTGGTCCTGGCGCTGGGCTTTTCTGTCGCAACGGGCGTGTCCGCCCAGACCCGCCTGCGTATCGCCGGCAACTTCGCATCCGACCACTCGTCCTCGGTCGCGATGCAGCAGTTCAAGAAGGAAGTCGAGTCGACCTCCAAGGGCGCGCTGATCGTTGACGTCTTCGACAACCAGCAACTCGGTGGCGCGCAGGAGAACGTCACGCAGACGCGCGCCGGCACCATCGACATGACCTGGGTGGGCATGGCCTTCCTGTCGCGCACCGTGCCGGAACTGGAGGCGGTGAGCCTGCCCTTCATGTTCCCGACCCGCGAGATCGCCTACAAGGTGATGGACGGCCCGGTGGTGGATCTCATCGAGACCAAGATGGCCGACAAGGGCTTCACCTCGCTGGGCTTCATGGAGCTGGGCCTGCGCCAGGTGACCAACAGCCAGAAGCCGGTCAAGGGCATGGCGGACCTGAAAGGCATGAAGATCCGCATGCAGCCGATCGAGACCCACCTGGCCACCTTCCGCGCGCTGGGTGCCAACCCGATCGCGATGGACATCAAGGAGGTGTACTCGGCGCTCGACCAGAAAGTCATCGACGGCCAGGACAACCCCTTCTCGTTGATCCTCGCCAGCCGTTTCTTCGAAGTGCAGAAGCACGTCAGCAACACCGGCCATTTCTTCGACTTCATCGCGGTGGCGGCCAACAAGAAGAAGTTCGAAGCCTTGCCGGCCGACCATCAGAAGATCCTGCGCACCGCGATGACCAACGCCATCGCCTGGCAGCGCAGTGTGTCGGCCAAGGCTGACACCGACGCGCTGGCTGAACTGCAGAAGAAGGGCATGACCTACACCGAGATCCCCGCCACCGAGCGCGAGGCCATGAAAAAGGCCACGGCCCACGTGGTGGATGACGTGAAGAAACGCCTCGGTGCCGGCTTCGTCGACCAGGTGCTGGCCGAAGTTAAGAAGGCGGGCGGCTGAGCCTTACCTGTCCTCATTGAACGAGCGAGGCAGGGAGGCCGCGCATGACTGCAGATATCCGAACCGTCCCGGCTGTGCCGCTCTCTGCGGCGGCACAGATGTGGTTGCGTCCGCTGACGCTGCTGCTGGACGCGCTACACCGCATCAACTACTGGGCGCTCGCCGGGCTGACCGCCCTCATGGTGGTGCTGGTGTTCGCCCAGGTGGTGGCGCGCTACGTCTTCAACAGTTCCTTCGACTGGGCGGACGAGCTCTCGCGCCTCGCCTTCGTGTGGTCGGTGTTCCTGGCCATCGCGATGGCAGTGCGCGAGCGCCTGCACATCGGCATGGAGATCCTGACCTCGCGCATCCCGGAACCGTACCGCCACCAGCTCGCGCGGCTGATGGACGGCATCGGTGCCGGGCTGATGATCCTGGTGTGCTACCAGTCGGCCAAGCTGGCCTATGAGCAGTGGGACGAGAAGCTGGCGTCGATGGACGGCAGCGCGGCCTGGTTCGTGATGGCCATCGTCGTGGGCGCCGGCCTGTCTGCGCTGGAGATGGTCCGCCTGGCCATGCTCGGCCAGCCGGCCAGCGGAGAGGTGGTGATCGAATGAGCGCGATGATGACCTGGGGCTTCGTGCTCTTCGCCCTGCTCGGCATGCCGCTGTCCTTCGCCATCGGCATGGCGGCGCTGGGTGGGCTGGCGGCGAGCGACATCGACTTCAACATGCTGCCCTCGCGCATGGTGGCGTCGCTGGATTCTTTCCCGCTGCTGTCGATCCCGCTGTTCATGGCGGCTGGCGAGCTGATGATCAAGGCCGGCCTGATGGAGCAGATGATCGCCTTCGCCAACGCCTTCATCGGCCGCGTGCGCGGCGGGCTGGCGCAGGTGGCGATGCTGGCCGGCGCCATCCTGTCGGCAGTGTCCGGCAGCGCGGTGTCGGACGCCAGTGCGCTGGCGTCTACCATGCACCCGTCGCTGAAGAAAAACTACGATGAACGCTTCTCCACCGCGGTGATCGCGGCGTCGGCCAACCTAGGGCCGATCATCCCGCCTTCTGGCGCGATGATCGTCTACGCCTTCATGGCGGGGCCGAGCGTGTCGGTGGGCGGCCTGTTCATGGCCGGCACCATCCCCGGCATATTGCTGACCGCGGTGTTCATGTTCCAGTGCTGGTACATCGCCAAGAAGCGTAATTACCCCCTGACCGGCGAACCGGTTTCGGTCAAGAACATCGTCGTGCAGACACGGCGTTCCTTCATCACGTTACTGATGCCCATCGTGTGCATCGGCGGCATCGTCGGCGGTGTATTCACCGCTACCGAAGGGGCGGGGATAGGCGTGGTGTTCGCGCTGTTCATCGGTTTCTTCATCACCCGTACGCTCAAGGTAAAGGATCTGCCGGATGTCTTCGTCCGCGCCGCGCTGATGACGGCCGTGGTCGGCGCGATGATCGCCTTCGCCTCCACCGTGACCTTCCTGATGACGGTGGATCTGATTCCGCAGCAGCTGTCGGTATGGATGAAGAGTGTCACCACCGACCCGCTGATGTTCATGCTGCTGGTGGCTGTCGTGCTGCTGCTGGTGGGCACGGCGATGGAGTCGAATGCTGCCTACATCATGCTTGTGCCGCTGCTGCACCCGCTGGCCCTGCAGTACGGCATCGACCCGCTGCTGTTCGGCTTCCTGTTCGTGTTCAACCTGGTCATCGGCATGCTGACGCCACCGGTCGGAGTGGTGCTCTTCGTGGTGTCCGGCGTCACCAAGGTGAAGATGGGTGACATCACCTGGGCGGTGCTGCCCTTCATCGCGTCACAGTACGCGATGTTGCTGGCATGCATGTTGTATCCGCCGCTGGTGACCTGGCTGCCCAGGGCGATGGGTTACTGATGGGAGACGGGCCGGTGAGCGACGCGCACGCACTGTCCAGCGTGGATACCTACGCTGCCATGAAGGCCTACAGCCGGCAGGGCTGCTTCTTCGGCGTCATCACGCCGTCCGGCAACACGGTGGTGGAGCGCATCACGCTGGGCGTGGTGCGCCACCTGCCGCAGGTGTCGGTGCATTTCTCGCGCACGCCGGTGTTCGGCAGCATTGACCCGTCGCCGGACAGCTACTCGCTGGAGGGCCTCATGGCGGCGGCCCGTTTGCTGGCTCACGCCGCGCCGCAGGTGCTGGTGTGGAACGGCAGCAAGGGCGGCACCATCGGCTTCTCGCACGACCGCCAGCTGGCTGCGGCGATCACGCAGGAAACCGGCATCACCGCGACGACCTCGATCCTCGGTCTGGAGACGGTGCTGCGCGAGCGCGGCATCACCCGCATCGCGGTGGTGACGCCGTATGGGGACGACGGTCAGGCGAAGACCGTGGCCTGCCTGCAGGCAGAGGGCTACGAGGTGGTGGCCGAGGCACATGCCGGCTACAGCGACAACCTGTCCTACGCCAGCGTGCCGTTCTCCACCATCACCGACATGGCCCGCAAGGTCGCGCTGGCGAAGCCGCAAGCCATCGTGACGTTGTGTACGAATTTCCCGGCAGCGGTACTGGCTGCGCCGCTGGAGGCCGAGCTGGGGATTCCCTTCTTCGACACCACGGCGCTGGGCGTATGGCGGGCGCTGACGCTGTGCGGTGTCGACACGCGCCCGGCCGCGCCCTACTGGGGCTCGCTTTTCGCCGCGCCCGCATGATGGTTATGCCTGTCCGTTACCCGTTTCCTGCCGCATTCCCCGTAAGGTCAAAGCCTGAAGAATGCGGGCAACGAGGTTACGCATCCCGAGCTTACGCATCGCTCCGGTGCCATTGCCTGCAGGCATGGCGCTCCGGTTCTCACCCACGCCGCGCGGCAGCCCGTGTCGCTGGCATCGTTCCTCTGTTTTCAGGAGTTGCTTCATGAAATCCGCCCTCCCGCTGGTGTTCGCCGCCGCCTTTGCTACTGCCTCGACCGCCGCGCTCGCCGAGCCGACCTCGATGCGCATCGCCGGCAACTTCTCGTCGAACACCAAGCACGTCGACAACATCGAGCGCCCGTTCTTCACCAACATCCCGAAGATCCTCGGCGCGCCGATGAGCATCAACTACAACCCGATGGATGCAGTGGGCGTGCAGGCCGCGGATGCGCTGCGCATGCTGCGCTCCGGCACCTTCGACGTGATGAGCGTGCAGATCGGCATGGCCTCGCGTGACGACCCGTTCTTCGAAGGCGTGGACCTCATTGGCGTGTCGACCAACATGAAGGATCTGCGCGCCGCCGTGGATGCGTACCGCAAGGTTTTCGACGAGCGCCTGCAGAAGCGCTTCAACGCCAAGGTGATGACGCTGTGGCCCTTCGGCCCGCAGGTCTTCTACTGCAACAAACCGATCAAGACCCTGGATGACCTCAAGGGCCTGAAGGTGCGCAGCTTCACGCCGTCGATGGCCGCGCTGATCCAGAGTCTGGGCGCAACGCCGGTGACGCTGCAGTTCTCCGAGGTGTACCCGGCGCTGCAACGCGGCGTGGCCGACTGCGGCGTCACTTCGCCGACGTCCGGCAACGCCGGCAAGTGGCCGGAAGTGACCAGCTACTTCCTGCCGCTGTCGGTGTCCGGCTCGGTGCAGGGTCACTTCATGAACCTGGACTACTGGAACAAGATGTCCCCGGCCATGCAGCAGAAGACCCTGGCGGCCTTCAAGAACATGGAAGACCAGATGTGGCAGCTGGCCGAGACGGCCAACACCGACGCGATGAACTGCAACGTCGGCGCCGAGCCCTGCACCCAGGGCACCAAGTTCAAGATGAACCTGGTGAGCGTCACGCCCGCCGATGACAAGAAGGTGAAGGACGCCGTCGGTGCCGTGGTGCTGCCGCTGTGGAAGGAGAGCTGCAACAAGGTCGACGCTTCCTGCACCGCCACCTGGAATGCGACCGTCGGCAAGGCTCGCGGCTACGTCATCAAGTAAGTCCTTCAGCCTCACTTCGGCGTGCGTTCCCGACGGGGCGCACGCCCGGAGCTTTTCATGCCCCCCAATCCCTTCTCGCGCGTACTCGGTGGCATCGTCGATGCACTGGTGATCGCCGCCGGCTGGTGGCTCGTCGCCCTGTCCATCCTCACCTGCGTGGAGATGGTGGGGCGAAAGCTGTTCAGCTTCAGTTTCCAGGGCATCGATGAAGTCGGTGGCTACACGCTGGCGGTGACCTCGGCCATCGGCTTCAGCTACACCCTGATCACGCGTGGCCATACGCGTATCGACTTCCTCGTCGGCAAGCTGCCGATGAAATTGCGTTCGGCGATCAACGTGCTGGCGATGGTGACGCTGGCCGGCATGGCGGTGTTCGCCATCCTGCGCGCCTGGGTGGTGTTGTCCGAGTCCATCGAGTTCCAGAGCCATTCCACCACGCCGCTGCAGACGCCGATGTGGATTCCGCAGTCGCTGTGGTTCGGCGGCTGGGCGCTGTTTGCGATCCTCTGCGTCTACCTCGCCGTACATGCGCTGGTGCTGTGGCTGCGTGGCGATCACGCGGCAGTGAACAAAGCCTATGGTCCGCAGACGCTGGAAGAGGAGATCGAGAGCGAGGCGGGCGAGGTGCTGGAGCAGGTCCGTCAGCAGCAGGCGAAGGAGGGCGTCGCATGATCGGCGCGACCGAAATCGGCATCGGCTTCCTGATCATGCTGGCCCTGATGTTCCTGGGCCTGCATGTCGCCACCACGATGTTCCTCACCGCCATCCTCGGCGCGGTGCTGTACCTCGGCATGCCCGCAGTGAATGCGGTGGGCAACCAGCTGTGGGCGGCCAACGAGGACTACGTGCTGCTGTCCATTCCGCTGTACATCCTGCTCGGCGAGATACTGGTGCGCGCGGGTACGACCGACAAGATGTACAAGTCGCTGTCGGACTGGCTCAACTTCCTGCCGGGCGGGCTGCTGCATACCAACATCGGTTCGTCGGCGCTGTTCTCCGCGGTGTCGGGTTCGTCGGTCGCCACCGCGGCGACGATCTCCACCGTGGCGCTGCCTACCTTCAAGACACGGCGCTACGACCAGCGCCTGGTGCTGGGGTCGATTGCCGCCGGCGCCAGCCTGGGCAACCTGATTCCGCCGGGCATCGCGTTCCTTGTGTATGGCGCGATGACCAATACTTCGGCAGGGCGCCTGTATGCCGCCGGGGTGATTCCCGGCGCGATCATGACCCTGCTGTTCATGGGTTGCATCCTCGCCATCTGCCTGTACAAGCCGGGGCTCGCCGGTGCGAAGGAGGCCGAGCCGCCGCTGCGCGAGAAGCTCGGTCGCCTGAAGCACCTGCTGGCACCGCTGATCGTGTTCGGCGTGGTGATGGGCTGCATCTACACCGGCTGGGCAACGGTGACCGAGAGTGCGGCGCTGGGTGTCGTGGTCGCTTTGCCGATCGCCTGGGCCTACGGCAACCTCAGCGTGGCGATGATGCACGACGCCTTCCGCGCGACGCTGCGCCTCACCGCGATGAGCCTGCTGATCCTCACCGCGGCCTTCTATCTCAACTTCGTGATGGGCCTGCTCGGCATCACCCAGACGCTGTCCGCGCTGGTGCAGGGGCTGGATGTCAGCCCGGTGCAACTGCTGTGGGTGCTGGCGGTGTTCTACCTGCTGCTGGGCATCTTCTTCGAGACGCTGCCGATGCTGGTGGGCACGGTGCCGCTGGTGTTCCCGGTGGTCGTCGCGGCGGGTATCGACCCGGTGTTCTTCGGCGTGTTCATCGTGCTGATGTGCGAGATCTCGCTGATCAGCCCGCCGGTGGGCATGACGCTGTACGTCATCCAGGGGGTGCGTGGCGAGGGCACGATTGCCGAGGTGTTCCAGGGCACCGTGCCGTTCTTCCTGACGATGATCCTGATGACGGCGATCCTGATCCACTTCCCGGAAATCGCGCTGTGGTTGCCACGGCTGAGTTTCGGATAGCCTCGGCATGAAAAACGACAAGGGCGCCG
Source organism: Moraxellaceae bacterium (assembly GCA_031119205.1). GTDB lineage: Bacteria > Pseudomonadota > Gammaproteobacteria > Burkholderiales > Rhodocyclaceae > Uliginosibacterium. Next base: position 17,578 of record JAVHYF010000023.1, on the reverse strand, counting down.
CGAGGGCGCCCTTGTCGTTTCCGGAGGAGCGGGGCTCAGAGCGTGGCTTTGGGCACGCGCATCTTCTCGGTCGGGGCGACGACTTCGGCCTCGCCGACAGCGACCTTCTTGCCATCCTGGTTCACTGCTGCGCAGTCGAGGATCACGCGTTTCTTCTCGTCCTGCTTTTCGCGACAGGTCAGCGTTACGGTGAGGGTGTCACCGGGACGTACCGGTCGCGTGAACTTCAGGGTCTGGCTCACGTAGATGGTGCCCGGCCCCGGCAGCAGGGTGCCGAGCACGGTGGAGATCAGCGCACCGGTGAACATGCCATGTGCAATGACGCCGCCGAAAGGGGTGCCGGCAGCGTACTCCGGGTCGAGGTGGGCCGGGTTGAAGTCACCGGACACCTGCGCGAAGCGGTTGATGTCTTCGTGCGTGACGGTGCGGGTAAGGACGGCGGTCTCGCCGATGCTGATGTCGTCGTAGGGACGGTTTTCGATCCATTCACTCATGTCGTTGCTCTTGTTCGGCCAGGGTTCAGGCCAGGATGTTGTAGCCGCCGTCGATGAACAGCGTGCTGCCGGTGAGCGAGCGGCCACCGTCGCTCGCGAGATAGACGCACAGAGCGCCCACGTCTTCGATGTCGACGAGCCGCTTCAGTGGGGACCGCAGGCGCGCTTCCTCCAGCAGGTTGTCGAAGTCCTTGATGCCGGAGGCCGCACGCGTGGCGAGCGGGCCGGGGGACACCGCATGCACGCGGATGCCGCTGCTGCCCAGTTCGGCCGCGAGGTAACGCGCAGTCGATTGCAGGGCGGCTTTCACCGGCCCCATGACACCGTAGTTGGCGACGACTTCGTCGGCGCCCAGATAGCTCATGGTCAGCAGGGTGCCGCCGTCCTTCATTAAGGGTTCGGCCAGCTTCGCCATGCGGATGAAGGAGTGGCAGGACACATCCATGGCGCGCATGAAGCCTTCGCGCGACACGTCGGTGACGCGGCCATGCAGGTCGTCGCGCGGGGCGAAGGCGATGGAGTGGAGTACGAAATCCAGCCGGCCCCATTTGGCGGCGATGGCTTCGAAGACTGATTCCAGCGCGCCAGGGTCTTCCACGTTCAGCGGCAGGAACAGCGGAGCGCCCAGGCGTTCGGCAAGCGGCTTGACGTGCGGCTCGGCCTTGGCGTTCAGATAGGTGACCGCGAGGCTGGCGCCGGCTTCGTGGAACGCCTTGGCGCAACCCCAGGCAATGCTGCTTTCATTGGCAATCCCGACAACCAGACCGACCTTTCCTTGCAGACTGAACATGGTGCGCTCCTCTCCGGTGGAATTGTGCATGTGCACAATTATGGGTGAGGACTATTGAGGATTCCATGTTTCAGCGCAAGCGCGCCCGATTGGCCCTGGAGCGCCCGGCCGGACGAGCGCGTACTGATGCTAGGGCGACAGCCCCAGCCGCTCACGCGCCCGGCGGCGTTCGTCTTCGCGGGCGGCTTCTTCCTGCGCAGCCCGGTAGCGGGCCATTCTCTCGTCGGATTCACGCTCGATGATGCGCCGGTCGGCGGCGCGGTCGAGCTCGCGATGCACGCGGTCCAGCTCGGCCTGTTGCTTCTGCTTCTCGCGTTCCTGCGCCCATTTCTCGTCGCGCTCCTTGCGCTTGGCAGTCTCGGCGTCTCGCTCGGCCTCTTCCTCTGCATGACGGGCGAGTAATCGCTCGCGGTCGATCTCGGCCTGTCGCTGCAGATCCGCATCGCGCTTGGCCTGCATGCGCTGGTAGGTCGCCAGGCTGCCGGCGAAGATCAGCGCAGCCAGCAACAGCAGCACCCACTTGAGCATGCCGCCACCGCCGTGGCTCGTGGTGTGGGCAGCGCGTGGTTCCGGTTGCAGTGAGTGGTCGTAGCGGGCGCGTTGGGTACGGTCGCCGAGTACCGCGTAGGCCTCCTTCAGGGCTTTGCGCCGGATATCTGCATCCTCGTGACTGAGCGTGGTGTCCTTGGTCAGCCGTACCATCTGCTGCGTGAAGGCGCGCTCGATGGCATTGTCATCGGCGTCGGGAGTTACGGACAGCACGTCGTAAAGTGTCTTTCTCATCGCAGGCCACCTCGCTGTGGAGGGCGCCATTCTGGCAGAGCAGCTGCGGCGTGGTTTGCCCGCGTGGGCAGGCGCTGGTGTCTGGCCGATCTGCGGCTACCATGCGGCCTCCAACAAAAAACAAGGGGGATGGTATGCGGCAAAAGTTCTGGCACGCTGCTTTGTGTCTGATGGTGTCGTTTGGGGGCTTCGTGCTTGCGGGTATTGCCGGCGCCGCGGAACCGGGCAAGTACGGCAAGACCCTGCTGGCGACCGTGGTGCTCGACGACAAGGACGTGCAGCGTTTCCGCGACCACAAGCCTTCGCCGCGCGATGCGCACGAGGCGCCGATGGTGGCCGCGCTGATGGCCGACAGCGAGGACTGGGCCGGCAAGCTGGAGCCCTGGGTCGTCCGCAACAATCCCCACACGATGGTGGTGAAGCTGACCGGCCGCGCACTGGGTGACGGCGCAGCCAGCAGCATGTGGTTGTCGGGCTGGCACCTGGAGGCCAACGAGAATGGCCAGGAGCAATCGACGATGCAACCGCTGGCCGGGTTGTCGGAACTGAAGGGGAAGGCCGGTCAGCCGTTCCGGATCGAAGCGACCACCGGTCCGGTGACTTTCAGCAAGGACCGCATGGCGGCGCCTGCGCTGTCCTTCATCAATTCGAACAACATGGAGATCGACAAAGTGGAGGTGGAAATCTGGGGTGGCATGGCCGAGACCCCGGCCCACACGCTTTTCCTGTCCGCGCCCTGGCTGTGGCTGGGCGGAATATTCCTGCTGGTGTTCTGGTGGTGGCGCCGCAGCTGACACACCGGAACACAGCGGTTCCGGCGTCCAGGCGCGGCTCGTTCAGAGTTTGTCCAGCTCGATCTCGCCGACGTTGTTGAACACATGGTCGGGCCGGTAGGGGAAGTGCGACATGATCTCCGGCGTGGTGACGCCGGAGAGCACCAGCGCGGTCTTCATGCCGGCCTCCAGGCCGCCGACGACGTCGGTGTCCATGCGGTCGCCGACCATGACGGCTTCTTCCGGATGCAGACCCAGCTTGCGGGCGGCCAGCATCATCATCAGCGAGTTGGGTTTGCCGACGATGTAGGGACGCTTGCCGGTGGCGGCCGAAATGGCAGCCAGCAAGGTGCCGGCAGCGGGCTCCAGCCCGCCCTCTACCGGGTCGATCATGTCCGGGTTGGTGCCGATGAACTTGGCGCCCTGGTCGATCAGGCGCACGGCGCGGCGCAACTGCTCGAAGTTGAAGCTGGTGGACTTGGCGACCACCACGTAGTCCGGGTTCGACTCGGTGATCGAGAATCCCACCTTGTACAGTTCGGCCATCAGCCCGCCGCCGCCCACGACGTAGGCCGTGCCATTGGGCTTCTGGTTGCGCAGGAACATCGCGGTGGCCATGGCGGCGGTGATGAAGTTGTCCTCGGTCAGGCCGCCGATGCCCATGTGCTCCAGCTTGAGTTTGAGGTCGAGGGGCGTCTGTTCCGCGTTGTTGGTCAGGAACAGGAAGGGGGTCTTGTTGGCCAGCAGGCGCTGCACGAAATCCAGCGCGCCCGGGATGAGCTGCTTGCCGCGGTAGATGACGCCATCCATGTCACAGATGACGCCTTTGACTTTGACCTTGCCGTCGAGCTCGGGGGTGCCCATGTTCTGCCTGCTTGTGTTGTTGTTGCGGGAAAGACAGCATATCAGCCCCCTGCCGCCGGCCTTTGCGCCCGGGCAGGGTCGTTCAAGAAAACCGGATCCCGGGCCGTGAATCGGGAGGCGGTCCCTGAAACGCTCCCGCCACCTGACAGCCTTGCCGTGCCATGCGGGCGGCCGTAACAAAATGATGCAGCGACGGTTGCACCATCCTGCCCCTGCTGGCTGTAGTGTTCATGCCGCCGGGGCTGGCTTGCCCGGCTGTCGTGTTTCCGCGATCCTGCCATCCATGCCCCAGTTTTCGTCCGCCAACGCCGGTGCCGCGCCTGCGACCAACCAGGAGACGGTATGAGCCGGTCGCCGGTTGTCTCGCGCTACCTGCTGAGCGTGCTCCTGCTGGTACTGGCCTATCTGGTCAGCGGCCGCCTCGGCCTCATGCTGGCGACACCGCCCGACTACGCCACCGCTGTGTTCCCGGCGGCCGGCATTGCGCTGGGCGTACTGCTCGTCGGTGGCTGGCGCCTGTGGCCTGGCGTCTGGCTGGGCGCGATGCTGCTGCAGTCGATGGCCTTGCCCGAGACCGGGCAGCCGCATGCCTGGGGGGTGGCCGCGATGATTGCCACCGGGTCCACGTTGCAGGCCCTGGCCGGGCAATGGCTGATCCGTCGCTTCAGTGGCTATCCACAGCCACTCCAGCGTGGGTGGCAGATTCTCCTCATGCTGCTGCTGGGCGGCCCGGTGAGTTGCCTGGTCTCGTCCAGCACCGGTGTTGCCGTGCTGGGCTGGATGGGCGTACTGCCTGACGATGCACTGACCTGGAACTGGTTGACCTGGTGGGCTGGCGACAGCCTGGGCGTGCTGACCTTCATGCCGCTGGTGCTATGTGTCGCAGGCCAGCCGGCAGAGGAGTGGCGCCGCCGCCGCTGGACCGTCGGCCTGCCCGTCCTGGCGAGCTTCTGCCTGGCCGTGGCCGTATTCCTGTGGGTGGATGGCGCCGAGCGGCAACGCATTGCGCAGGAGTTCCAGACCGAGGCCGCCGCTTACGCGCAGGCCCTGCGCGCCGAGGTCAGCCAGACCATCGACATTACCGAAGCGCTGGCCAGTCATGGGGGGGCCGCAGGCAGCGTGGGCCGCAGCGACTTCACGCGCATGTACCAGCGCAACATGCGCAGCCTGGACAGCATCCAGGCGCTGGCCTGGGTGCCACGGGTGCCGGCGGATCAGCGCGCCGCTTTCGAGCGAGCCGCGCGCGCCGAAGGCCTCGCCAGTCACGACCCCAGGGTGGTAGCCGCAATGCGCGACTATGCCATCCGCGTGTCACCCGGCGGGGCAGCGGCAGGTGCACAGGAGGACGGCGAGCACTATCCCTACCTGTTCCTGGAACCGCTGGCGAGTTATCCGGACGCCTTGGGGCTGGACCTGGCAGCCAGCAGCGAGCGACGCGACGCAGTGCTGGCTGCACGGGATCGCGGCCAGACGATGATGAGTCCTCCCATCAGCTTCCGGGTGGGTGATGGCAAGAGCAAGGGGGTGCTGATCGTCAGCCCGGTGTATCGCGGCGACATCGTGCCGGCCAGTCTTGCCGGGCGTCGTCGCGAGCTGGCGGGGGTCATCGTGAGTGTGTTGCGGATCGACCGCGTGGTCAGCAACGCCTTGCCCAGTCTGCAGGTGCGCGGCGTGGGCCTGGAGATCCTGGATGAAGCGGGGACGATGCCCCTGCACAGCTTTTTCTCTGCCCAGCCGCCGGCGCCGGTCACCGGCGAGTTGCGCAATGTGGTGGGGCGGCCGCGGGCCGAGCACCGGTTCGATCTCGGCGGCCGTGCCTGGCGCCTGCATTTCGAGGCGTCCGCCCAGTACGTGCTGACACGTCAGGGGCCGGTACCGATGCTGGTGTTGCTGGCCGGCATGCTCATCACAGCACTGGTCGGTGGGGTGATGCTGTTCGTCAGCGGCCGCATGTTCCGCACCGAAGCGCTGGCTGGCGAGCTGGTGCTGTCGGGAGCGGAGATCAGCCGTCAGGCCATCGAACTGAGCGAGGAGGTCGAGCAGCGCAGCAAGACGGAAGAGGCCCTGCGTCGCAGTGAAACCCAGCTGCGTCTGCTGACGGACTCGATTCCCGCCCTGATCGCCTATCTCGATTGCGACCTGCGCTACCGTTTCATCAACGCGACCTATGAACGCTGGTGCGGCATCCCGCAGGCGCAGATCCTCGGCATGAGCCTGGAGGAATTGCGCGGTGAAGGTTTTGCCCGCTTGCGTCCGTTTGTGGACCGCGTGCTGGCCGGCGAGCGGGTCATGTTCAACACCCGTTTCCATGACCACTCGCGCGGTATCGACGTCGATGTCGAGGCGAGCTATGTGCCGCATCGCCAGGTGGATGGCCAGGTCGTCGGTTTCTTTGCGATGGGGGTGGATACCACCGACCGCCTGCGCGCGCAGATCAACCAGCAGCTGGCGATGATCGTGGAGAGTTCGTCGGACGCCATCATCGGTATCGATGCGGACGGGCTCATCACGGCCTGGAACCCCGCCGCGGAGCGACTTTACCGTTACAGCGCCAGCGAGGCGGTGGGGCAACCGCTCGGCATGCTGATGTCGGAGGCGCGTCGCAAGGCATTCGAGACCTCGATGGCCGCCATCCGTGCTCGTCAGCGGGTGGAGCAGAGCGAAGCCCAGCATCGTCGCAGCGACGGCCAGCCGGTGGAGGTAGCCCTGTCGATGTCACCGATCGTCGACGAATCCGGCAAGGTTGCCGGCGCGGCCCTGGTGATTCGCGACATCGCCGAGCAGAAGCGTGCCCAGGCGCTGCTGGTGCAGGCGATCCTGGCTGCGCCGTATGCCACGCTCATGACCGACGAACAGGGCAAGGTGCAGCTCGCCAACCGCGAGGCCGAGCGCCTGTTCGGCTACGGCCGCGACGATTTCGTCGGCATGCAGGTGGAAGAGCTGGTGCCGGAAGCGCACCGCAGCGCTCATGCCGAGTTGCGCGGCGGCTATGCGCAAAGCCCGCGTGGCCGCGCCATGGTCGGGCGTGAGCTGAAAGCGCGTCACCGTGACGGCACCGAGATTCCGGTGGAGATCGGCCTGAGCCCGATCGACCGTCCAGAAGGCCGTGTCTTCGTGGCGGCCTTGATCGATACCACCACCCGCCGGCTCGCGGAGCAGGCGCTGGCGGAGCGTTCCGCGGCGCTGGAGCGGGTGAATGCCGAACTCGCGCGCAGCAACCGCGATCTCGATGACTTCGCCTACGTGGCATCGCATGACCTCAAGGCGCCGCTGCGGGCGGTGGACAACCTGTCCTCATGGATCGAGAAGGACGCGGCCGGCGTGCTGCCGGAGAAATCGCAGCGCCACCTGCAGTTGCTGCGCAGCCGGGTGCGGCGCATGGATCGTCTGCTCGACGATCTGCTGCAGTACGCGCGTGCCGGCCAGCCCGAGGGGGCGGCGGAAGAAGTGGATCTGCGCGAACTGGTGCGCGAGCTGCGTGACCTGCTGGGGCCGCCACCCGGCTTCCGTCTCGACGTCGTCGGCGAGCTGCCGACGTTGCGTGCGTACCGCGCGCCATTGCAGGTCGTGCTGCTCAACCTGGTCAGCAATGCCTTCAAGCACCATGACCGCGAACAGGGCTGCGTGGAGATCAGCGTGCGTGACCAGGGCAGCCATATCGAGGTGGATGTGTGCGACGACGGGCCGGGCGTCGCGCCGGAACACCACGAACGCATCTTCGGCATGTTCCAGACCTTGCGTCCGCGTGACGAGGTAGAAGGCAGCGGCATGGGGCTGGCGATCGTCAAGCGGACGGTGGAGTCGCACGGTGGCAGCGTGGGGGTCGAATCCTGGTCCGGCCGCGGCGCCTGCTTCCGCTTCACCTGGCGCAAGCTGACACCGTCGCGCGCGGAGGGGGGCTGACATGCATGCATCCCGACGCCCGGCGCTGCACCTGCTGCTGGTAGAGGATGACGAGGTCGACCGCGAAGCCGTGGAGCGCGCCGTCGAAGAGGCCGCGCAGAGCGGGCTGCAGGATGGTTTCGGCTGCCGGATCCACCATGCGCGTGATGGCGACGAGGCCCTGGCGCTGCTGCGCGGTGGCATGCAGGCATCCCTGCCGCATCCCTGCCTGATCCTGCTCGACATGAAGCTGCCGCGCATGGGCGGCCTGGCCTTCCTGGCCAGCCTGCGTGCCGACCCGGCCCTGGCGGACAGCGTGGTCTTCGTGCTGACGACCTCCGAAAAGCCCGAGGATCGTGCTGGCGCATACCGTAGCCACGTTGCGGGTTACATCAGCAAGCGGCGCGTTTCCGAAGCCCCCGGGGCGCTGGCGGGTCTCCTGCTGGCCTACTGGCGCCTCGTTGACCTTCCCTGAGCCCGTTTCTGGCCCCCATCAGGCCCTGTTGCAGTCCCCCGACGCTTTGCGCAAACCCAGCACTGGCGCGGCTTTGAGGAGTGTTTGCGCAGGCAAGGCTTTAATCTGGTGGGGTGACTTGGCTATAATCCGGCGGTTTTTCGATAACAAGTAACCTTCTCGGGGTAACCGATGAGCGACGCCAAACTTGACGCAACCAGTGAACACACTGGCTGCGCCTGCAGTCTTGATGCCTCTCGCCGTAACCTGATCGCGGCGACAGCCGCGGTAGGTGGCGCAGCAGGTCTGGGTGCAGCTGTGCCCTTCGTAGCCAGTTTCACCCCATCCGAGCGTGCCAAGGCCGCTGGTGCTCCGGTGGAGGTAGACATCGGCGGCATGCAGCCGGGTGAGCTGAAGACCGTCGAATGGCGGGGCAAACCGGTGTGGATCCTGCGCCGTACGCCGGAGATGCTGGCTTCGCTGAAGAAGACCGACGATCTGGTCGCCGACCCCGAGTCCCTGCGCTCGGACCAGCCTGCCTACGTCAAGGGCGAGGCGCGCGCGATCAAGGACGAGTACCTCGTCTGCGTCGGTATCTGCACGCACCTGGGCTGCTCTCCGACTGCCAAGATGGCGCTGGGTTCCGAGAGCGGCATCAGCGACAGCTGGCAAGGCGGCTTCCTGTGCCCCTGCCATGGCTCGCTGTTCGATCTGGCCGGTCGCGTCTACAAGAGCATGCCCGCACCGGACAACCTGCCGGTACCGCCGCATACCTATCTCTCCGACACCCGCCTGCTGATCGGCGAAGACGGCAAGGAGGCCTGATCCATGCAGAAGCAAGCCCAACAACTGCTGGACTGGGTGGATGCGCGCTTTCCGCTGACCTTCCTGTGGGAAAGTCAGTGGGGCAAGTACGTCGCACCGAAGAATTTCAACTTCTGGTACATCTTCGGCTCGCTGGCGATGCTGGTGCTGGTGATCCAGATCGTCACCGGCATCTTCCTGGTGATGCACTACAAGCCGGATGCCTCGTTGAACGCGGCGGGCGTGCCGGTGGCCTTCGCCAGCGTCGAATACATCATGCGCGACGTGCCGGGTGGCTGGATCATCCGCTACCTGCACTCGACCGGGGCCTCGGCGTTCTTCGTCGTCGTGTACCTGCACATGTTCCGCGGCCTCATGTACGGCTCTTACCGCAAGCCGCGCGAGCTGGTGTGGCTGTTCGGCGTGGCGATCTTCCTGTGCCTGATGGCCGAGGCTTTCTTCGGCTACCTGCTGCCATGGGGACAGATGTCGTTCTGGGGCGCGCAGGTGATCGTGAACCTCTTCGGCGCAATTCCGCTGATCGGCGAACCGCTGTCGATTATGATCCGTGGTGACTACGTGGTGAGTGATGCGACGCTGAACCGCTTCTTCAGCTTCCACGTCATCGCCATCCCGCTGGTGCTGATCGGCTTGGTCGCAGCCCACCTCACCGCGCTGCACGAGGTCGGCTCGAACAACCCGGACGGCGTGGAGATCAAGAAGCAGCCCAAGGACGCGAACGGCATTCCGCTGGACGGCATCTACAGCCACCCGTACTACACGATCAAGGACATCTTCGGTGCCGTGGTCTTCCTGTTCGTGTTCGCGGCGGTGGTGTTCTTCATGCCCGAGGGTGGCGGCTACTTCCTGGAGTTCAACAACTTCATTCCTGCCGATCCGCTGAAGACGCCGCCGCACATTGCGCCGGTCTGGTACTTCACGCCGTACTACTCGATCCTGCGCGCGACGACGTCCGACTTCATGCTGTGGCTGGGCATCTTCGTGCTGGTCGTGGGTGGCCTGAGCGTCTTCTCGCTGCGTCACCAGCTGGCGAAGCTGGCTGCCGCAGGCGTCACGGCGGTGCTGCTGGTTGCCTTCTACTTCCTGGACGCCAAGTTCTGGGGCGTGGTGCTGATGGGCGTGTCCGTGCTGCTGTTCGCGCTGCTGCCCTGGCTGGATCGCAGCCCGGTGAAGTCGATCCGCTACAAGGGTGGCCTGTACAAGGGCATCCTCGCGGTGTTCGTGGTGTGCTTCGTGGTGCTGGGCTATCTCGGCATCCTGCCGCCGACACCGGTTGGCACCATCGTGTCGCAGATCTGCTCGATTCTCTATCTGGGTTTCTTTGCGTTCATGCCGTGGTACACCGCGATGGACAAGACGCAACCCGAACCGGAAAGGGTCACTTGGCAATGAGCTTCAAGAACAAGATCCTTCGCGCACTGATCGCGACGGTTGCCTTCGCCACGGCCGCGGCTACCCATGCCGCCGGTCCCGAACTACGCCTCGACAAGGCGCCGCTGCAGTTCGACAACGCTTCACTGCAGCATGGCGCCAAGTTGTTCATCAACTACTGCCTGAACTGTCACAGCGCCAGCTACCTGCGCTACAACCGCCTGCAGGAAATCGGCCTGAGCGACCAGCAGATCAAGGACAACCTGCTGTTCACCGCCGACAAGGTGGGTGACCTGATGACGATCGGCATGCGTCCGGCCGAGGCCAAGCAGTGGTTTGGCGCTGCGCCGCCCGACCTGACCGTCATCGCCCGCTCGCGCGCCTCGCACTACGGCAGCGGTGCCGACTGGCTGTACACCTACCTGCGCCAGTTCTATCGCGACACCAACCGGCCGACCGGCTGGAACAACGTGGTGTTCGAGAGCGTTGGCATGCCGCATGCGATGTGGGATCTGCAGGGGGAACAGGTGGCCCACTTCGTCGAGCGTGAAGACGGGCATGGCGGCAAGGCCAAGCACCTGGAGCGCCTGGAGATCGTCAAGGCCGGCAAGATGCCGAAGGAAGAATACGACGAGGCTGTGGCCGACCTCGTGTCCTTCATCACCTGGATGGGTGAGCCCTCCCAGCACAACCGCAAGCAGATCGGCGGGTGGGTGCTGGCCGTTCTGGCCGTTCTGGGCGTGCTGACCTACCTGCTGAAGCGTTCCATCTGGAAAGACCTGCATTGAACGGATGTGTCGCCGAAATGTTAGTTTCCCGTCGTGAGCACGATGTGGCGCCTACGCGCCGCATCGTGCGTGATTCCGAGTATTCCTGGAGTAACTCCGCAATGATGAATCTCTATTCCGGTACAACGGACCCCCTCAGCCACCGTTGCCGGATTGTGCTCTTCGAGAAGGGCATGGACTTTCAGGTCATCGATGTAGACCTGTTCAACAAGCCCGAAGACATCGCCGTCATCAACCCCTACAACCGCGTGCCGGTGCTGGTTGATCGCGATCTCGTGCTGTACGAGCCGAACATCATCAACGAGTACATCGATGAGCGCTTCCCGCATCCGCAGCTGATGCCGGCCGATCCGATCATGCGCGCGCGTGCCCGCCAGCTGCTGCACTCGCTGGAGCAGGAACTGTTCGTGCACATCGAGGCCCTGGAGAAGAACCAGAAGGGTGTGGAGAAGGTGCGTGCACACGTGCGCGACCAGCTGCTGCAACTGGCGCCGATGTTCACCAAGCAGAAGTTCATGCTGGGCGATGAGTTCTCCATGCTCGACGTGGCCATTGCGCCGCTGTTGTGGCGCCTGGAGCACTACGGCATCGAACTGGGCAAGAACGCCGCCCCGTTGATGAAGTATGCCGAGCGTATTTTCACTCGCCAGGGCTTCATCGATGCGCTGACGCCGTCCGAACGGGCGATGCGTCGCTAAGCGTCCCGCGCGGCACTTCGGTGCCGCGCTGCATATCTGCCGTCACCTGCTACTGATCTCGCTGCTTCCTCGTCATGTCTGCGCCAGCTTCCTCCAAGCCGTACCTGATCCGCGCCATCTATGACTGGTGCGTGGACAACGGCTTCACGCCGCATGTGGTGGTCATCGTCGATACCACGACGCGTGTCCCCAACGCTTACGTGAAGGACGGGCAGATCGTGCTGAACATCGCGCCCTACGCGACCAACGGGCTCACCATCTCCAACGACGACATCACCTGCCAGGCTCGTTTTGGCGGTGTTGCCCACAGCCTCTTCGTGCCGATCGCCAATGTCGTGGCGATCTATGCGCGCGAGAATGGTCAGGGCATGGCATTTGAACTCGGCAACGCGGCGGGCAACAGCGGCGTCGAACTGGACGGCTCGGCCGGCGAGCCCCAGCACCCGGTACTGGTGGAGTCTGCCGGAGAGGACGACGATAGCGTGGACGACAAGCCGCCCACGCCGCCGCGCGGCCACCTGCGCGTCATCAAGTAACTCCGGCGCAATCCGCCCGGGTCGCGTCGTTTCCGACGCGGTCCGTCATCAGGCCGCGGCGCGGTGCGCGCCGGCCGCCTCCAGGGCATCCGAAGGCTTGCCCGCACGCACATTCTCGTACAGGCGCGCGACCCGCTCTGCCATGGCGCGGGCTTCCCATTGGCGCGCGTACATGCGGGCCTCTTCGCCCAGTTGCGCGAGTCGCGCCGGGTTTCTCAGCAGGGCGATAGCCTGATCGGCGAAGGCTGCAACGTCTTCGGGCGCGGTCATCTCTCGCGGGGCAGGTTCGAGGATGTCGCGCGTACCCATGATGGACAGCGCGAGGGCAGGCGTACCCACCGCCATTGCTTCCAGCAGGACCAGTCCCTGGGTTTCCGTGCGTGAAGCGAAGACGAAGAGATCCGCCGCGCGATAGCAATCCAGCAGCTCGTGGCGGCGATCCAGATAGCCGAGGAAGCGCACGTTGTCGTCCAAACCCATGCTGCGCGCGCGCTCACGTAGATCAGCAAGGGCCGGTCCTTCACCGGTCACCAGCAGCAGGACGTCCGGAATCTGTTGCCGGATACGGGCCGCGACTTCGAACAGGAAGGGGATGTTCTTCTCGAAGGCGACGCGGCCGACGAAGAGCAGCAGCGGACGGTCGGGCGCGATCTGGTAGCGGTTGCGGAAGTAGTCTCCATCGCCCCCTTGATAACGGTCACTCGGCAAGCCTGTGGGCAGGATGTGCATGGGCGAGGTGACGCCGTAGCCACGCAGGGTGTCGGCCATTGCGCGTGACGGGACGATCAGTGCGTCCAGCGCATTGCACTGGCTGCGCGAGAAGCGGCGCGCCAGGCCGCGCAGCCACTCACGCCTCAGGAAGGGAATGTAGTGGTACAGGTACTCTTCGAAGTAGGTGTGGTAGCTGGCGATTGCCGGCAGCTTCAGCAGCCGCGCGATCTCGAGTCCCATGTAATGCGCGACGAAAGGCGTCTGGATGTGCACGAGATCGAAGGCGGGGCCGCGATAGTCGCGCAGCCAGGCGCGGATTGCCGCGCGCTTCATCATCCGGTCTTCGGGATCCATCGGCAGATAGCGTGCCGGTATGCGGACGATGCCGCTCTCGCCGTCGTCAGACTCGCGCTGCGGGTACTCGGGAGCGATCAGCGTGCTTTGCACACCGATGGCATTCAGGTCGCAGCGGAAGGTTTCGATCGACGTCGACACCCCGTTGATGCGGGGGAAATAGACGTCAGAGATCATCAGGACGTTCATGCGATGCCGTCAGTGGCCTGGATGGCTCACTGTAGCGGCGTGCAATGAACGTTTTGTTGCAGTTCAGGCGGTGATGGAGGTCAGGGCGTCCACCAGCAGGGCGCATTGCTGCTCGGTGCCGATCGTTATGCGCAGGAACTGCGAGATGCGCGCGGGTTGCCTGAAGTGGCGCACGATGATGCTGCGTTCGCGCAGTGCCGCAGCCAGGCCGCCAGCGTCGTGCTGCGGATGACGGGCAAAGACGAAGTTTGCTGACGAGGGCAATACCTCGAAGCCTAGCGCGGCAAGTGCCGCGACCAGGGCTTCGCGACTGCGCACCACCTTCGCACAGCTGCCGCGGAACCAGGCATCGTCCTCGATGGCTGCGACGCCACCGACGATGGCAAGCCGGTCCAGCGGGTAGGAGTTGAAACTGTTCTTGACCCGCTCCAGCGCTTCGATCAGTGCCGGATGGCCTAGCGCGAAGCCGACCCGCAGGCCGGCCAGGGCGCGTGACTTGGAGAAGGTCTGTACCACCAGCAGGTTGTCGTGATCGGCAACCAGCGAAGCGGCGCTCTCGGCTCCGAAATCCACATACGCTTCGTCGACCACCACCACGCAATCCGGCCTTGCCTTCAGCAGGCGACGGATGTCGGCCAGCGGCAGGGCCCGGCCGGTCGGTGCGTTCGGATTCGGGAAGATGATGCCGCCGGCATTGCCCGCCGCCTCCGGCAGGTAGTCATCGATGCGGATACCGAAGCCGTCATCCAGCGGCACCGTACGCGGCTCGATCCCATACAGGCCCGCGTAGACCGGGTAGAAGCTGTAGCTGATGTCCGGAAACAGCAGTGGCGCATCGTGCTGCAGCAAGCCCATGAAGGCATGCGCCAGCACTTCGTCTGAGCCGTTGCCAACGAAGACCTGTGTGGCCGGCAAGCCGAAGTGGCGGGCGATGGCCTGCTTCAGCAAGTCGGCATTCGGGTCAGGGTAGAGGCGAAGGCGTTCGCCATTGCCGTCACCCGTGGCGAGTTCGGCCTGGATCGCTGCGGTGACACGCGGTGACGGGCCGTACGGACTCTCGTTGGTGTTCAGCTTGACGAGGTTCGGCAGCTTGGGTTGCTCGCCCGGCACATAAGGTGTCAGGCGATGCACCAGCGGACTCCACAGGCGGCTCATGCGGGCGGTGTTCTCGTGATCAGTCGATGACGTGCGACACCATGCCGTCGGCAAGCTTCGGCTCGAACCAGGTGGACTTGGGCGGCATGATCTGGTCGGCATCGGCTACCGCCATCAGATCGCTCATGGTGGTGGCATACATCGCGAAGGCCACCGCCATCTCGCCGCTGTTCACACGCTTCTCCAGTTCCGGCAGGCCACGGATGCCGCCGACGAAGTCGATGCGCTTGTCGCGGCGCAGGTCGGCCACACCGAGGATGGGAGCGAGGATGTGGGTGGTCAGCAGGCTGACGTCCAGACGCGCGACCGGGTCCTTCGGCACCACGTCCGGCTTGATGGCCAGCTTGAACCACTTGCCGGCGACATACAGGCCGACCTCGCCGTGACGCGACGGCTTCACGGGAGCGCCGCTCGGCTCGACTGCGTAGGCCTCACCGACACGCGCGAGGAATGCCTCGACGCTCAGGCCGTGCAGATCGGTGACCACGCGGTTGTAGTCGAGGATCTTCAGCTGATGGTCGGGGAAGATCACCGACAGGAAGTAGTTGTAGCTCTCGTTGCCGGTGTGGGCCGGGTTGGCCGCCTTGCGCGCGGCGCACACGCGCGAGGCGGCGGCAGAGCGGTGGTGACCGTCGGCGATGTACAGCGCCGGCATGGCGTCGAAAGTGGCGGTGATCTTCGCGATGGTCTCCGCGTCACGGATCGCCCACAGCGTGTGGCGGATGCCGTCGTCGGCGGTGGCGTCGGCGTCCGGCGTCAATGCCGTGGTCTTCTGCAGGATCGTGTCGATGTCCGCTGCGTTCGTGTAGGCCAGGAACACCGGGCCGGTCTGCGCGTTCAGCGCTTCGATCTGGCGTACGCGGTCGTCTTCCTTGTCCGGGCGGGTCAGTTCGTGACGGCGGATGCGGTTGGTGTCGTAGTCCTTGCAGGAAGCCGCGGCAACCAGGCCGGTCTGCACGTGGTTGCCCATGACGATGCGATACACGTAGTAGCAGGCGCTGTCGTCACGCGCGATCACGCCCGCGGCGAGCATGGCGTCCAGATTCTCGCGGGCCTTGGCGTACACCTCGGCGCTGTAGAGATCGGTGCCCAGCGGCAGATCGATCTCCGGCTTGGAAATGTGCAGGAAGCTCCAGGGCTTGCCGGCCGCACGCTGGCGCGCCTCGTCGCTGGACAGCACGTCGTAGGGCGGGGCGATGATGTCAGCGGCGCGGCCGGCGGCGGGGCGAAGGCCTTTGAAGGGCGTGATCAGGGGCATCGTGTTTCCTTGTTCTGTTCTCTGCAGATAATTCAGGACTTGCGTGCGGTGATGACCGGGCGCAGCACCTCGCGGGCATGGCGCAGCATCTCTTCGGTGGTGCTCCAGCCCACGCAGGCGTCGGTGACCGAGCAGCCGTACTTCAGCTGCGACAGATCCGCCGGGATGGGCTGGTTACCGGCTTCGAGATGACTCTCGATCATCACGCCAACGATGGAGCGGTTGCCGTCGCGGATCTGATGCACCACGTCCTTCATGACCAAGGGCTGCAGTTCCGGCTTCTTCCAGGAGTTCGCGTGCGAGCAATCAACGACAACGTTCTGTGCCAGCTTCGCTTTCGCCAGAGCCTGTTCGGCCAGCGAAACGGACACCGTGTCGTAGTTAGGGCGGCCGCCACCGCCACGCAGCACGAGATGGCCGTACTTGTTGCCATGGGTGCGGATGACCGCCGTCGAGCCTTGCTCGTTGATGCCGAGGAAGCTGTGCGGCGCAGCGGCGGACAGGATGCCGTTGGTGGCAGCGTCCAGTGAGCCGTCGGTGCCGTTCTTGAAGCCGACCGGCGTCGACAGGCCGGAGGCCATTTCGCGGTGCGTCTGCGATTCCGACGTGCGTGCGCCGATGGCGGTCCAGCTCACCAGGTCGCCGTAGTACTGCGGAGCGATCGGATCGAGCGCCTCGGTGGCGGCAGGCAGGCCGGTCTCGGCGACGTCATGCAGGAAACGGCGGCCGCGCTCCATGCCTTCCTCGATGTGGAAGGAGTCGTCCATGCGGGGGTCGTTGATGAAACCCTTCCAGCCGGTGGAGGTGCGCGGTTTCTCGAAGTACACACGCATGACGACGTACAGCGTGTCGGACACTTCTTCCGCCAGTGCCTTCAGGCGGCGGGCATAGTCCAGACCGGCTTCCGGATCGTGGATCGAGCAGGGGCCGACGATCACGAAGGGGCGGGGGTCGCTGCGATCGAGAATGCGGCCCAGCGTGGTGCGGCCAGCGAGCACGGTGGCGGCGGCCTTGTCGGATAGGGGCACGCGGTCCTTGATCTCGGCCGGCGAAGGCATGCGATCGAAGGATGCGACGTTGAGGTTTTCGGTGCTCGGATGGCTCATCACCAACTCCTTGCAAGATTCGGATCGAGGAACGGGTCAGAAACCGGTTACGGCCCGGTCTGGAAACACAAAGGCCCGCGTGCAGCGGGCCTTTGTGTTCGGGCGTGAGCCCGTGGGAACCAGCAACTCGGCGACGGGCTGCGCCGTCACCGGGTGGGCATCACTTCAGCTTGGTTTCCTTGTAGACCACGTGCTTGCGGGCAACCGGGTCGTACTTGGTGAACTCGAGCTTTTCGGGAGTGGTGCGCTTGTTCTTGTTGGTCGTGTAGAAGTGGCCGGTGCCCGCAGAGGACTCCAGCTTGATCTTTTCGCGTCCGCCTTTAGCCATGATGTTCTTCCTTGTCGCTCAGGCTCAGACGCGTTCGCCGCGAGCACGCAGCTCGCTCAGCACGACGTCGATGCCCTTCTTGTCGATCAGGCGCAGACCGGCGTTCGAGACGCGCAGGCTGACCCAGCGGTTTTCGTTTTCAAGCCAGAAACGACGGTTCTGCAGGTTCGGCAGAAAACGACGCTTGGTCTTGTTGTTGGCGTGGGAAACGTTGTTCCC
>JAVHYF010000058.1 GCA_031119205.1 Moraxellaceae bacterium | reverse complement strand
GCCAGCAGGTTGGTCTGGTAGGCGATGTCGTCGATGATGCCGATCTTCTGCGCGATCTGCTTCATGGCCGACACAGTTTCGCGCACGGCCTCGCCACCTTCCTTCGCGTCCTTGGCGGACTTGGAGGCGATGCCATCGGTGATCTTGGCGTTCTCGGTGTTCTGCGACACGGTGGCCGAGATCTCTTCCATCGATGCGCTGGTCTGCTCGACGCTGGCTGCCTGTTCGGAAGCGTTCTGTGACAGCACCTGTGCCGACGACGAGAGTTGTTCCGAGGCCGAGGCCAGTGCATCGGCCGAACCGCGCACTTCTCCGATCACCTGGGTCAGGCGGGTCAGCATTTCGCTCATGCTGGCGAGCAGGCTGGTGGTGTCGCCCTTCTTCAGCTCCACCTTCACGGTCATGTCGCCCTGGGCGACGCGACGCACGACGTCACTGGCGTAGTCCGGTTCGCCGCCGAGCTGACGGGTGATGATGCGGGTGACCAGCAGGCCCAGCGCGACGGCGAGGACCATGGACACGACGATGATGGAGATCATCACCTTGCGGGCATCGTTTTCGGCGACGTCTGCGCGTTCGGCTGCGGCGTCGGCCAGCTTGGCGTTCTCTTCCACGATGCCGGTCAGCGCTTTCTGCATGACGTCGAACGAAGCGCGCGTATCGCCGTTGGACAGCGCAGCCGCGTCATCGCGTTTGCCCGCGGCCGCTAGCTCGCGCACTTTGTCGTTGAGCGCCAGGTACTTCGTTTCTTCGGAATCCAGCACTTTGTTGAGCGCCGCCTCGCTCTCGGTCAGTTCGGTCTTGCGGTATTCGTCCAGCGCCTTTTCGAAGGCGGTCCAATGGTTGGCAGCGCGCTTGGCGGTGTCTTCGATTTCCTGCGGATCGCGCATCGACGGCAGGCGCGCGAAGGCCCGGTTGTGCGCGCCCATGCGGTAGGTCGCTTCACCCAGACTCTGGATGGATTTCAGGTTGTTGGTGTAGATGTCATCGGCAATCTGCCCCAGCATCGAGATGCGGGTCAGTGCATAGATGCCCACGACGGCAGTCAGCACGGCGCAGCTCAGGAAGGTGAGCAGCAGTTTGTGGGCCAGCTTCATTCGCAAAAACCAGTTCATGTTCTTCTCCAGCGGTACGACGGCTCGTCGCGGTACGGATCGGGGTCCGGGTTCAGTTGGACAGCAGGCGGTTGCCGCTGCCGGTATGTTCGTTACGCTCGTTGCTGACTGCCACGAGCGTGGGGACGTCGAGGATCAGGGCGACAGAACCGTCGCCGAGGATGGTGGAGCCGCCCAGGCCCTTCACGCCGCGGAACAGCTGTCCCAGCGGCTTGATGACGGCCTGGAATTCACCCAGCAGGCGGTCGACCACAAGGCCGGCGCGGTGGTGGCCGTACTCGACGACCACCAGGCTTTCACGCATGCCGGCCGGTGCTGCCGGCAGATCGAAGATTTCGCGCAGGCGCAGGTAGGGCAGGGGGTCGCCGCGCAGGTTGATGATGCGTTGGGCGCCGGCGGATGCCGTCATGTCGGCGCACTCCACCACCATGTCCAGCGGAATCACGAAGACCGAATCGGCGACCGATACCTGGAAGCCATCGATGATCGCGAGCGTCAGCGGCAGGCGGATGCGGAAGGTGGTGCCCACGCCTTTCTGGCTGGTGATCTCGATCTCGCCGCGCAGCTGCTCCAGGCTGCGTTTCACCACGTCCATGCCGACACCACGGCCGGACAGGTTGGTGACTTCGGCAGCCGTGGAGAATCCGGGAGCGAAGATGAGCTGGTGGATCTCCGCGTCGGTGAGCGCCGCATCCGGCGCGATCATGCCGCGCTCGATGGCCTTGGCGCGGATGCGCGCAGTGTCGAGGCCACGGCCGTCGTCGCCGATCTCGATGACGATGCAACCGGACTCGTGATACGCGTTCAGTCGTACCTGGCCGGTGCTGGGCTTGCCGGCGGCTTCGCGTTCGTCCATCGAGTCGATGCCGTGGTCGATGGCGTTGCGCACGATGTGCAGCAGCGGGTCGGAGAGTTTCTCCACCATCGACTTGTCCAGCTCGGTGTCGGCGCCGGTGATGATGAGATCGATCTTCTTGCCGAGCTCCTGCGACACGTCGCGTACCACGCGCGGGAAACGCTGGAACACTTCGCCGATGGGAATCATGCGCAGGTTGAGCGCGCGATCACGGATCTGTTCGACCAGGCCGCCAACTTCGCCCAGTGCCTCGGACAGCACCGCATTCTTGCTGCGGTCAGCGAGCAGGCGGGCACCTGCGCTGGCGATTACCAGTTCTCCCACCAGGTTGATGAGACTGTCGAGCTTGCTGGCCTCCACCTTGATGACGCGTTGTTCGTGGTTGCGGCGCTCCTCACCCTGGCGTTGCTTGGACAGCGCGGCAGCCACCACGGGTGCCTGCACCATCTGTTCCTGGATCAGCAGTTCGCCCAGGCGTGGCGTGCCCTGGCCTGCTTCCGCCGAGCCGGCCTGCAGGGCCAGCACCTCCTCCAGTTCATGCTGCGTCAGGGTGCCGCCGGCCACCAGGATGTCACCCAGGCGCTGGCGGGACTCGGGTTGCGCGTCGATCATTGCGATGTAGTCGGCAACGCGTGCGCGCGGCGGCAGGATGCGTACCTTGGCGTCGTCGCGCACGAACTCGAAGACGTTCTCCAGCGTCTGCTTGTCGACGTCGGCCAGCAGGTCGATCTCGAAGCCGAGGTAGCAGCTTTCGGGGTCGAACTCGCTGGCGCTGGGGATGTGGTCGGTGATCGTGTAGAGATACACGATGCGCCCCAGCCGTCCCAGGTAGTGGATGAAAGACATGGGGTCCATGCCCATGCGCAGTACGTCGGGGCCGAAGCGCAGGGACAGGTGCCAGTTCTTGTTGCTGACCTTGGCGCTGTTGTCGTCGCGCTCCACCGGCGCTTCCGTGGTCTGCAGGCTGGTGGAGGCGGCTTCCTTCGCTTCGGGCTCGTTGCCCAGCATCTGGTTCAGCGACGCCAGCAGGCTTTCGCGATGCGCCGGGTCCGGATCCTCGTTCTCGAGCCCGGCTTCCACCGCATCGATCAGGCGGGACAGGTAGTCGCCGCTGCGCAGCAGGGTGGACAGCATGTCCGGCGTGAGCGGCAGGCTGTCGTTGCGCACGCGGTCCAGCACGTTTTCCATGACGTGCGTGAAGCTGACGATCAGGTCCAGCGCGAACAGACCGGCAGAACCCTTGATGGTGTGCGCGGTGCGGAACACGGCATTGACGCGTTCCAGCGACGGGCCTTCCGACTCCATTTCGAGCAGGGCGGCTTCCATCGCGGCGATGAGTTCGCGCGACTCCTGCACCAGGGCATCGCGGGCGGCGGACAGGTCCATGGGTTCAGCTCCAGACGATGGCGGCCGGTGCGCCCAGCGCCGCACCAAGGTTCAACAGGTCGAGTGCCTGGGTGACGGCCTGGCTATGGCCGCCCCAGCTGATCTGCTTGCTGGTGCGCTCGGCCTCGTTGCGCAGCATCATCAGCAGTTGCACGCCGGCGCTGTCGATCTCGCTGATGCCGGCCAGGTCGACGTCCAGCTTGTCACTCGCGGCCAGGCGGTCGAGCAGCACGTCCTTGATGTCGCCGGCATGCATGATGGTCAGCTCGCCCTCCAGGGCCAGCACGCCCAGGCGTGGTTCTGCGTAGTTGAATCCGCTCATGGCCGGGCTCCTCAGGGCATGACCAGCTTGGCGACTGCATCCAGCAGCGCGGGCGGCTGGAAGGGCTTGACCACCCAGGCGCGTACGCCGGCGTCACGGCCTTCCTGTTTCTTCTTCTCGTCGCCTTCCGTGGTCAGCATGATGATCGGCGTAAACTTGTAGGTCGGCAGGCCCTTGGCGGCTTTCACGAAGCTGATGCCGTCCATGTTCGGCATGTTCACGTCGGAGATGATGAGGTTGTACTTGCGTCCGTCCAGCTTGGAGAGCGCGTCCTTGCCATCCACCGCTTCCTCGACCGTGTAGCCGGCGCCACGCAGGGCGATGGCCAGGGTCTGGCGCAGGGAGAAGGAGTCGTCGACGATGAGGATGGTCTTGCTCATGGTGGTTGCGTTCGGGGAAAGTGGCTGAAGGGGGCTAGAAGAAGGAGATGTCGGATTTCTGGCTTTCCGCCGCGCCGCTGCTGCCGCTGCCCTGGTGCACACGCACCTGGTCGAGCATCGTGTAGGTGCGCGACAGTTCGTCGAGCCAAGTCTGGGCAGCCGGCACCGGGAACGCCGGGTTCGCAGCGCGGCTGCGCGAGGTGTCCGTCAGCTTGTCCATGTCGGCGAGGACGTGATCGAGGATCTGGTGCACCCGGTCCTGGAACTGGAGGTTCACCAGCACCTGGCCGATGTCGCTCTGCACTGCGCGATGCTGCTCCTGCAGGCTGCTCAGGGATTGCTGCATGGCCTGTGCTGTGGCGTTGAAGCGGGACACGATCTGTTCAGCCGTGTGACGGGAGCTGTCGAGTGCCGTCGTCTCGTTGCGGGCAAACTCCTCCGATAGCGACAGGGCATGCGCGATGGCGCCGCCCACCGTGTCCACGGTGGTCTGGATGCGCTTGCCGGTTTCGCCGGACTGGGTGGAGAGCTTGCGTACCTCGTCGGCCACCACGGCGAAACCGCGGCCGGCCTCGCCGGCGCGGGCGGCTTCGATGGCGGCGTTCAGCGCCAGCAGGTTGGTCTGCTTGGCGATGTTCGCGACCTCTTCTGCCATGCGGCTCAGGTCGTCGGTGTGGGCGGCCACGCCGGCCACCGCTTCCACCAGGGTGGCGCGGAACTGCTGGGCGTGGCTCAGGGTGTCCATGATCTGGTGCAGGCCGTTCTCGGCGTCGCCGATGGCCTCCAGCGCGACTGCCTCGGGGTTGCTGTCATCGTTGTTGCGCGCCATGCGCTGCGACAGGGAGCCGAAGCCACCCGCCAGTTCGTCGATGGCCTGTTTGATCTGGTCCTGTGCCGACACGACATGGCGATGCCATAGCGGAACGACGTCACCCACCAGGTTGGGGAATGCGGTGTCCGCAGACTGGGTGACCGTGGTTTCACCGGGTTCGTTGCGCGCGCCCTGTGCGTTCTCATCGGCCACGGCCGCGCCGGCCAGCCAGCGACTGGCCGCCAGCAGGGCCGCAAACACGACGACTCCCAGGATCAGGCCTTGCCACCAGGGGTTGACCAGCAGGCTGGTGGCGATGGCGTTGAGCACGCCGATGGCGAGGAGAGCGCGTGAATGGGGGGCTGGCTGCGTCATGAACTTGATCCTGGAACCGTGCGCTGGCGTATGGCGAGCACGGAAACTTCGAGTGGTGTTGGGTAATCCGGGTGTCAATGAGCATTACGGCACGCTGAACGATGTCTTTAATCCATCTGGTATACGTGGGACTACTCAGGGCCAGCTACGGCAAGGGTTTGAAGGGCTTGCCCGAAAGGGCAGGTCGGTATCGTCCGGGGGCGCCGGCGTCAACGAAAAACCCCGTCGCAAGGACGGGGTTTCTGCGCACACGGCTGATCGCCGTCCGGGTGGCGCCTAGCGGCGGCTTGGCTGGCTGTACACGAAATCGTCGAAGGTCTTCTCGGCAACGCGGAACCACAGGTACTCGTCGTCGCGGAATTTCTTCCAGGGCGCGTAGATCTTGGCGAAGCGCGGATTGCTCTTGGCGGTTTCCTCGTAGGTGTCGAACGAGGCCTTCATGGCCGCGACCATCACTTCCTTGGGGAACTGGCGAAGCTGGGTGCCGCTGGCGACCAGCCGGCGCAGCGCGGCCACGTTGCGTACATCGTAACGGGCCTGCATTTCCACGTGGGCGTAGGCGCAGGCGTCCTGCAGGATGGCCTGGTACTCCTTGGGCAGCTCAGCGTACTTCTTGCTGTTCACGTAGGCCGAGATCTGCGGGCCGCCTTCCCAGAAGCCCGGGTAGTAGTAGTACTTGGCCACCTTGTTGAAGCCCAGCTTCTCGTCGTCGTAGGGGCCGACCCATTCGGTGGCGTCGATGGTGCCTTTCTCCAGGGCGGGATAGATGTCACCACCGGCGATCTGCTGCGGCACGAGGCCGAGCTTGGTCAGCACCTGGCCGGCGAAGCCGCCGATGCGCATCTTGAGGCCCTGCAGGTCCTTCACTGTCTTGATTTCCTTGCGGAACCAGCCACCCATCTGCACGCCGGTGTTACCGCAGGGGAAGTTCACGACGTTGTATTCCTTGAAGAAATCGCGCATCAACTCCATGCCGCCGCCTTCCCACATCCACGCCGACTGCTGGCGGCTGTTGAGACCGAAGGGAATGGCCGCGTCGAAGGCGAAGGTCGGATCCTTGCCCACGAAGTAGTAACTGACCGTGTGGCACATCTCGACCGTGCCGTCCTTCACCGCGTCCAGCACGCCGAGTGCCGGCACGATCTCGCCGCCGGAGAAGACCTGGATGTCGAACTTGCCGCCAGTGGCTGCGCGCACGTGGTTGGCCATGGTTTCGGCGCCACCGTAGATGGTGTCGAGACTCTTGGGGAAGCTGGAGGCGAGGCGCCACTTGATGTTCGGGAGGCTGGACTGCGCGATGGCGGGGGCGGCGACTGCACCAGCTGCCAAACCGGCGCTGGCTTGCTTCAGGAATGAACGACGTTCCACGGTCTCTCCTTGGGTGGGGTGGGTGATGCCGCAGGAATTATAGGAATGCCGCGCAACCCGGCTCAAATGGGAAAACCCGCATGGCGCCTCGCTTTGCGGGGAGTGGTGACGGGTGGAAGTACGGATGCGACGGGTGAACGGAGAAAGGCCCCGCAGGGCCTTTCCGGAGTGTGTTGCGGAAGCTGTGCGGGCTCAGTCGCCCGCGACCGTCATCTTGCCGATCAGGATCGAGCCGGTCTGGCGCGCGCCGCGCACGATGACGTCGCTGCCCACGGCCTGGATGTCGCGGAACATGTCGCGCAGGTTGCCGGCGATGGTGATCTCCGCCACCGGGTAGGCGATGCGGCCGTTCTCGATCCAGTAGCCCGCTGCGCCGCGCGAGTAGTCACCCGTCACGTAGTTGACACCCTGGCCCAGCAGTTCGGTGACCAGCAGGCCGCGCTTGATGCCACCGATCAACGTGTCCAGCGAGTCCTTGCCGGAGTGCAGGATCAGGTTGTGGGCACCGCCCGCATTGGCGGTGGTCTGCATGCCCAGCT
Source organism: Moraxellaceae bacterium (assembly GCA_031119205.1). GTDB lineage: Bacteria > Pseudomonadota > Gammaproteobacteria > Burkholderiales > Rhodocyclaceae > Uliginosibacterium. The sequence continues at coordinate 11,028 of JAVHYF010000058.1, read as the reverse complement.
TGCGCGCCGAGTAGCTGCCGAGGAAGTAGCCCTCCAGCACGCCGTCATTGACGACATCGCGCGCCCTGGTGGCGACGCCTTCGTCGTCGAAAGGCGTGCTGCCCATGGCGCCCGGCAGGTGCGGCTCCTCGCTGATGCGCACGCCCTTGCTGAAGATCTGCTGGCCGAGTGCGCCGAGCAGAAACGAGCTCTTGCGGTACAGGCTGCCGCCGCTGGCGGCATGCACGAAGCTGCCGATCAGGCCACAGGCCAGCGGTGCCTCGAAGATCACCGGCACCTTGCAGGTCTTCAGCTTGCGCGCGCCGACACGGGCCAGCGTGCGTTGCGCGGCATAGCGGCCGACTTCGGCCGGCGCCGGCAGTTCGCGGGCGTTGCGGCGCATGGCGTACCAGTCGTCGCGCTGCATGGCGTCGTCCTCGCCGGCGATGACCGAGCAGGAAATCGAGTGTCGCGAGGTGGAGAAACCCGAGCAGAAGCCCAGGCTGTTGGCCGACACGAAGTGCGATTCGTGCGTGGAGACGTTGGCCCCTTCGGAATTGCGGATCAGCGGGCTGGTGTCGAACGCCGCGCTTTCGCATTCGCGCGCCAGCGTCACGGCCTGGTCCACCGACAGGCCCCAGGGGTGATGCAGGCTCAGGTCCATGTGCTTGCCACGCCATAGCAGCGCTTCGTCGGCCAGCCCGGCAGCCGGGTCAGCGGCGGTGAAGCGGGCGATCGACAGTGCGGCATCCACCGTGGCGTGCAGGGCTTCGCGCGAGAAGTCGGAGCTGCTGGCGTGGCCGCGCTGCTGTCCGATATACACGGTGACGCCGATGCCCTTGTCGCGGTTGTACTCGATGGTCTCCACCTCGCCACGGCGTACCGACACGGAGTGACCGAAGCCTTCCGACACGTCCGCCTCGCTGGCTGTCGCGCCCTGGCTGCGGGCGTAGTCAGTGAGTTCGCGGGCGATGTCGGCCAGGGCATCCTGGCCGAAGTTGAAACCGTCTTTGCGTGCAGTCATGGTGAGGCGAGAAGGGCGCGAAAGGTGAAGAGGGAGGAGAGGGGAAAAAGGTTGCCCCGGGGGCAAGGGCTATAATCTTACGCGTTCCGACCATCATTCTTTCGTTGCGTTTCCTGCGATGCCTCACTCCCCCCCGAATTCCGATGCCAATGAAGACGATGTCTTCGACGGCCCCAGCAAGACGCAGCGCAAGCGCGAAATGGAAGCCCTGCAGGATGTGGGCAAGCAGCTCACCGAGTTATCGCGTGACCAGCTCAAGCGGGTGCCGGTGTCCGACCGCCTGCGCGATGCGGTGCAGGAGATGTCTCGCATCACCAAGAACGAGGCGAAGCGTCGCCACCTGCAATTCATCGGCCGTCTGATGCGTGACGAAGAGGTGGAGCCCATCCTCGCCGTGCTGGAGGCATTCAGGGGCAATTCGCGCGCCGAGAACGCCCGCCTGCACCGGCTGGAGGATCTGCGTACGCGCTTCATGGAAGACGAGACGGTGCTCACCGAGATCGGCAACGCGCATCCTGGTGCCGACCTCACGCGCCTGCGCCAGTTGCGTCGCAATGCCGTCAAGGAGCTGGCGGAGAGCCGTCCGCCTCGTGCCTTCCGCGAGATATTCAGGATGCTGCGCGAGCTGGACAGTAGCGCGCGTGAAGCTCCGGACGAAGAAACGGGCGACGAGGCGAATGATGAGTGACGACACGCTGCGTATCGGTTTCGTGTCGATCAGCGACCGCGCTTCGACGGGTGTGTACGAGGACAAGGGCATTCCGGCGCTGAAGGAATGGTTTGCCCGTGCACTCGTATCGCCCTGGGAAGCGGAGGAGCGGTTGATTCCGGACGAGCGCAGCGTCATCGAGAACACCTTGGTCGCGCTCGCAGACCAATTTGCCTGTCATCTCATCGTGACCACCGGTGGCACCGGCCCGGCGCCGCGTGACGTGACGCCCGAGGCGACGCTCGCGATCGCCGAGCGTGAGTTGCCCGGTTTCGGCGAGGAGATGCGGCGCATCTCGCGCCACTTCGTACCCACCGCCATCCTGTCGCGCCAGGTGGCGGTCGTCCGCGGTTGCAGCCTCATCATCAACCTGCCGGGCCAGCCCAAGGCCATTTGCGAGACGCTGGAAGGGCTGCGCGACGCTGATGGCAAGCTGCTGGTCGACGGCATCTTTGCCGCAGTGCCGTACTGCCTGGATCTCATCGGCGGCCCCTATGTGCAGACGCACGAGGCCGTGGTTAAGGCCTTCCGCCCGAAGAGCGCGCAACGTCCCGCCTGAGTGCCAGTCAGCGCATGCTGCGCTGCGCCTGTCTGACTTGTCGGAAGAAGTCTTACAAGTCTTGTGTATTTTCGCTTAGCTGCTAAAAATACTGTGTCGCCCGACAAGCCGGACGGGCGCTCGCTCTGCAATGGAGCTGAAGCATTTCCGGCACATAACTATTTTGGAGACATCCATGTTTGCTAAGCACCTTGCGCTCGGCGTATTCGCCGCTGCGCTGGCGAGTACTGCCTTCGCCGCCAATCGTCCCGCAGGTTTCGTGACCATCGCCACCGAAGGCAAGACGGCTTCCGTGGCGACCAACACCAATGTGGCTTTCGGCCGCGCCGACAAGTTTCTCTACAAGAGCCTGAGCGGCAGCTTCGTGTGTAACGAAGCCACCTTCGGCGGCCGCACCGCTGGCGGTGTGAACGAGTGCTCGGTGGCGTCCAGCTCGGGTGGTGGTTCGTCGTCGTCTTCCTCCTCGTCGAGCTCCAGCTCCTCGTCGGGTACTGGCTCCTCGTCGTCGAGCAGCTCGTCCTCCTCCAGCAGTTCTTCGAGCAGCTCCTCGTCCAGCAGCTCTTCTTCGTCGAGTTCGACGTCGTCGTCCGGTAGCGGTGTGGTCTACAACGCCTACCCGGGCTGCGAAATGCCGACCGCCACGGAGACCGTCCAGCTGGGCGCGACCCACGTGGTGCCGGCCGGCACGACTTTCGACGGCGGCAACAAGCGCTACAACCTGTCGGGCGGCAGCCAGTCGGAAGGCCAACCGGCCGTGTTCGACGTGGAGGACGGCGGCACGCTGAAGAACGTCATCATCGGTACGCTGGCTGCCGACGGCATCCACTGCCTGGGTAACTGCAACCTGCAGAATGTGTGGTGGGAAGACATCGGTGAAGATGCTGCGACGGCTCTCGGCCCGGTCGGCACCAAGATGAACATCACTTGCGGTGGCGCCTACAAGGGTTCCGACAAGACCTTCCAGTTCAACGGCCGTGGCGAGCTGCACATCAGCAAGTTCTTCGCATCCGACGCCGGCAAGCTGGCCCGCACCTGCGGCGACTGCACTGGCAACGGCGGCCCGCGCAAGGTCTTCATCACCGACGTCATCACCCGTAACGTGCCGACCATCGTCGGTATCAACAGCAACTTTGGTGACGTGGCCACCATCCGCAACCTGACGGTCAACAACAGCAGCAACTCCAAGACCAAGATCTGCCAGGTCTATCGTGGCGTCGTGAAGGGCAACGGCAGCACTTCGGCACTGGGCGTCGAGTTCGGCACGCCGAACTGCAACGTGCAGCAGTCCGACGTGACGCTGATCCCGCCGAGCATGATGAACACCGCAGCCTGCGCGGGCTCCTGCCCGTACTGAGCTGGATCATTCAAGTCATGGGCGTCGCGATGAGCCCTGATGCTTGAAACGACGCCGCAGCAGGGCAACTTGCTGCGGCGTTTTCTTTCCTGTCCCGGGTTTGCGCCCGGAGACAGGCATAACAACGGAGACAAGACAAATGAAACTGACTCACCTCTCGCTCGGCCTGCTGGCCGCGGCGCTGGCGGGTAGCGTCTGGGCAGCCAACCGGCCCGCCGGCTACACGACCATCTGCACCGAGAACAAGACCTGCTCGGTGGCGACAGCGACCAACGTCGCATTCGGCCGCGCCGACCAGTTCTTCTACAAGACGCTCACCGGTAGCTTCGTCTGCAACCAGGCAACCTTTGGTGGCCGTGTCGGTGGTGGTACCAATGAATGCTCGGCGCCGGGCACGCCAAACAGCAGCTCGTCGAGCGGTTCGTCTTCGAGCTCTTCCTCCTCTTCCTCGAGCTCTTCGAGCACGTCCAGTTCCAGCACTTCGTCGTCCAGTTCGTCTTCCACCAGCTCGTCGGGAACGGGTTCGTCGAGCAGCTCGAGTTCCAGTTCCTCGTCGTCCAGCAGCTCCTCCAGCTCCAGTGGTTCGAGTGGTGGCACGGGCACCTGGCTGCCGCCGGGCTACGTCAGCGGTCAGGGTTACTACCCCGGGTGCAAGTTGCCGGTCGCGACCGAGACCGTGCAACTGAGCACGCCGCTGATCGTTCCCGCCAACACCGTCTATGACGGCGGCAACAAGCGCTTCAACCTGTCCGGTGGTGGCCAGGACGAAGGCCAGCCCCCGGTGATCCAGGTGGAAGACGGCGCGACGTTGAAGAACGTCATCATCGGTGCAGCCGCTGCTGACGGCATCCACTGCATGGGCAGCTGCACGCTGAACAACGTGTGGTGGGAAGACGTGGGCGAGGACGCCGCCACCGGCAAGGGCCCGGCGGGCTCGGTGATGACCATCAACTGCGGTGGTGCGCACAAGGCTGCGGACAAGATCTTCCAGCACAATGGCCGCGGCACGGTGAACATCAGCAACTTCTACGGTGAGGGCGGTGGCAAGCTGTATCGCTCGTGTGGCGACTGCACGGCCAATGGCGGTCCGCGCCTGGTGAACATCAATCAGGTGGTGACCCGCGACGTGAAGACCTACACCGGTGTGAACGTGAACTACGGTGACAAGGCCACCATCCGCAACGTGGTGCTGGACAACACCGGCTCCGACCGCGTGAAGATGTGCCAGGTGTTCATCGGCAAGGTAAAGGGCGAGGGCACGTCGGAAACGATCGGCGTTTTCTGGAACAAGTCCTACTGCGATGTGACCGAAGCCAACGTCACGCTGCTCGGCCCGAGCCGTACCAACCCGGGTGAGTGCAACATCGGCAACTGCAGCGCTTATTGACCACGACACTGATCGCTGTGTCGTGATGAGGCCGTAGCGGAGCGATCCGTTGCGGCCTTTTTACGTCTTGCGGTAATGCCAGCGTGCCGCGAACAAACCGCCCAGCAGCACTGCGTAGATGATCGGTTCGGTCAGATCCCGCTTCACCAGCCACCAGAAATGCAGCACTCCGAGGATGGCAACCGCATACACGGCGCGATGCAGGCGTTGCCAGTTGCGAGCGCCGAGCCAGCGGATCGCGGCGTCGAAGGAGGTCAGCGCCAGCGGCGCCATCAGTATGTATGCCGCGAAGCCCAGCGTGATGAAGGGGCGCTTCACGATGTCCTTGAGGATCGCGTTCCAGTCGAAGAACTGGTCCAGCCACAGGTAGGTCGTGAGGTGCAGGCTGCCGTAGAAGAAGGCGAACAGCCCCAGCATGCGGCGCAGGCGCAGCAGCCAGTGCATGCCGGTGAGCTTGCGCATCGGTGTGACGGCCAGGGTGATCAGCAGGAAGCGCAGGCACCAGTCACCGGTGCCGTGGGTGATGGTCTCGACCGGGTTCGCGCCCAGCAGGTCGCGGTTGAAGCCCCAGATCCACCAGGCGAGCGGCAACAGCGAAATCGCGAAGACGACGATCTTCGCCGCGAGGACCTGTCGCGGCGACAGCATGCGCAGCGCGGACGGCGCCTGCATCAGTAGAACTTCTTCAGGTCCATGCCCGTGTAGAGGGACGCGACTTCGTTGGCGTAGCCGTTGAACATCAGTGTCTTGCGCTTGGTCAGCTCACCGATGCGGCGCTCGGTGGCCTGGCTCCAGCGCGGGTGATCCACGTTCGGGTTCACGTTGGAATAGAAGCCGTACTCCTGTGGTGCTGCCACGTTCCAGGCGGTTTTCGGCATCTGCTCGACCAGGCGGATCTTCACGATGGACTTTGCGCTCTTGAAGCCGTACTTCCACGGCACGACGAGGCGGATCGGTGCGCCGTTCTGCGGCAGCAATTCCTCGCCGTAGAGGCCCACCGCGAGGATGCTCAACGGATGGTTGGCCTCGTCCATGCGCAGGCCCTCGGCGTACGGCCAGTCCAGCACCGGCAGGCGCAGGCCGGGCATGACCTTGGGGTCGGCCAAGGTCACGAATTCCACGTACTTCGCATTGCCCAGCGGCTGCACCTGCTTGAGCAGGGCAGAAACAGGGAAGCCGATCCAGGGGATGACCATCGACCAGCCCTCCACGCAGCGCATGCGGTAGGTGCGCTCCTCCAGCGGCGCCAGCTTCAGCAACTCCTCGATACCAAACGTCCTGGGTTTGGCGCACAGGCCTTCGACCGAGACCGACCACGGGCGGACCTTCAGCGCCTTGGCGTTCTCCTCGGGGTCGTATTTGCCGGTCCCGAACTCGTAGTAGTTGTTGTAGCTGGTGACGTCCTTCAGCCGCGTGGCGCTTTCATCCAGCTTGTAGGGGCCGGGCACGGTCGCGAGCTTGGCGGAGAAGGCCTGCGGGACCGCCAGCAGGGCGGCGCCGGCGAGGCCAGCGCGCATCAGGTCGCGGCGCTGCCGATACACCTCTTGCGGGGTGATTTCGGAGGGAAGGATGTCGGGACGGCGGCGGATCAGCATGGCGTTCTCCTGTGTCTGGGTGAACAGACCGGACCAGAGGCGACAAGCTTACGGCAGCGACGGAATGTCGCGGGTTCCGCGGGAGGTTTATTCGGAAAGGGATTCGACCTTGAGGTCGTTGTCCTTGGCGAAATTCACCAGGAAGTTGTAGGCCAGTGGCTCCAGCTTATAGATCTTGGCGTCGACCATGACGCACTTTTCGCCGGTAATGGTGCAGCCAGGGCGCACGTAAGGGGAGAACTTCATTTTCCGGTCCGCACCGAAGGCGGACATGATTCCGCACAGCCGGTCGGCCCAGTCACTGGGGCGGAAGGTTTTCCCGTCCGAGGTAACGCCGACGATGATGAAGCTGTGGAAAGGAACAGTCATGAACGCTGGTCGGTAGGAGGCGGGACCGCTGATTTCGGGCCTTCGCGCACGCCGGAATGCCCCGGAATGCTGCGAGTGCAAATTTGCACGGGAGTGTAACAGAAAAGCCCGCAGTGCCTTGCGTTGCAAGGATTTCAGTGAACCTAACAGCCTGTACAGAAAGGATGTTTTGGCGTACAGTCCAGCCCCTTGGAACGGCGGCGTCAGTCGCCGTTGTGTTTTGTGGCGCCGCGCAAGGCGTCCCCTGCAATGAGAGGAGAGCGGCTGCGGAAAGCCAGTTTCGCGCCGCACACGCCATCATGAGCCTGGCACCCAAGCACTACCTGCAGTTCAACGATTTCACCCGCGACGAATACGACTGGGTGTTCGAGCGCACGCGCTGGATCAAGGAAAAATTCAAGCGCTACGACCCTTACCACCCGCTGTTCGACCGCACGCTGGTGATGATCTTCGAGAAGGCCAGCACCCGCACCCGCCTGTCGTTCGAGGCCGGCATGCACCAGCTGGGTGGCTCGGCGATCTATCTCAATACCCGTGATTCGCAGCTCGGTCGTGGCGAGCCGGTGGAAGATGCCGCGCAGGTCATTTCGCGCATGAGCGACATCGTGATGATCCGCACCTTCGAGCAGAGCATCATCGAGCGATTCGCTGCCAATTCGCGCGTGCCGGTCATCAATGGCCTGACCAACGAGTACCACCCCTGCCAGATCATGGCGGACATCTACACCTGGATCGAGCGCAATGGCTCCATCCAGGGAAAGACGGTGGCGTGGATCGGCGACTCCAATAACGTCTGCAATACCTGGCTGCAGGCGGCCGAGGTGCTGGACTTCAACGTCCATGTGTCGACGCCGGCAGGCTACGAAGTCGAGCCGGAGCGCGCCAACCTCTACGGCACCGATCACTTCGAGCAGTTCGCCGACCCGATGGATGCGGCGCGCGGTGCGGACATCATCACCACCGACGTGTGGACCTCGATGGGCTTCGAGGCCGAGAACGAAGAGCGCATGAAGGACTTCGCCGACTTCCAGGTGGACGCCGACATGATGCGCGTGGCCAATGCCGGCGCCGTCTTCATGCACTGCCTGCCTGCGCACCGTGGCGAGGAGGTGGCCGCCGAGGTGATCGACGGCCCGCAGAGCGTGGTGTGGGACGAAGCCGAGAACCGCCTGCACGTGCAGAAGGCACTCATGGAGTACCTGCTGCTGGGTCGCGTAGAGGGCAAGTAGACCTGCTCCCCGCAGGCTGGAAGCAGGTTTTTTCTCTGCGATGCCTGAGCCCATTTGACAGAAAAGCCCGCGAGTGCTTAAAATCGCGGGCTTTCCGCTAGTGGTTGCCCCGTTCCACCAATCCTAGCCATAGAAAAACCCCGAGGAAACTCAGAATGAAAACCTTTTCCGCCAAGCCGCAGGAAGTGACCCGCGACTGGTTCGTGGTCGATGCGACCGACAAGGTGCTTGGCCGTCTGGCCAGCCAGATCGCTCATCGCCTGCGTGGCAAGCACAAGGCCATCTACACCCCGCACGTGGATACGGGCGACTTCATCGTTGTGGTGAACGTCGACAAGCTGCGCGTGACCGGCGACAAGGCCTTGGACAAGAAGTACTACCGTCACTCCGGCTACCCGGGCGGTATCTACGAAACCAACTTCACCAAGCTGCAACAGCGCTTCCCCGAGCGCGTGCTGGAAAAGGCCGTCAAGGGCATGCTGCCCAAGGGCCCGCTCGGCTACGCCATGCTCAAGAAGCTGAAGTGCTACGCCGGTGCTGCTCACCCGCACACCGCCCAGCAACCCAAAGCGCTTGAGATCGCTTAAGGAGCCCTGAAATGCCCGTTGGACAGTACAACTACGGTACCGGCCGCCGCAAGACTGCGGTGGCACGTGTGTTCATCAAGGCCGGTTCCGGCAAGATCGTCGTGAACGGCAAGCCGCTGGATGAGTTCTTCTCCCGCGAAACCGGCCGCATGATCGTGCGCCAGCCGCTGCAACTGACCGAAAACGTCGACCGCTTCGACATCCTGGTGAATGTCACCGGTGGTGGCGAGTCCGGTCAGGCCGGTGCCGTGCGTCACGGCATCACCCGCGCCCTGATCGACTACGATGCAGAGCTGAAGGGTGCCCTGAAGCGCGCTGGTTTCGTGACCCGCGATGCACGTGAAGTCGAACGTAAGAAGGTCGGTCTGCACGGCGCCCGCCGTCGCAAGCAGTTCTCCAAGCGTTAATCGCTGGCGAACCGCCGACAGAAAAGCCCGCTCATCGAGCGGGCTTTTTGTTTGTATGTTGTTTGTGTGGATCCTGTTCAGGGCCCCAATGAAAAAGCCGCGCAATGCGCGGCTTTTTCATTGGGTGCAGATAGAGGAATCAGACCGGATTCTTGCGTTTGTCGCGGCTGATCAGCGCATAGGCCGAGTGGTTGTGGATGGATTCGAAGTTCTCCGACTCCACCACATAGGCGTCGATGCGCTTCTCGGCGTTCAGCTGGGTCGCGACGTCGCGCACCATGTCCTCGACGAATTTGGGGTTCTCGTAGGCGCGCTCGGTCACGTACTTCTCGTCCGGGCGCTTGAGCAGGCCGTAGAGCTCGCATGAGGCCTGTTGCTCGACGAGCTGCACGATCTCCTCGATCCACACGTCCGCATTGGTTGTGGCGCTGACGGTGACGTGGGACCGCTGGTTGTGGGCGCCGTACTGCGAGATCTTCTTGGAGCAGGGGCACAGGCTGGTGACCGGCACCAGCACCTTCATGGTGAACTGGTACTGGTTGCCCGGCAGGATCTCGCCGATGAACACCACTTCGTAGTCCAGCAGGCTCTGCACGCCGGACACCGGGGCGGTCTTGTTGATGAAGTAGGGGAAGCGCATCTCCAGGTGGCCGGTCTCAGCCTCCAGGCGCTCCACCATCTGGCGCAGCATTGGTTCGAAGTTCTCCACCGAGATCTCGCGGTCATGCGAGTTCAGGATCTCGACGAAGCGCGACATGTGGGTGCCCTTGAAGTTGTGGGGCAGACCGACGTACATGTCGAAATTGGCGATGGTGTGCTGCACGCCTTCGCTGCGGTCCTTGACCTTCACGGGGTGGCGGATGGCCTTGATGCCGACGCGATCGATAGCCAGGTGCCGGAGGTCTTCCGAGCTCTGGACGTCAGGCATTGCGGCGAGATTCGGGGGAGGAGTGACGGCGTTCATGATGATCCTGCCACCAGCGCGGCGCTGCGCCGGTCATGAAAGTGGGAATCGGAAAGTCTAATAATGTTGAGCAAAAGACTCAACTATTAGTTCCATAGTTCCTTAGAAGAAACACCGGCCCTGCGGGAGGCAGATGTAGCGCCGGATGCGCTCAGGCACTGAACGCCGGATGGGCGCGCACGGCGGCTTCGATGCCCGCCAGGTCCAGACCGACAGCGGCCAGCAGCTGCTGTTGCTCGCCATGATCGATGAAGCGGTCCGGCAGGCCCAGAGTCAGGACGCTGACATCCAGCCCTGCCTCATGGATGATGCGCGCGACTTCACTGCCTGCTCCGCCAGTCACGGCGTTCTCTTCCAGCGTGACCAGCAGGCTGTGGCGGGCGGCAAGTTGCAGCACCAGCTCGCGGTCGATCGGCTTGGCGAAGCGCATGTTGGCGACGCTGGCGTCCAGCTTGTCGCCGACCTTCAGGGCGTCATGCAGCAGGGTGCCGAAAGCCAGCAGGGCAGTCTTGCTGCCTTCGCGGCGGATCTCGCCGCGACCGATCGGCAGCACGTCCAGGGTGCTGGCCGGTTTGCTGCCATTGCCGCCACCGCGCGGGTAACGCACGGCAGTCGGGCCATTGTGATGGTAGGCGGTGCTGAGCAGCTGGCGGCACTCGGCCTCGTCGCTCGGCGTCATGACCACCATGTTGGGGACGCACAGCAGGTAGGAGATATCGAAGGCGCCGTGGTGCGTGGCGCCGTCGGCGCCGACCAGGCCGCCGCGGTCCACGGCCAGCATCACCGGCAGGTTCTGCAGGGCGATGTCGTGGATCAGCTGGTCGTAGGCGCGCTGCAGGAAGGTGGAGTAGATCGCCACCACCGG
>JAVHYF010000057.1 GCA_031119205.1 Moraxellaceae bacterium | reverse complement strand
CGACATGCCGCCACAACAGGCGCGGTGCGCGCGGCAGCATGGCGAAGAACAGGCGGGCGTGCATGCGCGAGATGCGCAGGTTGTCGCGCCACATCTGGAAGTGCGAGACGCCGTCCAGCGGGTAGCGCACCGGGGTTTCGAGATTCACCACCGGCACGCCGGCCCAGTCCATGCGCACGATGATCTCGGTGTCGAAATCCATGCGCTGTCCGAGGCCGGGGTGATCGACGACAGGCATGGCGCTGGCCAGCGGATAGATGCGGAAGCCGCACATCGAGTCCTTGATGCGCAGCGACAGCGTGTTGATCCACACCCATACGTGGGTGATGTAGCGGCCGACCAGACGACCGGTGGGCACCGATTCGTCGTAGCGCGGGCAGCCATTGATGACGGCCTGCGGTTGCGCCTGCGCAGCGGCGACGAAGCGCGGGATGTCGGCCGTGTCGTGCTGGCCGTCCGCGTCGATCTGCAGCGCATGCGTGAAGCCGCGCGCGTGAGCGCGGCGCATGCCGGCAGACACAGCGGCTCCTTTGCCACCGTTCTCGGCCAGGCGCACCAGTTCCACGTCGGCGACTTCGCGCGCAAGACGGTCCAGTTCTGCAGCACAGGCGGGGGCACTGGCGTCGTCTACGAGGATCACCGGCAGGCCGTGCTGGCGCACGCCTTCCACCACGGTGCCGATGGCGTGCTCGTGGTTGTAGACCGGGATGACCACCGCCAGCTTCATGCGCCGGTGTCCGTCGCCGTACCCAGCGTGATGCGTCCGCTGGCGTGGCGGTGCTCACCGGTTTCGCCGCTGCGGTATTCGAAGCTGAGCGAAGCCTTGGTCGCATTCCAGTCGAGTTGCAGCAGCACCCGTTGTCCGGGGCGGATGACCTGCTGGAACTTCACGACTTCCAGGCGCAGGCAGTCGGGTGGTAGTGCGAAGTGCTGTGCGGCGAAATGCAGCGCCCAGTCGAGTTGGGCCACGCCCGGCAGGATGGGTATCTGCGGAAAGTGGCCGTCGAAGTGGATCAGGTCGCCATCGATGGCCAGCGTCAGCGTCTGGCGATCACCGTCGCGGTGGCTGTCCAGCACGCGCGGCCATTGGCGCCATGGGTGGCCTGCGCCGGCGGTGTTCGTGTCGAAGCAATCCTGCAAGGCGGCCTCCGTGGTCTTGCCGAGTTCGTTGTGTGGCAGCGCGGCCACGTGCCGCCAGCGGCGGGGCAGGCCCAGTGGCTCGACGCTGCGCGCCAGTTGCGCACGCAGGCGGCGGTCGAGGGCGCCCTTGCCCTCTGCGGCGAGTGCGGCGTGGCCGCGTTCGCTCAGCACCAGCACGGCACCTACTTCATCGCGCGCGCCATGCAGGACGACGACGCGCGCCTCGGCCACTTCATCGAGGGCGCGCAGGGCGGCTTCGATGGCGGTGAGCGAAATGCGCTTGTCCTCGATCTTGGCGAGCCGGTCGGCGCGTCCCAGCAGGCGGAAGCTGCCATTCGCAGCCTCGGCGCGATCGGCGCTCTGAAACCAGCGGTCGCCACCGAACTCTGCCGCCAGCCAGGGCGCCTGCCAGGCAATGCAGTCGTCCGTGCCGAGTTGCCAGCGTGCACCGGGCAAGGGCAACCATGCGCCGTCCGGGTCTACGCGGCGGGCGACCGCGCCGGTCTCCGAACTGCCATAGATCTCGGTCACCACGCAGCCGAGCTTGCGTGAGGCGTCCTGTGCCGACTCGCGAGGCAACGGGCTGCCGGCGGATACCACGCCAGCCAGCGGTGCCAGTGCGGACCAGTCCAGCGTGTCCGGCAGCCGCTTGAGCAGGGCCGGGCTGCTGATGAACACCGCGCGCTGCCCGGCGGGTAGCGACCACAGGGTTTCCGGGCCGGGCAGGGGATGGGCCAGCAGCGTGCGGCCTGCGGCGAGCGGCCATACCAGGCGGAAGCTCAGGCCGTACATGTGCTGGTGCGGCACGCTGCCGGCGATCAGTACCTTGTGTTTCGGATCTGCGAGGCTGGCACCGACGGACTGCTCGATCGCGGCGGCTTCCGCTTCGGTCTGGGCCAGTGTCTTGACGATTTCACTCGGCGTGCCGGTGGAACCCGAGGTGTGGATGACGATGCGGCTGCGTGCATCCAACTGTGCAGGCAGTGTGGCGGCGGGGAAGTCACGCCAGTCCCGCAACTGGCTGTCGGGCAGGTCGCCGATCAGGCTGTCGCCCTCGCGCGCCAGACGCTCGCGCGTGGCGGCGGTGACTTCGCCCGGCATCACCAGCATGGCGCCTTCGCACAGGGCGGCGACCAGCCACACGGCGGCGACGTAAGTGTCTTCGCTGTACAGCACGCGCCGGCCGGCGCCCAGCGAGCGCAGCGCACTGATGGCGCGGCCGGTGTCCTCGATGAACTGCGCGGCGCTGACCGCTTCGCCATGCCGCAGGGCCACGGGCGACAGGCGTGTCTGCAGCGTGCGCGGCAGATCGCGCAGCAAGGGGAACGCCGGATTCTCAAGCATGGGTCTTGCCGGTGCCTTGCATGGATTCGTTGCGGCGGATCAGCCTTTGCCGCAGCAGCCATTCACCGGCGAACATCAGGCCCATGAGGCCGTAGGAAATGCCACCGTTGTACAGCGCCCACACGCGCTCACTGGCGGCCAGTGCCGTCCACAGCGCGACCGCGCCATTGAAGGCGAAGAACACACACCAGGCGATGGTCACGCGCCGGCAATGCGCGACGGCTTCCGGGGGAAGCTCCGGCCTGCGCAGGCGGGCGAAGCGTTCGATCATGGTTGGCGTACGCCACAGGGTGATGCCGAAGACGAACAGCATGGTGAAGCTGATGGCAACCGGGTACAGGCGCACCGGCATGTCGTTGCGCGCCAGCAGTGCCCAGGCACCGAGTACGGCGGCCGCCAGCGCGAGGGTCCAGGCGTGGCGCCTGCCCTGCAAGACGGCCAGCGGCAGCAGGAGTGCGCCACCGATCCACAACGGCCAGCCCTGTGCGTGGCAGAGCCAGAAGACGGCGGGCAGCAACAGCGCGAGTGGCGCTGCCCAGGCGCCGGATTTCATTCGCCCTGCACGATCTTGTGGATGGCTTCGACCACGTCGCCGACAGTGCGCACGGAGCGGAAGGCTTCCGGCGACAGGCGCTGGCCGGTCATGCTCTTGAGCTTCACCATCAGGTCGACGGCATCGATGCTGTCGATGTCCAGGTCTTCGTAGAGCTTCGCTTCCATGGTGATGCGCTCGGGGGCGATCTCGAAGGTCTCCTGCAGGGCCCTGGAAATGGTGTTGAAGATTTCCTGCTGATTCATGACAACCTCTGATGCTGGCTTACAGGGTGCGGTTGGCGGCGACGAAAGCGGCCAGTGCGGCGACCGAGCGGAAGTGCTCGCGGGTTTCGGCGGCCTCGGCGGCTAGGTGGATGCCGTAGCGCTTCTGCAGGGCGATGCCCAGCTCCAGCGCGTCGATGGAGTCCAGGCCCAGGCCCTCGTTGAACAGCGGCGCGTCGGTTTCGATGTCGGCCGGCGTGATGTCCTCGAGATTCAGGCTGTCGATGACCAGTTGCTTGATCTCGTCAACAAGTGCTTGCATGGAGTTTCAGTTCCTCGGTGAAGTAGTCGCGCAGGGCGGTGGTCAGCGCGCGCGCTTCGAGCGCGGCTTCGCGCTCGGGGGGGATCAGGGATTCGATCGGCATTTCCGCGCGCGCTTCGACGACGAAGTGCGGACGCCGCTGCGGCACCTGCCACCAGGGCGTACCCTTGGTGAGCATTGGTTCCGACGAGCTGATCAGCACCGGCGTGAGGCGTCGCTCGCCACGTACCGCCACGTTGGCCGCACCGCGCTGCAGCTGCATCGGCTGGCCGGGCTTGCTGCGCGTGCCTTCCGGAAAGATGACCAGTGTATTGCCGGCGCGCAGGGACGCAATGCAGTCTTCCACCAGTTGCGGCCCGCCGTCGTTGCGGATGAAGCCGGCGATCTTCAACGGGCCCATCATGCAGGGGTTGTCCCACAGCGCGGCCTTGACCACGCAGTCCGGTCGCGGCACCACGGAAATCAGCAGCACCACGTCGATCAGGGAAGGGTGCGTGGCGAGCAGCAACTGGCCGCCGCGGCGCAGGCGCTCGATGTCGCGCCACTCCACGCTGATGACGCCCACGATCTCCATGAGACGCGTGAAGAGGCGGAAGCTGTGGTGAATCAAGCTGCGGGCCCAGCGGTTGCGTTGCTGCGGATCGCGCACCAGTGCCAGCACCGGCAGCACGATCAGCAGCATCAACAGGCCGCCAAGGCCGAACACCGTGAAGCAGAAACCGGTGGCAAGGATGCGCCAGGGGCGGTCCACCAGATTTGCGATGCGCTGGACGAGGCCCGTCATGCTGCCTGCCTCTCGGCATTGCGTGCAGTCAGCTGCCAGCAATGGGCCGGCGTGCTCACCAGGGTGTTTTCACCGCGCAGCAGGCCGCGCAGGCATTGCAGGGCGCCGGGGAGCCCGGTTGCCGCCGCATTGGGGGAAGCTGCCTGCGAAACGCTGAAGCCCCATTCGTCACCGGCGCGCAGCGCCAGCGCGAAGGCAAAGGCCTGCTGGGGCTCGTCGATGAACGCGGCGAAGATCTCCGGTACCGGCTCCTCGCAGACCGCCAGCCAGACTTCTTCGTGACCATCGGCAAGCAGGGCCGCGGCTTCGATGAGCGCTGCTGCAAAACTGTCGGCGCCTGCGGCAACCGCGGACACCGGCGCGGCGACCTGACGATCGATGGTGTACAGACCCGGCACCGCGTTGTGGACTGCGACGCTGAAACCCTGGGGCGACAGGCCACCGGTGGACTGGCGTTCTTCCAGCAAGCTCAGGCAGCGCGACAGTTCGCCGTGGCGGGACGCGAACACGATGGGCTGGCCGGTGTTGTCGCCAAGGCCGAACAGGGTTTCCAGCGCCATGCGGCCGTAGCGGCCCAGGCGGCGGCGCAGCATGGGCGCCATGGCGGCCACCGCTGGCGTGTGTTCGCTATCGTCGCTCCGGCCATCCTGCGCCCAGGCCAGCCAGGCGGTGGCGTCAGGCAGCCGCGGCGCCCAGGCACTCCAGCGGGCGAGCGAGAAACGGAAGGTTGTGGCGGAGTTTGCAGACATGTTGATCAGGAGCAGTGGGCCGACCCATGGCCGGGCAGCGCCAAGGCGGACATCGCACGGCCGTGCAATACGGCACAGGTGATGAGCAGGGCGGCTGAACGAAGTCGAATTACGGCAGTCTTGGTCAAGGCAAATCCACTGGAAACACGGCCGGTAGATGATCTGATCGGGTCAGATTTCCGGAAAACCCGCAATTTTAACCTGCCTGCCCAGTCTCGCGGGGTGCCTGAGGGGGTATTACAGCCTCCACGGGTTCCAGATGTGTGACGGTTTGCGCGCCGGGCAAGCTTGCGGCGAGTGTCGTTTCGATTTCATCGAGCAACGCGTGGCTGGTATCTACCCGCCAGTCGCCGGGTACGCGCACCTTCAGACTGATGAAGCGTGCATGGCCGCCGCGGCGGGTCTGCAGATCGGCGAAGTGAAGGCCGCGGGGGCGGAAAGCGTCCAGCACGCCCTCGATGGTGGCGAGGTCCCCGGCCGGCAAGGCCTCATCCATCAGCCCTCCCACCGCGCCCCGCATCAGGTGCCAGCCTTCCAGCAGGATGCGCAGCGCCACCAGGACCGCGATGGCCGCGTCCAGCCACAGCCAGCCGGTGGCCAGCACCGCCAGCAAGCCGACAACCACGCCGCAGGAGGTCCATACGTCCGTCATCAGGTGGCGGGCATCCGCCTCCAGGGCGACCGAGCGCAGACGTTGTGCGGCGCGGGCCAGCACGCGTGACACGGCGAAATTGACCGCCGTGCTGGCGGCGGTCAGCCACAGGCCGAGCCCGAGTTCTTCCAGCGGTTGCGGCGTCCACAGGCGTGGGACGGAAGTCCACAGGATGGCGACCGCGGCCAGCAGGATCAGGGTGCCTTCGAAGCCGCTGGAGAAGTACTCGGCCTTGCTGTGGCCATAGGGATGATCCTCGTCCGGCGGTGCGGCCGCCACGATCAGCATGGACAGCGCGAAGACGGCGGCGAAGAGATTGACGAAGGATTCGAGCGCGTCCGACAGCAGGCCGACCGAGCCGGTGATCCACCAAGCAGCGAGTTTGAGGCCGATGGTCAGGACCGCTGCGGCAATGGACAGCCAGACGTAGCGGGTGGCGTCGGAGCGGTCTGGGCGGCTGGTCATGTGCTGCGGGTGGCCGGCGGGCCGCAGATCAGAGACCGCTGTCGCGCGCCTTGCGTTCGCGTTCGACGCGCAGGATGTAGCGCTGGATGGCGTTGGCCATCGGCGTGCTGAGGTCTTCGAACTGGCAGCCGGCGCGCAGGGTCACCACACCGCTACGGCTGGTCAGGCGGAAGAGGTTGCGTACGCGCAGCTTGGTGGTGACCGGGCCGAAATCGGGCAGGTCGATGCGACAGTTCTCGAACACCATGTCCGGCGCCAGGTCGGTACCGGCCGGCGGCACGATGACGGCGAGGCCGCCACCGGAAATGTCCACCACGCGTGCCTCCATGCGACCGCCATCGGGCAAGGGGATGGTGCAGGACAGGGCGTGGGAGGTCGGGGCGTGCAGGCGGTAGTACTCGCGACGTTGCAGGCGCAGCAGGTTTTCCGGCAACGGCGCACGCAGGGCCGGCAGGCCATCGGCCTCGGTGCGTTGCAGCTTGCTCACCGCGAACTGCACTTTCACCTTGTCGAGCTGGGTGATGCACAGCACGCGTTCGGCCAGCAGGGCTTCGGCGTTCAGGGCCTCGTCGCGGGCCACATCCAGCAACAGCCAGCGCTCGTCTTCGGACACGCCGATGACGCTGGTGGTGAGGAAGCGTTCCTGCTGCCCGTAGTAAGCAGTGACCAGACTGCGCTTGTGCGCCAGCTGGCGCAGCACGAAGGCGATCTCGCGGCGCTCGGACAACAGGTACTGGGTGAGGTTGTCAGCCTGCAGCAGCTCGAAGCGCGGGGCGGGTTGTTGGGTCTCGGTCATGCAGATTCGGACGGACTGGACACAGGCGAGGAGTCGGCGTGCGGCGGCTGGTCTTGCAGCGGTTTTTCCAGCGCGGAACTGGCGGCGACTATATCACCGGGCAATTGCGGCGGCGGTGCAGTAATGCCTGCTTCCAGACGGTAAATCCAGGCCAGCAGCTCGGCCACCGCGACATAGAGCTGCGGCGGAATGCGGGCGTCCAGGTCCACCTGCATCAACAGGGCGACCAGTTCGGGGGATTCGTGCACGAAGACATTGGCATCCCGCGCGCGGTTGATGATTTCCTGCGCCAGCACGCCACGACCCTTGGCGACCACGCGCGGCGCGGCTTCGCCCTGACCGTAGGCCAGTGCCACTGCTGTCGCGCGGGGATCGAAATCGCCGTTGCTCCGGGTGACCTTGCTGCTCATGCGCCGGGGCCCGTCGTGTTCTCCAGCGACAGGCCTGTCAGCGGTACGCCAGCGGCTTCCAGTGCCGAGGCGAGTTCGCCCTGATGGGCGCGCATGGTGGCGATGGCTTCCGGACTGGGCGCCGTGATACGCAGGGCGAGGCCTGCGGGTGTCAGGATGAGTTGTGCGTCGAGCCCGCCGAGACGCGGCAGGATCATGCGGATGTCACTCTTCCAGGCAGCAAAGTCCTCATCGCTGCCTTGCTGGCCCTCACCTCCCTGGCCACCGTTGCCGCCACGCGGGTCCTCTACGGTCCAGTGCATGATCTGGCCGGGCCACACCTGGCCGGTCCAGGTGGCCTGCTGGGTGGCCAGCGCATCGAGTTGCTGATGCACGATCGGGCCCACGCTCTCCGGCATGCGTGCTGCATTGCGGGCGGCTTCGGCGGGCGCGCCGGGGCCAGCGGCGTCGCCATCCGCCATACGGGCCATCTCGTCAGCCGTCGTCATGTCGGCGCCGGCGATAGCCGCTTGCTGACGTTGGGCCAGCGTGTCGCGCAAGGGTGCTGCCTGGCCGCCGGGCGTGCCGTCCTGCGGCGCATCCGGCGCGGCTTCTGCGCCCAGGCTGCCAGACGGAGCATTACTGGCCAGGCGGGCCATGGCCTGCGGCTCTTTCAGCAGGCTTTCCAGTGGCAGGTCGCCGTCGACCCAGCGGGCCTGGTGGGCTTCGTAGAACAGGCCGCTCTGACTCACCGCCTGGCGCAAGGCCGGGGCGAGCTGGGCTGCCAGCCGTGCGCCCAGTTGCGACGGGGGCGTGGCGGCAGTCTCCGCGGTGGAGGCTGCGTTGCCTTGTTTTGCCGTCACGGCCGTCGGTGATGTATCCACCAGCGGCTTGCCGCTGTTGAGCTGCACTTCCGGTTCGACCTGGGAGAAGCGTCCGGTCAGCAACTGGCTGATGATCTGGCCGGCCTGCGAGAGTTGCGGGCGTGGTTGTGACTGTGCGGTGGGTTCAGCGAGGCGCGCGGTGATGGTGCCGTTGGGCTTCGGCTTCTCGCTCACCATCAGCTCCAGCACGTCGCCTTCCTTGGCGGATTCCGGCAGAGCAAGAGTCATGGTGCGGCCGGCGACCAGGGCCTTGAAGGTGCCGTCCGGGAGCGGAGACTGGATGAGGGCGCTGAAACGCTGTCCGAGTTCGAAATCCGGCAACTCGCTGGCGAGCGAGGTACTCGCCGTGAGCGGCTGGATCTGGGACGCGATGAGTTCGCGCAGGCGCGTGGCGAGGTCGGCCGGGATCACGGTCGACTCCCGTCAGCGGGTGGGGCTTATTCGCCGAACGCCTGGTAGGCCATGCGGACGTTGCGGGTACGGGTACCCGCCGCCAGGAAGCTTCGCACGCTCTCCATCCAGGGTTCGGTATAGCTACGCACGGTACGGTCGTCGTCCAGCATGCGGCGGATGAGCGTGAGCTTCTGCGCGCGCAGGGCAGAGTCGGACAGGCCTTGCGGCGCGGTGATCGGGTCTTCGCTGGCCAGACGGTCACGCAGGCCGGCGACTTCTTTCTCCAGCTCGCACAGGCGGTCCCAGTCTTCGGCGCGCGCGGCGTCCACCATCTGGCCGGTGAGGCCGCTCATGGTTTCGTAGAGATGCAGGCTGCTCATGGCGTGACTTTCTCGCCACCGTTGGTGACGCTGCCCATGTTCTCCCACGCGTCCTTCAGATCGGCCAGCAGGTTGGAGATCTCGGTCAGCGTGGCCTGGTTGTTCTTCAGGTTGGCGAACAGCAGGCGTTCGCACATGTAGTCGTACAGCGTGCCCAGGCGGCTTGCCAGCTCGCCACCGGCTTCAGCGTCGAGGCTGGCCTTCAGGCCGAAGGTGATGATCTCGATGGCGCGCGAAATGTTGTGGCCCTTGGCAGCCGGATCGTTCTTCTCCATCGCGATGGCTGCGCTGTTGATGGCCAGCAGGGCGCCGTCGAAGAGCATCACGATCAGCTGGTGCGGATCTGCCGTACCGACGCCGGTCTCGACGCCGACCTTGGCATAGGCGGAAGCGGATTGGGTGGTGAACATGCGTGTGCTTTCGACCTGTTAGGAGTTGGCTGCCAGCGCGGCGAGCTGCTGGGACAGGTAGTTGCCGGTGCTGGTGTAGCTGGCCACCATGGTGTCCAGGGCGCTGAACTGCCGGCGATAGCGGGCCTCGATGCTCTCCATCCGTACTTCGAGTGCCTCGATACGTTTGGTATAGCTCGTAATCGTCTTGTTGATGCCGTCGGTGCGCGAGGTGAGGACCCCGTCGGTGCTGAGGAAATCAGTGATCTTGCTGTCGATCTGCTTGCCGAAACCGGCCACGCCGTTGGTGTCGGCAAACAGTGCGGACACGTTCTTGGTCGGGTCGGCCAGTGCGGCCTGGAACTTGGTGCTGTCCAGCGACAGGCTGCCATCGACCGCGATCTTGATGCCTACCTCCGACATGCGGGTCAGCGTGCCACCCGACAGGGTGCCGCTTACCGTCGCGCGCAACTGCGACTGGATGCTGCGCACCGCGGCGTCGCTGTTGAGCGCACCGGCCTTCTTGGTGGTGGCGTCGTAAGCGGTCTGTGCCTTGATGTACGAATTGACGTCGTTGTAGGCCTTGATGAAGGCGTTGACCTTGTCTTCCACCGCCTTGCCGTCGGTCGTGACCGACAGCGTGGTGGGGGTGCCGATGTTGGTCTTGGCGAGGTTCAGCGTCACGCCGTTGATGGCGTCGGTGATCGTGTTGGACGAACGCGTCACCTCGATGCTGTCGATGGTCACCTTGGCGTCCTGCGCCGAGGTGATCTTCTCCATCGTGCCCGTTTCGCTGGCCGGGTTGTAGTCGAAACCACTCAGGCCGGACAGGCGGAAGGTATTCGTCGTACCGGAATTCTTGGACGTCAGGACCAGGCGCGAGCTGCTGCCTTCATTCACGATGGACGCACTGACTTCCGCGCCGGACGCGTTGATGGCGTCGCGCAGGCCAGCCAGCGTGTTGTTGCCGCTGTTGATGACGATGTTCTTCGTCTTGGTGCCGTCGGCAGTGAAGGTGCCACCAGTGGTCGAGCCCAGCTCCAGCGTCAGCGTGCCGGTGGCAATCGTCGCGCCGTTGGTGACGGAGGCGGACTTCACCTTCTGGAACTGCGCGAGCTGGGTGACTTCGATGCTGTACTGGCCGGCCACGGCGCTGCCGGTGGCGGTCGCAGTCGCCACATCGGTTGCGGCGACGGCGGTCTTGAATGCGTTGAAGTTGGTGCCGGTAGACAGCGCCTTGGCGGCCGTCTGCAGGTTGGACAGCGCGCTCTTCAGGCTGCCCAGGGCGGAAAGCTGTGTAGTGGCGCTGGCGCTACGCGCCTGGATCTGGGTGATCGGCTGACGCTCGAGTTGCATCAGCTGCGTCACCATGTCTTCGAGGTTGAGGTTGGAACCTACCCCGAGCGATGTGATCGTGCCTGCCATGATGTGCTACCTCATCTGACGCCGCACGGCCTTGCGCATTCGATGCCTGCGCCGGCCCGTGCGTCGAACCGCGGAACTGCCCGTCAAACTTTCTGTTTGACAAACAAACCCGAGAACTTATCCAGCGACCGCGTAATGGCCAGCAATTCTTCGCTGGGCATCTGACGGATGACTTCCTTGGTGGTGGAGTCCACCACCTTGATGACGGTGCGACCCGTTTCATCATCGATCGAGAACTGGAGATTGCGTGCCACGGGGCCCAGAGCTTGTCGGACTTCATTCATGGCACGGTCAACCTGTTCTCGAACGCTTAGAGCGGAAGATGTCTGTTCAGTTTGCGCGGTCTGTTGCGGGGCTGCGGACTCGGTGGTCGCAGGGTTGGCTTCTCCGGCAGGTCGAGCCGGAGTCACACCCTGGGGGCGACTCACAAATTGTCCAAGCGGCGGCGGTACGGGCTGGATCGCCATGGTGCTACCTCCTTCCTTGCCGGTGCCTTGCGGCCCGCGGTTCCGGCTTTCGCCTCGACCGCGGGATGGGCCCGAGGGCCCACCTTTCCGGTTCAGAGTTTTTTCTGTGCGTTTCTCGTTGTTGCCGTTGCCGGCGAGGACTGCTTCGCAATCCCTGCCTGTTACTACGGCATGCCCGCCGTGGTCTTGAGAATCTTGTGGATTCAATGACTTCCGTAGGGCTTGAGAACAATTACGGCGCTGTGACACGCCAGCACAGGGTTAGGTGACCTTCTTGGTGTCCAACTGTGACAAACCGCTCCTGGATTCCGGAAATACTCCTATAAAACAAACGCTTGAAAACTGACTTCAGACACCTGACGAACCAGAAAAAACAGGGGGCCGATGTCCCCCTGTCGTTTTCTGGCGTTCCATCAGCCTTGCAGCAGCGACAACACTTGCTGGGGCAGGGCGTTGGCCTGCGCCAGCATGGCGGTGCCGGCCTGTTGCAGGATCTGCGCGCGACTCAGGTTCGCGGTTTCGGACGCGAAGTCGGCGTCGATGATCCGGCCACGGGCGGCTGCCTGGTTTTCCACCGCGATCTGCAGCGAGGAGATGACAGCGCTGGCGCGGTTCAGCGCGGCACCGAAACCTGCGCGGGTCGTGGTGATGGTGTTGATCGCCGAGTCCAGGTTGGTGATCGCGATCAGCGCGGTGGAAGCCATCGTCACGTCGATCGACACGCTGCCGATCGCCAGGATCGAGGCGCGCAGGTCGGCGGTGGAGACGCTGATCTGGTCGTTGGCCGTGGTGCCTGCGCCGATCTGGAAGGTGAAGGTGGTGGTCAGCGAGTTCAGCAGGTTCACGTTGTTGAACTTGGTGGCCTGGGACAGACGTTCCACTTCGGCGCCGAGGGCAGCGAACTCCACCTGCAGGTTGGCGCGGTCGCCGCTGTTCAGCGTGCCGTTGGCGGCCTGCACAGCCAGTTCGCGCATGCGCTGCACGTTGTCGGCAATCTGCTGCGAGCCGCCATCGGCGACCTGCATCAGCGAGATGGCGTCGTTGGCGTTGCGGATGGCAACGTTGAAGCCGCGCACCTGGGCGTGGATGCGTTCTGCCACGGCCAGGCCGGCCGCGTCGTCCTTCGCACTGTTCACGCGCAGGCCGGAGGACAGGCGTTGCAGCGATGTGGCCAGCGAGTCCTTGGTTGTGCCGAGGTTACGCTGCGCGTTGAGCGACGGCACGTTGGTGTTGATGGTCATTGCCATGTTTGGCTCTCCTTCGTCATTGCGTTATCACGCCGCTCGGTACGGTTTTGCGGCAACAGCCGACGGGCAGTACCGAGTCGCAGGGGTACTGCGCGGCTGGCCGGCTCGCACTCCATTTAGCAGCGAGCGTGCCAGCTTGACGAAAGCCAGTAGTGGCAAGGGTTTCAGGGGTTTGAGGTGGCTTGGCGAGCCGCCTGGACGAGCGGCCGCCCGGGGTGGGGACGGGCGTTTTTTTCCGCCGGGGCGGCAGTCTTTGCCGCAGTGTTGCCGCCCTCTCCAGCCATTCGGCGGCTTGCTGGATGGAGAGCCGGACGTGTCGCGGCCCGCCACAGAGCCCACAAAAGAAAAACCCCGCCGGATCGCTCCGGCGGGGTGTGAGGCCGACGCCCCGAAGGGCGCGGTCTGCCTTTGTCTGTCTTAACGCAGCAGGCTCAAGACTTGTTGCGGCAGTGCGTTGGCTTGCGCCAGCATCGCCGTGCCCGCTTGTTGCAGGATCTGCACGCGGCTGAGGTTGGCCGTTTCGGAGGCGAAATCGGCATCCACGATGCGACCACGGGCGGCCGACTGGTTCTCCACCGCGATCTGCAGCGAGGAGGTGACGGCATTGGCGCGGTTCAGCGCAGCACCGTAACCGGCGCGGGTCGTGGTGATGGTGTTGATCGCGGTGTCCAGGGTGGTGATCGCGGCTTGCGCGGTCGAAGCCATGGTCACGTCGATCGACACGCTGCCGATGGTCAGGATCGAAGCGCGCATGTCGGAGGTCGACACGGTGATCTGGTCGTTGCTCGTCGTGCCGGCGCCCACCTGGAAGGTGAAGGTCGTGGCGGCCGAGTTGGTCAGCGCGATGTTGTTGAACTTCGTCGCTTGCGACAGGCGATCCACTTCGGCGCCCAGGGCGGCGAATTCCACTTGCAGGTTGGCGCGGTCACCGCTGTTCAGCGTGCCGTTGGCGGCCTGCACGGCCAGCTCACGCATACGCTGCACGTTGTCGGAGATCTGCGCGGCGCCGCCGTCGGCCACCTGCATCAGCGAGATGGCGTCGTTGGCGTTGCGGATCGCGACGTTGAAGCCGTTCACCTGCGCCTTGATGCGTTCCGCCACGGCCAGGCCGGCGGCGTCGTCCTTGGCGCTGTTGATGCGCAGGCCGGAGGACAGACGCTGCAGCGAGGTGGCCAGCGAGTTCTGGGTGCCGTTCAGCGCGCGTTGCGAGTTGAGCGACGAGACGTTGGTGTTGATGGTCATTGCCATGATGCGTTTCCTTTATCTTTTGTCCGTAACCAGGGGCTCAGCGCAGCAGCGACAGCACTTGCTGCGGCAGGGCGTTGGCCTGGGCCAGCATCGCCGTACCGGCCTGTTGCAGGATCTGCACGCGGCTCAGGTTGGCGGTTTCGGATGCGAAGTCGGCATCCACGATGCGGCCGCGGGCTGCTTCCTGGTTCTCCACCGCGATCTGCAGCGAGGAGATGACCGCTTGCGAGCGGTTCAGGGCGGCACCGAAGCTGGCGCGGGTGGTGGTGACGGTGTTGATCGCAGAGTCCAGCGCGGTGATCGCGGTCAGCGCGGCGGCGGCGTCCGAGACGCTGATCGTTGTGCCGATGCCCAGCGTGGAGCCACGCACGTCGGCGACGGACACGCTGATCTGGTCGTTGGTCGTGGTGCCGGCGCCCACCTGGAAGGTGAAGGTCGTCGAGGCGTTGGCCACGGCGATGTTGTTGAACTTGGTAGCTTCACCCAGGCGGCTGATTTCAGACGACAGGGCGGCGAATTCCACTTGCAGGTTGGCGCGGTCACCGCTGTTCAGCGTGCCGTTGGCGGCCTGAACGGCCAGTTCGCGCATCCGCTGGATGTTGTCGGACACCTGCGCGGCGCCACCGTCGGCCACTTGCATCAGCGAGATGGCGTCGTTGGCGTTGCGGATCGCGACGTTGAAGCCGCTCACTTGTGCCTTGATGCGTTCGGCGACGGCCAGGCCGGCGGCGTCATCCTTGGCGCTGTTGATGCGCAGGCCGGAAGACAGGCGTTGCAGCGAGGTTGCGAGCGAGTTCTGGGTACCGTTGAGTGCGCGCTGGGAATTCAGCGAGGACACATTGGTGTTGATGGTCATAGCCATGGTGCTTTTCCTTTATGGTTGCGTTTCCCACTTCGGTCTGGCTGCTTCATCGCCTTGCGACGCTCTTGCCTGTTCCGTTGGCTTGTGGGCAGCTGGTCATTCGTGCCAGCCAGTCCCTAGCCATGAGCCAAATAACGACGGAAAAGCCCCTCACTTCAGGGTTACGCTGGCCTTCAGGCAGAGATATTTTTTTCATGCGTCAGAGGGCTGCCCGCAAAGCAAGCAATGACGCGGGTTTGCGGGCGGCCCGCCTTGCTGTAAATAGGCCCCTGATGGCTCAAGTTTCAAGAAATGGCCGCCGATAACACGGTTAAGCCCGGATTGCGTCCGTGCCCCGCATGTCGGTCAAATACGTGAAAAGAATCGTGTCTGCGCGCCCGCGCTGGCATGGCCCCATGCACCCAGATGCCAGCATCGCGCTGGTATAGATCGGGAAGACGATGACGCAGACACCTCCGCCGCAGCCGGCACCCGGCGGTTTCGAGGACGGCTGGACCACCCTCCAGGAGGCCTACATCCAGAAGCTGATGGCCACCTACCAGGCCAATCTCTTCTTCCTCCAGAAGAACTTCCCCCGCGTCTTCGAGAAAATCATGGGCAAGGAATTGCCCGCACCCTTCACGGTCGGCCCGAATGCCGAGATGACCATCTATTCCGGGCGCCACCACGGTGACGCCAAGGATCACGTGGAGCTGGGCAAGATCCTCATGTCGGTCTTCGACAACCCGAAGACCCGCCCGCGCATCGTCGTGGATACCGAATACCTGAAGGACCTCTACAACGTCGCCCCCCACCAGGACATCCCGTACTTCCATACCTATATAGAGAAGGAGTACCGCACCGAGCTGGTCCAGAAGTTCATGGACATGACCTCGGGCGAAGACGAGCGCCTCACCCTGGCGGATTTCGGCGACAAGAAGATTCCCATCGCCATCGTGTTCGGCAGCGGCTACGGCTGGCACCTCGACCGTCTAGTGGACGACTACGAGATGCGCCACCTGTTCATCGTCGACACCGACATCGCGCGGCTCAACCTGTCGCTGTACCTGGTGGACTACGTGCTGCTGGCGCAGCGCTTCGCTCGCACCGGCTTCCACTTCTCGATGGCCTGCGACGAAGACCCGGACGTGCTGGCCGACCAGTTGCGCCACGTCATCTACAACAACTGGCCGCCTTACTACGTGCAGGGCGCCGGCCTGTTCTTCAACGACTACGACTCCGAGAAGGTCCGCACGCTGTGGGGCACCCTGCAGCGCGACCTGTGGACCCTGTACCGCGGCTGGGGCTTCCTGGACGACGAGATCGTCGGCCTCAAGCAGGCCGTGGAGAACGGCATCGACCATCCGCCGGCCTTCACCAGGGCCCCCGCGGGCATGCCGCAGGACTCGGTGGCCGTCGTCATCGGCGCCGGCCCTTCGCTGGATACGCTGGTGCCGCTGCTCAAGGCCAATCGCGACCGCATGGTGGTGTTCAGCTGCGGCAGCGCGGTGACTGCCCTGGCCCGCGAAGGCATCAAGCCCGACTTCCACGTCGAGATCGAACGCACCCTGCTGACCTGCCGCTTCCTGGAAGACCCGGTCACCAAGGCCTTCATCGCCGACGTGCCGATCATCGCCCTGACCATCATGCACCCCGACGTTTTCGAGCTGACCACCACGCCGCTGGTGTTCTTCAAGGAGACCGACCTCGGCACTGCGGTGGGCGACTTCTTCAACGAATTCCCGCACTTCCGCAGCGGCCCGACCTGTACCAACGGTGGCGTCGGCCTCGCGCTCAAGCTCGGCTTCAGCAAGATATTCCTGGCTGGTGTGGACTTCGGCTTCCGCGACGAGCGCCGCCACCACGCCAAGTCGTCCATCTACTACGACGAGGAGGTCGAGATCGACCCCGGCCTCATGAAGTACGTGGACAACGTGCACGCCGAGCACAAGGAAGACACCGCCCGTACCGTCGAGGCCAACTTCGGTGGCGACATGCTCTCCACCGAGATCTTCATGCACTCGCGCGACTCGATGGCCCTGACCATCAAGGAGCACCCCGGCCCGCAGGTCTTCAACCTGAATGACGGTGCGCTGATCAAGGGCGCCGAGCCGCTCAAGCCCGAGGACTTCCATATCGACGCCACGGCCGCCACCAAGCAGGCCACGCTCGCGGCCGTGATGACCGCTTTCACCGGCGATTACGATCCCGACCCGCTGGAGCGCCTGTCGATGCTGGAGGTGCAGCTCAAGGCCGTGCGTGAGGACCTCACCCGCATCGTCAATGGTGAGTTCCGCGACGATCCCGAGTTGAAGAACAAGATGGACGTGGTGGATCGCCTGTACGACATCCACTATTACTTCTTCCAGGCGAAGCACCAGTCGACCCAGATATTTCCGCTGATGCGTGGTTCCATGCTGCACATGGGGCGCTTCTTCTACGATTGCGTGTCCCTGTGCGCCACAGAGGAGAAGGCGGTCGAGTTCGGCCGCTTCGGCTTCGACCTGATGCTGCGCTTCATCGACGCTGCCTCGGCGGCGCTGGCGCAGCTCCATGAGGTGGGTGCGGAGCGGAAGGAGTACAACAAGGGGCGCCAGAAGGTGGCGGCCAATTGAGTGGAGCTCTCGTGACCGCCGCTGCGATCACCGCCCCGATCACCACCGCCCTTACGCACCGTCATTCCCGCGAAGGCGGAAATTCAGTTGAGCGTGGCCGCCGTGAAGGCCGTTGCGATCATCACCGACCTCCCGCACCGTCATTCCCGCGAAGGCGGGAATCCAGCGACTTTGGGTGTGGTCTTCTACCGACTACTACCGGCTCACGCCGCAAAGCCTTGGTTGATCGTGATGCCGAGCCGGGAGTTCGCCCCGGCGGGCGAGGTACTTTCTTTGTGCGGACAAAGAAAGTACCCAAAGAAAGCCGCCCCGCTTACGCCGCCGCGCTGAAGCGCGGTTCCCTGCGCTGCTCGACAAGCCGAGCGGCTCCGCAACTCGCCCTCAGTCTGTCGCTTCGCTCGGTCTTCGGTGCTCAGACATGCTCGCCGTCGCGCTATGCGCGATCCCTCGGCTTGTCTGTGCTGCTCGGCGGCTCCAGAGGGGATGGGGGGGCGTGCCGAATCGCCACGCGTGACGTTGAAGGCCGTTCCGCTGGCGGGCTGCACTTGGAATCGTTCTCTGAAGGCGGGCGTTCGCTCGCCTCTTGGTCCCGCCATCCCCGCCGTTCCCTGAGCTTGTCGAAGGGCGGAAATGACGGTTCCGCTTGTCGGACTCGAACATGACCCGCAAAGTCCTCATCACCGGCGCCGACGGTTTCATCGGCTCCCACCTCACCGAAGCCCTGGTTCGCGCGGGCTACGACGTGCGCGCCTTTGTCCTCTACAACTCCTTCAACAGCTGGGGCTGGCTGGATGAAGCGGCGCCGGACGTGAAGGGCAAGTTCGAAGTCTTCGCCGGCGACGTGCGCGACCCGCACGGCGTGCGCACCGCCATGCAGGGCTGTGACGCGGTGCTGCACCTCGCCGCACTGATCGCCATTCCCTACAGCTACCACTCGCCGGACGCCTACGTCGACACCAACGTCAAGGGCACGCTCAACATCGTGCAGGCTGCACGCGATCTCGGCGTCAGCAAGGTGGTGGTCACCTCCACCAGCGAGGTGTACGGCAGCGCGCGCTTCGTGCCGATCACCGAAGAACACCCGCTGCAAGGCCAGTCGCCGTACTCCGCCACCAAGATCGGCGCGGACGCCCTCGCGTTGTCCTTCCACGCCGCCTTCGGCACCCCGGTCGCCGTGCTGCGCCCCTTCAACACCTACGGCCCGCGCCAGAGCGCCCG
>JAVHYF010000082.1 GCA_031119205.1 Moraxellaceae bacterium | reverse complement strand
TGGCGGGCCTGGATGCGGCGATTGACCGCTTCGCTGATCGTCGCCAGGCGCTCACCCAGTGACTGCCCCTGCATGCGACGGCGCAGGCGGCCGACGCGGGCGCTGAAGCCGCTGCGCCCCTGCTCGCGATAGCGGACACCGAACTCGGCCGACGTGTCGATCAGCCCCAGCAACCCTACCCGCTCGCCCGCCGCGACCAGTTGCTGGGCCATCTCGTAGGCGATCATCCCGCCCATCGAGCCGCCTGCCAGGTGGTACGGGCCGTGCGGTTGCAGCTGGCGGATCTCGCGCACATAGCGTTCGGCCATGGCTTCGATCTTTTCCAGCGGCGCAGTGCGTCCATCCAGTCCCAGCGCCTGCAGTCCGTAGATCGGGAATCCTTCCGGCAAGGCTTCGGCCAGTGCGCGGTAATTGAGCACGTTGCCGCCGACCGCATGCACGAGGAAGAACGGCAGGCCGTCGCCGTGCGTGCGGATCGGCACCAGCGGCGCCCATGGATCCACGCGTGTCGGCGCATCGGTCTCGCCTTCGGCATGCGCACCCGCGTGGCGATAGGCCAATGCCAATGCCCGCACCGTGCGCGCACCGAGCAGCGTCGCCAGCGGCAGGTTGACGCCGGTCTCATGGTTGAAGCGGTGGAACATCTGCACCGCCTGCAGCGAGTGGCCGCCGAGGGTGAAGAAGTCGTCGTCGGCGACGATGCGCGGATTGCGCAGCAGGTCGCGCCAGATCTCCAGCAGGCGCACTGCGAGCGGATCCAGGTCCTCGTCGTTGGCCTCCGCGACGGCCTCCACTTCAATCGCATCGGCTGTTGCCGCAGCATCCACTTCGATGTCCGCAGCCGGCCGGCCGAACAGCAGCGGCTGGCCGTCGTCGAACGCGGTCAGTGCCTCCAGCGAAATCGACGGATCGTTGCCGATGCGATCCAGCAACTGCAGATAGCGGTTGTGGAGCAGTTCGGCGGTCTGCCCATGGAAGATGTCGGCGTTGTACATGAAGCCGCCCGAAAGTCCCTCGTCCTGCTCGACCAGCCACATGCCCAGGTCCTGGGTGGCGCCGGTCTGGAACACCGGGAAGCGGCCGTGCTCCAGCGGGCCCCAATGGGTCACGCGGTTGCGGATGTCCTGGAACGAAAACAGCGCGTGGTACAGCACTGCCCCGCCTTCACGGCTGCGCATGCTCAGCTCGCGCACCAGGTCTTCCAGGCGGACGTCCGGATGGCCGAAGCTGTCCAGCACCATGTCCTTCACCCGGGCCAGCGCCTGGGCGAACGTCATCGACGCATCCACTTCGACCCGCAGCGGCAGCAGGCTGGTGAAGTAGCCCATCAACGGCTCGACCTCGGCGCTGTTGCGCCCGCGTACCGGCGTTCCGATGATCAGCTCGCGCAGGCCCGAGGTACGGCTGACGAGGGTGAAGTACGCAGCCAGCAGCACCATGAAGAGCGTCGCATCGAGCTTGAGTGCCGCGGCGTGCAGTGCTTCGGTGGTGGCTCGCGACACGTTGATCCGGCGCGTGGCGCCGCGGCCGGACATGCCGGGACGGCGTGGCAGATCCGTGGGCAAGGCTTCCACGCCCTGCCCCGCCCCGCCCAGCCGATCACGCCAGAATGCCAGCTGCTTCGCATACTCCGGCCCCTGCAGCCATTGCCGGTGCCAGACCGAATAGTCCAGGTACGACACGGTCAACTCGGGCAGCACCGGGGCGCGATGCTCTATCTGCGCTGCATACAGTTCCGACATCTCCGAGTACATCAGGTCGAACGACCAGCCATCCCAGATCAGGTGGTGCGGCATGAAGAACCAGATGTGCTCCTGCGGCCCCAGCCTGAACAACCGCGACGCGATCAGCGGTGCCCGGTCCAGCCGCAGCGGCTGCTGGATCAGCGCATCCAGTCGCCTGGTGACTTCGCCATCGCGGACATCGTCGCCGAAGTGGCTCAGGTCCTCGACTTCGCGGATGTCGAGCTCGACATGGTCGTGGATCACCTGCATGGGTTCGCCATCGACCAGCTCGATCGAGGTGCGCAGCGCGGACTGCCGCTGCAGCATCGCCTGCACGGCACGCTGGAAGGCCTCGGTATCGAGCTCACCGCGCAGTCGGTGCGCCGACGGTGTGTTGTAGGTGATCTGGCCCGGATTGAACTGCTCCAGCAGGTACAACCGTTCCTGCATCACCGACATCGGCCCATGCGACTGGTCGGCCAGGTGCACGATCGGTTCACGCACGATCGCGCCTTCGCTGCCGTGCTCGCGCTGGTAGTCCTCGACCAGGCGTGCCAGCTTGGCCACGGTCGGGCCGTCGAACAGTGCACGCAGCGACAGCGCGATGCCCAGTTCCTTGTTCAGCCGCGAGGTCAGCTGCGCAGCCAGCAGCGAGTGGCCACCCATTGAGAAGAAATCGTCATCGACGCCCAGCTCGGTCACGCCCAGCACCTTGGCCATGGCCTCGGCGATGGTGCGCTCGAGCGGGTTGCGCGGGGCGATGCGCTCGCCCGCGCTGCGCACGCTCATGTCGGGCACCGGCAGCGACTTGCGGTCGATCTTGCCGTTGGGCAGCAGCGGGATCGCATCGAGCACCATCAGGTGCTGCGGAATCATGTAATCGGGCAGCGAACCGCGCAGGTGCGACAACAGCTGCGCCTCGTCCGCCGCCTGGCCCTCGGCGGCGACGACGTAGGCCACCAGGCGCACGTCGCCAGGGCGGTCCTCGCGTGCGGCAACCACCACGCGGGCGACCGCGGGATGCGTCGCCAGCAACGCTTCGATCTCGCCCAGCTCGATGCGATAGCCGCGCACCTTGACCTGGAAATCCAGCCGTCCCATGTGTTCGAGCACGCCGTCCTGGCGCCAGCGGCCGCGGTCGCCGGTGCGGTAGAGCTTCGCAGCGGTTGCCTTGGAGAATGGATCGTTGATGAAGCGCTCGGACGTCAGTTCGTCGCGATTGAGGTAGCCCAGCGTCACGCCATCGCCACCGATCCAGATCTCGCCCGGCACGCCAAGCGGGCACAGCCCGCCCTGCGGATCGAGGATCCACACCTGGGTGTTGGCGATCGGCCGGCCGATGTGGATGTCGGCCGGCTTGCCCTGCGGCCCGGCGACGACGCGTGCGCAGGTCGACCACACCGTCGTTTCGGTCGGGCCGTACACATTCCACAACGACCCGCAGCGCTGCAGCAGCTGCGCGGCCAGATCGGCCGGCAGTGCCTCGCCACCGCAAAGGATCTTGAAGGTCGCATCGCCCGTCCAGTCCGCATCGAGCAACAGCCGCCACGACGCGGGCGTGGCCTGCATGATCGTCGCGCCACTGTCGCGCACCAATGCCGCCAGGGCGACGCCGTCGGTCGCGGTGTCGCGATCGGCCAGCACCACCTGCGCTCCGACGCTCAGCGGCAGCAGCAGTTCGAGCACGGCGATGTCGAACGACAACGTCGTCACCGCCACCAGGCGGTCGTTCTCGCCGATGCCCGGCTCGCGCTGCATGCTGGCCAGGAAGTTGCTGACCGCGCGGTGCGGCACCTGCACGCCCTTGGGCCTGCCGGTCGAGCCGGAGGTGTAGATCACGTACGCGATCGATTCCGGCTCCGCCGCCATCGCATCGCGCCCGAGGCGCTCGCCCGAAAGCGCCGCCAGTTCGTCTTCCAATGCGTCCAGCGCCAGCACCGGCCGACCGCGCAGGTCGAAGTTGCCGGCGTGCGCCTGCTGCGTCAGCAGCGCCGCCAGGCCGGCATCGCCGGCCATGTAGGTCAGGCGTTCGGC
>JAVHYF010000081.1 GCA_031119205.1 Moraxellaceae bacterium | reverse complement strand
CGGTCGGCCTGCACATCGTCGGCCCGCAACACCGCGACGACCTGGTGCTGCGCGCGGCACGTGCCTTCGAATCGGCACGACCGACACGCTGGCCGGAACCGCGCAGCGCGTTGTAGCCGCTGCCCCGACACGCCATCTACAGAAAACGATCAGAAAAATGCGACTACACCAAACCCTCAAGACCAACCTGCTCCGCGGCGCCTGCCTGCTGTTCGCGCTGGCGTCCGGCGCGATCCACGCCGCCAACCCTGCGGTGATCCGCATCGGCTCACCGCAAATCGGCGTCGGCCAGAAATTCTTCCCCGGCGTGAACACGCTGGCCATCGTCAACGCGCACGGCTGGCTGGAAGAAGAGTTCAGGAAGGACGGCATCGAGATCCAGTGGGTGTCCTTCCGCGGCGCCGGCCCGGCAGTGAACGAAGCACTTGCCAACAAACAGCTCGACATCGTGTCGCTGGGTGACCTCGCCGCGGTGATCGGCAAGTCAAGCGGCACAGCCACGCGCCTGATCCTCGCCAACAGCCGTGGCGCCAACAGCTACCTGGCGACTTCGCCGGGCTCCGACATCAAGAGCGTGAAAGACCTCAAGGGCCGCAAGGTCGCGGTGCTGCTGGGCACCGCCTATCAGCGCCGCTTCGAGCTGCTGTTGCGCGATGCCAATCTCGCACCGCGCGACGTGAAGCTGGTCAGCCTGGACTGGCCGACCTCCAAGGCCGCGGTGGTGTCGAAGGACATCGACGCCACTTTCGGTGGCAACGACCTGCTGTTATTGCGCGACAAGGGCGTCGGCATTCCGCTGAGCACCAAGGGCCGCGGCGGCGACTACACCATCCAGTCCAGCATCCTCGCCAGCGACGACTTCGCGACGAAGCATCCGGAGATCGTCACCCGGGTGGTGAAGCAACTGGTACGCGCCGCCGCATGGGCCGCCGAGGATGCCAATCGCGACAAGGTGCTGGCGTTGTGGGCCAACGGCAGCAGCGTTCCGCTGGAAGTGCTGCAGCACGAATTCGAAGGCGAGTCGGTGAAGGCACGCGTGTCGCCGCTGCTGGACGAAGCCTGGGTGGACGTCCTCAAGGGCGTGGCGGAAGACGGCCTGGAGCAGAAGCTGATCCGCCGCGCCGTGGACGTGGATGCGTGGATCGACGACCGCTTCCTGAAGGAAGCGCTGAAGCAGGCCAGGCTGGAGCGCCACTGGCCCAAGGTGAAGAGCGACCCCAAGAATGACGCGAAGAGATGAGGATCACAGCTTGAGCGCCCCCAACATCGTCTTCATCGTCGCTGACGATCTCGGCTATGCCGACCTCAGCGTCTACGGCCAGACCGACTACGAGACGCCGCACCTGGACCGGCTTGCCGCTCAGGGCGTGCGCTTCACGCAGGCCTACGCAAACTCCGCCGTTTGTTCCGCCACCCGCTTCGCACTGATGACCGGCCGCTACCAGTACCGCCTGCGCGGCGGACTGGAAGAGCCACTGGCCAGTGCGAACAAATCCTACGGCCTGCCGCCGGAGCACCCCACCCTGCCCTCGCTGTTGCGCGACGCAGGCTACACCACCGCGCTGATCGGCAAGTGGCACCTCGGCAAGCTGCCGGATTTCGGCCCGCTGAAGAGCGGTTACGACCGTTTCTTCGGCAACTACGGCGGCGCCATCGACTACTTCACGCACAAGCCGGCGGTGGGCGCCGAAGTGCCGCGCGATCTCTTCGAGGGCGAAGTGCCGGTGGAGCGCATCGGCTACTACACGCAGATCCTCGCGGACGAATCCGCGCAGTACATCCGCGACGCGCAGGACGACAGCCCCTTCTTCCTGTCGCTGCATTTCACCGCGCCGCACTGGCCCTGGGTCGGCCCGGAAGACGAGGCCGTCTCGCTGAGCATCAAGGACCTGTTCCACTACGACGGCGGCAACCTGCGCACCTACGCGAAGATGGTGCGCTCGCTGGACGCCGCGGTCGGCCAGGTGCTCGCTGCGCTGGATGAACGCGGCATCGCCGACAACACCATTGTGATCTTCACCAGCGACAACGGCGGCGAGCGCTTCTCGCAGACCTGGCCCTTCACCGGCCAGAAGACCGAGTTGCTGGAAGGCGGACTGCGCGTGCCCACCCTGCTGTGCTGGCCGAAGGCACTGAAGCCGCACGTGCAGGACCAGGTGACGATCACCATGGACTGGCTGCCCACACTGCTGGCCGCCGCGGGCGTGAAGTCCGACGCTGACTACCCGCCAGACGGCGACAACATCCTGCCGGTGCTGCAGGGAGAGAAGACACCCTACCCACGCGCACTGTACTGGCGCTACAAGGCCAACGCGCAACGCGCCGCACGGGACGGTAACTGGAAGTACCTCAAGATCAACGACAACGAATTCCTGTTCGATGTCGTGGATGACCAGCGCGAACGCGCCAACCTGCGCGAGCGTCATCCGGATGTCTTCGAGCGGCTGCGCGCGCAGTGGGCGGAATGGGACACCGGCATGCTGCCGCTGAGCGACGAGATATTCACCCACGGCCTGTCGCCGGACGTGCAGGCGGACCGCTATGCGCCGGAGGCAAAGACGCGGCGGCGTCCGCCATTGCCGACACGCTGAACAGGCTGGCGGGCTGATGCACATCAGCCCCGCACCAGCCCCATACCAGCCAGTCTGCCCGTCGTCAGGCTAACTGCGGACGGCGCGCCGTCGCAAAGATCAGGTAGCGCTCCAGCCTGATGCCCTCCGCGCTGCGGAAGGTCTCCAGTCGCCGGTTCACCGCCGCGACGAAGCGTGCCTGCTCGTCGCCATGGAAACTCACCTGCGCGTTGCCGAAGGAGCTGCTGCGGCTCCAGGCCAGCAGGTCGGCAGCGTCCGGCACGTCGTCGACGATGGTGCGCGTGTCGCCCTGGTAATCGACGAAGCCGGCGGCGGTCAGCAGCGATTGCAATTCGGCATTGCTCACCGCTCCGAGGTTGCGACCGTCCGGCTGCCTGGCGGCGGGAATGCCGGCGTCCTGCGCGGCCTCCTTCAGCAACTGCGCGGACTGGTGCGGGCGTTCCGCATCACCGCTGTTGAGGCCTAGGCGACCGCCCGGCTTCAGCACGCGGAATATCTCCGCCAGCGCACGCGGCTTGTCCTCGATCCAGTGGAACACGCTGTTCAGGTACACCACGTCGAAGCTGGCATCGTCGAAGCCCGACAGATCTTCCGCCCGACCGACCTGCACGTCGAGATTGCGCAGGCCGCGCTCGATGGCCTTGCCCTTGGCCAGCGCCACGCGATGCGGCAATGGGTCGACGCCGGTGACACGACCACCGGGACCGACGCGCGCCGCGACATACGATGACAGCAGGCCGGTGCCGCTGCCGATGTCCAGCACCTTTTCGCCTTCGCTGATCGCGAGGTCGGCGATCAGCAGCTTGCCGTGTTCGTACTGCCGCACGCCGACGCGGTCGTAGGTGGCGGCGAGTTCCGGCGAATCGAGGTCGAAGCTGACCGGGCGCTTCTGTGTGCTGGTGACGCTGGCGACGGCGGTATCAGGGCTGGCGATCTGGCTCATGGAGGTGCTCCTGCGTGACGGCTGGGGAGATGTAACGATGCGTGAGTGCGCTGCAATATCGGTGCCACGCTTCCACGTGCGTCGCCGATCAGCCGCGACCGCCGCCTGTACCGCGGTGGCGCGGGCCACCCACCTGCCACGCACGGAGGCGCACCGCCTGATGCGCGCGCAGCAGCGTCGCAGCGTTCTGCGCAATCCCAAGCAGGACAAGGCACAGAAGCTAATCATTACT
>JAVHYF010000022.1:55467-76275 GCA_031119205.1 Moraxellaceae bacterium | reverse complement strand
CCTTCCTTGAGGCGGGCCAGTGCGCTGTCGATGGCGATGAACTCGCCATTGATCTCGTCGACGAAGGAGGTGCGTGTCGCGCCCTTGAGTCCGTCGCGCAACAAGGCCAGCACTTCACCATCGGCACGGCCACGCTGGCAGGCGTCCTGGTAGAGGATCACATCGTCGAAGGCGGCGCCCAGGATCTCGGTCTGCTCGCGGATGTCCTCATCACGACGATCGCCCGCACCGCTGATGACCACCGAGCGACGCTTGCCCGGCATCGCATCCACGGCCTGCACCAGCGCCTGCATGGCATCCGGGTTGTGGCCGTAGTCGGCAATCAGCGTGGCGCCGCGATAGTTCATCACGTTGAAGCGGCCGGGGGCGTTGTCGCTGTCATTGGCGAAGCTGGCGAGGCCCAGGCGCACGCTGGTCCACGCCAGGTTCAGCGCCCAGGCGGCAGCGACCGAAGCCATGGCGTTGTCCACCTGGAAGCCGATGGCGCCGTTGCGTGTGATCGGGATGTCCTTGAGCGCGAGGCGATGGCGCTCCGTGCCCTGCGCGCAGACGATGTCGCCGTCTTCCACGTAGACGACGCGCTTGCCCTGCGCGCGGTGCGTGGCCATCACCGGATGCTGCACGTCGCGGCCGAAGAAGATCACCTGTCCGGGGCAGTTGGCGGCCATGCCGGCGACGATGGGGTCGGCGGCGTTGAGCACGGCGTAACCCTTCTTTGGCGTCACGTTCTGCACGATCACGCGCTTCAGCACCGCGAGGTCTTCCACCGTGGTGATGTAGTTCAGGCCGAGGTGGTCGCCCTTGCCGATGTTGGTCACCACCGCGACATCGCAGTAGTCGAAGGCCAGGCCCTCGCGCAGCAGGCCGCCGCGCGCAGTCTCGAAAACCGCCGCATCGACTTCCGGGTGCATCAGCACGTTGCGCGCGCTGCGCGGGCCGCTGCAGTCGCCGCTGTCGGTCTGGCGGCCATTCACATACACGCCATCTGTGTTGGTCATGCCGACACCCAGGCCGCTAGCGGCGAGCAGGTGGGCGATGAGGCGAACGGTGGTGGTCTTGCCATTGGTGCCGGTCACCGCCACCAGCGGGATGCGGCCGTTGTCGCCATCGGCGTACATGTTGGCGATGACGGCTTCACCGACCGCGCGACCCTTGCCGAACGAAGGCGTCAGGTGCATGCGCAGGCCGGGTGCAGCATTCACTTCGACGATGCCGCCTGCTTGCTCTTCCAGCGGCTTCAGCACGCTTTCGCACACGACGTCCACGCCGCAGATGTCCAGTCCGATCATCTTGGCGGCCGCGACGACGCGGGCGCAGATGTCCGGATGCACGTCATCGGTGACGTCGGTGGCGCTGCCACCGGTGCTGAGATTGGCGTTGTTGCGCAGGAGCACGCGCTGGCCGCGCGAGGGCACCGAGTCGGCATCCATGCCTTGCGCGGCGAGGCGGGCGAGCGCGATGTCGTCGAAGCGGATCTTGGTCAGCGAGGTGGCGTGGCCTTCACCACGACGCGGATCGGCATTCACCTGGTCGACCAGCTGGCGCACGGTATGGGTTCCGTCGCCGGTCACCTGCGGTGGGTCGCGACGCGCGGCGGCTACCAGTTGATCACCCACCACCAGCATGCGGAAGTCATTGCCGGGCAGGAAACGCTCGACCAGTACTTCGCTGCTGATCTCGGCGGCCGCTGCATAGGCGCGCTCCAGTTGCTCGCGGCTGGTGATGTTCACCGTGACGCCCTTGCCCTGGTTGCCGTCCTGCGGCTTCACTACCACGGCACCGCCGATCTCCTGCATCGCGGCCCAGGCATCTTCCAGATTGTCGGCGGGACGGCCGTTGGGCACCGGTACGCCGGCGGCGAGCAGCAGTTTCTTGGTGAGGTCCTTATCTTGCGCGATGGATTCGGCAATCGCGCTGGTGCGGTCGATCTCCGCGGCCTGGATGCGCCGCTGCTTGCTGCCCCAGCCGAACTGCACGAGGCTGCCGGTGGTGAGGCGGCGGAACGGAATACCGCGCGCCGCAGCGGCCTGCACGATGGAGCCGGTGGAGGGGCCGAGGCGCTCGTCCTCGTCCAGCTCGCGCAGGCGGGCCAGCGCGCCGTCGAGGTCGAAGGGTGTGTCGTCGATGACGGCGCGGCACAGGGTCTCCGCCAGTTCCAGCGCGAGACGGCCGACGGCCTCCTCGCTGTACTCCACCACCACCTGGAAGACACCGGCTTCCAGTGTGCGCTCGGTGCGGCTGAAGCTCACCGGGCAGCCGGCCTGCGCCTGCAGGGCCAGGGTGGAGAATTCCAGTACGTGGGCGAAGCTGCGCGGGTCACCCTTGTATTCGGGATTGACGCCGTCGATGTCGGGGAAACGGGCACGCAGGCGGGCATCGAAACCGGGCAGGGCATCGAGATCGCATTCCTCCGGCGTGCAGGTGACGATGGCCTCGATTGCGGTGTGGCGGCTCCACAGGTTGGGGCCTCGCAGGGCGCGGATGCGGGAGACTTCCATCAGGCTTTCCTGTCTTGTTCCAGTCGTGGGCGGCGCATCAGTGCGCAGCGGTCGTGGCGGGCGCGAAGGTTTCGACGCCAGCGCGGATGAGGTCGGGGCTCACGCCGAGCGCCCAGGCGCCAGCGATCGCGGCCAGCAATGCTTCGACCGTGACGTAGTCGGCATCGCGTGCCAGCGGGAAGTGCGTGAGCTTCGCCAGGGCGGTTTCCTGTGCGCCCTGCGCGAGCAGGACGCTGCCGTCCTTCAGCAGCACGGCACGTCCACCGTTGTCGCGATGCGATGCGATGACCGGCGCATTGGCGTCGCTGGCATAGAACAGCGTCTCACCGTCGCACAGTTCGGCCATCTCGGCGACGCGTGCGTCACCTGCGTTGAGCACGGCGAAGCCGTTTGGCAGCACGACGTCCACCTGCGTGCGCAGTACGTTGTAGACCTGGTCGATCTCGTTCACGAAGTATTCGCCCAGCTCTTCCTCGCCACTCACATCGGTAACGATGCCCAGCAGGCAGCGATCGTAGGCAAGGCCTTCGCCGAGGATGCCGGCACTGCTGTGCTCCATCACGGCGGTGTCGATGCTGCGGTTCATCAACAGGCGCTGGCCGCCTTGCCAGTTGGCATGCGGGCTGCGTTCGATCTGGCGGCTGTCCAGGAACAGGCCGTCCTGGCAGGCCAGGCCGACATGGCGGCCGGAGAGCTGCAGCAGCCAGGCGAGCAGGCGTGCGATCAGCGTGGTGTTGCGACGGCCGGAGATGCCGGCAATCGGAATGCGACCGGCATCTTCTTCTTCCGGGAACAGATGGCGCACGATGGCTTCGCCCACCGGTTGCGCCTCGCCTTGCGCCGGCTTCAGGTGCATCAGCAGGCCGGGGCCGGCGTTCACTTCGACGATGGCGCCACGCGTTTCGGCGAGCGGCCGGGATACGTCCTCGGTCACCAGGTCGACGCCGGCGATGTCCAGGCCGACGATGCGCGCAGCCAGCGTCGCCATGTAGGCGACTTCCGGGTGCACGTCCTTCGTGCAGTCGATGGACATGTTGCCGTTGCGCTGGACGAGCAGCTTCTGTCCGGCCGTCGGCACGGAATCGGCCTGCATGCCCTGTCGTTCCAGTAACTGGCGCATTACCGGTTCACGCTCCAGTACGATGGTTTCCAGCGGGAACTCCTCGGCTTCGCCGCGACGCGGGTCGCTGTTCAACTGGCTGTCGATCAGCTGTACGACGGTGGAGCTGCCGTCGCCGGTGATCCACAGGCTTTCGCCCCGCGTGGCGGCGGCCAGCTTGCCGCCGACGACGAGCAGTCGGTGTTCGTCACCGCGGATGTAACGCTCGACGATGACTTCGCTGCCTTCCGCGTCGGCTACGCCCCAGGCGGCCTCCACGTCGGCTTGCGTCATCAGCTCCAGCGACACGCCGCGGCCGTGGTTGGCGTCCGAGGGCTTCACCACCACCGGCACGCCGATGTCCTCGGCGGCTTCCCACGCTGCGGCGGGGCTTTCGACCACCTGACCTTCCGGCACCGGCACGCCGCAGGCGGACAGCAGGCGCTTGGTCAGGTCCTTCTCGCTGGAGATGCCTTCAGCGATAGCACTGGTACGGTCGGTCTCGGCGGTCCAGATGCGACGCTGGCGGTTGCCGTAGCCCAGCTGCACGAGGTTGCCGTCGGTAAGGCGGATGGAGGGGATGCGGCGTTCGGCCGCGGCTTCCACGATGCAGGCGGTGCTGGGGCCGAGGTGGTGGTCGTCTACCAGCGTACGAAGATGCTCCACCGTGCTCGGCACGTCGAACACCTGGTCGTTGATCGCCGCCATCAGCAGCTGGCGACCGGCTTCCAGTGCGGCGCGACCCACCTGTTCGTTGCGGGCGCGCACCACCACTTTGTAGACGCCGCGTTCGCAGGTCTGGCGTGCCTTGCCGAAGGCGGTCTGCAGGCCGGCGAGGTTCTGCAGCTCGATGGCGACGTGTTCCAGGATGTGACCGGCCCAGGTGCCTTCGCGCAGGCGCTCCAGGAAGCCGCCGCGGTAGCCGACGCCGCAGTGGTGCTCGATCAGGCCGGGCAGCCAGGCGGTGAGGCGTTCGTAGAAGCCGGGCAGGGTGTTGGAGGGGTAATCCTCCAGCTCGCCGATGTCGACCCAGGCTTCCAGCACCGGACGATAGGTCCAGATGTTCGGCCCGCGCAGGTAGGTCACGCGGCGGAACTCGATGTCTTTCTTTTTCATGTCTTCGGCATTGGGGCGGACGCCCTCTGAGGATAGCCCGGGCGCGGACGCCGGGCGAGTGCTGCGCAGGTTCATGGGCGGTGCAGGCGGGTGGCAGGCCGCCGGAGGTGTCGGGGAAAGCCCGCGGGGTGCCTCGGATATACTGCCTGCCCCGCCACTGTCGCGCGCCCGTCCGGGGCTGCAAGGTCGGCGGCCAGAATACCGGAAATGCCCGCGTGATTGCCTCCGGCGTGACTGCGTGTGTCGTTGCGCGGTCTTACGTCCAGTTTCATGTCCATCATGTCCACTTTCCGGGCTCGTCGCGCGTTAGCGCATGCCCGGTTGCGGCGGCGGCTTCGCCTGTTGCCATGCCGGGTCTGCACCGCCAGAGCACGCCTTCCAAGATGACCATCAAGCTACCGGATTCTCCAGTGAGTTCTTCGCGCAGTTCCCTGCACGCCGTGCCCGACAGCTGGCGCGACCGCGTCGCCGCGCACCTGGGCGCAGCAGAGAACGTGCTGGCCTGTTGCGAGGTTGACCTCGACATCCGCCTGAAGTTTGCCGCGGGCATCGTGGTGCTGACCGAGTCCCGCCTGTTCGCGGCCGACGCCGAGGGCAAATGGCAGGAGTGGGAACTGCGTGCTGGCCTGCGTCTGGATCACCACGACCACGCTGGCGTGGGCACGCTGGAATTGCTGGACACCACGGCTGCACAGCCGCTGCGGCTGGTTTTCTGGCGTTACACCCTCAACCAGAATCCTGCGGCCTTGCGTGTGCAGAAGCAGTTCCAGCGCGCCATGGCGGCGGTGGAAGCGGGCCAGCCCTTGCCGCCGGAACCCGAGCGCCGTTGCCTGAGCTGCAGCACCCTGCTGGAACCCGATCAGGAAGACTGCCCGGTCTGCGAGCCGGACGAATCGCTGACGCCGCCTTCCACCTGGACCTTGCTGCGCCTCGGCCGCTTCGCCAAGCCGTATTCGCGGCAGCTGACCGCCGGCTTCCTGCTGACGCTGGCGTCCACCGCCGCGACCCTGGTGCCGCCGTACCTCACCATGCCGCTGATGGATGACGTGCTGATCCCGTACCAGAACGGCGCGCCCATCGATATTGCGAAGGTCGGCATGCTGCTGAGCGGTCTGCTCGGCGCCGCGCTGGTGGCCTGGGCGCTGGGCTGGGCGCGCACCTACATCCTGGCGCTGGTGTCCGAGCGCATGGGCGCGGACCTGCGCACCACCACCTACGAGCACCTGCTCAAGCTGTCGCTGGAGTATTTCGGCGGCAAGCGCACCGGCGACCTGATGGCGCGCATCGGCTCGGAGACGGACCGCATCAACGTCTTCCTGTCGCTGCACCTGCTGGATTTCGCCACCGACGTGCTGATGATCGCCATGACCTCGGTGATCCTGTTCTCCATCAACCCCTGGCTGGCGCTGGTCACGTTGCTGCCGCTGCCGGTCATCGCGTGGATGATCCACGTGGTGCGCGACAAGCTTCGCACCGGGTTCGAGAAGATCGACCGTGTGTGGTCCGAGGTCACCAACGTGCTGGCCGACACCATCCCCGGCATCCGCGTGGTGAAGGCCTTCGCGCAGGAGTCGCGCGAGGCCGAGCGCTTCCGCGAAGCCAACCGTCACAACCTGGCGGTGAACGACAAGCTCAACCGCGTGTGGTCGCTGTTCTCGCCGACGGTAACGCTACTGACCGAAATCGGTCTGCTGGTGGTGTGGGCC
The DNA here is from genome assembly GCA_031119205.1 of Moraxellaceae bacterium. Lineage (GTDB taxonomy): Bacteria > Pseudomonadota > Gammaproteobacteria > Burkholderiales > Rhodocyclaceae > Uliginosibacterium. The sequence continues at coordinate 69,856 of JAVHYF010000022.1, read as the reverse complement.
TTCGGCATCTGGCAGGTGTCGCAGGACAGCATCACGGTGGGTGTGCTGACCGCCTTCCTCGCCTATATCAGCCGCTTCTACACGCGCCTGGATTCGATGAGCCGCATCGTGTCGGTGACGCAGAAAGCCGCCGCCGGCGCCAAGCGCATCTTCGACATCCTCGACCACGTCTCCAGCGTGCCGGAGCCGGCAAATCCGCAGCCGCTGCCGAAGGTCACCGGCCGCATCGGCATGCGTGATCTTGGCTTCCGTTATGGCAACCGTTCGGTGATCCGCGACCTGTCGCTGGACATCCAGCCCGGCGAGATGATCGGCCTCGTCGGCCACAGCGGTTCGGGCAAGAGCACACTGGTGAACCTGATCTGCCGCTTCTATGACGTCAGCGAAGGCGCGATCCTCGTCGATGGCATCGACATCCGTCAGGTGGCGGTGGCGGACTACCGCCGCAACATCGGCCTCGTGCTGCAGGAGCCCTTCCTGTTCTTCGGCTCGATTGCCGAGAACATCGCCTACGGCAAGCCGGATGCGACACGCGAGGAAATCGTCGCGGCTGCGCGCGCCGCGCACGCGCACGAGTTCATCCTGCGTCTACCGCAGGGCTACGACTCACTGGTGGGCGAGCGCGGGCAAGGCCTGTCCGGCGGCGAGCGCCAGCGCATCTCGATTGCACGCGCGCTGCTCATCGACCCGCGCATCCTGATCCTCGACGAAGCGACGTCCGCCGTGGATACCGAGACCGAGCAGGAAATCCAGAAGGCGCTGGATAACCTGGTGAAGGGCCGCACGACGATTGCCATCGCGCACCGCCTGTCGACGCTGCGCAAGGCCGACCGCCTGGTGGTGATGGATCGCGGCCAGATCGTGGAAGTCGGCCCGCACGACGAGCTGATGGAACGTCGCGGTGCCTACTGGCGCCTGTACGAAGCACAGGCGCGCAATGTCGACACCGAAGCTGCGGAAACGAACTGGTCCGGTGGCGGCGCCACCGAGCGGGTGTGAGGGCTGGGACGATCATGACCAATACGATTGATTCGATTGATTTCACACTGGCCCGCAATGAGCTCGGACAACTGGTGCTGACCGATGCTGCTGGTACGGCCCACACCAATGTCGTGCCAGTGCGTGCCTTTCCCATCGCTGCACCGGACGAAGGCATCTCGTTGCTGAACGCCGAGGGTCACGAGGTGGCCTGGATCGATCGCTTGCCGGCGTTGCCGGACGCGCTGCGCGAACTCGTACAGCACGCGCTCGCCGAGCGTGAGTTCATGCCCGAGATCCAGCGTCTGCACGAAGTGTCGAGTTTCGCCACGCCCAGTACCTGGCAGGTCAGTACGGACCGTGGCGAAGCGAGCTTCGTGCTGAAGGGCGAAGAAGACATCCGCCGGCTGGCCGGCAGCATGTTGCTGATTGCCGACCACCACGGCGTGCAGTACCTGATCCGCGACCTGAAAGCGCTCGACCGTCATTCGCGGCGCCTGCTGGATCGCTTCCTCTAGTCGCACCGTCACGTTGCGGTGGTGGATGACATGCATTCGCTGTATGTAGATCCACGGAAATCATCGTGGCGTGCTGCGGCTGCTTGCGGTATCAAGCCGCGAACCCTAACGGAACCTCTGCATGAACACCGCTGCCAGTCCGGTCGCACCCGTAGAAGACTCCAGCCCGGCCCCGCATAGCGTTGGCCTGTGGGAGGCGTTCGCATTCTGGCTGAAGCTGGGGTTCATCAGCTTCGGTGGCCCGGCGGGACAGATCGCCATCATGCATACCGAGCTGGTGGAGCGTCGCCGCTGGATCAGCGAGAAGCGCTTCCTGCATGCGCTCAATTACTGCATGTTGCTGCCTGGCCCCGAGGCGCAGCAGCTCGCCACCTACATCGGCTGGCTGCTGCACCGGACCTGGGGTGGCGTCATCGCCGGCGCGCTGTTCGTGCTGCCCTCGCTGTTCATCCTGATCGGCCTTTCCTGGGTGTATGTCGCCTTCGGCGACGTGCCCTGGGTGGCCGGCTTGTTCTACGGCATCAAGCCGGCCGTGACGGCAATCGTCGTGCAGGCCGCTCACCGCATCGGCATGCGCACGCTGAAGAACAACTGGCTGTGGGGCATCGCTGCGGCGTCCTTCGTGGCGATCTTTGCGCTCAAGCTGCCGTTCCCCGTCATCGTCGCGGCCGCTGCGCTGATTGGTTACATCGGTGGGCGCATCGCGCCGGACAGGTTCAAGGCCGGCGGCGGGCATGGCAAGGCGGGCAGATCGTTCGGCCCGGCCCTGATCGACGACGACACGCCAACACCTGCGCACGCACGCTTCCGCTGGAGCAGGCTGGCAGCCGTGATCGCGGTCGGTGCCGCGCTTTGGCTGGTGCCGATGGGTTTGCTGACGGCCGTCCTCGGCTGGAGCCATACGCTCACGCAGATGGGCTGGTTCTTCACCAAGGCGGCCCTGATGACCTTCGGCGGCGCCTACGCCGTGCTGCCCTATGTGTATCAGGGCGCGGTGAGCCACTACGGCTGGCTGACGCCGACGCAGATGATCGACGGTCTGGCCTTGGGCGAAACGACACCGGGTCCGCTCATCATGGTCGTGGCTTTCGTCGGCTTCGTCGGTGGCTATGCCAAGGCAGTGTTCGGTCCGGAGGCGTTGTTCCTGGCCGGTGCTGTGGCGGCATCACTGGTCACCTGGTTCACCTTCCTGCCGTCCTTCCTGTTCATCCTGGCTGGCGGCCCCCTGGTGGAGTCGACCCACGACGACCTCAAGTTCACCGCGCCACTCACCGCGATCACCGCTGCCGTGGTGGGGGTGATCCTCAATCTGGCGTTGTTCTTCGGCTACCACGTGTTGTGGCCGCAGGGCTTCGCGGGAGGTTTCGACTGGGGTTCGGCCGCGATCGCGCTGGGCGCGGCGCTGGCGTTGTTCCGCTTCAAGGCCAACGTGATTCACGTGATCCTTGTGTGCGCGTTGGTGGGTTTGGCAGTGAAGATCTTGTTGGTCTGAGCCCGTCGCGTGGCAGGATGCTCTGCAATCCCGCGCAAGTGGCGCTATCTGTGAGCAGCGCTGGCGGCGGGAATGCTCGGGTTTCGCGTTGCCTCCGCGAAACCCTCGGCCTGCGGCCCGCCGACGGCGTTTAGCGGAGCAAATGCCTCGCTGACTGAAACCGGACGCGGGTTCGATTCCCGCCGCCACAAACGAAAAAGCCACCCAAGGGTGGCGTCGTCGGTTTGGTGGAGGCGGCGGGAATCGAACCCGCGTCCGCAAGCCCTCTACAACCGGCTCTACATACTTAGCCGTTCTATTTGGATTTAATCCTGCGCTTAGCCGATCGGCAGGCCGACGCAGGACGAGTCACCTTGATTTTAGCTCCGCACCAAGTAACCCGATGCGGCACGAGTCCCTGTGAATGACGCTGCTATGGGTTTTACCCCACCTGACCCAGGAGACCAGTCAGTGCAGCGGCTGTAGCCTTAAGCGGCTACGGCGAATTGCTCGTCGTTGGCGAGTATAGATTTCCAGATGGATTTACGAGGTGATCTGGTCCTCGGTATGCACCAAGCTGCTTCGCGACCCACGTCGAGACCAGGTCGCCCCCAGCAATTACTGTGACGCCAACGCGCGCCACGGGTTCCATTGTACGCGACTCAGTCGCTGACGAGCCAGTCGAGGACTTCGCGTGGGTGATGGACGACGCCGTCCGCACCCCATTCCTCAGGGGGCAGGCCTGCGCCGTGGTAGCCCCAGGTGACGGCCAGCGAGCGCATGCCGGCGGCGCGTGCGGCTTCCACGTCGCGCGGGTCGTCGCCTATGTAGAGGCTGGCGGTGGGCGCCACGCCGCTTTCGCGGGCTGCATGCAGGAGCGGATCCGGCGCGGGTTTGGGCAGGGCTGCCGTGTCGCCGCTGACGATGCTGCGCGCGCGGACGTCCAGTGCCAGTGCGCGTACCAGCGGTTGCGTGAAGCGGGCGTGCTTGTTGGTCACGATGCCCCAGGCGAGGCGGCGCTCCTCCAGTGCATCCAGCAGTTCGGGAACGCCGCTGAACAGCCGCGACTGCTCGCAGATGTTGGCCGCGTAATGCGCGAGCATGCGATCCGCGATGGCGGGGTAATCGGCGTGGTCGGACGTCCAGCCATAGGCCGCACCGATCAGGCCACGCACACCTTGCGAGGTGTAGGGGCGTAGCTCTTCGAGAGGGACGGCGGGCTTTCCGTCTTCGGCGCGGACGCGGTTGAGGGCGCCGGCAAGGTCGGGTGCCGTATCGGCCAGCGTGCCATCGAGATCGAAGAAAACTGCCTGGACAGAAGCTGGCATCGGATCAGCCTTCGCGCCGGCAGCGCATCAGGTAGTTCACGTCCGGATTGGCATCCAGCCAGTAGTGCTTGCTCAACGGGTTGTAGTGCATGCCGATGACTTCCTCCACGATCAGGCCTGCGTCGCGTGCGAAGCGGGCGAGCTCGGAGGGCTTGATGAATTTCGCGTAGTCGTGGGTGCCGCGCGGCAGCATGCGCAGGATGTACTCCGCACCGAGAATCGCGAAGACGTAGGCTTTTGGACTGCGGTTCAGCGTCGAGAAAAACACTGAGGCCCCCGGCTTGGCCAGCGTGGCAGCGGCGCGTACGACGCTAGACGGGTCGGGGACATGCTCCAGCATTTCCATGCAGGTCACCACGTCGAACTGCGCGGGGCGTTGAGCGGCGATGTCTTCAGCGGCGATCTGCTGGTAATCCACCTGTTGGCCGGATTCGTAGAGGTGGAGGCGGGCTACCCCGAGTGCCTTCTCCGAGAGGTCGATGCCGGTGACGCGAGCCCCGCGCGTCGCCATGCTCTCGGACAGGATGCCGCCGCCGCAGCCGATATCGATGACCTGTTTGCCGTGCAGGCCGGCATGGCGGTCGATCCAGTCCAGCCGCAGCGGATTGATCTGGTGAAGCGGCTTGAATTCCGATTCCGGATCCCACCAGCGGTGGGCGAGATCACTGAATTTCTGCACTTCGGCAGCGTCGGCGTTGAGCGTGTTGGCTTGCATGAGCTTGATGTACTGGGGCTGCTTTGTCCGGAGTGGACAAGGGGAGTCAGGAGTTTATCCGCTGGGCACCAATAAAAAAGCCCTCGCCGAGGCGAGGGCTTCTGACGCGGAATAAAACCCGCTTACTTCTTGGTGCCGACAGCTTCCAGATCGACGCGACGATCCGGAGCCAGGCAGTCGATCAGCTTCTTGTTGCGACCGTTCTCGGCGCCCTGGTTCTTGCAGGTCTCGCCGGTGGTCGGTTGCGACTCACCCTTGCCTTCCGTGTAAACACGGTTGGCTTCGATGCCTTGAGCAACCAGGAAGTCCTTGACGGCGGCAGCGCGCTGCTCGGACAACTTCTGGTTGTAGGCATCGGAACCGATACGGTCAGCGTGACCGACGGCGATGACCACTTCCAGCGTGATGCCCTTGGCCTTGGTCGCGAACGCGCTCAGGCTTTGCTGGCCAGCGGAGGTGATGACGGCCTTGTCGTATTCGAACAGGGCGTCAGCCGGGATCGAGACCTTCTCGGCGGTCGGAGCCGGAGCCGGTGCAGGGGCGGGCGCAGGGGCCGGAGCAGGTGCGGGGGCCGGGGCGGGCTTCGGGGCAGCAGCCGGTGCCGGCGGCTCGCAGACTTCCTTCGCGAACAGTTCCTTCTCGCAGAAGCAACCCACCGGGATGGATTCGCCAATGACCTTGGTTTCCTTGGCGAGCGTTTCCGACCAGAAGCCGGTACGCCAGCACAGGCCCGTGCCGCTGCGAACCAGTACGTTGCGGGAGTCGATTTCGTAAGGTACGACGCTGCCCTTGGCATCAACGACGACGTCCTTGCTCTGTGCTTGTGCGCCAGCGATGGTGCCCATGGCCGCAAGGGCCAGCAAAAGCTTGTGAGTGTGTTTCATATTCTCCTCGTTCAAGTCTGATTGCTCATCAAGGACACCACCTGGATCGATGCCCCAAAACCAGCCGACGCCTTCAAACGCCAGCCATCTCCCTGCTGCTGATCACAAGCAGCCGACACCCGATCAGCATACTTCCCAGCCTGCATCCTAGACCGGATGTGCGCGAATCGCATTAGCTGCGTGTCAAGCATCAACACAAAGAATTCTGCCACGACCGGGAAATTTGCTGCAACGCAATGTTGTTAAATTGCAACAGCGAGTGTGAGCGTACACGCGGCTTTCCGGCCACCCAGACATCACTTACTGCATGGCGATCGACAACGTATACGAGGTGCGAGACGGGGTTGTAACAGGGTTGGAAATCTATATTTGCAAGCGATATGGCGCACAAATCGGCTTCCTTCCCGGTTTCTATGGAGCCGATCCGGTCATCGAGACCAAGACTGCGGGCGCCGTCCAGCGTTGCCATTCTCAGTGCGCGGTGGGCGGGCAATGCGTCTGCACGCCTGCTGGCCACTTTGGCGAGCAGACTGGCCTGACGCATTTCCTGCCAGAGATCGAGCCGGTTGTTGCTGGCTGCGCCGTCGGTGCCGAGGCCGATCGTGACTCCCGCATCGAGCATTTGTGTGATCGGCGCGATGCCACTCGCCAGCTTCATATTAGACGTCGGATTGTGGATCACGCCCACATTGCGTTCGGCCAGCAGGCGGATCTCGCCATCAGTGAGATGCACCGCGTGCGCGACTGACAGGCCGGGGCCCAGCAGGCCGAGCCGTTCCAGCCGCTCCAGCGGGCGCATGCCGTGCTGGCGCAAGCTGTCCTCGATCTCGGCTTGAGTTTCGTGCAGATGGGTGTGCACGGGACAGTCCAGCTCCTGCGACAGGGCGACGATGCGTTCGAAGCTGCTGTCCGATACGGAGTAGGGGGCGTGGGGGCCGAGTGCGAAACTGAGCAATGGGTGGTCGCTCCACCGGTCACGTACCGCCAGCCCCTTGCGCAAGTAGTCATCGGCGTCAGCGGCGTAGCGGGTCGGGAATTCCATTACAGGGAGGCTGAGCACCGCGCGCATGCCGGCTTCACTGAAGGCCTCCGCGGCAGAGTCCGGGTAGAAGTACATGTCCTGTGCGCACGTGATTCCCCCGCGCAGCATTTCGGCAGCCGCCAGGCGCGTGCCGTCGCGCACGAAATCCGGGCTTACATGTTCGCGTTCGGTCGGCCAGATTGCTTCTGTCAGCCAGGCCATCAGTGGCAGGTCATCGGCAAAGCCGCGCAGGAGCGTCATGGCGGCGTGCGTGTGGGCGTTGACCAGCCCCGGTACCAATACGTGCTCTTCAAGGGAAACGTGTTCGGTGGCCGTGTAACGCTGGCGCGCCTGGTCGATCGGCAACAGATCGATGATGCGACCGTCCCGGATGGCGACTGCGTAGTGTTCAAGGACCATTCCCGCAGGTTCCACGGGCACGACCCAGCGGGCTTCGATAAGGGTGTCGACGGCAGTGGGAGGCGTCATGTCGTTACAAGGCAGGGCTTGGCTGGGCCAGGGGCGGCATCGGGCTGCATGTTACAATTGAAAGCTTTAGCGCAAACATCACGGAAGCCCAGCATCCGCCATGAATTCGTTCGCCAAGGAAACCCTTCCGATCAGCCTGGAAGAGGAGATGCGCCACTCCTACCTCGATTACGCGATGAGCGTGATCGTGGGGCGTGCGCTCCCGGATGTACGTGACGGCCTCAAGCCGGTACATCGTCGCGTGCTGTTCGCGATGCATGAGGCGAACAACGCCTGGAACCGCCCGTATGTGAAATGCGCGCGCGTGGTCGGTGACGTGATGGGTAAATACCACCCGCACGGCGACTCGGCGATCTACGACACGCTGGTGCGGATGGCGCAGGACTTCTCGCTGCGCTACATGCTGATCGACGGCCAGGGCAATTTCGGCTCCATCGACGGCGACGCGGCGGCGGCCATGCGTTACACCGAGTGCCGCCTGGAGCGCATTTCGGCCGACCTGCTGGCCGACATCGACAAGGAAACGGTCGACTTTCAGCCGAACTACGACGGCAAGGAACTCGAGCCGACGGTCCTGCCGTCCCGTATTCCGAACCTGCTTATCAATGGCAGTTCGGGCATTGCGGTCGGCATGGCGACCAATATCCCGCCGCACAACCTGTCCGAAGTGGTCGAAGCTTCCCTGGTGCTGCTGGAGAACCCGGAAACCAGCATCGAGGACCTCATAAAGCTGGTGCCGGCGCCTGACTTCCCCACTGCCGGCCTCATCTATGGCCTGCATGGCGTGCACGAGGGTTACCGTACCGGCCGTGGTCGCGTGATCATGCGTGCGCGCACCCACTTCGAGGACATGGAGAAGGGCAACCGTCAGGCGATCATCGTCGACGAGATTCCTTACCAGGTTAACAAGCGCACCCTGCAGGAGAAGATTGCCGAGCTGGTGCAGGACAAGCGCATCGAAGGCATCTCGGACATCCGCGACGAGTCCGACAAGTCCGGCATGCGCCTGGTCATCGAGCTGAAGCGCGGCGAAGTGCCCGAGGTCGTGCTGAACAACCTGTTCAAGCAGACCCAGCTGCAGGACAGCTTCGGCATGAACATGGTGGCGCTGGTCGACGGCAAGCCGCGCCTGCTGAACCTCAAGCAGATGCTGGAAGCCTTCCTCTCGCACCGTCGCGAGGTGGTGACCCGCCGCACCGTCTTCGAGCTGCGCAAGGCGCGTGAGCGTGGTCATATCCTGGAAGGTCTGGCGGTTGCGCTGTCGAACGTCGACGAGATCATCGCCGTGATCAAGGCGGCCGCTACGCCGGCCATCGCCAAGCAGGAGCTGATGGGCCGTGTCTGGCGTTCCTCGCTGGTCGAGGAGATGCTGGCCCGCGCTACTGCCGACAGCTACCGTCCGGAAGGTCTGGCGGCGGAGTTCGGCCTGTCCGCCCAGGGCTATCGTCTGTCCGAAGTGCAGTCGCAGCGCATTCTCGAAATGCAGCTGCAGCGCCTGACCAACATGGAGCAGGACAAGATCGTCGGCGAATACCGCGAGGTGATGGACCAGATCACCGACCTGCTCGACATCCTCGCCAAGCCGGCGCGCATCACGGCGATCATCGCCGACGAGATGCGTGCGGTCCGCGACCAGTTCGGCGATGAGCGTCGTTCCGAGATCGTGATGAACACGGCCGACATCAACATCGAGGACCTGATCGCGCAGGAAGACATGGTGGTGACCCTGTCGCACACCGGCTACTTCAAGCGCCAGCCGTTGGCCGACTATCGTGCGCAGAAGCGCGGTGGCCGTGGCAAGCAGGCTGCCGCGGTGAAGGACGACGATTTCGTCGACCAGCTCTTCGTCGCCAATACCCACGACCATATCCTGTGCTTCTCCAACCGCGGCCGTCTGTACTGGCTGAAGGTCTTCGAGGTGCCGGAAGGCAACCGTAATTCGCGTGGCAAGCCGATCGTGAATCTCTTCCCGCTGGTGGAAGGCGAGAAGATCACCGCCGTGTTGCCGGTCAAGGAGTTCGACGAGGGCCACTTCGTCTTCATGGCGACCACGCAAGGTACCGTGAAGAAGACACCGCTGACTGACTTCGCCAACCCGCGCAAGGCCGGCATCATCGCCGTGGGCCTGGACGACGGCGACTATCTGGTCGGCGTGGCCATCACCGATGGCAAGCACGACGTGATGATGTTCTCCGACGCCGGCAAGGCCGTGCGCTTTGACGAGAACGACGTACGCCCGATGGGCCGTCAGGCCCGTGGCGTGCGCGGCATGATGCTGGAAGACGGCCAGAGCGTGATCGCCATGCTGGTCGCCGAGGACGAAACGCAGAGCGTGCTGACCGCCACCGAGAACGGTTACGGCAAACGTACCCCGATCGGCGAGTACACCCGCCACGGCCGTGGCACCAAGGGCATGATCGCCATCCAGACCTCCGAGCGTAACGGCAAGGTGGTGGCGGCCCAGCTGGTGACCGAGCGCGACCAGATCATGCTCATCACCACTGGCGGCGTGCTGGTGCGTACCCGCGTATCGGAGATCCGCGAAATGAGTCGCGCCACGCAAGGCGTGACGCTGATTTCCGTGGATGAAGGCTCGAAACTGTCGGGCGTGCAGAAGATCATCGAAGGCGACGAAGCTGACGAGGATCTGGCTGACGACGATGTGACCGGCGGGGATGAGGCCGGCGACGATCAGGCCGGCACGCCAGCCGAGTAAGTGATGATGCGGGCGGCCCAAGGGTCGCCCGCTTCGCGAGATTGCCCAGGAAAGAGAACAAGGCGATGAGGGTATTCAATTTCTCCGCTGGTCCCGCCGTGCTGCCCGAGGAGGTGTTGCGCGAGGCGGCCGCGGACATGCTGGACTGGCACGGCAGCGGTATGTCCGTGATGGAGATGAGCCATCGCGGCAAGGAGTTCGGCCACATCCTGCAGCACGTCTTCGCCGATCTGCGCGAACTGCTGGCGGTGCCGGACAACTACAAGATCCTGCTGATGCAGGGCGGTGCCATCGGCGAGAACGCCATCGTGCCGCTCAACCTGCTCGGCAAGAACAACAAGGTGGATGTCGTCGAGACCGGCTCGTGGTCGGTGAAAACCATCAAGGAAACGCAGCGCTACGGCGACGTGAACATCGCGGCCTCCAGCCTCGACCGCGAAGCGAAGCACGGCAAGTACACCTACATCCCCGAGCGTTCCACCTGGAAGCTGCGCAGCGACGCTGCCTACCTGCACCTGTGTGGCAACGAGACCATCGACGGCGTGGAGTACTTCGACTGGCCGGACACCGGCAAGGTGCCGCTGGTGGTGGACATGTCCTCCCACATCCTGTCGCGCCCGCTCGATATCTCGAAGTTCGGCCTGATCTACGCCGGCGCGCAGAAGAACATCGGTCCCGCCGGCCTGACCATCGTCATTGTGCGCGATGACCTGCTGGACCAGGCGCACGCGCTGTGCCCGTCGGCCTTCAATTACCGCATCGTTGCCGACAATGATTCCATGTACAACACGCCGCCCACCTACGGCATCTACATCGCCGGGCTGGTGTTCCAGTGGATCAGGCGCCAGGGTGGCCTGGCCGCCGTGGAAGCGACCAACATCGCCAAGGCGAAGGCGCTTTACGATGCGCTGGATCGCAGCGAGTTCTACGTCACCCACGTGCGCAAGGAGTGCCGTTCGCGCATGAACGTGCCGTTCTTCCTGCGCGACGAGAGCCTGACCGATGCCTTCCTGCTGGAGTCGCGCGAGCGTGGCCTGGTGCAGCTGAAGGGGCACAAATCGGTCGGCGGCTTCCGCGCCTCCATCTACAACGCCATGACGCTGGAGGGCGTGGAGGCGCTGGTCGAATTCCTTCACGCCTTCGAGAAGCGCTATGGCTGATCATTCTTCCGGATCCAACGGTGGCGAATTGAGCGCCGAGCAGACCGAAGCCCTGCTGGCGGTCCGCACGCAGATCGACCGCCTGGATGGCGAAATCCTCGAGCGCCTTGCCGAGCGCGCCCGTTGTGCGCAGAAAGTGGGCGAGATCAAGCGTGGCCCGCTGTATCGCCCGGAGCGCGAAGCCCAGGTGTTGCGCGCGATTGCCGACCGCAATCCCGGCCCGCTGTCGAACGAGGCGGTGCAGCGGATCTTCCGCGAGATCATGAGCTGGTGTCTGGGTCTGGAGCAGCCGCTGCAGGTGGCCTACCTCGGTCCGCAGGGCACGTATTCCGAGGCCGCGGCGGCCAAGCATTTCGGCGGCTCGCCGACGCTGGCGGCACAGCAGACCATCGACGACGTCTTCCACGCGGTGGAGGCGGGCGCCGTCGAGTACGGCGTGGTGCCGGTGGAGAACTCCACGGAAGGCGCCGTAGGCCGCACGCTGGATCTCTTCATGTCCGGCAACGTATCGGTGTGTGGCGAAGTGGGCCTGCGCATCCGCCACAACTTCATGAGCAAGGCGGCCGACATCGGTCAGGTGAAGCGCATCTACTCGCACGCGCAGTCGCTGTCCCAGTGCAACGACTGGCTGGCGCACCATGCGCATGGCATCCCGCGCCTGCCGGTGTCGAGTAATGCGGAAGCCGCGCGTCTGGCCGCCGAGGATGCGGAGTCCGCCGCCATCGCCGGCGAAAACGCCGCGCAGCGCTACGGCCTGCCGATCCTCTTCGCCAACATCGAAGACGACCCCAACAACACCACGCGCTTTCTGGTGATCGCACGTCATGACGCAGGCCCCTCCGGCCGCGACAAGACTTCGCTGATCTGCTCCGCGCTGAACAAGCCGGGTGCCGTGCATGCCCTGCTGCAACCGTTCGCGGACCAGGGCGTCAGCATGACCAAGTTCGAGTCGCGCCCTTCGCGCACCGGGCTTTGGGAATACGTGTTCTATGTTGATGTGGAAGGCCATCGCGAAAACCCCGCGGTCGCACGTGCGCTGGCCGAGCTGGCGAACCGCGCTGCCTTCCTGAAGGTGCTGGGTTCCTATCCCGTCGCAGCCATCTGAGTTCCGGAGTCCATCCATGTCCGTCGCGCAACGCGCTCCAGCCCATCTCGCTCCCGCATACGTTCAAGCCATTTCTCCCTATGTCCCCGGCAAGCCGATCTCCGAGCTGGCCCGCGAGATGGGGTTGAACGAAGCCGACATCGTCAAGCTGGCTTCCAACGAGAACCCGCTGGGCATGAGCCCGAAAGCGCGCGCCGCAATCGACGCCGTGCTGTCGGACATCGCGCGCTACCCGGACGGCAACGGTTTCGCGCTGAAGCAGGCGTTGTCGAAGAAGTTCGGCGTCACACCGGAGTCGCTGGTGCTGGGTAACGGCTCCAACGACGTGCTGGAAATGGCGGTGCGCGCCTTCCTGAAGCCGGGCGACTCGGCGGTGTACTCGCAGCATGCCTTCGCGGTGTATCCGATCGAAGTGCTGGCCATCGGCGCGCGCGGCATCGTGACGCCGGCACTGCAGTACGGGCACGACCTCGACGCGATGGCGAAGGCCATCGAAGCCGACACGCGCATGGTGTTCATCGCCAACCCGAACAACCCCACCGGCAACTTCCTGCCCGGCGCGCAGATCAAGGCCTTCCTGGAGCGCGTGCCGGCCGAGGTGCTGGTGGTGCTGGACGAGGCCTACAACGAGTACCTCGCACCCGGGCAGCGCTACGACAGCATTGCCTGGCTGAAGCAGCATCCCAACCTGATCATCACCCGCACCTTCTCCAAGATCTACGGCCTGGCCGGCCTGCGTGTCGGCTACGCGGTGGCGAACGAGGAGGTGGCCGGCATGCTCAACCGCGTGCGCCAACCCTTCAACGTCAGCAGTCTTGCGCTGGTCGCGGCTGAAGCGGCCGTCGACGACGATGCCTTCCTGCAACAGAGTTACGAGGTGAATCGCGCCGGCATGGCACAGCTGCTGAAAGGCCTGGGCGAACTCGGCTACGAAACGATTCCCTCGTCCGGCAACTTCCTGACCTTCAAGGCGGGTGACGCGGCCGGCATCAACCAGCGCCTGCTGAAGCAGGGCGTCATCGTGCGCCCCATCGGTGGCTACGGCATGCCGGAATGGTTGCGCGTGTCCATCGGCCTGGAGTCCGAGAACAAACGCTTCCTCGACGCGCTGGCCGTCGCGGAAAAGGGCTGACGTGAAGCCGGCAACCCAGCCGTTCAAGCGCGTCGTCATCTGCGGCGTCGGCCTCATCGGCGGTTCGTTCGCGCTCGCGCTGAAAGCAGCCGGCCTGGCGAACGAAATCGTCGGTGTCGGTCGTCACGCGAGTTCGCTGGAAGAGGCGCTGAAACTCGGCGTCATCGATATCGCCGCGACTGACTGGGCGGAAGCGCTGACGGGTGCCGACCTCCTGCTGATCGCGACCCCGGTTGGCCAGATGGACGCGGTGATGGCCGCCGCCGCGCCGCACATCGGCCCCGATACGCTGGTTACCGATGGCGGCAGCACCAAGGCCGACGTCATCCAGGCGATCTACACCCACCTGGGCGATCACATCGCGCGCGTGGTGCCAGCCCACCCGATCGCGGGGGCGGAGAAGAGCGGTCCGTCCGCAGCGCATGCCGAGTTGTACAAAGGTCGCAAGGTGGTGCTGACACCGCTGCCGGAAAACGACTCCACTGCCATCGACCGCGTGCGCGATGCCTGGGCTGCCTGTGGCGCACACATCCATTCGATGACGCCGCAGGAGCATGACCGCGTGTTCGCCGCCGTCAGCCATCTGCCGCATCTGCTGGCCTTCGGCCTGGTGCACGACCTTGCCGGCCGCGCCAACGCCGAGCAGCTTTTCAAGTACGCCGCGTCCGGCTTCCGCGACTTCACCCGCATCGCCGGCAGCCACCCGGAAATGTGGCGCGACATCTGCATTGCCAACCGCGACGCCTTGCTGGCGGAGCTGGATGCCTACCTCACCGAGCTGGCCTACGTGCGTGCCTTGCTGACGCAAGGGCGTGCCGACGCGCTCGAAGCCCTGTTCGCCGAAGCGCGCACTGCGCGCAACGCCTGGGCCG
>JAVHYF010000022.1:12631-55367 GCA_031119205.1 Moraxellaceae bacterium | reverse complement strand
CATGGAATACCTGGATCTTCCCGCCCTCAGCACTGCCGCGGGCACGGTGCGTCTTCCCGGCTCCAAGAGCATTTCCAACCGTACGCTGCTGCTGGCGGCGCTGGCGGAAGGCACGACCGATATCCGCGACCTGCTCGCGTCCGATGACACCGACCGCATGCTCGATTCCCTGCGTACGCTGGGCGTGCAGTGGGAGAAGACCGGTGAGCGCGACCACGCGTCACGCGAGCAGGCGAGCGAGACCATCTCTGGCTCAGGGGCTGTAAGCCCCGCTCAAACTCGTGGCGATGCAGCCTCGCCCCCTGAGGGCGCGGCAAATCACTACCGCGTCGTCGGTTCACCGGCTGGCTTCCCGGTCAAGGACGCCGACCTGTTTCTCGGCAACGCCGGCACCGCTTTCCGGCCGCTCACCGCTGCGCTGGCACTGGCTGGCGGCACCTACAAACTGCATGGTGTGCCGCGCATGCATGAGCGCCCGATCGGCGATCTGGTCGATGCACTACGTGAAGTCGGCGCCGACATCAGCTACCTGCAGAACGAAGGCTTCCCGCCGCTGCAACTCAAACCCGCGAACATTCGCCCGGGTGGTGTGGTGCGTATCCGTGGCAACGTGTCCAGCCAGTTCCTCACTGCCTTGCTGATGGCGTTGCCAACGACGGGTGTGGAGACGACCATCGAGGTCGTTGGCGAACTGATCTCCAAGCCGTACATCGAGATCACGCTGCGCCTGATGGCGCAGTTCGGCGTCGAGGTGAAGCGCGAAGGCTGGCAGCGTTTCATCGTGCCGGGCGGCGCGCGCTACCGCAGCCCGGGCACCGTTTTCGTCGAGGGCGATGCCTCGTCGGCTTCCTACTTTCTGGCTGCCGGTGCGATTGGCGGCGGTCCGCTGCGGGTCGAAGGCGTGGGGCGCGACAGCATCCAGGGAGACGTGCTGTTTGCCGCTGCGCTGGAAAAGCTTGGTGCCCGCATCGAGATGGGCGACAACTGGATCGAGGCGCGTGCTCCGGAGAGCGGCAAGCTGCGTGCCTTCGACATGGACTTCAACCACATTCCCGATGCTGCGATGACGCTGGCGGTTGCCGCGCTGTTCTGCGACGGCCCGTGCAGGCTCACCAACATCGGCAGCTGGCGCGTGAAGGAGACCGATCGCATCTCAGCCATGGCGACCGAGCTGCGCAAGGTGGGCGCGACGGTGGAGGAGGGCGAGGACTGGTTGCGTGTCACGCCGCCGGGCACGCTGACGCCGCATGCCGCCATCGACACCTACGACGATCACCGCATGGCGATGTGTTTCTCGCTGGTCGCGCTCGGCCGTACGCCGGTACGCATCAACGATCCGAAGTGCACCGCCAAGACTTTCCCTGAATATTTCGACGTATTCGCTTCGGTCACGAAGTGAGCCTGCTGCACATGTCCCAGACCCTGCTTCAACTGCTCGATTCCCGCGTTTCAGCCGCGCTGTCCGCCTGTGGCTGCGAAGGCGCTCCTGCCATCATCCAGCCGGCCGGCCGGCCGGAGTTTGGTGACTACCAGGCCAACGGCGTGATGGCCGCCGCCAAGTCGCGCAAGATGAACCCGCGCGCGCTGGCCGAACAGGTCGTGGCGGCGATCGATCTGGCAGGCATCGCCAGCAAACTTGAAATCGCCGGCCCGGGTTTCATCAACATCACGCTAGCCCCGGAGTTCCTCGCGCAGCGTGCGCAGGCCGCACTGGGGCAGGCTGATCTGGCCGTGCCGAAGGCAGCTGCGCAACGGGTGGTCGTCGACTACTCCTCGCCGAATCTCGCCAAGGAGATGCACGTCGGCCACCTGCGCTCGACCATCATCGGCGATGCGCTGGCACGCGTGCTGCGCTTCCTCGGCAACGAGGTAATTGCGCAGAATCACGTGGGCGACTGGGGCACGCAGTTCGGCATGCTGACCGCCTTCCTGATCGAGAGCGAGCAGGGTGGGGCAGGTGACATCGCGCTGAACGATCTGGAAGATTTCTACCGTCGCGCCAAGCAGCGCTTCGATGAAGACGAAGCCTTCGCGACCCGTGCCCGCGAGTACGTGGTGAAGCTGCAGGGCGGCGATGCGCAGGTGAATGCGCTGTGGAAGCGCTTCCTGGATGTGTCGCTGCATCACTGCGAAGAGGTCTATCAGGAACTGGGCGTGGGCCTGACCCGGGCCGACGTGCGTGGCGAGAGTGCCTACAACGACGACCTCCCGGTGGTCGTGCGCGACCTGCAGGGCAAGGGTCTGGTGGTCGAGAGCCAGGGCGCGCAGGTCGTCTTCCTCGACGAGTTCAAAACGAAGAACCAGGACGGCAGCGAGACTCCGGCCGCCTACATCGTGCAGAAGCAGGATGGCGGCTACCTCTATGCGACGACCGATCTGGCGGCGATCCGCTACCGCGTCGCGCAGCTGAAGGCCGACCGCGTCCTGTATGTGGTGGATGCCCGTCAGGGCCTGCACTTCAACCAGCTGTTCACGGTGAGCCGCAAAGCCGGCTATGCGCCGGATGCCGTATCGCTGGAGCACGTCGGTTTCGGCGTGATGCTGGGCGAGGACGGCAAGCCCTTCAAGACCCGCAGTGGCGGTACGGTGAAGCTGGCCGAGCTGCTGCAGGAGGCGACCGAGCGCGCCTTCGCGCTGGTCAGCGAAAAGAATCCGGACCTGCCGGAAGCCCAGCGCCGTGACATCGCCCGCGCGGTAGGCATCGGTGCCGTGAAGTACGCCGACCTGTCGAAGAACCGCAACAGCGACTACGTGTTCAGCTGGGACACGATGCTGGCCTTCGAGGGCAATACTGCACCCTACCTGCAGTACGCCTACACCCGGATCGCGGGCGTGTTCCGCAAGGCGGAAGGCGTCGATACCTCTGCAGCCATCGTGCTGGACGAGCCGGCCGAACGTGCGCTCGCCCTGGAGCTGGTGCGCTTTGCCGATGCCCTGCAATCGGTGGCGCGCGAGACCATGCCGCACTTCCTGTGCAGCTACCTCTACAACCTGGCCACGCAGTTCATGCGCTTCTACGAGGCCTGTCCGGTACTCAAGAGCGAAGGGGAGCAACGCGCGTCCCGTCTGCAGCTTTGTCGCCTGACTGCGGAAACCCTGAGGACCGGTCTCGGTCTGCTCGGTATCGAAGTGCTGGAGGCGATGTGATGAACCCGGTCAAGGTACTTGCCATCGACGGTCCGACCGCTTCCGGCAAGGGCACGGTCGCCACGCGCGTGGCAGAAGCGTTGGGCTGGAACTTGCTGGATTCCGGATCGATTTACCGCATGGTTGCGCTGGCAGCCATCAAGCGCGGCGTGGCGCTGAACGACGAGGCGTCGCTGGTTCCTCTGGCAGAACAGCTGGATGCGTCCTTCAACCATGGCCGGATCATTCTCGAAGGCGAGGACGTCTCCGTGGTGGTCCGCAAGGAGGAAACCGGCAATGCCGCTTCCAAACTGGCGGCTCTGCCGGGCGTGCGGGCGGCCTTGCTGGAGCGCCAGCGCGCCTTCCGCGAGACGCCCGGACTGGTCGCGGACGGCCGTGACATGGCGTCGATCGTCTTCCCCGATGCCTTCCTCAAGATATTCATGACCGCCTCGGCCGAGGCGCGGGCGGAAAGGCGCTATAAGCAGTTGATCGAAAAAGGTTTGTCTGCTAACGTTGACAGTCTCGTGCTCGAATTGCGCGAGCGCGACCAACGTGATGCTTCACGGCCAGTTGCGCCGCTCAAGCAGGGCCCGGATTCGGTGTTGCTGGATACCACGCACATGGGAATCGACGAAGCCGTGCAATTCGTGCTTCTTCACGCCCGCGAGCGACTGGCCGGCAAGACCGGCAACTGAAGGCCCGGAAAAGCGCGGGCGGTGCAAGGCCGCCGCGATGCTCCGGTTTTACAACCAACCCAACCCCGCCGTGCTTGCACGGTATCGAGTCCTCTCTCTATGTCCACCTCTTTTGCTGTCTCTCCCATGGCCGAAAGCTTTGCCGCGCTGTTCGAGGAGAGCCTGAATCGCCAGGAAATGCGTGCTGGCGAAGTCATCACTGCTGAAGTCGTCCGTGTCGACCAGAATTTCGTGGTCGTGAACGCGGGCCTGAAGTCCGAAAGCTACATCCCGGTCGAAGAGTTCCGTAACGACCGCGGCGAAGTCGAAGCCAACCCGGGCGATTACGTCCAGGTCGCTATCGAATCGCTGGAAGATGGTTTCGGCGAAACCCGTCTGTCGCGTGACAAGGCCAAGCGCATCGCTGCCTGGAACGCACTGGACACCGCACTGACCGACGGCACCCTGGTCAAGGGCCTGGTGACCGGCAAGGTCAAGGGTGGTCTGACCGTCATGACCAATGGCATCCGCGCGTTCCTGCCGGGTTCGCTGGTCGACATGCGTCCGGTCAAGGACACCACGCCGTACGAAGGCAAGGAATTCGAATTCAAGGTCATCAAGCTGGACCGCAAGCGCAACAACGTCGTCGTGTCGCGCCGCGCCGTGCTGGAAGTGACCATGGGCGAGGAGCGCGAGAAGCTGCTGGCCAACCTGCAGGAAGGCACCATCGTCAAGGGTATCGTCAAGAACATCACCGACTACGGTGCGTTCGTGGACCTGGGCGGTATCGACGGCCTGCTGCACATCACCGACCTGGCCTGGCGCCGTGTCCGTCACCCGAGCGAAGTGCTCACCGTGGGCGACGAAGTCACTGCCAAGGTCCTGAAGTTCGACCAGGAAAAGAACCGCGTCTCGCTGGGCATGAAGCAGCTGGGCGAAGATCCGTGGGTGGGCATCTCCCGTCGTTACCCGTCGGGTACCCGCCTGTTCGGCAAGGTGACCAACATCACCGACTACGGCGCGTTCGTTGAAGTCGAGCAAGGTATCGAAGGTCTGGTGCACGTCTCCGAAATGGACTGGACCAACAAGAACATCCACCCGACCAAGGTTGTCCAGCTGGGCGACGAAGTCGAAGTGATGATTCTCGAAATCGACGAAGACCGTCGTCGTATCTCGCTGGGCATGAAGCAGTGCATGGCGAACCCGTGGGACGAATTCGGCCAGAACCACAAGAAGGGCGACCGCGTGAAGGGTGCCATCAAGTCGATCACCGACTTCGGCGTCTTCATCGGCCTGCCGGGCGGCATCGATGGTCTGGTGCACCTGTCCGACCTGTCCTGGAGCCTGCCGGGCGAAGAAGCGATCCGCAACTTCAAGAAGGGCGATGAGCTGGAAGCAGTCGTGCTGGCCATCGACATCGAGAAGGAGCGCATCTCGCTGGGCGTCAAGCAGCTGGATGGTGATCCCTTCACTTCCTTCGTGGCCACCCACGACAAGAACAGCCTGGTCAAGGGCACTGTGAAGTCCGTGGATGCCCGCGGTGCGGTGATCGATCTGGGCGGTGATGTCGAAGGCTACCTGCGTGTCTCCGAGTTCTCGCGTGAGCGTACCGAAGACCTGTCGGCCGTGCTGAAGGCTGGCGAAGAGATCGAGACCATGATCGTCAACGTCGACCGCAAGTCGCGTTCGATCAATCTGTCGGTCAAGGCCAAGGATCAAGCCGAGCAGAACGAAGCCATGCAGAAGCTGTCCGGGGCTGACGCGTCCAGCGGTACGACCAACCTGGGCGCACTGCTGAAGGCCAAGCTCAACAGCACGCAACAGTAATCGTCCGCGTCTGTCATATGACCAAGTCGGAGCTGATTGAGCGGCTGGCGGCCCGTTTCCCCCAGTTGGGAACCAAGGACGCCGACTTCGCCGTGAAGGTCGTCCTCGACGAGATGACCGCGTGCCTGTCGCGCGGTCATCGGATCGAGATCCGTGGCTTTGGCAGCTTTGCCCTCAACTACCGGCCGCCGCGCATGGGGCGCAACCCCAAGTCCGGCGAGAAGGTGCTGGTGCCCGAGAAGTACGTACCGCACTTCAAGGCCGGCAAGGAGTTGAGGGAGCGTGTCGACTACAGCGCCGAAGCGGTGACGCAGTAGTTCGCGTCCCTGCACTGGAGCAAGCAGAAGGCGGCCTAACGGCCGCCTTCTGCTTTTCGGGCTGTTGACGGATAATCGCTCCATGATGCGATATGTTGCATGGTCGCTGCGGACCATCCTCTTCCTGCTCCTGCTCGGATTCGCCATCAAGAATGACGGCGCCGTGACGGTGCGTTTTTTCCTTGGTACTGAATGGCAGGTGCCGCTGGTCGTCGTCATGCTGGTGATGTTTGCCGGCGGCGTCGTGCTGGGGGCGACAGCCACGGTGGCCACCCTGTTCTCGCAACGGCGTGAGATCCGCCGTCTCAAGCGGGCCTCCGAGCGCACCCCTGTGCCGCGCGAGGCTTCGACCGAAATTCCCGACGCTTTCTGATCCATCCACATGGAATTTGAACTCTGGTGGTTACTGTCCTGGCCGATCTTCTTCGGCCTGGGCTGGTTTGCCGCGCGGGTGGATATCCGCCATCTGTTGCGTGAGTCGCGCTCCCTGCCGCGCTCCTATCTCAAAGGCCTCAACTTCCTGGTGAATGAGCAGCCGGACAAGGCGATCGACGCCTTTCTGGATGCCGTCCAGGTCGATCCGCAAACCATCGAGCTGCACTTCGCGCTGGGCAGCCTGTTCCGGCGACGTGGCGAGGTGGATCGCGCAATCCGCATCCACCAGAGCCTGATCGACCGCGAAGACCTGAACAGCGAACAGCGGCTGCAGGCGATGCGCGAGCTCGGTGAGGACTTCTTCAAAGCCGGCCTGTTCGATCGCGCAGAGCGTGTCTATCTGCAGCTGCGTGACAGTGGCCGTCGCGAGGAGGCGACCCGCGCACTGCTCGAGATCTACCAGCAGGAAAAGGACTGGCCGCGGGCCATCGAAATGGCGCGCTCGCTGCCCGATCGTGGCGAGCTGGAGATCGAGCGCCAGATCGCCAACTTCTATTGCGAAATCGCTGCGACCGACATTGCCAATGGTCGCCTCGCTGAGGCTCGCCAGCACATCCAGGATGCGCTGAATACGCAGAAGAAGAATGTCCGCGCCACCATCCTGCAGGGTGACGTGCTGGCTGCCGAAGGCCACGACGCCGAGGCGCTGGAGGCCTGGAAGCGCTTGGAGCAACAGAATCCGGCCTTCCTGTCCCAAGTGGCGGAACGGATGATGGAGGCGTATCGTCGAACGGGCGAGCCGGAGCGTGGCATCGCCTTGCTGCGCTCCTATCTGGAGCGCTATCCCTCGCTGGACCTGCTGGAAGCCGTGTTCCAGTGGGAAATGGAAAAGCAGGGCCCGCAGGTTGCCTATGATCTTGTGCGCGACGAGCTGAAGCGCAATCCGACCTTGCTGGGCCTGGAAAAACTGCTGGAGGCGGCCGTGCATACGGCCCCCAACGAGCGCATCACCGACGTCGAACTGGTCAAGGGCCTGATCCACGGTCATACCCGGCGGGTGGCGCGCTATCGATGCAACGCGTGTGGCTTCAAGGCGCGTCAGTTCTACTGGCGTTGCCCGGCCTGCGGCGGTTGGGAGACCTACCCACCGAAGCGGACCGAAGAATTCGATCTGGCGCCGTAAGTAGCGCTGGACACCTACCCCTCCCTCTCTCCTGAGCGAAGCACAATCATGAAAATCACTGTCGTAGGAACCGGCTATGTCGGTCTGGTGTCAGGCGCCTGCCTGGCGGAAGTGGGCAATGATGTCCTGTGCCTGGACGTAGACCCCGAGAAGATCCGCATTCTCGAAGAAGGGGGCATTCCCATCTTCGAACCCGGCCTGCTGGAGATGGTCAGGCGCAATGTCGCGTCCGGTCGCCTGCATTTCACGACCGACATCGAGCGTGCCGTGGCACACGGCACCATCCAGTTCATCGCAGTGGGCACGCCGCCCGACGAAGACGGATCTGCCGACCTGAAGTACGTGCTGGCCGCCGCACGCAACATCGGTCGCCACATGACGGACTACAAGGTGGTGGTCGACAAGAGCACGGTGCCGGTCGGTACTGCTGACAAGGTGAAGGCTGCGATTGCGGAAGAACTGAAGAACCGCGGAGCAGAGGTGCCCTTCAGCGTGGTGTCCAACCCGGAATTCCTGAAGGAAGGCGCCGCAGTGGAGGACTTCATGCGCCCCGACCGCATCGTGGTCGGTGCCGAGGACGACCAGGCCATCCACCTGATGCGCGCCCTGTATGCGCCGTTCCAGCGCAACCACGAGCGCCTGCTGGTGATGGATGTGCGCTCTGCCGAACTCACCAAGTACGCGGCCAATGCCATGCTGGCCACCCGCATCAGCTTCATGAACGAACTCGCGTTGCTGGCCGAGAAGCTGGGCGCCGACATCGAACTCGTTCGCCAGGGCATCGGCTCCGATCCGCGCATCGGCTGGCACTTCCTGTATGCCGGTTGCGGCTACGGTGGTTCCTGCTTCCCGAAGGACGTGCAGGCGCTGATCCGTACCGCCGGTGGCGTGGAGCAGGACCTCAAGGTGCTGAAGGCCGTCGAGGATGCCAACGAGCACCAGAAGCATGTGCTGGTCGACAAGATCATCGCGCGCTTCGGCGAGGACCTGAAAGGCCGACGCTTTGCCGTGTGGGGCCTGGCATTCAAGCCGAACACCGACGATATGCGCGAAGCGCCGAGCCGCGTCATTCTGGCCGAGCTGTTCAAGCGTGGCGCTACCGCTGTCGCCTACGACCCGGTTGCCATGCACGAGGCCAAGCGCGTATTCGGCGACGATGCGCGTCTGAGCTTCGTCGAGAATCCGATGCAGGCACTGGAAGGGTCCGATGCGCTCGTCATCGTGACGGAGTGGAAGGAATTCCGCAGCCCGGACTTCGAACGCATCCGGACCAGCCTGAAGCAGCCGGTCATCTTCGACGGCCGCAATATCTTCAGCCCTGAGCTGCCGCGCAAGGCGGGCATCGAGTACCAGGGCATCGGCCGCAAGTAAGCACAAACCTGATGAGCAAGCTGCAAGTCCCCCAGACCGGTGGCGCCCGCATCCTCGTTGTTGGTGACGTGATGCTGGACCGCTACTGGTTCGGTGAAGTGAACCGCATTTCCCCGGAAGCTCCCGTGCCTGTGGTGCATGTCGCGCGCAGCGAGGAGCGGCCGGGCGGGGCGGCCAATGTAGCGCGCAATGCCGTGAGCCTCGGCGCACAGTGCAGCCTGCTGACGGTTGTGGGCAACGACGAACCGGCGCAGGCGCTCGAGCGTCTGCTCGGTGAGGCAGGGGTCGCGGCGCATCTGCACCGTGACGCCAGCCTGTCGACGACGATCAAGCTTCGCGTCATCGGCCGCCAGCAGCAGTTGCTACGCATCGATTTCGAGAACACCCCCGACCGCGAGGTGCTGCACGAGAAGCTGGCCGACTACCGGGCCCTGGTTCCGCAGCATGACGTCGTGGTGCTGTCGGACTACGGCAAGGGCGGACTAGCGCATGTGCAGGAGATGATCGCGTTTGCTCGCGAGGTCGGAAAGCCGGTCCTGGTCGATCCCAAAGGCGAGGACTACAGCCGCTACCGTGGCGCCAGTCTGCTGACGCCCAACCGCAGCGAGTTGCGTCAGGTGGTAGGGCGCTGGCGCAACGATGAGGACCTCGAAACCAGGGCTCAGGCCCTGCGCGAGGAACTGGCGCTGGATGCCTTGCTGGTCACGCGGTCGGAGGAGGGCATGAGCCTGTTCCGCCCCGATGGCGCCGTGCATGAGGGAACGCGGGCGCAGGAGGTCTTCGACGTCTCAGGTGCCGGCGATACCGTCATCGCCTCCCTGGCGGTGATGCTCGCGGCCGGGTGCGATCTGGTGCAGGCGATGCGCCTCTCCAATCATGCTGCCGGCATCGTGGTTGGCAAGCTTGGCACCGCGACGGTGTCGCTGGACGAATTGCGCCGGGAACTCGCGTCCTAGATCGCGAGCCGGGCGCTGAACAGGTAATCATGAGCAAACTGATCATCGTGACCGGCGCTGCCGGATTCATTGGTTCGAATATCGTTGCCGGGCTCAATGCACGCGGCATCACCAACATACTGGCGGTGGACAACCTCACCAAGGGCGACAAGTTCCGCAACCTGGTGGATTGCGAGGTTGCCGACTACCTGGACAAGCATGATTTCCTCGATGCGCTGCAGGCCGGCGCCTTCGATGGCAAGGTGCAGGCCGTGCTGCACCAGGGGGCGTGCTCCGACACCATGGAGCACAACGGCCAGTACATGCTGGACAACAACTACCGCTACTCGCTGGCCTTGTTCGAGTTCTGCCAGGCTAGCAAGGCGCAGTTCCTGTACGCCTCGTCCGCAGCGACTTATGGCAGCACGAAGGTGTTCCGCGAAGAGCCGCAGTACGAAGGCCCGTTGAATGTCTACGGTTACTCCAAGCTGCTGTTCGATCGCGTGCTGCGGCAACGCTGGTCAGCGCTGCAGGCGCAGGTCGTCGGCTTCCGCTACTTCAACGTCTACGGGCCGCGCGAACAGCACAAGGGGCGCATGGCATCCGTGGCCTTCCACAACTTCAACCAGTACCGTGCCGAGGGAAAAGTGAAGCTGTTCGAGGGTTGTGACGGCTACCCCAACGGGGGGCAGTTGCGTGACTTCATCTATGTCGGCGATGTGGTGAATGCCAACCTGTTCTTCCTGGACCATCCGGAGAAGTCGGGCATCTTCAACCTCGGTACCGGGCGTGCGCAGAGCTTCAATGACATTGCGTTCGGCGTGGTCAATTCCTGCCGCCGCCACGAGGGCCTGCCAGCACTCACGCTGGACGACATGCAGCAGAAGGGCCTCATCGAATACACGCCGTTCCCGGACGCCCTGAAGGGCAAGTATCAGAGTTTCACCCAGGCAGATGTATCTGCGCTGCGGCAGGCCGGCTACGATGCGCCGTTCCACGACGTGTCGAGCGGTGTGGACAAGTACGTTACCTGGTTGCTTGGCCGTAGCTGATCCGGCTACGCCCGGCCGGATTTCCAAGACCATCGAAGGAGCCTGTCATGCTGAAGAAAGTGCTGGTTTCGCTGTTCGCTGTTGTTGCAAGCATTGGTGTCGCGATTGCCGCCGTGAACATCAACACTGCCACCGAGAAGGAACTGGAAACCCTGCCTGGAATCGGGCCGGCCAAGGCCAAGGCGATCATCGATCACCGCAAGAAGAACGGCAATTTCAAGTCGCTGGAGTCGCTGAAGGACGTCAACGGCATCGGGGACGCAACCTACGCCGAGCTGAAAGGCAAGATCAGCCTCAGTGGCGGTACGACGACAGAAGCTGCACCGGCTGCCAAGGATGCAAAGAAGGAACCGGCCAAGAAGTGAGCTGGAGCCGGTGCTGGCAGCACACCGGTGGAATGCGCAGAAATGATGAGAGCGCCCCTTTTTGAGGGGCGTTCTCATTTGCAGCGCAGACAGGCCCGCCCGGGTGTGAAGCAATGCCAGCAATTCATGTACCCATGCCCCGCGCGGCGGCTATGGCGGGTTCAAAGCACGGTATATTCGCGTCACTCTGAATTCCGAGCTGGCGTCCCCCGCCTGGAGCTGCAAATGACCTACGTCGTTTCCGAAAACTGTATCAAGTGCAAGTACACCGACTGCGTCGACGTGTGCCCCGTCGACTGCTTTCGCGAAGGCCCGAATTTCCTCGTGATCGATCCGGACGAGTGCATCGACTGCACCCTCTGCGTTGCCGAATGCCCGGCCGAGGCGATCTTTGCTGAGGATGACCTGCCTGCGGACCAGCAACACTTCCTGGATCTGAACGCGGAGCTGGCCAAGAAATGGCCGGCGATCGTGGAGCGCAAGGATCCCTTGCCGGATGCCGACGAGTGGCGTGACAAGACTGGCAAGACGGATCTGCTGGAACGCTGATCCGCGTTCTGCCAGCGTCCCGGTTCAAGCGGGACCTACAGGAAGGCGCACTGCCCACGGGCGTGCGCCTTTTCGTTTTTGCGCAGCGCGCAGCTGTTTGCATGCTGAGGCGGCAATCCAGCGACAAACGATGCGGCCCAATCGTGGCAGCATGTCGGCATGACACTGGTCACCCGTTCCATCGCGCCTGACGAGGGCTTCCTGCAGGTCGCTGCCCGCGAGATCCTGGCCTTTGCGGGCGCGCAGGAGCGTCCCGGCGATCTGTCTGCGGCCGGCTTGTTGTTGCCCAACCTCAAGCTCCTGCCGGCGCTCAACCTTGCATTGCGTACGGCGGCGGGTGGGGCACTGTTGTTGCCACGGACAAATACGCTTTCCGGTCTCGTCGCACCCTGGCAGGGCGCACTGGAAGCCTTGCCGGACGCGCGCCGCCAACTGATCCTGCACACCCTGCTGCGCGGCCGCGAGTGGTTCGACGAAGGCATGCTGTGGGATGTCGTCGCCGAGCTGACCCAGTTGTTCGACACACTGACCGAACACGCTGTCGCCTTGCCCGACGATGAGGCCGAATTGCTGGCGCGGCTTGAGACGGCGTTCGCGCTCAAGCATTCGCAGGCACTGGCTTTCGAGGCGCGGGTCGTCAATACGCTGTGGCGGGCCGAAGCTCAGGGCAAGCCCTCGAATGCGGCTGCCCGCCTGCTCGCTGCGGGGAACTGGGTCGCACAACTCGATGGTCCGCTCATCGTGATGCTGGAATCCGCCGAGCCCGGCCCGTTGCGGCACTTGATCGAGGTCGCGTCTGCGCGCGTACCCGTGCTGGTCCTGCGTCCCGACCGCCAATTGGCAGGTGGTGCGCTGGCGCAGTTGCTGGATTGCGCGTGGCCAGTTGCGGTCGAGGACGCGCTTCCCGTGCGTGATCGTGCTGCCACGCTGTCTCCACAAACCGTGCTGGCGGCGGGCGAGCGTCTGCAGATGGTTGCTGCAGAGAGCCTCGAAGATCTTGGCCAGGCAGTCGCCGATCAAGTGCTCGCGTGGTTGCGCGAAGGGCGTCGCGAGATCGCGCTTGTCGCGTGTGATCGTCTCGCCGCACGGCGCGCGCGCGCCTTGCTGGAGCGCCAGCACGTACTGGTACAGGACGAAACCGGCTGGAAGATGGTGACGACACGTGTCGCGGCGGTGGTCGACGCCTGGCTGGAAGTATTGGCGACGGATGCCTGGCATCGCGCGCTCATCGATCTTCTGCGCGCACCGCTGCTCTTTGCCGACATCGATCCGCTGGTGCGCGGGCGTGCCGCGGATGCCATCGACCGCCTGATCCGCCAGCGCAACATCGCCAGTGGCCTGGACGTGTTGCGACAGGCCTTGTCGAGCGCCGAAGGCGGTGGTGTCGAGGCGGCGAAGCTGCTGCTCGACCGCCTGGCTGAAGCGCGTGTGCTGATGATGTCTTCGTCATCCGCCACCATTGCTGAATGGTTGCGGCGCTTGCTGAAGAGCCTGGAGTTGCTGGGAGCCTTGCCGCACATCCAGCAGGACGCTGCTGGTGAGCAATGGCTGGGCTGGCTGGAGATGCGGCAGGCGGAACTGGCACAGGATGAGGCACGCTTCCGCTTTCCGGCGTGGCGGGTGTGGTTCAACCGGCAGATGGAGGCGCAGCTGTTCCGCGACGAGCGGATCGACAGCCCGATCATCATGACCCACCTTGCCGCGGCCCGGCTGCGCAGTTTCGAGGCGGTGATCGTCATCGGCGCGGATACCGAGCATCTTGCCCCGCCAACCGCGCCCGGCTGGCTGACCCACGCCGGCGTCCGTCGCGAGCTGGGCCTGCCGGATGCAAGTGCCGAGCGTCAGCGCATGCGCGAGGACCTGGCGGGCCTGCTGCTGGCATCGGACCGCAGCGTGATTGCCTGGCAGTCATTGCGGCGCGACGAGGAGGTATTGCCTGCGACCGAGGTCTCGGTGCTGCTCGCGGCGCTCGGCCTCGCGGGTGGCAGCGACCGGCCGCTCGCCGTGCGCAGCCGTGACCCGAAGGCGAGTCCCGACATCGCGCCGACCGTTCAGGCCGCGCCGTGCGTTCCGCCTGCACGCGTGCCTGTACGCCTGTCGGCCTCCGGCATGCAGACCCTGGTCGATTGTCCCTATCGCTACTTTGCGCGTTACGTCCTCGGGCTCGCCGGGCTGGACGAACTGGGCGAAGGCATGGAGAAGCAGGACTTTGGCACGCAGTTGCATGCCATCCTGCACACCTTTCATACCCGCTTTCCGAGCCTGGCCGGACACGACGACACCGAGCTGCTGGCAGCACTTGATGCGATCTCCGAGACGGCCTTCGGCGATGCGGTAGGCCGTAACTTCCAGGACCATGCCTGGCGGCTGCGCTGGCGGCAGCAACTGGCGGACTACCTTGCCTGGCAGCGCGGCCGCGAGCTTGATGGATGGCGTTGGCGTGCGGGCGAGAAAGTCCTTACCCAGGAGCACGAGCTTGGGGCCAATCGCAGTCTGCTGCTGCAGGGGCGTATCGACCGCATGGATGAAGGACGCTCCGATGCGGGGGCAGGCACGCTGGCGTTGCTCGACTACAAGTCGCGAGCGCTCAAACCACTGCGTGATCAGGTGGCCGACACGGACGACGTGCAGCTGGCGTTCTACGCATTGCTGGCCGGGACGCACGTGGCATCGGCCGCCTATGTGGCGCTGGACGGCGAAGAGCTTGGCATCGCCGAACTGGCTGAGCCCGAGGAACGTGCCGGCCAGCTGCATGATGTGATCACCCGCAGCTTCAACGCGATGTACGACGGCGCTGCCTTGCCTGCTCAAGGCACGGAGCGGGCCTGTGCCTGGTGCGAGATGCGCGGCCTGTGCCGCAAGGAATGGGTGAGCGGAGGCGGGCATGAGCGCTGAACATCGCCGCCAGCAACGCTTCCTGGCGCTCGACCCCGCTCGCAGCGTGGCGGTCGAAGCCTGCGCCGGCAGTGGCAAGACCTGGCTGTTGTCCTCGCGCTTGTTGCGCTTGCTGCTCGCCGGTGTGAAGCCGGGCGAGATTCTCGCCATCACGTACACCCGCAAGGCTGCGCGCGAGATCGAGTCGCGCCTGCGCGGCGTGCTGGTGGAGCTGGCGACTGGCAGCGATGAGCACGTCCTGCACATGCTCGGTGAGCGTGGCCTGACGGTGGACGCTGCACGCGCTGCGCTGCCACGGGCGCGTGGTTTGTTCGAATCGGTGCTGCAGGCCACCCCACCGATCACGGTGACGACCTTCCACGGCTGGTTCGCAAGACTGTTGTCGGGGGCGCCACTCGACAGCGGGCTGGCCGGTCGCAATCTCGACGAGGCGGCGGCCGTGCTGCTCGACGAAGCCTGGGCACAGCTTGCTGGTGATTGTGCGCGAGCACCGCAAGAGCCGCTGGCCCAGTCGCTGCTCTGGTTGTACGAGCAGATCGGTGCGCACAGCGCGCGGAAGCTGCTCAAGTCCTTCGTCGTCAGGCGGGCTGAGTGGCGGGTGTGGGCTGACCGGCTGGGCGGCGCCGGCACCGAAATCGATGCGCCACTGGAGCGTTGGCTGGAGGACACCTTCGGCACGGCGGAGGATCCGTTCGCAGACTGCGTCGCGCCGCATTGCCTCGATGAACTGGAGGCATTTGCACGCCTGCTCGGGCAGAACACTGCAGGAGATCAGGCGCTTGGCAACGCGCTGGCGCAGGCCGTGGTCGATGTGCGCGGCGGCAAGTTGCCGGCGGATTGCTTCGCACCGATCCGCACGGCCTTCCTGACGAAGGAAGGCCAGCCGCGCGCACGCAAATCCTCCAGTGCGCAGGCCAAGCGTCTGGGAGAGGCAGGCGAAACGAGCTTTCTCGATCTGCACCAGCGCGGGAGCGAGCGGATGATTGCCGTCGTGGGGCGCCTGCAGGACCGACGCAACGGCGAGTTGAACCTGCATGCCATGCGCGTGGGCCTGCATCTGCTGGTCCGGCTGGATGGCTTGAAGAAATCGCGCCGGGTGATGGACTTCTCCGACCTGGAGGCCGAGATCGACGCCTTGCTTGCACGGGAAGGCAGCGGCGCCTGGCTGCAGGCGCGCCTGGACGCGCGCTACCGGCACATCCTGCTCGATGAGTTCCAGGACACCAACCCGCTACAGTGGCGGATCCTGCGCGCCTGGCTGGATGCCTATCAAGGCATGGGCGCTGACCGTCCCGGCGTTTTTCTGGTGGGCGATCCGAAGCAATCGATCTATCGCTTCCGTCGCGCCGAGCCAAAGCTGTTCGATGCCGCGGTCGACTACTTCGAGGCGGAGTTCGGCGCGATCCGTATCGGTAACGCGCACACCTTCCGTAATGCCGAGGGCATTGTCGCGCTGGTGAATGCGGTGTGCAGCGCTGCCGATATGGCGGGCTTCGAGCCACAGACCGCCGAGCGTTCAGACTGGCCAGCAAGCGTGGAGGTACTGCCCTTGATTGCCGTCGCGGCCGAAGCGCCCGGGGCCGTACTTGAAGCCATGCGTGATCCGTTGGTGACGCCGCGCATCGAAGCAGAAGACCTGCGTCGAGCCGAGGAGGCTGCGTTGCTGGCTGCACGTATCGCGGAGATGGCGGGGCGGGTCCTTGTGCGTGACAAATCAGGTCGGGAACGGCCCGCGCGCTATGCAGATGTGCTGATCCTGACCCGTCGCAAGACGCAACTCGGCATTTACGAGGCTGCGTTGCGGGCGGCGGGTATTCCCTTCGTCAGCCCGGGACGCGGCGGCTTGCTTGAGACACTGGAGGCGAAGGATCTGCTCGCGGTGCTGCATTTCCTTGCTGACCCGGCCAGTGACCTCCATCTCGCACACAGTCTGCGGACGCCGGCCTTCAGCCTGAGCGACGAGGAACTGCTGGCGATCTCGGCGCAGGAGGGCTCCTGGTGGCCTGCACTGCAGCGGTTGGCTACGTCGAGTGGGGCTCCTTCGCTGGTGCGTGCCGTCTCGCTTCTGCGGGCGTGGCTGGGTGCGGCAGCGCACTTGCCTGCACATGACCTGATCGACCGCATCTTCCACGAGGCCGACTGGTTCTCGCGGACTCGGGCAGCGTTGCCGCCAGCCCTGTGGCCCGGCGTGCACGCGAACCTGCAGGCCCTGCTGGAGCTGGCGCTCAATGTGGACGCCGGGCGCTATCCCAGCCTTACCCGTTTCGTCGATGAGTTGCGCCGCCTGTCCGCGTCAGACGATGAGGCGCCGGATGAAGGCCTGGTGGCAGCCGGTGCCGGAGCTGAGGAGGGCGAGCACGCGGGGCGCGTACGCATCATGACCATCCACGGCGCCAAGGGGCTGGAGGCGCCCATCGTGTGGCTGATCGATGCCAATGCGACGCTGCGCAGTGGCGAAGGCTACGGCGTCGCGCTGGACTGGCCAGCTGAGGATACGGCGCCCAGGCATTTCTCCCTGTTGGGAAAACTTTCCGAGGCTGGTCCTTCCAGATCGGAAATCATCGCAACCGAGAAAGCGGCCGCCGAGCGCGAGGAGCTGAACCTGCTGTATGTCGCGATGACGCGTGCGCAACAGGTCCTGCTGGTCAGCGGCATCGACTCGACGCGCGCCGCCAGCGCCATGACGCCGTATCGCCGTATCGCCGCTGTGCTGGAGGAACATCCTTCCTTGCAGGCACCGATGCCGGCGGTGGCTGCACCAGCGATATCCCGCCCGGCGGGCGACGCGTCGCCGGATGAGGCCGAGGCCGTGCCTGTACCGCGCGTCGGCAGCTGGCGCATGGCGGCCAGACCGGCCGCGCTGGATGAGTCGCTGGGGCTCGCTTTCGGCACCGCGTTGCACGCCTGGCTGGAGGCACATTGCATGGGCTGGCCGCTGCCATCGGTTGAGCCTGATGTCGCGCAGGCCGCACAGCGGATCCTCGAGCGTCCGGCACTCGCGGCCTTGTTCGATCCGTCCCGCTATCTGCGCGCCGGCAATGAAACGGCGTACGTATCATCCGATGGTCGCGACGGTCGCATCGATCGCTGGGTGGACGATGGCGAGACGATCTGGCTGCTGGACTACAAGAGCGGCAGTGCTGCCAGCGCGCCGCTCGATGAGTACCGGACGCAGCTCGCGCGCTACCGCGATGCCCTGCATCAGGTGTTTCCCGAGCGCAGGCTCAAAAGCCTGCTGGTCTTCACGCAGGGCGGAGAAATTACGTTAGAGTGAATTCCATACTGATAGGTATGGCGACCTGGACGCTGTCCCGGTCGTGACTCCTCGTAAAGCACGGATTCCGCGCGCTGTGGCCTTGGACTAACATTGCGGCATACGCAACGAACACAAAAAAGTTACGGCGAAGGAGAAGCAGATGCTGGTCAGTGAAATTCTTGCCATCAAGGGCAAGGTGCTCTACACCATTGCGCCCGAGCGCAGCCTGCAGGAGGCGGTTACCGTCATGACCGAGCAGGACATCGGCTCCCTGGCGGTATTCGAAGGTGGCGAGCTGGTGGGCATGCTCACGTTCCGCGAGATGCTCGCCGCACTGGCGAAGGCCGGCATGGGCTGGCGCGAAGCGAAGGTGTCGGACGCGATGATCCGCGAGCCCTTCGTCGCCAACCCGGGAATGAGTGTGGACGAGTTGCGTCGCCTGATGGTCGATCACCACCAGCGCTATCTGCCGGTGGTGGAGGGAGGGACGCTTCTGGGAGTAGTTTCCTTCCATGACGTGGCGAAGGCGATGCTCGAGGAACAGGGCTTCGAAAACCGGATGCTCAAGAACTACATCAAGAACTGGCCGTCTGATGATGAAGAGGCATCAGCCTGAACGCTGCCGAGCGACAGGTTGACGGGAAGGGCGATGCCGGCTCATGCAGGTGAGTGGCACCGCCCTTTTGTTTGTTGAGGCAGCGTGACGTCGCTGTGAAACCGAAGACAGGTGGCAACGCGGCCACTTGCTGCAACACACAACATAACGACCTCTGACGAGGAGACATGAAGATGGAAAAGGTCTGGCTCAAGAGTTACCCGCAAGGTGTGCCTGCGGAGATCGACATCAACGAGTTCCGTTCCCTCGGCCATCTCTTCGATGTCAGCGTCGCGAAGTTCGCTGATCGCGACGCCTACCTCAACATGGGCGGCAGCATCACCTACCGCGAACTGAACGATCTTTCCGCGAAGTTCGGCTCCTACCTGCAGAACGAGCTGAAGCTCGCGCGCGGCGCGCGCGTGGCGATCATGATGCCGAATACGCTGCAGTATCCCATTGCCATGTTCGGGGCGTTGCGTGCGGGTTACACGGTGGTCAACTGCAATCCGCTGTACACCCCGCGCGAACTGGAGCACCAGCTCAAGGATTCCGGTGCAGAGGCCATCGTCATCCTGGAGAACTTCGCCTGCACCTTGCAGAAGGTCATTGGTGCCACGGGGATCAAGCATGTCGTGGTGACCAGCCTGGGTGAGCTGCTCGGGCTCAAGGGGCTGATCGTCAATCTGGTGGTGCGCCATGTGAAGAAGATGGTGCCGCCCTGGCAGCTGCCCGGCCACATCAGTTTCAAGCAGGCGCTGGCACACGGCAGTCGCCAGCCGC
Source organism: Moraxellaceae bacterium (assembly GCA_031119205.1). Lineage (GTDB taxonomy): Bacteria > Pseudomonadota > Gammaproteobacteria > Burkholderiales > Rhodocyclaceae > Uliginosibacterium. The sequence continues at coordinate 36,061 of JAVHYF010000022.1, read as the reverse complement.
TGAAGCCGGTCGATGTTACCCATGACGACATCGCCTTCCTGCAATACACCGGCGGAACCACGGGTGTGGCAAAGGGCGCCGTGCTGACGCACCGGAACATCGTGGCCAACCTGCAGCAGGCGCATGCCTGGATCAAACCCCGCCTGCGGGAAGGGCAGGAGACCATCATCACGGCGTTGCCGCTGTATCACATCTTCTCGCTGACCGCGAACTGCCTGACCTTCATGAAGATCGGCGCGACCAATGTGCTGATCACCAACCCCAAGGATATTCCCGGGTTCATCAAGGAACTGGGAAAACACAAGTTCACGGCCATCACCGGTGTGAACACCTTGTTCAACGCGCTGTTGAACAGGCCGGAGTTCGCGCAGCTCGATTTCTCCGAGTTGCGTTGCGCGCTGGGAGGCGGCATGGCGGTGCAGCGTGCAGTGGCGGAGAAGTGGCAGCAGATCACCGGCATTCCGTTGCGCGAGGCCTACGGTCTGACCGAGACCTCGCCTGCCGTGTGCATCAACCCGCTGGATATCACTGCCTACAACGGGTCCATCGGCCAACCGGTGCCATCAACCGAAATCTCCATCCGCGATGACGATGGCAACGAGGTGCCGCTGGGCCAGCCCGGCGAGCTGTGCGTGCGCGGTCCGCAGGTGATGCGTGGCTACTGGAACAAGCCGGAAGAGACAGCCAAGGTCATGACCGCAGACGGCTACCTCAAGACGGGGGACGTGGCGACCGTGGACGAGCAGGGTTTCGTGCGCATCGTTGACCGCAAGAAGGACATGATCCTGGTGTCCGGTTTCAACGTGTATCCGAACGAGGTGGAAGATGTGGCGGCCACTCACCCCGGCATCGTGGAAGTTGCCGCGGTCGGCGTGCCGGACGAGCATTCCGGCGAGGCGGTGAAGCTCTATGTCGTGCGTCGCGATCCGGCCCTGAAGGTCGAAGACGTCATCGCGCATTGCAAGAAGAGCCTGACCGGATACAAGGTGCCACGGCAGGTGGAATTCCGCACCGAGCTGCCGAAGACCAATGTCGGCAAGATACTGCGCCGTGCCCTGCGTGACGAACCGGCCAAGGCCGCATAGTTTCTTTGCACTTCTTGCAGCGCAGCGTTTGACGAAAGCGGGCAAGTTCCCCTAGAATCTCGCCTCTCGGGGTGTAGCGCAGTCCGGTAGCGCGCTTGCTTTGGGAGCAAGATGTCGGGAGTTCGAATCTCTCCACCCCGACCAGTTTTTGGTAGTTGAAGCATGGTGCCTGTTGGTTCGGCCCGTGACCTGCAGAGGGTGTCAGGAAGTCTGCCCGTAGCTCAACTGGATAGAGCAACGGCCTTCTAAGCCGTAGGTTAGGGGTTCGATTCCCTTCGGGCAGGCCACTCGGTTCTGGTTGGCGCAGCCGCAAGGTTGCGATGACCATCGGTGGCGGTGGTAGCTCAGTTGGTAGAGTACCGGATTGTGATTCCGGCTGTCGCGGGTTCGATCCCCGTCCATCGCCCCAAGTATTTCAACGAAATTGCCGACCTTCGAGGTCGGCAATTTCGTTTACGTCGTTGCTTTCTCGCGTCGGGGCGATATGCATCGATCCAGCGATCCTCTCCGGGCCGCTATATCTGGATCGAGACATGACGGGGATATGCGTGCCCGCACTTCGGGCATGCAACCAATCCGCGCGCCCACGGTCGGTGCGTTGCCACTCAAAAGGCGTGCTCAGCCACGCAGAACGCCCCATCCTGGGCATGGCCTGTTTTTTGCACATGGCGCTGCGAGTCATCATCGACCGGAGCCCTCTGCATGCAATCCCTTCTCGGCAAAGCCCTGCTTGGTAAGTACCGCGCCATCATGCTGGCGGTTGGCTGCTTCCTGGTGTTCGACCTCGGGGTGCTGCTGCTCAACTTCTACACCTCCTACGAGATCAGTGCGGACGCGGTGGCGATCAACCTGTCCGGTCGTCAGCGCATGCTGTCGCAGCGCATGGCCAAGTCGGCACTGGCGCTGGATGCGGACCTGAAGGCGGGTGAAGACGGAAAGGCCACCGGCGAGGAACTGAAGGGGGCGGTCGCGCTGTTCGACCGTACGCTCGAAGCCTTCATCAACGGTGGCGAAGTGCCCGGTGCGGATGGAAAGCCCGTCGTGCTGAATGCCGTGAGCGACGCAGAGGGACAGCGCGTGCTGCAGGAGGCGTCGATCATGTGGGCGCCGTACAAGGCGACCCTGTCTGCAGTGACGACTGGCGCTCCGCTACCGGCGATCGCGGAGCAGGCTGCGCTTGCGGCGCGCAGCGAGAACGCGCGTTTGCTGAAGCTGATGAATGATCTGACCGTGCGTCTCGAGGTCGTGGCTGCAGCCAAGGCCGAGCGCCTGCGGCTGGTGCAGACCATCGGCATCGCGCTGGCCCTGGCCAACTTCCTGTTCATTCTCTTCAAGTTCATCCGTCAGCTTCGCGCGAGCGATGAACGGGTCGAGGCCGCGCAGCGGGAAACCGCGGAAATCCTGGCGACGGTGCAGGAAGGTCTGTTCCTGATCGACCGCGATTTCCGCATCGGATCGCAGGCGTCTGCGTCACTGGAGAAGCTGCTGGGCCGCAAAGTCTCGCCGGGTGACGACTTTGCGACCGTGCTCAAGGGCATGCTGAAGGCGGAGGATCACCAGATGGCGCTGGACTACGCGCGTCTGTTGATGGGGGATCGCGTCAAGCCTGCCCTCGTGCGCGACCTCAATCCCTTGCGTGAAGTGGCGGTGGGGACGGTGGACGGCGTGCGCCACCTGAGCTTCGACCTGAACCGCGTGGTGGTGGGCGGCGAGCTGTCGCACTTGCTGGTGACGGTGGCGGATGTGTCTGCGGTGGTGGCTTTGCGCGGCGAAATCGAAGGCCTTCGCAACCATGCCGAACGGCAGCTTGGCCTGCTACTGCAGTTGATGCAGTTGCAACCCGGCGTTCTGTCGAACTTCATTTCGGATACCGAGACGGCGCTGCTGGATGTGAACGATCGTCTGAAGGCCGTCGAGGGGCGCACGGGGGAGTATCGTCGCCTGATTGATCATGTATTCCGTCGCATCCACGGCATCAAGGGCAACGCGGCGACGCTGGAGCTGGACTTCGTGGTGGGCGACTGTGAGGCTTTTGAAGCCGCGCTGGCCGGGCTGCGGGGCCGCGACAACTTCGCTGGTGAGGAGTTGATCGGGGTGTCGGTGCACCTGCAGGCCTTGTTCGAGCGGACGGCGTGGCTGCGCAAGATCGTCTCGCAGTTCGTGAAGGCGCCGGCTGCGGTTGCGAGCGAACGCGAGATGAGCGATGCGCTGGCGTCGCTGACCCAGCGCGTTGCAGGTCAGTACAGCAAGACAGTGCATACAGACATCGCGCTGGACGAGATGGACAGTCTGGCGCCGCAGGCGGCGAGTGCCTTGCGCGCCATTGCTTCGCAGCTGGTGCGCAACGCGGTCGTGCATGGCATCGAGACCCCGCAGGAGCGTGCTGCGGCCGGGAAGGCGGAGCAAGGTCGTGTGAAGATCGCCCTGTTGCCGGCAGGTCCGTCGCGTTACGCGTTGTCCGTGCGCGATGACGGTCGCGGGCTCAGCGCTCCACGGCTGCGCGAAGCCCTGCGCGACTCTGGTCGCTATTCGGAAGAGGCGCTGGCGAGCCTGTCCGACAAGCAGGTGGTGATGGAGATCTTCCGCCCCGGCTTCACGACGGCGGAAAAGCTGGACGAACATGCTGGTCGCGGCGTCGGGCTGGACGTGGTGGCGGAGGCCGTGCGGCGCATCGGGGGCCATCTCAAGCTGTTTACGCAGCCAGGGCAGTACACGGAATTCCGCGTCGAATTTCCGGCGGGTGTCGCGAGCCCGGCAGGGATGGCAACGGCATGAGGATGATGATTGTCGACGACTCGTCGATCATCCGTAACCGCATTGCCCAGCTTGCCAATCATCCTGACCTGCCGCGTATCGACATCGTGGGCATGGCGCGTCATGGTGGCGAGGCTGTATCGCTGTTCGCGCAGCATCGTCCGGACATCGTGACCATGGACCTGACGATGCCGGAGATGGATGGTATCGACTGCATCAAGCGTCTGGTCCTGATGTCGGATAACGTCCGCATCCTGGTGGTGTCTGCGCTGGGTGACAAGCGGACTGCGCTGCAGGCCCTGATGTGCGGCGCGCACGGCTATCTGCACAAGCCTTTCACCAATTCCGAACTGGTGGGCAGCTTGCGCGAACTGATGAAAGACTGAGGCGGGTCGGGACAGGGAAGCGATGACGACTGAACTGCAAGAGAACGAACTGCGTGCCTTCGTGGACTCGGTGACGCACTTCTTCGCGCATTCCAGCGGAGATGGCGCCGATGTGCGCTCGGCCTATCTCGCCGATCCGCGCAGCGAACTGCCACGTTTCGATTACACCGGCATCATCGACGTCCGCGGCGACTGGCGTGGCTGCCTGTACTTCTCCGCACCGCGCGGCATGTTGTCCCACTTGTTGCTGGTGACAGGTGAGGGGACGTACAGCGAGGAAGACCATCTGGATCTGGTGGGTGAGATCGCCAATACGTTCTCGGGCCGCGCGCGGCGCGAACTGGGCGAAGGCCTGGAAATATCGGTGCCACGTCGTGGCCGTGGCATGGCCATCCGCGCCAGTGGTGCGACGCGGCCTTTCGTCATTCCGCTGACCTGGCGGGGGTACGACGCGGTGGTGGTCGTGGATCTGCAAATTCGCTGAATTCGCGATTAACAACAGCGTACGCCGCCGATTGACGCAGCGCACTTGACCCGGACGGGTCGAGCTTCCATCCTATGTAAGACAAATCCCGCGTGTCGCCACGATGCGACGTGACGGGGTTCGTCCAGGCGTCGTCCGCAATGGATGGCGTCTGCATAGAAAGATAATTCAAGGAGACAAAATGAACACCAAGCATCTGGTGCTCGGCCTCATGGCCGCTGCGCTTTCATCCGGCGTGCTCGCGGCCAACCGCCCGAGTGGTTACGTCACCATCACGACCGAGGGCAAGACCGCCACGGTCGCGGCGAATACCAACGTGGCTTTCGGCCGCGCCGACCAGTTCTTCTACAAGGTCCTGAGCGGCAGCTTCACCTGCAACGAAGCCACTTTCGGCGGCCGCATCGGCGGCGGCGTGAACGAGTGCTCTGCGTCCGGCAGTTCGGGCGGTTCGTCGAGCTCGTCGTCCAGCAGTTCCTCCTCGTCCAGCTCCTCGAGTTCTTCGAGCTCGTCCTCATCGAGCAGCTCGTCTTCCAGTTCGTCGAGCGGTACCGGCTCCTCGTCCAGCAGTTCGTCGTCGAGCTCTTCCAGTTCGTCCTCCAGCAGCTCGTCGGGCACGGGTTCTTCGTCCAGTTCCTCAAGCTCCGGTGGCGTGCCGCCCGCGGGTCTGATGGGCTTCGCGGCGATTCCGGCTTTTGGCCTGGACACCACGACGGGCGGTGCCGGCGGTCGTGCGGTGAAGGTGAACAACCTGACCGATCTGCGTACGCTGACCGATTCCAACGAGCGCCTGGTCATCTTCATCGACGGCACGATCAACATGGGTGGCATGGTGCCGCTGCGTTCCGACAAGACCATCATGGGTCTGCCGGGTGCGAAGCTGACCGGTGGCGGTTTCGAGATCTACAAGCGCCAGAACATCATCATCCGCAACATCACGTTCGAAGATGCGCCGGATGACTCGCTGAAGATCAACCAGAACACGCACCACGTGTGGGTGGATCACTGCACCTTCACCGATGGCCCCGTGGCAGATCCTGAAGGCACTAACCACGATGGCCTGTTCGACATCACCCGTCAGACCAGCCACATCACCATCAGCAACAACCACTTCAAGAACCACAACAAGACGATGCTGATCGGTCACAGCGACAGCGCGTCGGGCGACACCGGTTACCTGAAGACCACCATCCACAACAACTTCTTCGATGGCACGATGAGCCGTCACCCGCGCCTGCGCTTCGGCGAAGTGCACGTGTTCAACAACTACTACCTGAACAACGTGACCTACGGCGCGACCTCGACCATGGAAGGCAAGCTGGTCGTGGAAGGTAACTACTTCAAGAACGTGCCGTTCCCGACGCTGGTCGGCTATGCCGAATCCGGCCCGGGCGACATCGTCCAGCGCAACAACATCCTGGATAACTCGGGTGCCTTCCAGACCCGTGGTTCGGCGTTCGACCCGGCGTCCTACTACACCTACACGGTGGCAAACCCGGCCAGCCTGCCGACGACCGTGCCGGCCAACGCCGGTGTCGGCAAGATCGACCCGTGGGCAGCGACGGGTGTAGCACCGTTCTGATTGCCTGAAGGCATGTACTGACGCCCGGGGAGGCTTGCCTCCCCGGGCGTTTTTTGTTTCTACTTGAGGCTTCTCCATCCCATTTGAATGTCATGACCCTGAAACTCCTTGCCGTGCTCGTCGCTCTGGGGGCTTCGCTGCCTGCGCACGCACAGAAGATGTACCGTTGTGGCAGCACGTATCAGGATCGTCCTTGCCAGGAGCAGGAGGGCAAGGTTGTCGGCCAGATGTCGTCGCAGACCGGCAGTGGAACTGCCGGTGACAAGGAGTGCGTACAGCGTGGTGTAACGGCCCAGAAGATCATGTGGGCCAGGGAGGGCGGCGCCAGTCTGGAGCGTGTGCTGGCGGACACCCAGCTGCAGGCCGGTGCGTCACGTCAGCTGGTGGAGGAAGTCTTCCGGCGGCGTGGTTCCTCGGCGTCGGTACGCACCGAGGTGGAGGCCGACTGTGTTCAGGAGAAGGCCCGGCAAGCGCAGGCAAGCGCCTTGCGCGCGCAGGCTGACGCGCTGGATCCCGGTCGCGCGGCGTCTCCTGCCACGGCGCCAGTGCGGCAGTTTCCGGCCGAGCAGGCCCCCGTGCCCACAGGGCCGTCGGCATCTGATACACGTGCCCTGTTGCTGGCGTGCCGTTCGCTGGATGACAGGCTGCGTGAAATAGCCGCGCGCCAACGGGCTGGCGCCAGCGCCAGAGAGATCGAGAGCCTCAAGGAGCAGCAGCGCAAGGTCGCCAAGCGGTTTGAAGAGGACGCTTGCGCGGCAGTTCTGCGTTGAGCGGGCGCGGCCGGAAAATATACGAAATGGCGCCGGCGTAACCGCTATCCTTTTCAGGCGGACACGCAGAGAGACGACTCGAGTCGCTTGCGGTCCGTCTGTTCCCTGTCCGGCCGTCCCACGCCATGAACCTTGCCCAGTTCTCGCGCCGCCTTGGCAGTCTGCGCCAGGTTGCGAACCACATCGACGCGTGCCTCTATGAGCCGCTCTGCCTGGATGAACTGGCGGAGGTGGCCCATATGTCGCGCTTCCATTTCGAGCGGGTCTTTGCCGACTACGCTGGCGAGACTCCCTTGGCGCGGGTGCGTCGCCTGCGCTTGCTGGATGCGCGCAGCCGCATCGAGCGGGGCTTCGACGGTAGCCTGCTGGATCTCGCGCTGGAGTGCGGTTATGCCTCGGCTGAGGCTTTCTCCCGCGCGTTCCGTGCCGCACACGGTATGCCTCCATCACGTGTCCAGCGCCGCCAGGTGGATGACATGCCCCTGCGCATCGTCAGGATGGGCGAGATCGCCATCCAGTTCATCGCTTTCCGGGGCCGGATGGACGACTCCCTCAAGCCCTTCGAGGAGCTGCGCGCCCGCGCCATGATGGCCGGTCTGCCACGTGAGCGGCGCAAGGGCTGGTCGGTGCATCTGGGGGGCGGCGTGGAACGGTGGTGCGATGACGTCGAGCTGCAGGCCGCCCTGCAGTCCGAGCCGCTCGGCATCCGCCTGCCAGGGCTGGATGTCACATGCTTGCCGGCCGGCGACTATGCACTCCTGAGCGTGGATGGTGGCTACGATGCACCGCCTTTGTCTCGCCTGGCAGAGCGCATCGGACGCGAGACAGGTCGTCGTGTTGTCGATGCGCCGGTCCTGCGACGCTTCAACAATGCGGCTTACCTGCCGGCGCGGCAGGAGCGCAGCTTCGAGCTGTTCGTGCCGGTGCGCCCCTGAGTTGCCTGCGAGGCCCCCTGCCAGACATGGCGGCAGAATAGCAATCCCGGTCAAGACAGGCCGCAGGCCCGCTTCCTAACATCGCCCTCCGACGATCCGGCACGACCCGGATCGCATCAAAAAAACTGGAGGAGGCGATGTACTACACAGCAATGACGCTGCGACGCTCTGTTGCGGCCGTTCTGACGACTATTGCACTTGCGGGTTGTGGTGGAGGTGGCGACAGCGCCACCACGTCTGCGCCAGCGGCCAGTGCAACCACCTTGACCGGTGTTGCCGCGACCGGGAAGGCCATGGCCAGTGCGACCATCAAGGTCTACGACGCCAACGGCGTCGTGCGAAGCACGACCGCGGCAGCCAGTGGCAGTTACTCCGTGGATGTAACCGGAATGACGCCGCCGCTGCTGATCGTTGCAACCCGGCAGACTGACAGCCATGTGCTGGAGCTGACCTCCATTGTCGCTACGGTGACGGCAGGCGGCAGCACCAATGCCAACGTCAATCAGCTGACTGACCGCATTGTTTCTGACGTGGCTTCCGCCAACGCGCTGAAGGGTGTGCCCGCGCTGATTGCGCAGGGCAGGACTGCAGGCATCACCCCGGCCCAGATTACTACCGCAACCAACGATACCCGCGCGCTGGTGCAGGCGGCGCTGACTGCCGCCGGGATCAGCAATGCCGCCACGCTGGATCCGGTCTCCATCAAGATGGTCGTGGGTGACAGTTTCGACAAGGTGCTGGACCTGCTGCGCAGCAACCGCGGCTACGAATCTGCGACCGGCACGTACACCACGACGGATCTCTTCGATCAGCGTTACATGCCGCTGGCATCGACCTATCCGCTGACGTGGGAGACCCCGAGTACGGTTTTCTCGGGGACGACGATCTACGTGGTGGGTGACTCGACGGCGAGCAACTACGAAAGCAAGGTGGCGCCACGAGAGGGCTGGGGCCAGCGCTTTCACGAGAAGCTGAAGGCTGGTGCCACCGCGCAGGTGATGAATCTGGCGCAATCCGGCCGCAGTTCGCGCAGCTTCATCAACGAAGGCTGGTTCCAGCTGGTGAAGGACAACATCAAGGCCGGCGACTACCTGTTCATCCAGTTCGGCCATAACGACGAGAAGTGCGGTGGCAGCACGCCGGCGGTGGCGCGCGACGAGATCGACATTGCCAACCTGTGCACCTACCCGGGCACGGAGGCGGGAATCGACGCGGTGACCGCCAGCAAGCCTGGCCAGGAGTACTCGTTCCGCAAGTCACTGAAGAAATACGTCGACATGGCCCGAGCCAAAGGCGCCACACCTGTCCTGCTGACGCCGGTGACGCGCCGGCCCAGCAGTGGTGTGTTCAGGGCATCGCACGTCACGACCAAGGGGGCGTACCCGGGTGACTACTCGGCGGCGGTGCTGGCCCTGGCGGCAGCCGAGGATGTGGCGGTGGTGGACGTCGATGCTGCCAGCATCAGCTTCTTCGGTGGCTTGGCCACGCCGGCTACGGATTCGCTGAGCTACTACCTGGCGGTTTCGGAACTGACCTACCCGTACTACACGCCCGCGACCACCGGCAACATCGCGAAGCCTGACAACACCCACTTCCAGATCCAGGGGGCCCAGAAGGTTGGAGAGCTGGTAGCGACAGGGGTGAAGGCCAGTGCCCGCGCTGACCTGGCCGCCTTGCAGGCACTGCTGAACTGACGATCCCGCCGCCCCTGCAACGAGGCGGTACAAGCTGCTGCGAGAGGTGGGGCTCCGCCTCTCGGATTTGCCCGCGCTTGCGCGGGCATTTTTTTGCCTGCGTAGCTTTCGATGCGGGGGGCTGTTTTCAATATACGTAAGTAAATGGTAATTTACCGGCTGAAGCCACGGTTGCCGCCTGACAGAGTTCTGCGGGCGGGCTGCCTGTCTGTTCCTATATAGAAATGAACGATAAATCCAGATCGACTCGGCTGGTCGGACGCCTGGAGGTCGCTACGGACCTCGGTAACTTCCTGGGCGGTACGCGCATCCGCCTGCTGGAAGCGATTGCCGAGCACGGCTCCATCTCGCAAGCGGCGCCGCATGTGCCGCTCTCCTACAAAGCGGCCTGGGATGCGGTGGATGCCATGAACAACCTGGCCGATCAGCCCCTGGTGGAGCGGGTGTCCAGTGGGCGGCAGGGCGGCGGCACGCAGCTCACCGACTACGGGCGTCGCATCGTGGCGCTGTATCGCGCGGTGGAGGTCGAGTACCAGAGCGCGCTGGATCGTCTCTCCGCCGAGCTCGCCGGTACGGAGGCGGGCAGCGTGGCCGATTTCCAGCGGCTGCTGCGCCGCATGGCGCTGCGCACCAGCGCGCGCAACCAGTTCGCCTGCACGGTGGTCGGCTTGCGCGGCGGCGACGTCGAGTACGAGGTCCAGCTGCGGCTGGACGACCGAAGCGAGCTCATCGCCATCGTCACGCGTGAATCTGCCGAACGTCTTGGCCTTGCCATCGGCACGACGGTGGTCGCGCTCGTCAAGGCCTCGTCAGTGTTGCTGGCGGATGCCGACGCGCGCGTAGGGGTGAGCAACAGGCTGCAGGGCAGCGTTAGCCGCATCGTCGAAGGCCCGGTGAATGTCGAGGTGACGTTGGACATCGGGCAAGGCAAGAGCGTGGTGGCGGTAGTGACACGCGAGAGCCAGCGGGTGCTGGGCATCGTTGAAGGCACGCCCCTGTGCGCGCTGTTCAGCGCGTCGAATGTGATTCTCAACGTAGTGGATTGAAGGATTGAAGGAGCGATGAAGTGACCGAGACGATGAACCGGCTGCTGACAGGTGTCGTGGCTTGCGTGGCAGCACTGACGATGACGGTGGCCAAGGCCGAGGAAGTGCAGGTCGCGGTAGCCGCCAACTTCGCTGCGCCGATGGAGCGGATCGCGGCGGAGTTCGCGAAGGACACCGGGCACAAGGCGGTGCTGTCAGTGGGCGCCACCGGCAAGTTCTACGCACAGATCAAGAACGGTGCGCCTTTCGATGTGCTGCTTTCCGCCGACGACGAAACGCCGGCGAAGCTGGTGGCAGAAGGCGATGGACTTGCAGACAGCCGCTTTACCTATGCGATTGGCCGACTCGTCCTGTGGAGCAGCAAACCCGGTGTGGTCGATGCGGCCGGCGACGTGCTGAAGAAGGGCGACTTCAAGCATCTGGCCGTCGCCAACCCCAAGCTCGCGCCCTACGGAGCAGCCGCCTACGACATGCTGCGCAAGCTGGGCCTGCTGGAGACGCTCACCCCGCGTTTCGTCACCGGCGAGAACATTGCCCAGACCTTCCAGTTCGTAGCCACCGGCAACGCCGAGCTGGGTTTCGTTGCCCTGTCGCAGGTGCAGATTCCCGGCAAGCCCGCCGAAGGCTCGCAGTGGATCGTGCCGGCCAGCATGCATGCGCCAATCAAGCAGGACGCTGTGCTGTTGAAGAAGGCTGCGCAGAACCAGGCTGCGCTGGCCCTGTTGAAGTACCTGCGCGGTGATACGGCAGGCAAGATCATCAACAGCTTCGGCTACGAACGCTGATCAGCCTTAGCGCATGACGCCTGCCGATGTTTCCGCTATCACCCTCACGCTGAAGCTCGCCGGTCTGACGACGGTCCTGCTGTTGCTGATCGGTACGCCGATCGCGTGGTGGCTGGCCCACACGCCGTCGCGCCTCAAGAGTGTGGTCGGGGCGGTGGTGGCCTTGCCGCTGGTGTTGCCACCGACGGTGCTTGGCTTCTACCTGTTGTTGCTGATGGGGCCGAAAGGCCTGGTGGGGCAGACCACGCAGGCCCTGGGCATCGGCCTGTTGCCCTTCACCTTTGCCGGATTGGTGGTGGCCTCGGTGCTGTATTCCATGCCCTTCGTGGTACAGCCACTGCGCAATGCCTTCGAGGCCATCGGCTCCCGGCCGATCGAGGTGGCTGCCACCTTGCGGGCCGGGCCGTGGGACCGCTTCCGCAGCGTTGTGTTACCGCTGGCGCGCCCCGGCTTCATCACCGCGTCTATCCTCGGCTTTGCGCACACGGTGGGCGAGTTCGGCGTCATCCTGATGATCGGCGGCAACATCCCTGAGCGCACGCGGGTGCTGTCGGTTGCGATCTACGATCATGTCGAGGCGATGGAGTACACGCAGGCCCATTGGCTGGCCGGTGGCATGGTGCTGTTCTCCTTCCTCGTGCTCCTCGCATTGCATGCCCTCAACGGGAAGACCCGTGTCCTCTGACGGCAGCGTCCGTATTGCGTTTTCCCTGCAGCATCCGGGTTTCTCGATGCAGGTGGACCTCGTGCTGCCCGGACGCGGCATCACGGCTTTGTTCGGGCGCTCCGGCAGTGGCAAGACGAGTTGCCTGCGCGTCGTGGCGGGCCTGCAGGCGGCGCAGGGCGTGCGTGTACAGGTCGGAGACGAGGCCTGGCAGGATGACGCGCGCGGTGTCCGCCTGCCGACCCATCGTCGCCCGCTGGGTTACGTGTTCCAGGAGGCCAGCCTGTTCCCGCACCTGTCCGTGCGCGACAACCTGGAATACGGCATGCGCCGGGTCGCTGCTGCCGAGCGCCGCGTGGAGATGGCCCAGGCGGTGCAATGGCTGGGCCTGTCCGCCTTGATCGACCGCCGTCCGGAAGGCCTGTCCGGTGGCGAGCGTCAGCGCGTCGCTATCGGCCGTGCCCTGCTGGCCAGTCCGCGGCTGTTGTTGATGGACGAGCCACTGTCGGCGCTGGACCTCGCCAGCCGTGCGGCCATCCTGCCGTACCTGCAACGCCTGCATGCCGAACTGTCCATCCCGGTGCTGTATGTAAGCCATGCCATCGACGAAGTGGCGAGGCTGGCCGACCACACCGTGGTGCTGGACGCCGGCCGGGTCGTTGCTAGCGGCCCGACGGCGCGCGTCCTGAACGAGACGGGCGATTTGTTGCCGCTGGGCGAGGAGAACGGCGTGCTCATCGAGGCAGTGGTAGGCCTGCATGACGGGGCCTACCACCTGTCTCGCCTGGATTTCGCTGGCGGCCATCTGTGGGTGACCCGTGTGGACATCGCGGTGGGAGGGCATGTGCGCGCACGCGTGCTGGCGCGCGACGTCAGCGTGGCACTCAGCCCGGCCAGCGACAGCAGCATCGCCAACCTGTTGCCGGCGCGCGTCCTGAGCATGCAGGAGGAGGGGCCGGACAGGGTGCTGCTGCGGCTGGAAGCCGACGGCGGCACGCCCTTGCTCGCCCGCATCACCCGTCGCTCCCGCGACCAGCTCGGCCTCGCGGCTGGCATGGCGGTCATCGCCCAGGTGAAGAGTGTTGCCCTTGCCGCATGAAAAAAGCCCGGTGCCAAGGCACCGGGCTTAAAGGAGGCAACACAGAAACTACGAACTACTACCACTGGGTACTACATCGTGACCGGCAGTGGGGGCCGGAATCCGGGCGGCACTGAAAATCGAAGTTGTCTGATCAATTGGTTGTCAGATCGGTCAAAAGAATAGATTTTCCTTGTTTTTCAGCGCTCTATGAGCCGGACTATAGGCCCTGTTGTCTGACAACGTCAACAACTCCTTACGGATTCCTGACGGGCGCTGACTGCCCGCGTGGCCCGGCCTCGTGCGAGAATCCGCCTCGGCCGTGCGCCGCAGTTCTCCATGCATGGCCGCCTGATTGCTCCTCTGCCTTGCACCGACACGAATGAACCCTGAACTCCCCGGCGAGCCCGACGCCGACAGTCCCGACCTGTTCGAAGACCAGAGCCTGCCCGTAGCTGCCGTCGTGGCCGAGGCGCCGCCGCCCGCGCCGCCAGCTCCGCCCAGCCTGCAGGAACTGCCCGACGATCATCTGCCGATCGCCGCCTTTGCCGAGCGCGCCTACCTGGCCTACGCCATGAGCGTGGTGCGCGGCCGCGCGCTGCCGCAGGTCGAGGACGGCTTGAAGCCGGTACAGCGCCGCATCCTGTACGCGATGCACGAGATGCGCCTGGTGCCGGGCGCCAAGCCGGTGAAGAGCGCCCGTGTGGTGGGCGACGTCATCGGTAAGTTGCACCCGCACGGCGACCAGTCGGTGTACGACGCCGCGGTGCGCCTGGCGCAGGACTTCTCGCTGCGTTACCCGCTGATCGATGGTCAGGGCAACTTCGGTTCGCGCGACGGTGACGGTGCGGCGGCGATGCGCTACACCGAAATGCGCCTGACGCCGATCGCCGAGCTGCTGCTGTCCGAGATCGACATGGGCACGGTGGACTTCGTGCCCAACTACGACGGCGCCTTCGAGGAGCCAAAGCTCTTCCCGGCACGTCTGCCGATGCTGTTGTTGAACGGTGCATCCGGCATCGCCGTGGGCATGGCGACCGAATGCCCGCCGCACAACCTGCGCGAGGTGGCTGCGGCCGCCACGCTGCTGATCAAGAAGCCGAGCGCCTCGCTGGACGAAGTGATGGCCCTGCTGCCCGGCCCGGACTTCCCCGGCGGTGGCCAGATCATCTCGCCCGCCGCGGCGATCCGCGAAGCCTACGACGGTGGCCGCGGCAGCCTGCGCGTGCGTGCGCGCTGGCGCATCGAGCAACTGGCGCGTGGTGCCTGGCGCGTGATCATCGACGAGCTGCCGCATGGCGTGTCGGCGGCCAAGGTGCTGTCGGAAATCGAGGCGGTGACCAACCCGCAGCCGAAGGCCGGCAAGAAGGAAATCTCGCAGGACGAGAAGAACAACAAGGCGCTGGTGCTGGGCGTGCTGGACGCCGCCCGCGACGAGTCGTCCGACAAGGCGCCAGTGCGCCTGGTGTTCGAGCCGAAGACCCGCACGCAGGAGCCGGACGAGCTGATGCGTGTGCTGCTGGCGCACACCAGCCTTGAGTCCTCCGTGTCGGTGAACTTCACCGTGGTGGGCCGTGATGGTCGGCCGGGGCAGAAGGGCCTGCGCGCGCTGATCAGCGAATGGATCAGCTATCGCTTCGACACGGTGGAGCGTCGAACCCGCCACCGCCTGGGTCAGGTGGATCGCCGTATCCATATCCTCGAAGGCCGCCAGATCGCCTGGCTGCACATCGACGAAGTCATCAAGGTGATCCGCGAGGCCGACGAGCCGAAGGCCGAGCTGATCGCACGCTTCGGGCTCACCGAGACTCAGGCCGAGGACATCCTCGAAATCCGCCTGCGCCAGCTGGCCAAGCTGGAATACATCGCCATCGAGAAGGAGCTGGCCACCCTGCGCGACGAGCGCACCGGGCTGGTGGAGCTGCTCGAGAACCGCAATGCGATGACGAAGCTGATCCTCAAGGAAATTGCCGAGGACACCAAGAAGCATGGCGACGACCGCCGCACGCTGATCGAAGCCGCCACGCCGGTTGCCGCGGTGGAAGCCGTGGTGCTGGACGAGCCGGTGACGGTCATCCTGTCGAAGAACGGCTGGGTGCGCGCGCGTCAGGGGCACGGCATTGACCCGATGAGCCTGAGCTACAAGGGCGGTGACAGCCCCTTCCTGGTAGCGGAGTCGCGCACGGCCTGGCCGCTGGTGCTGATCGACACCATGGGTCGCGCCTATTCCGTGCGGGTATCCGATCTGCCGGGTGGGCGTGGCGACGGTGTGCCGATCACCACGCTGATCGAACTGCAGAGCGGTGCGCGTATCGCCCAGGCGTTGAGTACCGACCCGGACAGCGACTGGCTGTTTGCCAACAGCGGCAGCTACGGTTTCATCACCAAGCTCTCCGAGCTGGTGACCCGCCAGCGCGCCGGCAAGGCCTTCATGACCATGGAGGACAAGGAGACGGTGCTGGCCCCGGCCCGTGCCGAGGGCCAGTGGATTGCCACCGTGTCCGGTAACGGGCGCCTGCTGTACTTCCCGCGTGCCGAGTTGAAGGTGATGCCGCGTGGCCGCGGCATGATCCTGATGGGCCTGGACGAGAAAGAAGAGCTGGTCGGCGTGTGCTGCCCGCCCACTGATGCCGTGAAGGTCTTCGGGGCCGGTCGTGGTGGCAAGGAGACCGAAGTAGTGGTCAAGGGCGTGGCACTGGAAGCCTGTCGCGGCAAGCGTGCGCGCAAGGGCGGGGTGCTGGCGCCGAAGGTGAAACCGACGGGTGTCAGCGGCGCCTGACCTCCCGGCACTTCATCGCAGGATGAAAGAAGGGCAGACCGCGGTCTGCCCTTTTTCTTGTCCTGCCGCAGCGCCGGTGTGCGGGGCGGATATGCCATATGCCTCACGGCATGTAATGGCGCACCTCGACCCGGTTGCGGCCGAAGTGCTTGGCGTCGTACAGGGCTTCGTCGGCGATGCGCATCAGCAGCGAGAATTCTGCCTTGCGGGGTGACAGGCACACGCCGATGCTGACCGTGACCCGTAGCGGCACGCCGGGGACGCACTCCAGCATGGCGATCTGCGCACGGATGCGTTCCGCCAGTCGTTGCGGGAAGCCCTGGCGGGAGTCCGGCATGACGATGACGAACTCTTCGCCGCCCAGCCGCGCGAACAGGTCTTCGCCACGGATGCTGCCGCGCACGGTGTCGGAAAACTGCTGCAGCACGATATCGCCGATGCCGTGGCCGTGGGTGTCGTTCACCGCCTTGAAGTGATCGAGATCGAGCGCGATGATCGCCATGCCGGTGCTCTCGTGCAGGCGGTTCATGCGCTCACGCAGTTCGGCGTTAAGGCCGCGGCGGTTCAGCGCACCGGTCAGCGGGTCGAGCAAGGCACTCTGTCGCAGGCTTTCCGCGACGCGGAAGCTGGTGAGCATCAGCATGCAGAAATTGAGCATGAACCAGATGGACAGGTCGGCCTGCACGTAGGGGGCGTTCGGCAGGTAGGTGCCGAACAGGGCGGACAGCAGGTCGCGGCCATAGAGCAGCATCAGCAGGCCGCAGCCCACCATCATCAGGCGCGCGGGCAGTACGTCGGGGCGGCTGTTCAGCTCGCGCAGGTGCCAGATGATCAGGATGAGGCTCAGCACTTCCGCCGCACTCATCGCGGCGCCCTGGGCTTCCGGGGTGTTCCACAGCCAGCCGGCCAGGGAGAATGCGAGGCAGGCGGGGATCAGTGCCAGTTCCACACGCGTGAGGCTGCGCTGCTGCACGAACTGCACAACGGCCAGCGCGAGGCCCGCCATGCCGCCGCAGGCGAGTAGTCCACCGATACGGATCAGGGTCTGCAGCCAGGCATCCACGGCCTGGCCGTTGGCAATCAACTGCAGCGACCCGTCGAGCAGTGCCGCACCCAGGGTGTAGGTCAGGTGTGCGGCGCCCCAGGTCGCGATGCCGCGCAGTCCGCGCGCGATCTGCGCTGCGTACCAGAACAGGCCCAGCAGGACGACCGACAGCAGGCAGTCGCTCAGGAGGATGAGGTAGAAGTCCGCATTCATGCTCGTCACGGATTATCGTCCATGACGATGCGTTAGCGGAACCCGCTGCGCCAATGGGCGGCGCAGCGGGCCGGGCGGAGGTCAGCCGGGAGCGATCTGCGGCGCAGCCGCACGTTCCCCCAGGGGGGGCGGGGCGTTGCCGAGGACGCGCAGGGTCTGGGTCGGCAGGGCCAGCGCGATGTCCTTGCTCTGCAGGTGGCGGATCAAGGTAAGGTTGATACGCTGCTGGGTGTCCATGTACTTGTTGAAGTCGGGGTCCAGCGTGAAGTAGACGACCTCGAAGTCCAGGCTCGATGCGCCGAAGCCACGGAAGTGTGCGCGGTCGAAGCGGGTGCCGTCCTGAGCTCCGACGATGGCGCGGACCTCGCCGGGTAGGGCCTCCAGCTTGTCGGCGGGCGTGTCGTAGGTGACGCCGAAGCTGAACACGATGCGCCGTTCGTTCATGCGCTTATAGTTGCGGATGCGGCTCTTCAGCAAGTCGTTGTTGGAGAAGATGAGCTCTTCGCCGGACAGGCTCTGGATGCGCGTGGTTTTCAACCCGACGTGCTTCACCGTACCCATGTAGTCGTCGACGATGATGAAGTCGCCGACCACGAAAGGCTTGTCGATGGCGATCGACAGCGAGGCGAACAGATCGCCGAGGACGTTCTGCAGGGCCAGCGCCACGGCCACGCCACCGATGCCCAGGCTCGCTACCAGGGTCGTGATGTTGACGCCCAGGTTGTCGAGCAGCAGCAACAGGACGATGACCCAGATCGCCAGGCGGGTGATGAAGGCGATGACGCCGAAGTTGGTGACCGCCGCGCCGTCGCCCGCCTGGGTGCTGTGCTCAAGGCGCTTGCGTATCCAGGTGGCCACACCACGGCTGGCCCAGATGCCGGCCTGCAGGATCAGCAGCAGCATCATGGCCTTGTAGGGCAGGGCTTCGCCGGAGGGCGGCAGTTCGATCTGCGTGAGGCCCGCCATGACCGAGATCCACAGCAGGAAAGGCAACTTCGTGGAGCCGACCACTTCCGCCAGCACGTCGTCCCAGATGGCCGTGCTTTGCACTGCGCGTGCATGCAGGCGGGCACTGAGGATGCGGCGGACGAAGAGCAGGGCCAGCAGCGCTGCTGCGCCTACGCCCAGTGCGAGGATGACTTGTTCGAGGGAGTTGTGGTCGCGGATGTACAGCGCTGCCTTCATTCGATGCTCTCCGGAGTGCCTGGGGGATCAGGTGCGGTGTCGCTCTAGGCTCTTCAGCAGACGTTGCAGGAAGATGGCGACTTCGTTCTGGTGATTGAGATGGAAGCGGGCGCGATGGTGGTCGCGGGTCTCGACGCGGATCGTCAGCCAGTCTGCCGGGGCCTGCTCGAAGACCAGGTCATCCGTGATGTCGTCTCCGGCGAAGATGACGGTGTCGCACTCTGCGACGCGCATCAGCTCCACGGCGGCGCGGTACTTGTCCGGCGCGCCCTCCGGCAACAGGTTGATGACGAACTTGCCATCGATGACCCGCGGCGTGGGCTCAAGTGCCGAGACCGTGGCCTGGATGGCGTCGAGTGCAGTGACCCGGTCGCGTGCGAGGCGATAGTGCAGCGAGAAGGAGTGTCCCTTGTCTTCCACCAGCACGCCCGCTGCATCCAGCCGTGGCGCGAAATCCTGGTTCAGCGCACGCCGCCAGCGGTTGACGGTCTGGGCAGCGCCGCTGACGGCGCTGTCCGGCAGGCCTTCGGCGCCGTGGTTGCCCACGATGTAATGCGGCGAGAAACCCAGGCGTTCCGTGACGTCGGCAATCGCGCGACCGGTCACGATCGCCACCGGCATCAGTTCCGCAAGACGTGCCAGCACGCGCGCGATGGACAGCGGTGTGCGCGCGTTTTCGGGCAATGGCACGATGGGGGCGAGGGTGCCATCGAAATCCAGCGCGAGCAGGGGCTTGCGGGTGACGATCTCGTCGAGGGCGTGATCGCCCTCCGGGGAGAACAGGTGGCTCATGCGGTGCGCGCCTCCCGCGACACGATGCGCGCGCTCACCCGCTCGGCCCGGCGCAGGCGGGCAGCATCCAGCAGCATGTGGGCGGCCCAGCGGTACACGTTGTCCTCGCGCACCATGGTGCGCAGGCTGCGCATGCGCTCGGCCTGCTCGGCACGGCTCATGGTGAGGCCACGATACAGCGCGTCCGCGGTCTCCTCCACGTCGTAGGGATTGACGATCAGCGCGGTGTTGAGCTCGCGCGCTGCACCGGCGAACTGGCTCAGCACCAGCGTGCCGTGGCCATCGTCCCGCGCGGCCACGAACTCCTTGGCCACGAGGTTCATGCCGTCGTGCAGGCTGGTGACCACGCAGCAGTCGGTGCCACGGTAATGTCGCGTCACCTCGTCGCTGTTCTGGTGTTCGGCAATCAGGCGGATCGGCTGCCAGCTGCTGTCACCGTGACGTGCGTTGATGCGGTCGGTCAGTGTATGCACCTGCTGAACGAACAGCTGGTATTCGTCCAGCGAGCTGCGCGTCGGCGCGGCGAACTGTACGAAGGTGAAGCGGCGCTTCAGCTCGGAGTGCTTCTGCAGCAGCCGGTCGACCGCGTGGAAGCGTTCGATGATGCCCTTGGTGTAGTCGAAGCGATCGATACCCACCGCGACGAGGTGATCCTCCGATACGCCCAGCATCCTGCGCAGGTCGCTGCGGCAGTCCTGTACCGACGGCCATTGCGAGCTTTCCTCAATGGACGGCCAGTGGATGGAGATCGGGTACGCATTCACCTGGGTCAGGTCGTTGGCGAAGGAGACCGTGGACTCCTCCATGCGGATGCGGGCCTCCAGGAAGCGGTCCACCGATTCCAGGAAGTTGCGACTGTGCTGGCGGGTGTGGAAGCCGAGGATGGAGCTGCCCAGCAGGCCCTTGAGGATCTCCTCGTGCCAGGGGCAGACACCGAAGGACTCGGGGTTCGGCCATGGAATGTGCCAGAAGGTGATGATCGTGGCATTGGGCAGGCGCGCGCGCAGCAAATCCGGCAGCAGCGCGAAGTGATAGTCCTGCACCAGCACGATGGGGTCTTCGGTGCGGGCCTCCTTCACCACCGCGTCGGCAAAGCGCTGGTTGATCGCCTTGTAGTGTTCCCAGTCGGAGAGGCGGAAGACGGGGCGCACGTGAGCCAGGTGGCACAGGGGCCACATGCCCTCGTTGGCGAAACCGAAGTAGTAGCCCTGTTCCTCCTCCTCGGTCAGCCATACGCGGCGCAGGGTGTAGGAAGGGTCGTCCGGCGGCACCATGACGCGATCGTTGTGGTCCACCGACTCGCGGTCGCCACTGCCGCTGCCGTGGGCGATCCAGGTGCCGGAGCAGGCACGCATCACCGGCTCGATGGCGGTCACCAGGCCGCTGGCGGGGCGCTGGACCTCAAGGCCTTCCTCGCGCTTGAAGTGGATGTAGGGCTCGCGGTTGGACACCACGATGACCTGTTCGCCGCGCATGTCGGTGTTGAGCAGCTGGCGCAGGCGCTCGGGCGTCCAGTCCTCCTGGTGCATGCGTGATCGCCGCTCCTCGTCCATCTCGCGCAGCATCTCGCGAAGGTCGGTCGCCACGACCTGCAGCTCGGGTGGTGGGCGGAAGGGTTCGAGCAGGCCTTCGCCGCGCAGCAGGGCCTTGGTGCCCGCCACCCAGCCACGCCAGCTGATGTGCGCCACCAGCACGGTGATCAGCGCCATACCGCAGCCCAGCGCGACGAACAGCATGATCAGGTAGCGCCGGGTGTCGGCACTGCGCAGATGGATGTAGCTGAGGTCATGCAGCACGACCAGGCGCCCGTCTTTGAGATTGGGCAGGGTCAGTGGCACCACGGTGACGTGCACGTCACCGCGCGGCAGGGTGACGATGGCAGGTGACTGCGCGGCAGCCTCCCTGGCCTGCGTGCAGTCCAGCCGCTGCGGAAATGCCGCGGTGCTGTTGGTCAGCTTGTTGTCGGCATTGCACAGGCCGATGGCGAAAATCCGTTCATCGCGGATGGCGCGGTTGAACTCCGATTGCAATTGTCGCTGGCTCGGCACTTCCGGTGTTTCTACGATGGTATTGGTCATGTTCTCCGCGATGAGTGCGGAACGCACGTCCAGGTCACGGAGAAACCAGCGCAGCGTCAGCTTGTCGACGAGTGGAACCGTGACATAGGCAGCGATGACCAAGAGGAGAACCAGCGGTAGCAGGAAGCGCAGCTGGAGGCGGAGTGATTTCATTGTGTAGGAATGCTCCGACAGGCTGTGGTTATTTTTGGGAGGCCCATGATCCGCCAGCATGCGGGCGGATCAAAAATTCGATGTTGCGCAGCAGCGACAGTTCCATCGAATTGTGTTTTAGACCGAAAATCAGTGTGTTGCGACAAGAAGAAAGGTGAACGCATGCAAACGGCATCGCTTGAAAACGGCCTTATCGGTAACAGCGCGATCAGCGCACTCGTCGACGGCAACGGCAGCATCGTGTGGGCCTGCCTGCCGCGCTTCGATGGTGACCCGGTGTTCTGCAGCCTGTTGTCACCCGTGGGCGGGAGCGACGGGACGGCTGAAGGACGGGGTGCCTGCTCGGTCCTGCTGGCGGATTTCGCGCGCGCCGAGCAGGAGTACATCTCGCACACCGCGGTGCTGGTGACGCGGCTGTATGACAGCCACGACGCCTGCATCGAGATCACCGATTTCGCGCCGCGCTTCAAGATGAACGGCCGCATGTTCCACCCGATGATGCTGGTGCGTCGTGTACGGCGTGTGAGCGGAAATCCGCGTGTCGCCTTCCGTGTGCGACCGCTGTTCAGTTACGGCGAGCTGGATCCGGAGGTGACGGTGGGCAGTCACCATGTGCGCTACGTCGGACCGCAGATGGTGGTCCGCCTGACCACCAATACCTCTATCAATGCACTGGTGGAGGAGCGCTACACCTACCTGCATGACACGGTGACGCTCATCTTCGGGCCGGACGAGACCGTGCAGGGCAGCGTGGAAGACGTCGGCCGTCGCTTCATGGACGAGACGGTGTCGTACTGGAAGGACTGGGTGCGTACGATCTTCGTGCCGGTGGACTGGCAGGATGAGGTGATGCGCGCGGCGATCACCCTGAAGCTGAATGCCTTCGATGACACCGGCGCCGTGGTGGCGGCGATGACCACGTCCATCCCGGAGCACCCGGGGTCAGGCCGCAACTGGGACTACCGCTACTGCTGGCTGCGTGACGCCTACTTCGTGGTCAACGCGCTGAACCGGCTGGGCGCCACGACGACGATGGAGAACTACATCAACTTCATCCTCAACGTGGTGGCCGCTGCGGAGGGCGGGGTGCTGCAGCCGGTGTACGGCATCAGCGGCCACAGCGCGTTGTACGAAGGGCAGGCGACGGCACTGGCGGGCTATCGCGGCATGGGGCCGGTGCGGGTCGGCAACCAGGCCTACGAACAGATCCAGCACGACGTGTACGGTTCAGCCGTGCTGGCGGCGACCCACATGTTCTTCGATGCGCGACTGCGCCACCGTGGCGACGAAAGCCTGTTCCGCCAGCTGGAGCCGCTGGGCCACCATGCCCTGGCGACCTACAACCAGCCGGACGCAGGCATCTGGGAGTTGCGTGGCTCGAAGCGCGTGCACACCTATTCCAGCATCATGTGCTGGGCGGCGGCGGACCGGCTGGCGCGCATCGCGGTGAAGCTGGATCTGAAGGAGCCGGCGACCTTCTGGCGTACGCATGCCGACCGCATCCATGCCGAGATCTGCGAGAAGGCCTGGGACGCGGGGCGCAATGCCTTTGTGGCCTTCTGGGGCGGCGACGTGCTGGACGCCAGCCTGCTGCTGATGCACGAGTTCGGCTTCCTGAAGGCAGACGACCCGCGCTTCGCCGGGACGGTGGAAGCCATCGAGGCGGAGTTGAAGCATGGCGACTTCATCTACCGCTACGTCGAGCGGGATGACTTCGGCCACCCGGAGAATGCCTTCCTGGTGTGCACCTTCTGGTACGTCTACGCACTGGATGCGCTGGGCCGCAAGGAGGAGGCGCACGCCTGCTTCGACAAGCTGCTGAAGTGCTGCAGCACGCTCGGCCTGCTGGCCGAGGATATCGATCCGGTCAGCCGCGAGCAGTGGGGCAACTTCGTGCAGACCTACAGCATGGTCGGCCTGGTGAA
>JAVHYF010000022.1:0-12531 GCA_031119205.1 Moraxellaceae bacterium | reverse complement strand
CGGATCGTCTCGTCGAGACTGAACAGGGGCTGTCGGCCTTCGAGGATGGCGGCCGAGAAATCTTCCACCTCGCCGCGGTAGCGGTCCGACTCGCCGACCGGGATCAGGCGCGTACCTTCCTTCGTGTGCAGGCTGAGATGGCCACGGAAGTCCAGGAAGGGGTCCGGCACTTCGAGGATGCCTTGCGTGCCGATGATTTCGGCGCCCTGGCGCCCGAAGGCGTTGAAGCCGGTGTGGATCGTCGCCAGCAGGCCGTCGTCATAACGCATCAGGGCGGACAGATTCACGTCGACGCCATTCTCGAACTCCGCCTCTGCATGCAAGGCAACCGGCTTGCGGCCGGTGATCAGGCCCAGCAGGTTGATCGGGTAGCAGCCCACGTCGTACAGCGCGCCACCACCCAGTTCCGGCTGTACCTTGATGGTGTTGGGCCGGTCGAGGAAGAAGCGGAACTGCGCGTTGACGTGACGGATGCTGCCCAGCACGCCGCTGTCGATGACCTCCTTCAGCTTGCGGCTGCGCTCCGTGTAGCGGTACATGAAGGCTTCCATCAGCAGGCGCTGCGCGGACTTCGCGGCTGCCGCCATTTCACGCGCCTCGGCTGCGTCCAGTCCGAGCGGCTTTTCGCACAGCACATGCTTGCCAGCGGCGAGCGCCTTCAAGGTCCAGGGCTTGTGCATGGAGTTGGGCAGCGGGATGTAGATGGCATCGACATCAGGGTCGGCAATCAGCGATTCGTAATCCGGGTAGGCCACGGCACATCCGGTCTCCTCGCGGATGGCCGCCAGCTTGTCTGCCCCGCGCGTGGCGATGGCGTGCAGGCGCGCGTTGCTGCTGCGCGCCACTGCCGGCAGGAAGCTCATACGGGCGATGCGGGCGTAACCCAGTACGCCCCAGCGGATGATGGATGTCGTCATGGCGGATACCTCTCGTGTTGCGTGCTGCGGAAAGGAAGACTCAGCGTTGCGGCGTGTCGCCGCGTTGGTCGCCGTGCTGGTCGCTGTGTTGGTCGTTATTCTCGGAGGACTTTGCTGCCTCGGCGCGACGGCGCTCGGCCTCGTCGATCTGTTGTTGCTGGGCGCTGGTGAGCCCGCTGGTATTGGCGGGTTGTACCGCCGCGCGCTGGGCCCTGGCGCGCTCCAGCGCGGCGGCGATCAGGGCCTTCTTGCGGGCTTCGGCATCGTCGATGCCCGGTAGCGGGGCGGCTGTCGAGGAGGTGCTTGCTGCCTGCGCGACGGCCTGTGTCCGCTGGCGCATGGCGAGGCGCTCTGCTTTCTCGCGGCGGTCGCGCTCAAGGCGTGCGTTGCGGGCCTCGAAGCGGGCGCGGTAGCTGTCGGCAACGCGGACTGGCTGACGTGGTACCTGCCATTGCAGAACCGGGGGCGTCGTGGGCTTCCAGATAGCGGCGGGCGCCATGCTGATGCAATCGACCGGGCAAGGCGCGATGCACAGCTCACAACCGGTGCAGTCGCGCACGATCACCGTGTGCATCTGCTTGGTGGCGCCGAGAATGGCGTCTACCGGGCAGGCCTGGATGCACAGCGTGCAGCCGATGCAGAGGTTTTCGTCGATCAGCGCGACGGCCTTGCGCCGGTGCTCGCCGTTGGCCGGGTTCAGCGCCAGGACAGTGCGGCCGAGCAGGGCGGCAAGCTTGCGGATGCCGGCGTCCCCGCCCGGTGGGCACTGGTTGATGTCCGCCTCGCCATCGACGATGGCGGTGGCATAAGGACGGCAGCCGGCGTGATTGCATTTACCGCACTGGGTTTGCGGCAGCACGCTTTCGATGCGCGCGATCAGCTTCTGGCGGTCTAGCCCTGTGTGGCTGGATGGTGATGCGGTGTGCGGCGTGGCCACGCGACGGCCCTGTTCTTCAGGCGGAATACGTCATGCGGTCACGCGAAATCGCGCGTGGCGCTCACCGCGTCGCGGACCAGAGACGGGCCGTGGTAGATGAAGCCGGTATAGAGCTGGACCAGGCTGGCACCGGCTTCCAGCTTCTCGCGCGCATGCTGGCCTTCGGTGATGCCACCGACGCCGATGACCGGCAGTTCGCCGGCCAGTGCCTTCGCCAGCTTGGCGATCACGGCAGTGGAAGCATGCCGCAACGGGCCGCCGGACAGACCACCGGTTTCGTCCGCATTCGGCTGGCCGCTCACGGCCTCGCGGGACAGCGTGGTGTTGGTGGCGATCACGCCGTCGATGCGGTGGCGGCGCAGTGCATCCGCGATGTTGGTGATCTGCGCGTCATCGAGGTCGGGCGCGATCTTCAATGCCAGCGGCACATAGCGGCCATGCTGGTCGGCGAGCTGCTGCTGGCGGGCCTTCAACTGGCCGAGCAGGCCGTCGAGTTCGGACTCGCCCTGCAGCTGGCGCAGGTTCTTGGTGTTCGGGCTGGAGATATTGACCGTGACGTAGCTGGCGTGGGCGTACACCTTGTCCAGGCAGATCAGGTAGTCGTCCACCGCGCGCTCGATCGGTGTGTCCAGGTTCTTGCCGATGTTCACGCCCAGCACGCCCTTGAAGCGGGCCGTGCGGATGTGCGACACCAGGTTGTCCACCCCGTGGTTGTTGAAGCCCATGCGGTTGATGATGGCTTCGCTCTGCGGGATGCGGAAGATGCGTGGCTTGGGGTTGCCGGGCTGGCCGCGCGGCGTGACGCTGCCCACTTCGATGTGGCCGAAGCCGAAGCTGGCCAGTGCGTCGATGGCTTCGCCATTCTTGTCGAGCCCGGCGGCGAGACCGACGCGGTTCGGGAAGCGGATGCCCATCACTTCGACCGGCGACGCCTCTAGCGGCTGGGCCGCGGGCATCCAGCCAGCGAAGTGCTTCAGGGTCCAGATGGAGAGTTCGTGCGCGGCGTCGGGGCTCAGCGCGAAGAGCAGGGGGCGGGCAAGGTCGTAGAGCATGGTGGGCGCGATTCTACCGCCTTTGCGCCTTGGCTCCGGGTGCCCACCTCCATTGTGGGCGCCCGGGCAGTGTTGCGGTACTGCTTACTTCAGCTTGACGAATTCGCCCTTGAGCGCGACGCCGGCCATCAGCGCGCCTTCTTCACACTCGTAGTTGGTCTCGCTGGAGAACTCGACGTTGTCGTAGTTGCTGCGGATATTGATAACGGCGTCCGCGCCCTTGCGGCGGGCCGCGTCCTGGAAGCGGATCAGGGCGCTGGCCAGGGCGATGGAGCAGGCTTCACGCGGCGTCTTGTTGAAGCTGTTGGTGCGCACGCTGGTGCGGTCCTCGCCGAGGCTGCGTGCGACGGCGGGGGACTTCTGCTTGCCGAAGTAGAGCTTCACGCCGGCGAATTTGCTGGCGCTGGGGCCTTGGGTGGCATCAGCGACCGGAAACTGGTTGCGGCCACGGTTGCCGGAGCCGGTGTTTGCCGTGCTGGTGGTGGAGGCGCTGGAGGAAGCCGTCGTGCCTGCAGCCGGCTTCGCAGCCGTCGAGCTGGCGCTGGTGCTGGTCGAGGTGCTGGACGTCGACGAGGCCGCCGGGGCCGGCGCGCTGGAAGTCGACTGGGTGTTCGAGCCGGAACTGGCGCAGGCGGCGAGCACGGCGGTCAGGGCAAGGGCGAGGGCGGTTGTCTTCAGTGTCATGGGAAGCTCCTGGGCAAGAGTCAGAGTTTGCGGAAAATCAGCGAGGTATTGATACCACCAAAAGCGAAGTTGTTGCTCATGACGTACTCACCATCGATCTGGCGAGTACTACCGGCGATGTAGTCGACATCGCCGCAGCGGGGGTCGATGTTCTGCAGGTTCAGGGTCGGTGCGAACCACCCTTCACGCTGCATCTCGATGCTGTACCAGGCCTCCAGCGCACCGCAGGCGCCCAGCGTGTGGCCCATGTAGCTCTTCAGCGTGCTGAGCGGGATGCGCTTGCCGAAGACATCCTGCGTGGCGTGAGATTCGGCGATGTCGCCATGTTCGGTGGCGGTGCCGTGGCCGTTCACGTAGCAGATGGCATCCGGCGGCAGGCCGGCATCCTTCAGGGCGAGGCGCATCGCCTGCGCCATGGTGCTGCTCTGTGGCTGGGTGACGTGGTTGCCGTCGCAATTGGTGCCGTAGCCCACCAGTTCCGCATGGATGCGTGCGCCACGTGCCACTGCGTGGTCCCAGTCTTCCAGGATCAGGGTGCCGGCGCCTTCGCCCAGCACGAGGCCGTCGCGCGCCGCGTCATAGGGGCGCGGGCTCAGTTCGGGCGTGCCGTTGACGGTGGAGGTGGCGAACAGCGTGTCGAACACGGCCGCCTCGGTCGGGCATAGTTCTTCGGACCCGCCGGCCACCATTGCAACCGCCTGACCATGCTTGATGGCTTCGTAAGCGTAGCCCACACCCTGGCTGCCGGAGGTGCAGGCGCTGCTGGTGGTGTAGACGCGACCGGACAGGCCGAAATACACGCCGATGTTCACCGCGGCCGAGTGCGACATCATGCGCAGGTAGCTGTTGGCGTTGATGCCCTCGGTGGACTTGTTGAGGAGCATGCGGCCGAAGTCGCGGATCGCCGGGGGCGAGCCCATCGACGAACCGTAGGACACGCCGACCTCACCGCTTTTCAGCAGCGGATCACCGAGCAGGCCGGCGTCGGCCAGCGCGAGTTCGGTGGCACGCACTGCCAGGATCGCCACCCGGCCCATGCTGCGCGTGCGCTTGCGATCGTAGCCTTCGGCGGGGAGTTCGAAGGGCGCTGCAGGGGCCGCGAGGCGCGTCAGCAGGCCTTCGTACTGATTCCAGTCTTCCATGTACTGAACGGCATTGCGCAGCGACAGCAGCCGCTCGCGCACGCTGGGCCAGTCTGTGCCCAGGGGACTGAATCCGGCCATGCCGGTGACTGCTACGCGCTTCAAACCATGCCTCCGTTCACGCTGATGACCTGGCGGGTGATATAGCCCGCGTCCTCGCTCATCAGGAATGCCACTGTTCCTGCCACTTCGTCGACGCTGCCCATGCGGCGCATCGGGATCATCGCCATCGCCTCTTCGAGCACCTCGGGCGACACCATGTCGGTGTCGATCAGGCCGGGGGCGACGCAATTGACCGTGATCTTGCGCTTGGCCAGCTCGATCGCCAGCGCCTTGGTGGCGCCGATGATGCCGGCCTTGGCTGCGCTGTAGTTCACCTGGCCGCGATTGCCAGCGACGCCCGACACCGACGACAGGGTGACGATGCGTCCCGGCTTGCGCGTCTGCACCATCGGCAATACCAGCGGGCGCAGCACGTTGTAGAAGCCGTCGAGATTGGTGCCGACCACGCTGTCCCATTCCTCGTCGGTCATTGCCGGGAAGGCATTGTCGGCGTGGATGCCGGCATTGCAGACGACGCCGTAGTAGGTGCCGTGGGCAGCGATGTCCGCTTCCAGCAGGCTGCGGGCGGCGTCACGGTCGGCGACGTCGAACTGCAGGATGCGGGCGCGACGGCCCAGGTCCTCGATGTCGGCTGCGACGGCTTGCGCCTCATCGATGCGCGAACGGCAATGCACGACGACGTCGTAGCCCTCGCGTGCCAGCCTCAGTGCGATGCCCCGGCCGATGCCGCGGCTGGCGCCGGTCACCAGGACTGTCTTGTTCATGCTCATTCGGAACCCGATGGTGCTTTCTTGCGTTCTTTACTGTGGCGTTTGCTGCAGGTACTGCTCCACGTTGGCGGGTTCGAAAACGGACAGCGTCGCCTCGGCCGCCAGACCATGCTGGTCTTCGATGGAGCAGGCGAAGGCGGCCAGGCCGTCGCCCCCCTGGAATTCACGGCGTGCCGTCACGCGCAACACGCTGCCGATGGCGAAGCGTGGGCGATGGCACAGCTGCTTGCGGGTGCCGAGCAGGAAGCCGACCTTGGGCGGGTGTCCCTGCAGGCGCCACACGTTGCCGCCATAGGCGCCGACCGCCTGGGCCATGTACTCGATGCCCACCCAGGCACCGACTGCGCCGTCGCGGCAGAACATGGTGTCCGGCCGGATGACGACCTCCGCCACCAGGTGCTCGTCGCCGATCTCCACGCAGCGGTCCAGCAGCAGCATGCGGCTTGCATGCGGCAGCAGGCTGGCGATGTCAGGCAGGGCCGGGAGCGATGCTGCTTCAGTCATGGCGCGAGAGTACCAGCGCGGCATTGTTGCCGCCGAAAGCGAAAGAGGTGGACAGGACGTTACGCACGGGCTGTGTGGCGCGATCGCCAACTGCAACCAGATTCAGGGCGGGGAGTTCGCTGTCCGCCTGGCCGTCCCACAGATTGGGCGGCAGGCGATGCTGCGCGTCAGTCAGGGTCAACCAGCACAGTGCGGCTTCCACCGCCCCGGCAGCGCCGAGTGTATGGCCTGTGAGTGCCTTGGTGGAGCTGGCCGGCACTTGTGGGCACAGCTCGCCGAACACGCGTGACTCCATGGCGTCGTTCAGCGGCGTGGCGGTGCCGTGGCAGTTGATGTAGTCGAGCTGTGTGGCGTCCAGGCCGGCACGCTGCAGCGCCTGGCGGACCGCCTCATGTGCGCCGCGGCCGGTGGGCTCGGGGGCAGAGATGTGGTGCGCGTCCGAGCTCTCGCCCCAGCCGCCGAGGGCCACGGGGCCGGGCTCGCGGCTCATGACGAACAGGGCAGCGCCTTCGCCGATGTTGATGCCGTGGCGGTTGGCGGAGAAGGGATTGCAGCGTTCTGCCGACACGGATTCCAGTGCCGAGAAGCCGGCCACGGTGAAGTGGCACAGGCTGTCGGCTCCGCCCGCAATTACCAGGTCCGCCATGCCCGCGCGCAGCATGCGGGCACCGGTGGCCAGCGCGCGGGCGCTCGACGAGCAGGCGGTCGAGATAGCGTAGGCGGGCCCGCGGGCGCCGCTCAGGTGGGCGATGAAGGTCGCCGGCGTGCCGAGCTCGTGGTGGGCGTAGTGGTAATCGGCGGGCCAGTCCCCGTGCTCCGCCTTGTAGGGCAGGGCGTACTCGGTCTGGCTGATGCTGGATGTGCTGGTGCCGAGGATGACCGCGATGCGTTCCGGCGCGATGCCCTGGGCGAGCTGCCGGTACGCTGTTTCGATCTGCGCGAAGGCCAGCGCCAGCAGCGCATTGTTGCGGCCGCGCAGTGGCAGGGGCTGGTCGTCCAGCGTGGGCAGCGTGGCGCTCACCGTACCCAGCGTCAGCGGCCGGCCCGGGCTGAAGGCATCGGTGCTGCGCATGCCGGGCGCGTGCCCGGCGAACAGGTTCTCGCGGACCGTCTCCGTCGAGTCGCCGAGTGCACACAGCAGGCCTACGGTGTTCAGGAATACCTTCATCTCGTCGTGTCTTCCGTTGTGCTTCTGTCGTCGCGTCTTTGCCAGTCACTGCACTTCGGCAGTCGCGATGTCCAGCGTGTAGCCGCCCAGGCGTTGTTGTACCCGCAGGCTGCCGTTCCACGGCGCGCCCGGGCCGTACTCGATGTCGATGGCGGGCTGACCGTCCTTCAGCAGGACGCGGCTGCCTTCCTCGTCGACCACCTGCCAGCCGGCGGGCAGCGCTTTGCGCAGCACTTCCAGCGGGGTCAGGGCGTACAGCATGTCGTTCATGATCCAGGCCGGCGGCAAGCCCTCCGGCAGGCGATTGTCGCTGATCACGAGGCGCTCGCCATCGTAATCAAGGGCAAGCAGGCGCAGGCCGACGGCGCTGGCCACCAGGCGAAGCCGGCTGGCGTCGATCTCCACCACCGCTTCGAAGCTTCGGGTGGTGTCGCCGCGGGTGATGCTCACCTGCTGGCTCAGGGTGCGCTCGCCCAGCGCGGAGACCGGAATGCGCAGCAAGGGTGTGTCACCGGCCGGTGCGCAGGCGGCGAGCAGGCCGACCAGCAGCAGGCAGCCAAGGAGGTGCGCAACGAGGCGCGCAACGAGGGTGGGGGCGAGCCTCATGACATCTCCCGGCGGCGGAACAGTGGCGCCGACAGGGCCGCGATGCCGATGCCCGCGAAGATCGCGAAGCCGAAGGCGCCGAGTGCCGGTGTGCTGGAGAAGGCCAGCAGGCCGAAGGACAGCACCGTCGTGGAGGCCGCCAGCAGGGTGGCAACGAAGCTGCGGCCATCGCCATGACTGTCCACGATGAACACGCCGTAATCCACGCCCATGCCCAGCACGATCAACAAGGCCAGCATGGTCAGCAGTTGCACCGGCATGCCCAGTGCGCCCATCAGCGCCAGTGTGCAGGTGCAGGCGAACACCACCGGCGCCAGCACCCGCCAGCTGTCGCCGCGGAAGCGTGGCCACAGCAATGGCACGGTGAGCGCGAAGGCGATCACGCAGATCCAGCCCAGGCGCTGGCGGTAGCGGCTGAACAGCTCGGAGATGCGCGCCGGCTTGTCCACCCACTGCACGCCTTCGGTTTGTAGCGCCGACAGCGCCGCGATGCTGGCCTGTCCTGACAGCCCCTTCAGCAGCACCACGCTGGCCGGGGCAGTATCACCCTTGCCGGGTAGCCACAGGCTTTGCAGCAGTGGGGCCAGCGGGGAGCTCATGAGCGTGGGTAGCGTGAGCGCCTGCTCGCCGCGTGCGGCCGGTTGCCAGTCGGCCTCCAGCCCGAGGGCATCACGCAAGGGGCCGATGCTGTCAGCCGCGTAGAGGCGTGCTGTCGCTTCGCGTGCGGCCTGCTGGCGGGCGGTGGAAGGCAGCCAGTCCGACAGGGCCTGGTAGCCACCGAGCGTGCCGGCCGCCATCGCGTCACGCAGCTTTGCGACGAGCGCCTCCTCGCGTTGCAGGACGGTTTCTGCGTCCGCCCCGCTGACCAGGAAAAACTGCGCCGGACTGGGCAGACCCAGTACGCGGGCTACCTCGCCGTGTTCCGCGAGCAGGGCCGGATTACTGGCCATCAGGCCGCGGATGTCGTCGCTGACGCTGAGACGCGACAGCCCCCAGCCCAGTGGTAGTGCGAGCAGCGCAGCGAGGGCGAAGCCACGCCAGCCCGCAGGCCAGATCGGGTAGCGCTCGCGCTGGCGCAGCAGCACAGCGGCCAGCGGGCCAGGACGCATCGAAGCCGGTGCGATGAAGGGATACCACAGCACCACGCACAGCCAGGCCGCGGTGATACCGACCAGCGCGAACACTGCCATCTGGCGCAGGCCAGGGAAGGGCGTCACCAGCAGCCCGGCGTAGGCCAGTACGGTGGTGAGCCATGCCAGCGCCATGCCCGGCAGCAGGGTGCGGTAGCGCTGGCGGGGCGGTTGCGGGTCGTCCAGGCTGCTGCCCAGCGCATGCTCGGCGTAGTCCACGGCCACCCCGATCAGGCTGGCGCCGAACACCAGGGTCAGCACATGCACCTGGCCGAAGATGAGGAAGCTTCCGCCCAGCGCCCACAGCGAGCCGACCGCCACCGGCAACAGCATCAGCGGCAGGCCACGCCAACCACGGAAGGTCAGCAGCGTCACCAGCACGATGCCCAGCATGGAACCGTTGCCGATCAGGTTGAGTTCGGCCTCCGCCGCGCGGGCCGTGGCAGCCGCATGCATGATCACCCCGGCGCGACGGATGGTGACCTCCGGCTTTGCGGCAGCGGCGATCGCCGCGCTGACCGCAGCATCTATGTCCTTCTGCACGTTCAGCGAGAAGGCGTTGCCGGTGATGCGGTAGTTCAGGATGGCATGCGTCTGGCCGCCTTCCGCCACCTCCAGCAGATCGCCGACCGGACGCGCAGGGGACGCCTGTGCGCGCTCCAGCAACCAGTTGCCGAACAGGCCATAGGGATCGTCGTTCCAGCCCAACCCGCTGGTGCTGACAGGGTTCATGGCGTTGGCTGCGGCGCGTGCGGTCCAGGCTTCCGCCGCGTCGTTCAGCGCATTGCGGTCGCCATCTGAAAGCAAGCCGGCGCGATAGGGTTTGAGGGTGTCGCGCAGTACGGCGGGGTCCAGCGCCGAAGATTCCTCCGACAGGGGCTGGTCCTTCAGCGCTTCGCGCAGAGCATGCGCTGCGTTGCGTGCCGCCTGTGCGTCCTTGCTGCTGGCCATCAGTACCAACTGGCGCTCGCCACGGCGGGCGAGTTGTTCCAGTGCCTCCTCTGCACGCGGGTCGCGCTGGTCGTGCGGGAGCAGCGCGAAGATGTCGCTGTCGAGGCGTTGTTTCCACTGCGGCCACTGCAGGAGTGACACGCCTGCGAGCAGCAGGGTGATGGCGAGCCACGCCCAGGCGGCGAGGGGGAGGTGGATGCTGTTGCGCTTCATGCCTGCTTCCCATCTGCAGGGAAGGGGTCCGTTTGTTGTCTGCGCACCGCGCTGGGACTGTCCTCACGCACCGTCATTCCCGCCGTTCCCTGAGCTTGTCGAAGGGCGGTAATCCAATGGCGTTGGTTCTTGTTGGCGTGCTTTGCGGCGTTATGCCGGCTCCCGCCGGAGGTGCAGTGGCTGTTCGTTGCGCTTGGCCGGGAGTTCGCCCCGGCGGGCGAGTCCCGGCTCGGCCTGCCAATAACGAAAAACTGCTGCAGCGTGAGCCGTGATGCCCCACCTCGCCGAGCGTACGCGCAACCGCAACCGCGCCCTCACTCAAACGCCGCACGCTCGGCCGTCTCCGCCTGCTGGGCCGTCGTCACCTTGCGCATCTCGATGCGCGTGCGGTCGCCGTTGGGCGCGTCCAGGGCCACGTCTTCGACGGTGTTGCCACCTGCCACGCGGATCTGGCCGACCACCTTGGCCATCGCGGCTTCGCGCGGGGCCAGTGCAAGCTGCCAGCGCTTGCCTTCCAGCTTGCCGGTGACGGTGAACAACTTCTCCAGCTGGGTGAAGTCGCCCGCCATGACACCCATCAGCACCTGGCTGATGGTGCCGACCACCGGCTCTCCGTCGGCGCGCAGGCGCAGGGAGTTACCGCGTGCGTCCCGTTGCAGGATCTCGGTGGACGTGACGCGCAGGGAGCTGCCGAAGGGTTTCGTGGTGTTCCACAACACGCCCTGTCCGCGCAGCACCAGGAATTCGCCTTCCGCGCTGACGGGCTTCTTGATGCCGGAGAGCTCGCGGGTCTGCGTGAATTCGCCGCGCACGACCGGTGCCTTGGTGATGCGCTCACCGATGTCGGTCAGCAGGTCCGCGTGCGCCAGCGTGGGGAGCCACAGCAGGGCAAGGAGGGTGATCAGGCGTCGCATGGCGGCTCCAGTCCAAGCTTTTCAAACAGGATGGCGGGGGAGATGAAGCGCATCTCCATCGTGCCCGCATGTACCGCCACCTGAACCGTGTAACCACGCGTGATGCGGTCGCCCGTCGTCGCGTCGCGGATGACGTAGCGAATCTTCAGGCGGTTCTCCCACTCGATGATCTCGGCAGCGACGCGGATGGTCTGCTGGTAGCGCAGTGGGCGTACGAAGTGCTGGCTCATTTCGACCACCGGCCACATGTAGCCGGAGTCGCGCATCTGCGGGTAGTCGTAATCGATCTGCTGCAACAGGGCGCAGCGGGCGATCTCGAAATAGCGTGCGTAGTTGCCATGCCACACCACTTCCATCGGATCGAGATCATGGAAGGGAATGAGGATGTCGACTTCGGCTTGCCAGCGGCGCTGGGTATTCATCGGGGGCGGGCTCGTTCAGGTTCTGGCGGGCGCAACAGACGCCCAGAACGGAAAGAAATTGAACCACTGCAGCGGCG
The DNA here is from genome assembly GCA_031119205.1 of Moraxellaceae bacterium. Taxonomy (GTDB): domain Bacteria; phylum Pseudomonadota; class Gammaproteobacteria; order Burkholderiales; family Rhodocyclaceae; genus Uliginosibacterium. Next base: position 981 of record JAVHYF010000022.1, on the reverse strand, counting down.
CCGTGTGGCATTCAGTTTCAAGTTGTTGCACAAAAGCCTGGGCCAGGGGGCGCACGCTGGCCATGCGGTCGCGCCGGTCCAGCCGCACTTCGTCCGCCATCCTGAAGATGCGGAAGTGATGCCCGTCTGCCTGCTCGCTGGTCAGCATGCCGAACAAGGGGCAGCGCAACAGCCCGGCCAGCACGTAGGGGCCGATCGGGAAGTCTGCCTCGGCGCCGAGGAAGGGCAGGCGCAGGGTGGCGCGGCTGTCGTCGAGCGGGACGCGGTCACCGGCGATCATGATGATCTCGCCGGCTGCGACCTTGGCCGACAGCTGCATGGCGGTGGCCGGATCCAGCGCACCGACCTGCATCAGCTGCAGCCCGCTGTCCGGGTTGAGACTCTTCAGCAAGGTGTTGAAGCGCTGGGCGTGGCGGGTGTGCACCAGCGCATTGATGCGCAGGCCATGCAGGGCGCCGATCACGCGCGAGACCTCCAGGTTGCCCATGTGCGCCATGACCACCACCGCGCCGCGGCCCTGGCGGGCCATGTCCAGCAACTCGTCCTGCCCCGTGAAATGTACGGCCCAGTCCTGTTCGCCACTCCAGGCGCGCAGCTTGTCGAGCAGGTTCTGGCCGAAGCTCATGAAGTGCCGGAAGACATTGGCGAAGCGCGGGGCAGGGGTGCTGCCTCCACTGTGCGCATGCAGGCGCGCAAGGTAGTCGGCGGAAGCATGGCGTGCGGCGCGACGCATCACGACGTACCAGAAAATCACCGGATACAGCGCAAGGCGGAACAGGTGGTGGCCGCCGATGCGGTGCAGCCACAGCAGGAAGCGCATGCCGCTGGTGAAGCCGGCCTCACCGATGCTGGCCCAGTGGCGGTTGCTGGTGGCGTCGTGGCTCATCCGCGTGGTCCGGCGTGATTGGCGATGTCGGCCATATCGACGACATGCCGCCACAACAGGCGCGGTGCGCGCGGCAGCATGGCGAAGAACAGGCG
>JAVHYF010000021.1 GCA_031119205.1 Moraxellaceae bacterium | reverse complement strand
TCCCGCTCGGGCAAAGCCCGGTTCACCCTGAGCCTGCCGAAGGGCGGGAATGACGACGCTCTGGAATCACGCCCTGAGGAAAGCGCTGCGCCCCCTCAGAAGTGGCGCTGACCTACAACACCCACCACAACGCCAGCGGCAGGAACACCAGCGACATCAGGTTGCCGATGAGCACCATCGACGCCACCCGCTGCGGTTCCTGCTTGTAACGCTCGGCAAAGATGAAGTTCAGCACCGCCGGCGGCATCGCGCCGAAGACGATCAGCAATGCTGCCTCCCAGTCCTGCAGGCCGATCAGCTCGGCCACGCCCCAGGACAGCAACATGCCGGCGATGGGGCGGACGCAGCCGGCGATGATGCCGTCGCGCCAGTTGCCGAGGTCCATGCCGATCAGTCGCACGCCCAGCGCGAGGATGTTGAGCGGGATCGCTACCTGGCCCAGCAGGCGGATGGAGTCCACCGCGGGCTCCCACAGGTGGATGCCCAGCAAGGACACGACGAGGCCGGCGAGCATTGCGGCCACCGGCGGGATGCGCCAGATGGTGGACACGCGTGCTTCGCGGTTGAGCAGCCAGGAGCCGAAGCCGAAGTGCAGCGTCACCGAAACCATGAACAGCACTACTGCGGGTTGCAGCATCTTGTCGCCGAAGGCCAGCATCGCCACCGGAATGGCGAGGTTGGCCGAGTTGCCGAACATGATGAGCGGCGCCCAGGTGCGGCCATCCTGCCGCATCACGCGCGCCAGCAGCCAGCCGGCGGCACCGCAGGCAAACGTGGCGATGAACATGCCGAGGGCAAGCCGCCAGTACTGCGCGATGTGGAAGTCCTGCCCGGCCAGCGCGCCGAAGATCAGCGCCGGCACGAAGACGTCCATCGTCAGGCGGTTGGCTTCGGAGAAATCCGGCTTGTAGCGCCAGGCGATCCAGGCGCCGACGCCGGTGAGGAAGAACACCGGAAAGACGACGGAGATGATGCGTTCGAACATGCGATGCAGCGTCGATTCGAGGTCAGGGCGGCATCATGGCAAGGTCAGCGCCAGCGCGATGGGCAGCGACACGATGGCGAAGAGGTTGCCGATGAGCACGATGGAGGCGACCTGCTCGGGCTCCTGCCCGTAGCGCTCGGCGAAGATGTAGTTGAGCACCGCCGGCGGCAGCGCGCCGTAGATGAGCAACATGGCCATCTCCTGCCCCTGCAGGCCGAGCAGATGACCGACGAGCCACGACAGGCCCATGCCGATGACCGGCCGCGCGATGCCGCCGATGACGCCCAGGCGCCAGGCGGAGAAGTTGATGTCGCACATGCGCACGCCCAGCGCGAACAGCATCAACGGAATGGAGATCTCGCCCAGCATGCGGATGGAGATCACTAGCGGCGGCCACAGCTCGATGTCCAGCAGGGACACGGCAAGGCCGGCGATGGTGGCGAGTACCGAGGGCACCTGCCACACGCTCCAGATGCGCGCGCCGGGGCTCAGCATGTGCACGCCGTAGGTGAAGTGCACGAGGGTGGAGCTCATGAACAGGATGAGCGCGATCGGCAGCGCCTCCTGCCCGAAGGCCAGCACCGCCAGCGGCAGACCGAGGTTGCCGGAGTTGCCGTACATCATCGGTGGCACGAAGGTCTTCGGCGCCACCTTCAGGGCGCGCGACAGCCCCCAGGCGATGACACCGGACAAGGCCACGACGATGACCATCGCGATGGCGGCCCAGCGGAACTGCCCGATGTCGAAGTCCCGGCTGGCCAGCGCGCCGAAGATCAGCGCCGGCACGAAGACATCCATGGTCAGCCGGTTGGCATCCAGCATGTCCGGCCGTCGCTTGCGCGCCACGAAGTAACCGATGGCGGTGATGGCGAAAACCGGGAAGAGGATGGAGATGATGCGGATCAGCATGACGGCGGGGTCATGGAAAGCACCGATTGTAGCGGCGCGCCCCCTGCGCGCCGGCGGCGGCACGGATATTCACTATCGCGGGCCACCGTGGGCAAGGCTCAGAGCTCGATGATCTCTTCCAGCACGCCGAGCCTGCGCTCGGTGCGCGCCACGTAGGGGTTCGTGCGGTCCCAGGCGTAGCCCGCAAGGATGGAGGAGATCATGCGACGCACGACATCGGTCTGGTTCGGGTGGAAGATCAGCTTCTGGAAGCTGCCGGCATACCAGGCTTCGACGAATGCGCGGAAGGTATTGACGCCGGCCTTCAGCGCCTCGGCGTAGTCACGCTCCCAGTCCACCATCTCGCCGCGTGCTTCGCGCTCCAGACAGGCGGTGGCGAGGCTGGCGGACTTGAAGGCGATGGTGACGCCGGAGGAGAACACCGGGTCGAGGAACTCGCCGGCATTGCCCAGCAGCGCGAAGCGGTTGCCCCACAGGGACTTCACGTTGGCCGAGTAACCCACGATCTGACGCGCAGGCGTGTCCCAGGTGGCGTCCTTCAGCAGCAGCGACAGGGCCGGGTCCTCATTCACCAGGGCGCGCAGTCTTTCGGTTTCACTGCCGGTGTACTGCGCGAGGAATTCCTGCTTCGCCACCACGCCCAGCGAGCAACGACCGTCGGAGAACGGGATGGTCCAGTACCAGACGTCGACATGCTCCGGGTGCACCGTGATGCGGATCTTCTCGCGGTCGAAGCCACCCGGCGGAACGTTGTCCTGCACGTGGGTGAAGATGGCCCCGCGTGCCGGGAAGGAAGATGGCTCGTCCAGCTTCAGCAGGCGTGGCAGCAGGCGGCCGAAGCCGGAGGCGTCCAGCACGAAGCCGGCGCTGACGTGGTACTCGTGGCCATCGGGGTTGCGCACGGTGATCAGCGGGCGATCCCCCTCCACGTCGATGGCGGTCACCTCGTGGCGATAGCGGATCTCGGCGCCCATGCGCTCGGCGGCATCGGCAAGCACCTTGTCGAAACGCGCGCGCTGCACCTGGTAGGTGGTGCCCCAGCCTTCGCTGAACTTCTCGCGGAAATCGAAGTGGGTGTACTTGTCGCCCCGCACGAAGGCGGCGCCGTTCTTGTACTGGAACCCGGCCTCCACCACGTCGCGCAGCATGCCGGCCTCTTCGATGTACTGCATGCTCTGCGGCAGCAGGCTCTCGCCGATGGAGAAGCGTGGAAACTGCTCGCGCTCCAGGATGAGGACCTGACGGCCCTGCTTGCGCAGCATGCCGGCTGCCACCGCGCCAGCCGGGCCTGCGCCGGCGATGAGGATGTCCACGTTCTCGACTTGCATGCGACCAGGTTCCTGCGAGGAATTTGAGGGGCCCTGCGCGCCGCTGGCACACAGGGCCGCCATTTTAACTTGGCGCCGACGGCTTTCGACGACTGCCGGTCGCGCCGGGGAACAGGCTCGTACGCTCAGCGAGCGGTGCGCGCGGCCTCCTCCGCGACCTGCGCCGCCAGCCCGTCACGCCCGAAGTTGCGCAGCGGCTTGCCGTTGATGAAGAAAGTGGGCGTCTGGCGTACGCCCAGCGCCACGATGTCCTCGGCGTCCTGCTTGAGTCGGGCAGCGATGTCCGGATCGTTCATGTCGCGCCTGGCGCGTTCCACATCCACGCCCACGCGGGGCAGGAAGTCCCAGATGCGCTCCGGCTGCGGGCGACCGTGGTCGGCCCATACCGGCTGCGCGGCCAGCACCGCCTCGACCGCGCGCCAGTAAACGTCCGGCCCCTGCAGGCGGATGGCCTCCAGCGCCTTCGACACGTACTCCGAGCCATCGTGGAAGTTGGCGTAGCGCAGACTCAAGCGAGTGCTGCCCTCGTGCTTCGCCATGATCTCCTTCACATAGGGATAGAAGGCGCGGCAGGACTCGCAGGCCGGATCGAAGAACTCCATGATCTGCACCTTTGCCATCAGCGGCCCCATCGATGGCATGCCGGGGCGGTTGAAGGCATCGCGTGTCTCGCTGGCGCGTTGCGCGGCGGCCTCTTTCGCGCGCGTGTCGTAGAACCAGGCGCCGAGGGCGAAGGCGCCAAGCAGCGCGAACACGGTGATGGCGACGAGCGCCTGTCGCCGGCTGAGGCCCTTGCGGGCGGCGGCGTGCTTGCGGGTGGATTGTCTGTTCATGTTCCTCTTTCGGTGTGCAGGCGCCGGCACCACGTGTGCCGGTGCGCAAGTGGGGTGAATCGTTCAGGTCACGCTAAGGCCACACTGAGGCCACGCTCAGGCCGCCGTCTGCCGCGCGGCTGCGCGATGGGTCGCGACCAGCAGGACGACGATGGCGACGAAGGCCGCCAGCGACAGCAGCGGAATGGTGATGAAGCCGGCCAGTTCGACATCGACGTCGGCGCAGGACACGCCCTGGGTGCAGGCGGTCATGCGTTCCGGAATCACCCCCAGATAGAGCAGGCAGTGATACAGCGCGAAGCCGGTACCGGTGATGGCCAGCGGCAGCGCATAGCGCACGCAGCGCGGATCGAAGCGCAGCAGGCCCATGCCGAGGACCAGCGGCAGCGGGAACATGAAGATGCGCTGGTACCAGCACAGCACACAGGGCTCGCGCCCCATGACCATGCTGAAGAACAGGCTGCCCAGCGTGCTCGCGCTGGCGATGACCCAGCACAGGAACAGCAGGCTCCAGGCCGACGATGCATCGGACTGGACAGATGCGCCGGAGTCACCCGGCAAGGGATGGGACATGTTTCCTCCAGATCAGGGACCATGCTGCGCGTCCGCGCGGTGCCCGTGACGCGGCACGCGCTGCGGAACCCACGGCGGATGGAATGGCCAAGGGAAAATGGCAAAGAAATGCGGCGCGCGCATGCGCGCGGTGGTGATTCAGGCCAGGACGCCTGCGGCCCAGCGAGGCCGCTCGGGCCGGGTGGGCAGCAGCAGATCGGACAAGGCCATCGCTGCAGAAGGTGCGGCATGGCTTGCGGGCCGCGACACGCCGACAAGCCCCGGCAGCAAGGCCACGCCTGGCTGGGCGTGGCAGCTGCCGCAGTCCGCGGTCATGGAGGCCGGCTCCTCGCCAATCGCTGCGCTGGTCGCATGCTGGCGGTGACAGGGGTCGAAACAGTCACTGAGTGCCGCGACCAGGCCGGCGCGGGTGCCGGCAACGCCACCTTCATCGGGGCCGCAATACGCACCGACGGCGGCCCACACCGACTGGACCGACAGGCACCACAGCAGCAGGACACACAGGCAGCGTTTCATGACGGCAGGAGTCTAGTGCCTCGCTGTGCACACGGCCATCCGCACTGCGTCACAGATGGGTGTGGCGTTCGTGACGTGGCTCGCTCTCCATCTCGGCAATCGCATGCAGGATGCCGCAGTTGTCCACCGCCTGCTCCGACTGGCACCGCTGGCGCAGGCCGCCGAGCGCCTGCTTGAGTTGCTCCAGTTCGCGGATGCGTTCATCCACGTGGGCGATGTGCTGGTCGAACACGTCATTGACCGCGCCGCAGCCGAGCGCTGGCTGATCCGCCAGCGCCAGCAGGCGGCGGATCTCCTCCTGGCTCATGTCCAGCGCACGGCAGTTGCGGATGAAGCGCAGGCGCTCCACGTGCTCGGCGCCGTACTGGCGGAAGTTGGCAGGCGTGCGCGCAGCGGGCGGCAGCAGGCCTTCCTTCTCGTAGTAGCGCACGGTTTCCACCGTGCATTGGGCGGCTTGCGCCAGTTCGCCGATCTTCATTTCGGACTCCGCTCCCGGGCGTTGACCCTATAGTAGCTTCAGGGTGTCAGATGCCGGAATCGTTCCGCAAACAGCTTCCGGAAACTCCGTCATGTCCGCCCCTGCCGATCACCACAAAGACCACGCTCACCCGCACGACCCCGCTCCCGCTCCCGCACCAGCTCAAGCGCAAGCGGCCGTCCGCACAGGCTGCTGCGCGCCGGCAAACACGTGTTGCGAGCCGGTGGCCACAGCTCCCGGACAGGGCCCTCTACTGTCGTTGAGCGAGCCTTCGGCGACCGATGACTGCTGCGCCCCCGACAGCGGCGCCAGTGCCTGCTGCGACCACTCGCCCGCGACGACGCTGTACGGCATCGCCGAGCCCGTCGCCACCAAAGGCACTGCGGAGGCCTGTTGCGGCGGCCACCAACACGCGGCCCCGGCAGCCGGCACGACACTCGCGGGCGCGGAACACGTCGCAGGCGGCATGCGTACCCCCATCCGCATCATGCAGATGGATTGCCCCACCGAAGAGGGCTTGCTGCGCAAGAAGCTGGGCGGCATGACGACGGTGTCGCAGCTGGACTTCAACCTGATGCAGCGGGTGCTCACCGTGACGCACGCACCGGAGGCCCTGCCCGCCGTGCTGGACGCTGTGCGCGCGCTCGGCTTCACGCCCGAAGTCGCCGACAGCAATACAGCGCACGCGGCGCCCGTGGAAGAACCCACAAAACCCTGGTGGCCGCTGGCGCTTGCCGGCGCAGCGGCGATCGGCTCCGAAGTCGCGCACTGGTTGTCGGCGCCGGAATGGCTGTCGGCGACGCTCGCCATCCTCGCGGTGCTGGCCTGCGGCATCACCACCTACAAGAAGGGCTGGATCGCGGTCCGCAACGGCAACCTCAACATCAATGCGCTGATGAGCATCGCCGTCACCGGTGCGCTGCTCATCGGGCAATGGCCGGAAGCCGCGATGGTGATGGTGCTGTTCACCATCGCCGAGTTGATCGAGGCCAGGTCGCTGGACCGCGCCCGCAATGCCATCCGCGGCCTGATGGATCTGGCGCCGGAGCAGGCCACCGTGCAGCAACCTGACGGCAGCTGGCGGGAGCAGCCTGCCCGGGACGTGCTGCCGGATGCCCGCGTGCGGGTGCGCCCGGGCGAACGCATCGCGCTGGATGGCGCAGTGTTGAGCGGCAACTCCACCGTGAACCAGGCACCGATCACCGGCGAGAGCCTGCCGGTGGAGAAAGCCGCGGGCGACGTCGTGTTTGCCGGCGCAATCAACGAGGCTGGGTCCTTCGAGTACCGCGTGACTGCACGTGCCACCGACAGCACACTGGCGCGCATCATCCATGCCATCGAGGCCGCGCAGGGTGCGCGTGCGCCGACACAACGCTTCGTCGACCGCTTCGCACGCATCTACACGCCCATCGTGTTCCTCTTCGCGCTGGGTATCGCCGTGCTGCCGCCGCTGCTGTTCGGCGGTGCGTGGTTCGACTGGATCTACAAAGCGCTGGTACTGCTGGTGATCGCCTGCCCCTGTGCGCTGGTCATCTCCACGCCGGTCACCATCGTCAGCGGGCTGGCCGCGGCAGCGCGCCAGGGCATCCTCATCAAGGGTGGCGTCTATCTGGAGCAAGGCCGCAAGCTCGCCTGGATCGCGCTCGACAAGACCGGCACGCTGACCCATGGCAAACCTGTGCAAACGGACTTCGCGACGCTTGCCGACGTGCCGGAACAGCGAGTGCGCAGTCTCGCCGCCAGCCTCGCTTCGCGTTCCGACCACCCGGTGTCACGCGCTGTCGCACAGGCCGCGCAACGCGACGGCATCGCCGTGCTGGACGTGGAAGCCTTCGAGGCCCTGCCCGGCCGTGGCACGCAGGGGCTGGTGAATGACCAGAGATACCGGCTGGGCAACCACCGCCTCGCACACGAACTGGGCCTGTGTTCCGAAGCGCTGGAGGCCCACCTGTCTGCACTCGAAGCACAGGGCAAGACCGTCATCTTGCTCAGCGACGAAACACAAGTGCTCGGCTTGTTCGCCGTGGCGGACACACTGAAAGACAGCAGCCGCACTGCGGTGGAAGAACTGCACGTGCTGGGCGTGAAAACCGCCATGCTCACCGGCGACAACGACGCCACCGCGCGCGCTATCGCCACGCAAGCAGGTATCGACGAGGCGCGCGGCGAGTTGCTGCCGGAAGACAAACTGGCCTTCATCGAAAGCCGGCTTGCCGCAGGCCATGCCGTCGGGATGGTGGGCGACGGCATCAACGATGCCCCGGCGCTGGCCCGCGCCGACGTCGGCTTCGCCATGGGCGCGGCAGGCACCGGCACCGCCATCGAAACCGCCGACGTCGCCCTGATGGACGACGACCTGCGCAAGCTGCCGCGCTTCGTGCGGCTGTCGCGCCGCACGCACACAGTGCTGCTGCAGAACATCGTATTTGCGCTGGGCATCAAGGCCGTATTCCTCGTCCTCACGCTGGCCGGCCTGGGCACGATGTGGATGGCGGTCTTCGCCGACGTCGGCGCCAGCCTGCTGGTGGTCGCCAACGGACTGCGCCTGCTGCGTTCTCCGCGGGACTGAGCCGCCCCGCACGACACCCCGCGCGCAGCGACCACACAAACAAAAAGGGCCGGAGAAACTCCGGCCCTTTTCTGTACTGCCTTGCTACCTGTTACAGCTTGCCGACACCTGCACCGCCCGTCACGATGGTCGGGACGTTGGCTGCGCTGTCCAAACCGTACGAGTAGGGAATGCTGATCGAGGTGGTGGAGCTCACGTTCGGGCCAGCCGGATGCTCATCGGCGCTCGACACCCAGGTGACGCCCGTGCCGAAGATGTTGCCGCTCACGTCCCAGTAGCCCATGTCGTCGGTGTAGAACGTGCCGATCGGGTTACGGGCATTCACGAAGTAGTTGTTCTCCGCCTTGATCTTGCCGCCGATACGCGGGTTCATGCCGGATTCAACAATACCGTTGTAGTAGTTGTTGTAGGCGTGAGCCGTCGCGAAGCGCAGCAGGGGCACGCGCGAGTTCAGGTTCTGGTAGTGGTTGTGGTGGTAGGTGATGAAGTTGTTGGCACTGTCGCTGTCACCGGAACCAACCAGACCGCCGCGCTCCGAGTTCTTCAGGTGCGCCCACGACAGGGTCACGTATTTGACGTTGCTCTTCATGTCGAAGAGGCCGTCATAACCCTGCGATTCGCCACCGGAAGCTTCCAGGGTGACGTGGTCGACCCACACGTTGGAAACGTTGGTTTCCATGCCGATCGCATCGCCGCCGTTGGAGGTCGGGGAACCCGACTTCTTCACGTTACGCACGTGCACGTTCTGGATGATGATGTTGCGTGCTTCGCGGATGTGGATGCCGATCTGGTCGAACACGGCGCTGGCACCGACACCGATGATCGAGATGTTGCTCACGCCCTTCAGGTCGATCACGTCAGCCGCAGTGCTGCAGCTACCGCTGGCCTTCACGGTGTTGCCGTGGTTGATGGTGCCGTTCACGCGGATGATGATCGGCGTGCTGGTGCTGGCGCGGCTGCACAGTGCCGAGTTCAGTTGCGCACCGGTGCTGACGGTAACCGTCGCGCCACCCAGACCACCGGTCGTGCCGCCGTTCAGCGTGGCGTAGCCCACCGGGCCGGCACCCAGCCATGCACCCGACGACGAGCCATTGCCCGACGAAGAGGAGCTGGAGGACGACGACGAGGACGATGAGGACGACGAGCTGGAGCTGCTGCTCGACGAAGAGGAGGAGCTGGAGGAAGAGCTGCTCGACGAGCTGCTGGAAGAGCTCGAAGAGGAAGACGACGAGGACGACGAGCTCGAGCTGGACGACGAGCTGCTTTGCAGCGGGCCGTAGGAGCACCAGGTCGAGGTGCTGCCAGCGTACGGGCTGGACGGGAAGTTGCTGGCCTGGCAGACCACACCGTTCGTGTAGGTGGCGTAGACGAAGCTGTCGGACTTGCCGAAGGCTACGGAGCGCGTACCGGAGAACGAGCACTGGGCGCCCTTGTTCTGCGCGCACTTCGTGTAGCCGGAGGGGTAATCAAGAGCTTGCGCACTGAACGCAAGCGTAGACATGGCTGCAGCTACAGCCAGGTAGCGGACCTTCATTGTGTGTCTCCTCGTATGTTTTTTTATGCGTGCCGGACAGGTCTGTCCGTGGCGCAGTAGGAATATGGATGACAGGGTTAGCCCCTGCAAGGCGCAAAGCAGCATGAAACAACAGGGACTTGCGTCGGCCCGGCACGACGACGCGGAGCACTTTCCAGCCCCCGCAAAGCCTGGCGGGGTGTCGGGAATCCGCGACCGGCGACGCTGCAGCGCAATATCGATTTGTTCGGACGCCTTCCCAACCTATTGCCCGGCACACCGCTACGGGCAAACCCCAGCCTTGACTTTCAGGTATTCTGGCTTAGCATTCAAACGAACGTTTGATTGCAATGTGGCAATCAGAACAAACAAGAAAGCCCGCTGGAATCCGCATGTCCCAGGCCGCCGCCGACAACCGCAACAGCCCCGATACGCGCGAGCGCATCCTCGACGCGGCGGAATGGCTGTTCGCCGAACATGGCTTCGACGGCACCTCGATGCGCCAGATCACCAGCCAGGCCTCGGTGAACCTCGCCGCCGTGAATTACCACTTCGGCAGCAAGGAGGCGCTCTTCCATGAAGTCTTCCATCGCCGCCTCAACCAGCTGAACCTGCTGCGCCTGCAGGAGCTCGACAAGCTGGAACAGGAGGCCGGCGAGGCCCCGCTCAAGCCCAGCCAGGTGCTGGAGGGCTTCTTCGGCCCCGCGCTGGAAATGGCCGCCGACACGACGCACGGCGGTCACACCTTCATGCGCCTGCTGGGCCGCACCTATACCGAGCCGGCAGAGTTCGTCCGCAAGTTCATGGCCGAGGAATACGCCGAGGTGATGGAGCGCTACACCGTGGCGCTGTACCGCTCGCTGCCCGACGTACCACGCGCCGAAATCGTGTGGCGCCTGCACTTCATGATGGGCGCAGTGTCCTACGCCATCTCCGGCATCGATGCGCTGGCCCTCGTGACCGGCCGATTCGACGACGACCCCGCGCTGCTCAAACCCCGTCTCACTTCCTTCCTGCTCGGTGGCCTGCGTGCCCCGCTGCCCGAGCAGGTTACCAATGCCGTGAAAGGTGAAAAGTGAAAGGTGAAATGTCGCTGCGCCCGCGCCACGCCCCCTTCCGTTTCACGTTTCACCTTTCACGTTTCACCTCTTCTCCCAAGGAACTTCTCAAATGATCTGGCTGACGATTCTTGCCCTGCCTGTCGCACTGCTGGTGCTGGCCGTGTGGCGCGCGCCCTGGGTGTTCTGGGTCGCCGCCAAGGCCCTGTGGGTGATGGCGCTGGGCGCGGTGGCCGGCTGGCCGGATGCGGTGAGCATGACGCTCGTGCTGCTGGTGGTCGCCGGCGGCATCCTCTTCGGCCTCAAGCCGCTGCGCCGCGCGCTGATCACCAAACCGGTGTTCCGCGCCTTCCAGAAGATCCTGCCGCCGATGTCGGACACCGAGCGCACCGCCATCGAGGCCGGGACAGTTTGGTGGGAAGGCCAGCTGTTCTCCGGCAAGCCGGACTGGAACACCCTGCTGAAGTATCCGCAGCCGGTGCTCACACCGGAGGAGCAGTCCTTCGTCGACAACGAGACCGAGGAGCTGTGCCGCCTCACCAATGACTGGGACACCACCCACGTCCATAACGACCTGTCGCCGGAAGCCTGGCAGTACATCAAGGACAAGGGCTTCCTCGGCATGATCATTCCTAAGACCTACGGCGGAAAAGGCTTCTCGGCCTTCGCCCATTCGCAGGTCGTCACCAAGCTGGCCACGCGCAGTTCGGCGTCCGCAGTGAGCGTGATGGTGCCCAACTCGCTGGGCCCGGCCGAGTTGCTGCTGCACTACGGCACCGACGATCAGAAGGCCCACTACCTGCCCCGCCTCGCGCGCGGCGAAGAGATTCCCGCCTTCGCGCTGACCAGCCCGCAGGCCGGCTCCGACGCAGCGTCGATCCCGGATTCCGGCGTCATCTGCAAGGGCACCTGGCAGGGCCAGGAAGTCATCGGCATGCGCGTCACCTGGGACAAGCGCTACATCACGCTGGGCCCCATCTGCACCATCCTCGGCCTGGCCTTCCGCCTGTACGACCCGGACGGCCTGCTCGGCGACACGGAAGACCTCGGCATCACCTGCGCGCTGGTGCCGCGCAACCACCCGGGCGTGAACATCGGTCGCCGCCACTACCCGCTCAACGCGGTGTTCCAGAACGGCCCGAACTGGGGCACGGACGTGTTCATGCCGCTGGACTTCATCATCGGCGGACCGAAGATGGCCGGCCAGGGCTGGCGCATGCTAATGGAATGCCTGGCCGCCGGCCGCTCCATCTCGCTGCCCGGCTCCAACACCGGCATGATGAAGCTGACCGCCCGCGCGGTCGGCGCCTACTCACGTGTGCGCAGCCAGTTCAAGACCGCCATCGGCCGCTTCGAGGGCGTGGAGGAACCGCTGGCGCGCATCGGCGGCAATCTATACATGAGCGACGCGGCACGCGTAATGACCGCCGGCGCCATCGACCTCGGCGAGAAGCCCTCTGTGGTGTCCGCTATCGTCAAGTACCACATCACCGAGCGCGCCCGTCAGGCCGTCAACGACGGCATGGACATCCTCGGCGGCAAGGGCATCTGCATGGGCCCGAGCAACTTCCTCGGCCGCGCCTACCAGCAGATCCCCATCGGCATCACCGTGGAAGGCGCCAACATCCTGACGCGCAGCCTGATCATCTTCGGCCAGGGCGCGATCCGCTGCCATCCGTACGTGCTGAAGGAAATGATGGCGACGCAGGAGGCCGACAGCCAGCGTGGCCTGCGCAACTTCGACGAGGCGCTGTTCGCCCACGTCGGCTTCACCGTCAGCAACGCCGCGCGCAGCCTGTGGATGGGTATCACCGGCTCGCACTTCGTCAGCACACCGAAGATCGCGCCCGAGACCCGCCGCTATTACCAGCAACTCACCCGCTTCTCCGCCGCGCTGGCCTTCGTGGCCGACGTGTCGATGCTGGTGATGGGCGGCGACCTCAAGCGCCGCGAGAAGCTGTCGGCCCGCCTCGGCGACATCCTGTCGATGCTGTACCTGTGCTCCGCCGCGCTGAAGCGCTACGAATCCGAAGGCCGCCAGCAGGCCGACGCGCCGCTGCTGCACTGGTCGATCTGGGATGCGATGTTCAAGGCGCAGAACGCCTTCGAGGGTGTCATCTCCAACTTCCCGAACAAGTTCGTGTCGACCGTGCTGCACCTGATGATCTTCCCCTTCGGTCGCCCCTACGTGGTGCCCTCCGACCGCCTCGGCCACGAAGTCGCGCGCATCCTCATCGAGCCGGGTCCGGCACGCGACCGTCTGGTAGCCAACAGCTACGCGCCGGCTGACGAGGAAGACGCGGTCGGCGTGCTGGAAGCCGCCCTGCTCGCCGCCGTGGCCGCTGAAAGCGTCGATGCGAAAGTTCGCGCCGCGCAGAAGGCGAAGCAACTCACCTCACGTGGTGACGCCGCGCTGGACGAAGCACTCGCCAAGGGCATCATCAACGCGCAGGACAAGGCCGTGCTGGAGCGTCGCGAAGCGCTGCGCCAGAAGGTCATCCGCGTCGACGACTTCCCGCAGGATTTCGGCATCGGCGACGCCAATGCACACGTGCGCGGCGAAGACATCGGCGACGTGCTGCACGTGCGTGGCAACAGCAAGGCGGTGGCCTGAGCATGGCGTTCAAACCGGTCTACGTCATCGATGGTGCGCGCTCGCCTTTCCTCAAGGCGAAGAATGCGCCGGGGCCGTTCTCGGCGTCCGACATCGCCACCATCACCGGTCGCGCGCTGCTGTCGCGCCAGAAGTTCACGCCCGAGCAACTGGATGAAGTCATCCTCGGCTGCGCCTCGCCCTCGCCGGACGAAGTGAACATCGGTCGCGTGGTGGCGCTGCGCATGGGTTGCGGCCTCCAGGTACCGGGCTGGACGGTGATGCGCAACTGCGCTTCCGGCATGCAGGCCATCGACTCCGCACTGACCAACATCCAGGCCGGCCGCTCGCATCTGGTGATGGCCGGTGGCGTCGACGCGCTGTCGCGCGCGCCGATCCTGTTCAATGACGCAGCCGTGCGCTGGCTGTCCCGCCTCAGCGCGGCGAAGACGCTGGGGCAGCGCATCGCCGCGCTCAGCCAGATCAGGCCCGGCTTCCTCTTCTCGCCGGTGATCGGCATCGTCAAGGGCCTGACCGATCCGGTGGTCGGTCTGATGATGGGCCAGACCGCGGAGAACCTCGCCTGGCGCTTCGGCATCACGCGCGAGCAGATGGACGAGTTCGCCGTACGCAGCCACCAGCGCGTGGCCGCCGCACATGACTCGGGCGACTTCAAGGCCGAACTGGTGCCGCTGATCGACGCCAAGGGAAAGGTGTACGCGGAGGACGACGGCCTGCGCCGCGACGCCTCCATGCCCAATCTCGCCAAGCCGCGCCCCGTCTTCGACAAGCGCCACGGCAAGATCACCGCCGGCAACAGCTCGCAGGTCACCGACGGCGCGGCGTGGACCATCCTCGCCTCGGAAGAAGCGGTGGAAGCACTCGGCGTGCAACCGCTCGGCGTCATCCGTGACGCGCAGTGGGCCGGCCTCGCGCCGGAGCAGATGGGCCTCGGCCCGGTGCACGCCGCCACGCCCATCCTCGAACGCCATGGTCTGGGCCTCAACGACCTGGATGCCTGGGAGATCAACGAGGCCTTCGCCGCGCAGGTGCTCGGTTGCCTGCGTGCCTGGGAAGACGCGGACTACTGCCGCGAACAGCTCGGCCAGGCCGGTGCGCTCGGCACGCTGGACATGAAGAAACTGAACATCGACGGCGGTGCGATCGCCATGGGCCACCCGGTGGGTGCCAGCGGCGCGCGCATCGTGCTGCACCTGCTGCACATCCTGCGGCGTGGCGAAGGCAACCCGGCCGGACGCCGCGGCATCGCCAGCATCTGCATCGGTGGCGGCCAGGGCGGCGCCATGCTGGTGGAGGCCCTGTGATGAACACGACGACCACCATGAACACCGCGATGCGCCACTGGCACCTGGACCGCGACGCCGCAGGCATCGCCTGGGCCGCCATCGATGTCGCCGACAGCGGCGCCAACACCCTGGGCAGCGAGGTGCTGCGCGAATTCGGCCTGATCCTCGACCAGCTGAACGCACAGCCCCCCAAGGGGCTCGTCATCCTTTCCGGCAAGAGCGCGGGCTACATCGCCGGCGCCGACCTGGAGGAGTACACCCGCATCGAGACGATGGAAGGCATCGCCGACATCATCCGTCGCAACAATGCGCTGTTTGACCGCCTGGAAGCCGTGCCCTTCCCCACCCTGGCGCTGATCCGCGGCCACTGCATGGGCGGCGGGCTGGAACTGTCGCTGGCCTGCCGCTACCGCATCGCGGTGGATGAACCGGGCACGCGTCTGTCGCTGCCGGAAGTAATGCTCGGCATCGTGCCCGGCTGGGGCGGCATGAAGCGCCTGCCGCGCCTGGTCGGCCCGGCGGCGGCCATGGACATGATGCTGACCGGCAAGGGCATCGACGCGCGCCGCGCGAAGAAGATGGGTCTGGTGGACGAAGCCGTGCCGCCACGCGTGATGGAAGCCGCCGCGCGCAACGTGGTGCTGTCCAGCGCGCCGGCACATCGCCCGCCGCTGCTGCAACGCCTGCTCAACGGTCCGCTGAAGTTCGTCGTCGCCAGTGGTGCACGCAAGCAGGTCGCGAAGCGCGCACGCCGCGAACACTACCCGGCGCCCTACGCGATCATCGACACCTGGCAGCGTTACGACGGCGATTGGCTGCGGATGCCGGCAAGCGATCCGAGCTCGCTGCAGTCCATCTTCGAGCAGGGCACCGCGCGCAACCTGATCCGCGTGTTCTTCCTGCAGCAACGCCTGAAGGCGCTGGGCAAGCAGGAGATCGCCGACTTCAAGCCACGTCACGTGCATGTGATCGGCGCTGGCGTGATGGGCGGCGACATCGCTGCCTGGTGCGTACAACGTGGCATGACGGTGACGCTGCAGGACCAGACGGTGGAACGCATCGCCCCGGCGATCGCGCGTGCCGCCGAAGGCTTCGGCAAGAAGTGGCGCAACGACAAGCGCGAAGTGCGCTTTGCGCTGGACCGTCTGATCGCCGATCCGGGTGGCGGTGGCGTGGCGCAGGCCGACGTCATCATCGAAGCGATCTACGAAAACCTCGAAGCCAAGCAGGCGCTGTTCCGCGACATCGAGCAACGTGCAAAACCCGACGCGGTACTGGCCAGCAACACCTCCAGCCTGAAGCTGGAGGACATCGCCCAGGCGATGGAACAGCCGCAGCGACTGGTCGGCATCCACTTCTTCAACCCGGTGGCGAAGATGCCGCTGGTGGAAGTGGTGCGTGGGGCGCACAGCGACGACATCCAGGTCACGCGTGCCACCAGCTTCGTGCACAAGCTGGACAAGCTGCCTCTACCAGTGAAGAGCGCGCCCGGCTTCCTCGTCAATGCGGTGCTCGGCCCCTACCTGCTGGAGGCGATGCGCTGCGTGGATGAAGGCATCGCGCCGGAAGTGGTGGACGAAGCCGCGCTGGCGTTCGGCATGCCGATGGGGCCGATCGAACTCGCCGACACCGTGGGACTCGATGTCGCCATGGCTGCCGGCAAGGGACTGACCGATGCCGCAGCACCGCCGCGACGCCTGCAGGCGCTGTTCGACGCCGGCAAGCTCGGCAAGAAGACCGGCGAGGGCTTCTACGTGTGGCAGGACGGCAAGCCACAGAAGCAGTCTGCCGCGCAGGTTCCCGCAGGCCTTGCCGACCGCATGATCCGCCCGCTGCTGGAAGCGACGCAACGACTGGTCGCCGAAGGCGTGGTGGCCGACGCGGAACTCGCTGACGCGGGCGTGATCTTCGGAACGGGCTTCGCGCCCTTTACCGGCGGTCCCCTGAACTATCTCGCAGCAAGGAAGCACTGATGGGCAACCCCACCACGCTGCCGGATAAGCAGCCGGCACTCCGCGTCATCCCGATGCCGAAAGACCTGAACGCCGCCGGTGACGTATTCGGCGGATGGATCATGGCGCACGTGGACATTGCCGGCTCGATTCCCGCACTGCGTCGCGCCAAGGGGCGTGTCGTCACCGTTGCCGTCAATTCCTTCGTTTTTCACGAACCCGTCTTCACCAGTGACCTCGTCAGCTTCTATGCCGAGGTGATACGTGAAGGCACTACTTCCATCACCGTGGAGGTAGAGGTGTACTCCGAGCGCAATCCCGCAGACCCCCAGGTCTATCGGGTCACCGAGGCACAGCTGACCTACGTCTGCATCGATGCCAAGGGACAGAAGCGCCCATTACCCCCCGCGTAGTCAAGCCATCAATCACCCGTTCAGCATGTTGCAAGTCGGCGTTCCGGCCACCGGCGCAGCAAATAAAACCCACAACCGGAATCGAGCTAGAGGAGAAACCATGAAACCGAAGCACATCACCCTGATCGTGGCCGCCGCCATTGCGTCCATGACAGCCGGCACCGTCGCCGCATCCGGCTTCCAGTTGCTGGAACAGAACGCCAGCGGCCTGGGCAATGCCTACGCGGGTTCTGCCGCCGTCGCGGAAGACGCCAGCACCATCTACTTCAATCCGGCCGGCATGACCCAGCTGAAGCAACGCGAGTTCTCCCTCGGCGGCTCAGCCATCAAGCCCTCGTTCAAGTTCACCAACAATGGCTCGAACGTCGCCCCCGCCACCAATAGCGGCAACGGCGGTGACGCTGGCGACTGGGCCCTGCTGCCGAATGCCTACCTGTCCTGGGGCGTGACCAAGGACGTCTACCTGGGCCTCGGCCTGGGCGCACCGTTCGGCCTCAAGACCGAGTACGACGACAACTGGGTCGGTCGCTATCAGGCCACGCTGTTCGACATCAAGACCTACAACCTCAATCCGTCGATTGCCTGGCGTGTGAACGACAAGGTGTCGCTGGGTTTCGGTCTGAACTACCAGCGCATGGAAGCCACTTACGAGCGCTACGCTGCGGTGGCGAATGCGGCGACCCGGAGCACCAAGGTGTCGCTGGACGCGGACGGGGATGCCTGGGGCTGGAACATCGGCGCGCTGTTCAACGTCAGTCCCTCGACCAAGGTCGGTATTTCCTACCGTTCGGAGATCGAGCATGAGCTGGAAGGTGATCTCACCTCCAACAACGCCCTCGTGGCACCGAACGCCGCTGCGAGCGCCGACGTGACCCTGCCGCAGACTTTCATCCTGAGCACCACGCAGAAGCTGAACGACCAGTGGGAAATGATGGGAGATATTTCGTGGACGGGCTGGAGTTCGATCCAGAAGATCGACATCAAGCGCACGGGAACCACGGTGCAGTCGCTGGATGCCGAGTTCCGCGACACCTGGCGCGTTGCATTGGGCGCCAATTACCAGATGAACTCCGCATGGAAACTGCGTGGCGGCATCGCGTGGGACCAGTCACCGGTGCGCAGCGCGGCAACCCGCCTGGTATCGCTGCCTGACAACGACCGCATCTGGCTGTCGGCAGGCGCGCAGTGGAAGGCCAGCGAGGCTTCCCGCCTGGATCTCGGTCTTTCCTACCTGATCATCGGCGACACCGAGATCGACAACAATCAGGCTGCAGCCGGCCGTGGCCGCGTCACCGGCACCTATGAAGGCAGCGTCTTCATTGTCGGTGCGCAGTACTCGCAGGCCTTCTGAGCCTTGGCCCCGGAACGGGCGCCCCCGGTCGCCCGTTCCCTATCTACAGCATTCGTCTGCATCACGAGGAGTATGACGTGAGCAAATTCCGCATCCGCAAGGTGGCCGTACTGGGCGCAGGCGTCATGGGCGCGCAGATCGCTGCGCACTGTGCCAACGCCGAAGTCCCGGTCATCCTCTTCGACCTGCCTGCCAAAGACGGCAAGCCCAACGGCATCGTGCAGAAGGCCATCGACGGCCTGAAAAAGCTCGAACCCTCGCCGCTCGCAACCAGTGACCGCGTGCAGTACATCGAGGCTGCCAACTACGACCAGCACATCGCCCGACTCGCCGAGTGCGACCTCATCATCGAGGCCATCGCCGAGAAGATGGAGTGGAAGCTGGACCTGTACAAGCGGGTAGCACCGCATGTGCGTGCCGACGCGATCTTCGCCACCAACACCTCCGGCCTGTCGATCAACGCGCTGTCGGAAGGCTGCCCGGATTCGCTGCGTCCGCGCTTCTGCGGCGTACACTTCTTCAATCCGCCGCGCTACATGACGCTGGTGGAACTGATTCCCTGTCGCGGCACCGACGCCACGCTGCTCGACCAGCTGGAGGAATTCCTCACCACCACGCTCGGCAAGGGCGTGGTGCGCGCGCTGGACACGCCCAACTTCGTCGCCAACCGTGTCGGCGTGTTCTCGATGCTGGCGGTGATGCACCACACCGAGCGCCTGGGCCTCGGCTTCGATGAGGTGGATGCGTTGACCGGCCCGCTGATCGGCCGGCCCAAGAGCGCCACCTATCGCACAGCCGACGTGGTTGGCCTGGATACCTTGTCGCATGTCATCAAGACGATGACCGACAATCTGCGTGAGGATCCCTGGCACAAGCACTATCAGGCACCGGCGTGGTTGTCGGCGCTGATCAGCAAGGGTGCGCTGGGCCAGAAGACCAAAGCGGGTGTCTATCGCAAGGATGGCAAGCAGATCAAGGTCATCGACCTCGCGAAGCAGGACTACCGCGACAGCGCCGGCGAAGTGGCGCCGGAAATCGCCGCCATCCTGAAGAACAAGAACCCGGCTGAGCGCTTTGCACAGCTGCGCGCCAGTACACATCCGCAGGCGCAGTTCCTGTGGAGCATCTTCCGCGACGTATTCCATTACGTGGCCTTCCATCTCGCGCACATCGCCCACAACGCACGCGATGTCGATCTCGCCATGCGCTGGGGCTTTGGCTGGGCGCAGGGCCCCTTCGAAACCTGGCAGGCCGCCGGCTGGAAGCAGATCGCCGAGGCGGTGCGCGACGAAATCGCCGCTGGCAAGGGCATGAGCGACGCGACGCTGCCCGCCTGGGTGTTCACGCACGACCGCGTGCACGGCGAGCCCGGCTCCTTCTCGGCGAAGAGCGGACTCTTCGAGCCGCGCTCCACGTTGCCGGTGTATCAACGCCAGCTCTTTCCCGAGCGCGTGTTCGGTGAGAGTGGTGAATTCTCTCTGCAGCACACCGGCAAGACCGTGTGGGAGAACGACGAGGTGCGCCTGTGGACGCTACCGGATGACGATGGCAAGCGCGTCCCCGTGTTGTCCTTCAAGAGCCAGATGTGCGCGGTCGGCCCGGTGGTGCTCGACGGCATCATCGAGGCCGTGCAGCGTGCCGAGGCCGACTACGATGGCCTGGTCATCTGGCAACCGAAGGCCCCCTTCTCGGTCGGCGCCAACCTGAAGCAGATCCGCCCCGTGCTGGAGGCCGGTGACTTCGTTGGGCTGGAGAAGATCGTCGCGCGCTTCCAGGAGATGAGCCAGACGATCAAGTATTCGCAGGTGCCCGTGATCGCCGCGGTGAACGGCATGGCGTTGGGCGGTGGTTGCGAGATCGTCATGCACTCCACCCGCGCGGTGTGCGCGCTGGAGAGTTACATGGGCCTCGTCGAGGCTGGCGTCGGACTGATTCCGGCCGGCGGTGGCTGCAAGGAGTTCGCCATCCGCACCGGCGCCTTGGCCGCGCAGACCGCCAGCAACGACGCGATGATCTGGCTGCAGAACATCTTCCAGACCATCGCCATGGCCAACGTGTCGAAGAGCGCCAAGCAGGCGAAAGAGTTGTTCCTGCTGCGCGAATCGGACACCGTCATCTTCAATCCGCAGGAGCTGCTGTACGTGGCGCGCAAGACGGCGCTCGGCATCGCCGCCGCCGGCTACCGCCCGAAGCTGGCGCCCGCCGGCGTACCGGTCACCGGCCGCGCCGGCATCGCGGTGCTGGAGATGATGCTGGTGAACATGCACGCCGGCGGCATGATCTCCGACCACGATTACCGCGTATCGAAGGCTGCCGCCACCGCGCTGTGCGGCGGTGAAGTGGATGCCGGCACGCTGGTCAGCGAGAAGTGGCTGCTGGACGTGGAGCGCGCGCAGTTCGTCGACCTGCTGCGCACCGAAGAGACGAAGACCCGGTTGATCCACATGCTGGAAACGGGAAAGCCTTTGAGGAACTGAGTAGAGGCCGTGAAGCGTGAAAGGTGAAACGTGATGCCCCTCCCTGACCCTCCCCTGTCGGGGAGGGAAGTGTGCGGGACGTTTTCCCGTTTCACTTTTCACGTTTCACGACGCACGTCCTCGACCGCACGCAGTCCGAAGCAAGAAAGGACACACACAAATGAGCAAACAGATCCAGGACGCCTACATCGTCGCCGCAACGCGCACACCGGTGGCCAAGCGCCGCGGTGCCTTCCGCAACGTCCGCCCGGACGACATGCTGGCCCACGTGATCCGCAGCGTCGTCGCCAGGGCGCCGGAGCTGGACCTGCACGAGATCCGCGACGTGATCGTCGGCTGCGCGATGCCGGAAGCCGAGCAAGGCATGAACGTCGCGCGCATCGGCCTGCTGCTGGCCGGCCTGCCGGACACCGTGCCGGGCATCACCATCAACCGCTTCTGCTCGTCCGGCGTGAATGCGGTGGCGGACGCCGCCAAGGCCATCCAGCTCGGCGAGGCCGACGTGATGATCGGTGCCGGCACGGAGTCGATGACCGTCATGCCGCAGATGATGGGCAACAAGGTGTCGATGAACCCGGCGGTATTCGAGAAGGATGAGAACCTCGCCATCGCCTACGGCATGGGCCTCACCGCCGAGCGCGTCGCCACACAGTACAAGGTGTCGCGCGAGGACCAGGACGCCTTTGCGATGGCTTCGCATCAGAAAGCTGTCGCGGCGATTGCGGCCGGTGCCTTCCGCGACGAGATCACGCCCTATGCGGTGATGGACCACCTGCCCGACTTCGCCACCAGCACGGTGCGCGTCGCCGAGCGCCTGGTCGACACCGACGAAGGCCCGCGCCCGGATTCATCGCTGGAAGCGCTGGCGAAGCTGCGCCCGGTGTTCGCCGCAAAGGGCAGCGTCACCGCCGGCAACAGTTCGCAGATGTCAGACGGTGCTGCCGCCGTGCTGCTGATGAGCGAAGCCGCGCTGAAACGCTACAACCTCGCACCGATCGCCCGCTATCGCGGCTACGCGGTGGCGGGCGTGCCGCCGGAGGTGATGGGCATCGGTCCGGTGGAAGCGATTCCACGCGTACTGAAGCAGGCCGGCGTGTCCCAGGATGCGCTGGACTGGGTGGAGCTGAACGAGGCCTTCGCCGCGCAGGCACTGGCGGTGATCCGCACGCTGGGCCTCGATCCAGCCAAGGTGAACCCGCAGGGCGGCGCCATCGCACTGGGCCACCCGTTGGGCGCCACCGGCGCGATCCGCACCGCGACGCTGATGAGTGCCATGCAGCGCGACCCGAAACTGAAGTACGGCATGGTGACGATGTGCATCGGCACCGGCATGGGCGCAGCCGGACTGTTCGAGCGCGTGTGAGGCCGGACGCGCGCATGCGTTGAAAACCATTGAAAAGGAAAGGCCGCCCGCGGGCGGCCTTTCCTTTTACGCCATCACCTGGTGGGCAATCTAGCGGGCAACGTCATCGGCACCGCCCAACATCCGCAGCTTCTGCGCCAGCAGACCCAGCGACTCATGCAGGACGTAGAAGCCCGCGTACGCCGTCGTCGCCGAAGGCAGGTAGTCGAAGAACTCCTCGCCGTTCGGCCCCTGGTTGAAGTAGGCCGTCGGCGCCGCGAATACCGTGAAGCCCTGCGCCTCGAACTCGCGCCGCGCGCGCGGCAGGTGGGCCGCATGGCTTACCAGCGCGATCCGCTGCACGCCCGCTGCGCGCAGCATCGGTGCACTCAGGCGCGCGTTGTCGTAGGTGTCCAGCGATTCGGTTTCCAGCCAGCGGGGCGTCACGCCGTACTCTTCGAGCGCTGTCTTCATGGCCAGCGATTCGGGCCGCACGCCGGTCGGCGCGCCGCCAGTCACCAGTACCGGCAGACCGGTCTGCTTCGCAAGCCGCGCGCCATAGCGCACCCGCTGCAAGGTGATGCGGTTGACCGTTGAAGTCCGGCCCAGCTCCGGTGCGTTACGCACCTGCCCACCGGCCAGGATGACGATAGCCTGAGCCTCTCGCAGTTCAGCGGCGCTCACCGGGGGGTCGGACTCCAGTTCGCGCGCCGCCCAGCCGACGCTGACCGGCGTGCTCACCAGCACGCCAACGGCTACGCCCGACCAGGCCAGTGCCTTGCCCAGCCGCGGCTTCCTGCGCAGCAGCAGCAGGCCGACAGCGGTGAGCCAGAGCGGCAGCAATGGCGGTTGGAGCAACACGCTCAGGATTTTCTTGGCGACAAACAGCCAGCTCATGGGATCTCCCGGTGCACGAAGGCGCAGCAGCCAGTATTATCGCCACCATCCAGGCCCCGCCGAGGGCTCAACATCGAGAGGAGATGCATTGAGCGCACGCACGATCATCGTTGGCCTGATCGTTCTGCTGGCGATCTACCTGTGTTTCCTGCTGCTGCGCTATCTGCGCATCGGCCGTCCGTCCCGCAAGACCGCCTCTCCCCTGCAGTTCCGCGAACCCGTAGTACCCCCCAGCGCGTCAGATCCCTACCCCGACGACGGCGTCGAAGACGCCACGGTCAGCCTGGGTAACCGCGATCCGCTCGCCGCCGTCTATGCCCAGGCGCAAGTGGACGACGAGGGCGACGGGAATGATGACGGCGACACCGACAACAGCATCCAGGCCGCCGTAGAACGCCAGCGGCTGCGGCCGCCGGCCGAGCCTGACGCCTCCAGCTTCGGCTTCGACGCCTTGCTCGAAGTACGCCAGATGCGCCATATCATCGACGGCCTGAAGGCCCGCCTGGACAGCCAGGACGCCTACATCCACCAGTTGCAGGAACAGGTCGACAAGCTGCGCGCCAGCCAGCGTGTCGCCCCGCAGTACGGCGAAGCCGTGGCGCTGGCGCGCGACGGCTACGATGCCCTCAGCATTGCCGAACGTTGCGGCATCTCGGTGTCGGAGGCCGAGATGGTGCGTTCCCTGGCCAATCCTGACTCCTGATGCCCGACGCCTGATTCCGAGGACGATCAATGAAAGAACAATCCCGCGACCCGGCGCCCGCCAGTGGCAATGACAACCGCCGCCAGTTGATCCTGCGTGGCGCCATCGCCACCGGCCTCATCGTCGCCTTGCTGGCAGGCCTGTTGATCGTGGAAGGTGGGTCCGACGAGGCGCCTGCGCCGACCGCACGCGTCGTTACCGGTCCGGGATCGTCGATCTCCCATGGCGCACGTGACGCCGTCCGCCAGTCGGCCGATGCACCGGAGGTACGCACCGCAGCCGATGCCACGGAGGCCAGTGCCCCGGCCGCAACCCCCGAAGCAAGCGCCCCACCCCTGCCTCCGGCCAGCAGTGCGCCCGTCGTTGCCGAAGAAAGCGCCGACCCCGCTGTGGGCAGCATGCTGGGCGTACCCGCGCCTCCTGCTGGCGCCAGGCCGACGTCAGCCCCCCCAGCTCCGCCGGCAGCCACTGCCACGCCCGCGAAACCGGCGGCCCCCGCTGAATCCAGCCGGCTGGTCCTGCAGTCCGCACCGCCCGCGCCTCGCCCTGCCCGTCCGGCCGAGGAAGGCTTCACGCTGCAGGTCGGCGTCTTCGCCAGTCACTCCAACGCGCAGGAGCTGTACGACAGACTCAAATCCAATGGCATACCCAGCCAACTGGAGACCAGGGTCAGTGTCGGCCCCTTCAAGACGCGCGAGGAAGCCCAGGCAGCCCAGCAGAAACTCGCCCGACTGGGTGTGGAACGCGGCATCGTCGTACCGCCCCGCAAGTAGGCGTACCTCAACCCTGCGGCTCCACGGGGCGGACCGACGTGGTCGCCGACCGGGAATTGGCAAGGGTTTTCCCTGCTCCTCCCGGTTATCCGCTTGGCGTACAAGGCTTAGGCTGGGTTCACTGGACATAACCGCCTGCCGGCCCCCTACCCCCGGAGAATGCCTCATGAAGATCGACAGCCCCCGCTTTGGCAGCCTGGAAGTCGAAGCAGACAAGCTCATCAACTTTCCCGCCGGCCTGCCCGGACTGGAAGACTGCAAGCGTTTCACGCTGATCGAAGTCGGCGACAAGCTGCCGGTGCTGGCCGTGCTGCAGAGTGCCGACCAGCCTGACGTCGCCTTCTCCGTCACCAGCCCCGACGTGTTGGGCCTGCACTACGAGCTCACGCTCAACGAAGAGGAAGAGCAGCTGCTACGCGTCGAGACCGCCGACGACATTACGGTGCTGCTGATCCTGCGCAACGAGGAAGCACAGCATCGCCGTCAGGGCGACCTGCCGGTGAAGGCCAACCTCATGGCCCCGCTGGTCATCAACACCGCGTCCCGCATCGGCCTGCAGAAGATCATCGGCAAGCTGGGCTGCGACGTCACCCTGCGCGCTGCCGAGTAAGTACGCAGCGCAACCGGTCGGCCGGCGTCACACGCCGGCCTACAATGGAGGCTCGCAACAAGGAGCCTCCAATGACCAAGCAGATCATCGCCACCCCGGCGGCGCCCGCCGCCATCGGCACCTACTCGCAGGCAGTACGCGCCGGCGATACCGTGTACCTCTCCGGCCAGATCGGCCTGGATCCGCAGACCATGACGCTGGCCGAGGGCTTCGAGGCCCAGGCCGTGCGCGTGTTCGAGAATCTCAGAGCCGTGGCGGAAGCAGCCGGCGCATCACTGGCCGATGCGGTGAAGTTCAACCTGTACCTCACCGACCTGGGCAACTTCGCCCAACTCAACGAAATCATGGCGCGCTACGTCAGCGCCCCGCTTCCGGCTCGTGCAGCCATCGGCGTGGCAGCGCTACCACGCGGCGCGCTGGTGGAAGCAGATGCGGTACTCGTCACAGGCTGATCGTCGCTCTCCTCAGACAACAAAAAACCCGGCCGAGGCCGGGTTTTTCTTGGCAGGAACCGATTACAGCTTGCCGGCGCCGGCGCTCTTCTGCACCTTCAGCTTCACATCCTTGCTGGGGGTCAGCGTGTAGCTGTAGTTGCTCGACGGCGTCCAGATGGTCGGCGTGCTTTCCAGCGGCACCTTGCCTTGCACCACTGCGGTTGCCTGAGCAGCGGCAGTGATGCTGCGCGGGTTGCCGTTCAGCAGCGTGCCGCTGTCGTAGAAGTAGGTCTTCTCGAGCACGCCGTTGATGGTCTGGTTGGCACCGTACCAGTTGAAGAACATCACCGAGTCATCCACCTTCGCGTCGGTACCCGACGACGGGGCGTTCTTGATCTCGTAGACGTTGTTCTCTGCGTAGATCTTGGCCAGGTTACCGATACCGATGCCGTACAGGAAGCGGTTGTTCGGCATGTAGATGTCGGACATCGGGGCGTACTGACCCAGATAACCGATACGGCCATAGAAGTAGTTGTTGTAGACGTGCACCTTGCCGAAACGCACGCGCGGCAGACGCTGGCCGGCGTTCTCGTACCAGTTGTTGGCCACGGTGATGGACAGCGCACCCCAGCCGTTGGCGGCGGTGGCGGTGTTGGAGCTGCCCAGCAGGTTGGTCTTGTCGTGGTTCTCGAACAGGTTGGCCGAGATGGTCACGAAGTCGGACGAGCCGGTGACGTCGACAGCGCCGTCGTGACGGACCACCAGGTAGTCCACGCCACGGTGCGGCGCTTCGAACACGGACGGGTACTTCCAGTCTTCGCGGCCACCGTCGTCGAAGGTGCAGTGGTCAACCCACACGTTCTTCGAGTTGTGAATCGCGATCATGTCGAACTCGGTGTTCCAGCGGCCGCCCGGGCACTTCTGCGGGCCGGTGCTGGCATCCACGTAAGTGGCCTGGCAGCCAGGCGAAGCCGGGGTGGTCAGCGAGAACGAGTCGGTCGGATCCCATTCCGGGAAATGGTCGAAGGCGTCTTCGAAGGTGATATTGCGGATCACCACGTTGGTCTTGCCGTCGACACGCAGCGTGCCGTTGATGATGCGGGCGTCGCCGCTCAGACCGATGATCGAGGTGTTGGAGCCGACCGGGATCACGATGACCGCAGCCTGATTGGCCGAAGAGCGCTTGCGGGCATCTTCGATCGGGCCGGACGGCAGCAGCGGACGGTTGGTCGTGGCGTTCCAGTTGGCCGGGTTGGCAGTCCACACGCTGGGCTTGTAGGCCGCGACGTAGGCATTGAAATCGTAGCCCGGATCCTTGAAGTGTTCGTACTTCAGTTCGCGGCCAGCACCATCATGGGACAGGTTGATCTTGCCCTTGATGTAGATGATCTTCTTGGTGGCGTCCGGACCGGCTGCCGACGTGAAGGTGCCGTTGGGAGCGATGACGGCATCCGGCATCAGGGCCTTGATGAGTTGTGCGCGGGTGCTGACGGTGTAGGTGTGCGCGGCGTCGGCACCGTGGCCGCCGGTGGTGCCACCGTTAGTGGCTGCCCAGCCATAGACACCCAGCGAGTCGGGCGTCTTGGCCGCGAAAGCGCTGGTTGCCGCCAGCGCCATGGCTGCCACCATCGGCGCGAGCATGAAGCGTTGAACTTTCTTGTGCATCTTGTTTGTCCCCCAGAAGAAGGTGTACGTCAGTTACCACTACGAGATGGATGAACAGGTCTGGCCGTCTCTAAGCCCATGCCTGTCCACGCTGACTGCCACTTCCGGACCCCGGTGTTATGAACCTGAAAAGGTTTGTGCAGTGCAGGAGTCCGGCGCCTCGCCAGCTTTGGCAAAACGCCGGGCGATTCTGGCGAGCCCAATTGGGTTGCGCAACGTACAAATGTGCGGAGAATCACGTCGTCTTACAACTAACTGACGACCGGCAGCGAATCCCAGAACCAGCGGCAACAGGTATGGCAGCTGGCTTCCGTAAACAGGATCTGGTGCTGTGTAAGCCTTTGCTGCAGCGCATTGTTGCGGTGAAATGGCAAACTCGATTCCCGCCCTGTCGATACCGGCCACACGCCCCTTCCGCCTGCTTTGAGCGCACCCGCTGCCAAACCCGCCTCGGCTCTCGCTGGCCGTCTCGCCAAGCTCGGCGTCTTCAACGACAGCGACCTCCTGCTGCACATGCCGTTGCGCTACGAGGACGAGACGCGGCTGACCCGGATCAGCGAAGCGCCGCCTGGCGAACCGGTGCAGGTCGAAGGCGAAGTCGAGCACAGCGAGATCGTGTTCCGGCCTCGCCGCACCCTGGTGGCCCGCCTGAAGGACGACAGCGGTACGCTGACCCTGCGCTTCCTGAATTTTTACCCGGCGCAGCAAAAGCTGTTGTCGCCCGGTAGTCGCGTGCGCGCCTTCGGCGAAGTGCGTGCCGGCTTCTGGGGTAACGAGATGATTCACCCCCGCCTGCAAGCGACCACTGCCGAGCAAGCCCTGCCGCAGGCGCTGACACCCGTGTACCCCACGACGGCCGGACTGGCCCAGAGCGCACTGCGCAAGCTGGTGGCGAAAGCGCTGGAGCGCGCTGCCTCGCGCGGTAATCTGGCGGATCTGTTGCCTGAGGAAATCCGCAGCAACGCCCGCCTGCCCGGCTGGGAGCGCAGCCTGCGCTTCCTGCATCAACCACCGCCCGAGGCCCGCCTCGACAGCCTGGAAGACCGTAGCCATCCCGCCTGGCGCCGCATCAAGTTCGACGAACTGCTGGTGCAACAGCTGTCGTTGCGCCGTGCCTGGGAAGAGCGCCGCCAGCACGGCGCGCCAGTCCTTCAGGCTCATGGCCATCTCTGCACCGCCCTGCTGGCGCAGCTGCCGTTTGCGCTGACCGGCGCGCAGCGCCGGGCGGTCGACGAAATCGCGCGCGAACTGGCGTTGCCCTACCCCATGCAGCGCCTGCTGCAAGGTGACGTGGGCAGCGGCAAGACCATCGTCGCCGCACTGGCCATGCTGCAGGCGGCTGAGAATGGCCATCAGGCGGCGCTGATGGCGCCCACCGAGATCCTTGCCGAACAGCACTACCGCAAGCTCTCGGACTGGCTCGCACCGCTCGGCATCGAGGTCGCCTGGCTGTCCGGCTCACAGAAGAAGCGCGAACGCGAAGCGATGCGCGCGAAGCTCGCCAGCGGTGAAGCCCTGCTGGCTGTCGGCACCCATGCGTTGATCGAGGACGACGTCGCGATGCACCGCCTCGGGCTGGCCGTGGTGGACGAGCAGCATCGCTTCGGCGTGCGCCAGCGCCTGGCCTTGCGCGAGAAGACCTCCGGCGGCCTGCCTCACATGCTGATGATGAGCGCCACCCCCATCCCGCGCACGCTGGCCATGAGCTACCTCGCCGACCTCGACGTCAGCACCCTGGACGAACTTCCCCCGGGCCGCACGCCGATCGTCACGAAACTGGTCGCCGACAGCCGTCGCGACCAGGTCGTGGCCCGCGTGCGCGACGCCTGCCAGGAAGGGCGTCAGGCCTACTGGGTATGCCCGCTGATAGAGGAAAGCGAAAGCCTGCAGCTGCAGACAGCGGTCGATACTTACGAGCACCTGTGCAACGAGTTGCCCGAGCTGAAGGTCGGCCTCGTTCACGGCCGTATGAAGCCTGCCGAGAAGGCCGCCGTGATGGAGGCCTTCGTACGCAACGAAGTACAGTTGCTGGTCGCCACCACCGTCATCGAGGTCGGCGTCGACGTGCCGAATGCCAGCCTGATGGTCATCGAGCACGCGGAGCGCTTCGGCCTGGCCCAACTGCACCAGTTGCGCGGCCGCGTGGGGCGCGGTGCGGCGGCATCGAGCTGCGTGCTGCTGTATGCGACACCGCTGTCGCAGAACGGCCGCGAACGCCTCAAGGTCATCTACGAATACAGCGACGGTTTCGAGATCGCGCGGCGCGATCTGCAACTACGTGGACCTGGTGAATTCGTCGGCGCGCGCCAGAGTGGCGTGCCCTTGCTGCGCTATGCCGACCTGGAGGCAGATATCGACCTGCTGGACCTCGCCCGCCAGGCCGCCGACGAGATGCTGCGTCACCACCCCCGGCAGGCCGAGGCCTTGCTGGCACGCTGGTATGCAGGGCGTAGCGCCTACCTGAAGGCGTGAATCGCGGTAGGAGGCCGCCGCCAGCCGGTCAGGGCTTCAACGCCCGCGCAATGGCCTGGTTGATCTGCTGCAGCGTGGCCGGCGGCACCTCGCGGTTGCAGTAGAAGTAACGCATCTCGCCCTCCGCAAGGTCTGCGAGCTGGACGATGCGTACTGCGGTGCCCGGCGCTGGCAGGCTGCGCAGGGACAGCTCCGCCTCGTCCTCGTGCATCAGCACGAAGTCGACACGGCCGGCACCCAGCAGGGCGACAAAGTCCTCGTTGTCGCGCGAGAAGCCTTGCACGTGCGCCCGTGCGATACGCAGCTGGCGGCCGATATAGTCGCTGTAGAAGAACCCGCTCTTCACTCCCCAGCGCGCATCCGGAACCGCCGCCCAGTCGAGCAGGCGCGGCGCGCGCTCATCCTTGCGGAAGCCCTCGCGCGCCAGCGCCACGTAGCGGCGCGAGACGAAGAACGGCGAACTGAACACGCCGATGCGCGCCCGCTCCTCGTTGTGCACCCGGCCCACTGCGCAGACCGGCACCGTGCCGTGCTCGATCATCGACAACTGGCGCTGCACTGGTGCCGGCTTCAGCTGGTACTGCAGGCCGCTGGCCGCCAGCACGCGCTGTGCACGCGCACCCATCTCGCCCACCAGCTTGCCGTCCTGCACATCGAGCAACGGGGGGCGGGGGTCGTAGAGCATCACCAGCGGCTCGACCGCGCATGCAGGCAGCATCATGCCGGCCGTCAGGCCGGACACGGCGATCTTCCTGAACGCGTTCGCGAGGGACAGGATGGGCATGCAGGCAACCAGGGGCAGGTTCAGATCAGGCGGGCCACTTCGTAGCGCAGCTCCGCACCACGACCGATGACCAGCTGCAGACTGGCTTCGTCCAGGCCGAGTGCGCGCCACAGGGCTGCGGGCAGATACCCGAGGATGATGCCCGCAGCCTCGCCGTCCTCGCAACCCGATGCGATCTGCGCCGCAAGATGCACCAGCCCGGCACAGGGGCCGGCGCCCTCCCGCAGCGGGTCGGCATAGTCGCGCAGGGCTTCGTGCACACAGGGAGGAAAGTGCCAGCGCCGGGCCAGTTCGGCCCCCACGGCGCAATGGTCGAAACCCAGCAGGTCCTGCTCGGCGGCAACCACCTCGCCCACCGGCATGCGGCGCCAGTCGCGCTCGATCCGTGCAATGACATCCGGATGACCAAGCGCGATCAGGAGATGCCCGATACGGTGCATCAGGCCGGCGCTGTATGCCACCTCGCGCGGAACCCCCGCGGCTGGCGCGAGCCGGCCCGCCACCCCGGCAGTGAGCAGGGCGTGGGTCCAGAAGGCATTGAGATTGATGCCCGGTACGCGCGCAAGCGCGCCCATGACGCCAGAGGTGACCACCAAGGTACGCAAGGCGTTGAGGCCGATCAGCGCAACGGCATCGTCGATGGAGCCGACCCGCCCGCTGGCGCCGTAGTAGCTGGAATTCGCCAGGCGCAGGACGCGCGCAGACAGGGTCGGGTCCTGGCGCAGGTCGCGCGACAGGCTGCCGAGTTCGACGTTTTCGTCATTGAGACCGACTATCAGCGACTGGACGACCTTGGGCATGCTGGGCAGCGTGCCGATGTCGTCGAAAAGGCGGTTCATCGTCATGGGTGCTGCAAACGGGTGCTACAGAGAGACTACGCGCTGAATCCTAGCAGGCCGCTGACATGGCCGGACCGTCACCTGCCGGAAGGCGGGCCGGTGGAAGCGCCACCGTGGCATACCGTCCCGGCATTGACGGCAGGAGCGCTTGACGGACCGTTTGTAGGACAGCCTGTAGGATTATTCCTACGCAGCCTTCAGCACGCACCGATAGGGCGACCGGACCCTGCCACGTAGATTGCAGCTCAGATGGCCGTTCCTGCACGGCCCCGGGCCTGGCCACGGAAACTGCACGGATACTGCGACGCCCCCGGACAGCAGGCCTGACGGTTGCGAGAGGAGAGAAAGCATGCTGGACTACGCACTGGTTTTTCTTGCCCTGGCCGTGGTCGCGGGCCTGTTCGGTTTCGGTGGGGTGGCGGCCGGCGCGGAGAGCGTTGCCCAGATCCTGTTCGTGATTTTCCTGTTGCTGGCCTTGATCAGCTTCGTGATCAACCATCTGCAGGGGCGGCCCGAAACCGAATCGAAAAATGATCCCCAACCGCAGTGATGCGGAAATTGCCCAGAGGTAACTGTCGTGATTCATGTCGGCATTGTGGATGACCACGAAATCGTTCGCGCAGGCTTCCGCGAACTCATCAACCGCGAGACGGACATCATCGTGTCCTTCGAGGCGCCGTCGGGCGACGACACCATCAAGCAGTTGCGCGAAGTGCGCTGCAACGTGCTGTTGCTCGACCTGTCGCTGCGCGGCGAGAACGGTGTGGACGTGCTGCGCTCGGTGCGCCAGCGCTTCCCCGACACCCAGGTGCTGGTGCTGTCCAGCTACCCGGAGGACCGCTACGCGATGGCCATGATCCGCAACGGCGCATCGGGCTACCTGTGCAAGGACTGCGACGGCAGCGAGCTGCTGCGGGCGATCCGCACCGTGGCCAGCGGCCGCCGCTATCTGAGCGAGGCCGGCATGCAGCTCATGGCTGGCCAGATGCTCGGCGAAGTCACCCAGGCCCCGCACGACGCCCTGTCGGAACGCGAACTGCAGGTCTTCCTGCGCCTGGCGGCCGGCGAAAGCGTGTCCGAGGTGTCCAACCACCTCAACCTGAGCGTCAAGACGGTCAGCACCTACCGCTCAAGGGTGCTGGAGAAGCTGGACATCTCCAGCAACGCAGAAATGGCGGTCTACGCCCTGCGCCACGGCCTGATGACGGACGGAGCCCCGCATTGATGGAAAGCAGCACCCTGACGGCTCTGCGCGTCTTCCTGGTCGAGGACTCGCCCCTGCTGCGGCAGGTGCTGTCCGAAACCCTCGCCACCATTCCCGGCGTGCAGGTCGTCGGCGCAGCCGACACCGAGACTGAAGCGCTGGACGAGCTTGCGGACTCGCCGGCCGATCTGGTCGTCGTCGACATCGAACTGCGGCGCGGCAGCGGACTGGGGGTGCTGAAAGCCCTGAAGACCGACCCCACGCGGTATCACGCGGTGCGACCGGTCGTGCTGACCAACTTCGCCCACGCCACCATCCGCCATCGTTGCACGGAGCTGGGCTGCTCCACGGTGTTCGACAAGTCGATGCAGGTCGACGACCTGATCCGCCACGTCGAGCAGCAGCGCATGCAGCACGTGCAGGGCTGAGTCTCCGCCGTCACAGCCATCCTCAGATCTGCCGACAGCCAGAAGCGTGCGGACGCGGATCGCCTCCGTGTTTCATGCTGTCGAACAGACCTGAGACCAATCTCAGACCAGCCATCGTCCCTTCCTGGCGTGCAGGACCCGCAAGCCCGGGCGTTAACGCTCAGGCCACCTCAGCTACCGGTTGCACCGCGATGCACACCGTCAGCGTACAACCCTGACCCGGCGCACTCACCACGTCCAGTGAGCCTTCCAGCATGTCCGCGCGGTGACGGATACCCACCAACCCGTGCCGTTTGCCGTTCACCGCAGCAGGGTCGAAGCCCTTGCCGTTGTCGCTGATGCGCAGGCATAGCCGGCTATCGTCGAGCACGTCGAGCCGCATCGTCACCTGGGTGGCCTGCGCATGCTTCTGGATGTTGGTCAGCGCTTCCTGCGCAATGCGGTAGAGCGCCAGCGCAGTCTCCTCATCCACCGCCGGCAGGTCCGTGCTGGCATCGAAACTCATGCCGATCTCCTTGCGGCGCTGGAAGTCCTCGGCGAGATCGCGCAGGGCCTCCGCAAGCCCCAGGCTGTCGAGCAAAGGCGGACGCAGATCGTCGATGACACGCCGCTTGATGGCCACGCCCTCGCCCAGCCATTTCATCAGGCGCTCCAGGCGCGAATCGAG
Organism: Moraxellaceae bacterium; assembly: GCA_031119205.1. Lineage (GTDB taxonomy): Bacteria > Pseudomonadota > Gammaproteobacteria > Burkholderiales > Rhodocyclaceae > Uliginosibacterium. The sequence continues at coordinate 43,144 of JAVHYF010000021.1, read as the reverse complement.
CTGCTCGTCGCCACGACCCGCAAAGCTGCGCTGCAACCAGGCAGCCTCCATGCGTGCAGCGGTGAGGATGGCGCCGAGCTCATCGTGCAGTTCGCGCGCCAGGCGCAACTTCTCTTCCTCCTCCACGCGGCCGAGATGGCGCGACAGGGCCGTGATCTCGCGCGTGCGTGCCGCCACCTCCGCCTCCAGGCTGCTCTTGCGCTCGTTGAGCGCAGCCGCAAGTTGCTCACGCAGGCGCATCTGGCGTTCGGTCAGCAACAACACCAGGCCCACGAGCAGGGAGGCGCCGAGACCGAACCCCAGGACGGCAAGGCGGGTGCGCTGCAACTCGGTCTGCGTCAGGGCACGGGCGCGGCTTGCTGTCATCAGCAGGCGCTCACGCAGCGGTTCCAGGTCAGCGCGCAGCTTGTCCATGACAGCCCTGCCGGCAGCGATATGCTCGGGCAGGGAATCGCCCTCCATGGTGCGCAGGGCAATGGAGTTGCGCAGGATCGTCAGTTCTTCGTCCACAAGCGCCTGGATGCGTCGCGCCACGGTGCGGCCGTCCTCATCCGGCATCGCATCCACCAGTGCCGCCGCGGTGGGGCGGATGGCACTCACGGCCTCCTCATACGGCTCCAGGTAACGCGGTTCGCCGGTCAACAAGAACCCGCGCACCCCGGTCTCCGCGTCCGTCAGGCCCTGATTAAGACGACTGGCAAGCAGGCGCGCCTGCGCCACCTTGTCGACCTCCTCGATGGATCGCAGGCTGGTCTCCACGAAACTCAGGCCGCCCGCCACCATCATGACGATGGCAACAAAACCGGCAACGAATCCGAAACGTAGCCAGGTGCGCGCGCTGAGGACGCCAAGGTCCTCCGCGATGGTCATGGTGCTCTTCATTGCGCTCCTCAGTTGCCTTTCCGGCCTGTGCGGAATGATGCACCGACAGGAGGTCCTGAGGTGCAGGAATAGTCTGACATGTCTTTCCGCTGGCTCCGACAGGGCGGAAAAGAGCGTTTCCTTAAGCTGCACTCCATGCACTGCGCCATGGTGGCGGGTGCGCTACAGCAAGCCTTCAAACAGAAAAAGGAGTCATGCCATGAAACTCATTACCTCCCTCATCGCCGCCATGCTCATCGTGTCCGGCTGCAACACCATCCAGGGTGCCGGCAAGGACGTCGAGCGCGGCGGCGAAAAGATCCAGAACGCGGCCGAGCGGGCCAAGTAAGCCCGGGCAGTGCCTGGCCACTCCGGCACAAGGCACATCTCACACCAACGAACATGGAGCATCGCCATGAACGGACCTGACACCCCTGCACTGACATCGGCAGCGCCCGGCCCTTTCCTGTCCGATGTGTACGCCCTGCGCGAACGCGCACGTGCCCACATCGAACAGGGACCGGTGACCGACGACTATCCGCTGGAGCCGCAACGCGCGGTCGCCGTCCTGAACATCGCGCTGGCCACCGAGTTGGTGTGCGTGCTCCGCTACCGCCTGCACTACTTCATGGCCGAAGGCATGCAGGCCGGTAGCGTGGCTGCCGAGTTCCTCGAACACTCCAACGAAGAACTGTCGCACGCCGACATGCTGGCCCGACGCATCGTCCAGCTGGGCGGAGAACCCAACTTCGCGCCCGACACCCTGTCAGCGCAAAGCCACGCCGAGTACGTGCGTGCGACTTCGCTGCGCGACATGATCCGCGAGAACCTGATCGCGGAGCGCATCGCGGTGGAAAGCTACCGCGAGATGATCGTGTACTTCGGCGAAGACGACCCGGTGACGCGACGGATGCTCGAAGACATCCTCGCCACCGAAGAGAAGCACGCCGACGAACTGCGCAGCCTGATCGCGCAGTAAAGGCCTCCACAAGCAGGCGCTGCCCGGCAGCGCCTTCATCCCTCCCGCAATAACAACAGAAGAGAGGAAAACCATGCTCGGCGAGTACGGTGGAATATTCGGCATCATCATTCTGGCGCTGGACATCTGGGCGATCCTGAAGATCGTGCAGAGTGGTGCCAGCACCGGTAACAAGGTGCTGTGGATCCTGCTGATCGTGCTGCTGCCGGTGATCGGTCTGATCATCTGGGCGCTGGTCGGCCCGCGCAGCAGTTCCTGACACACCACGGAGCCGCCCTCATGTCGGCCCCCCTGCCGCCGGGTTCCGTGGTCGATGCGTTGCAGAGCACCGCCGCCGAGCAGGCTCCGGAAGCTGACGCAGCAGCGCCGTACCCCGCCCGGCACTGGGCGGTGACTGGCCTGTTCCTGCTCGCGCTGGTGGCAGCCCTTCATGCGGCCAAGCACGTCCTGCTGCCGGTCGTGCTGGCCGTCCTGCTGTACTTCCTGCTGTCGCCCGCTGTGCGCGGCCTGAAGCGAACCGGCATTGCCGAGCCGATCGGCGCCGGCATCATCCTGCTGGTGGCCGTGCTGACCATCGGCGCCAGCCTCGCCACACTGGCCCAACCCGCGAGCGAATGGCTGCAGCGGGCGCCACAGGCCATGGCGGAGGCCGATCGCAAGCTGCGCAGCATCAAGCAGACCTTCGTTGACGTAAAGCGCGCGACCGACCGCGTCGAGCGGTTGACCTCACTGGACGGCAGCAGCACGCGCAACCCGGTAGTGGTGAAGGAAGCGCCCAAGCTCAGCGAGCTGATCATGAACAGCACGCACAAGTTCGTGCTGAGCGCCTTCTCCACGCTGATGCTCACCTTCTTCCTGCTGGCTTCGGGCGACCTGTTCCTGCGCAAGATCGTCAGCGTACTGCCACGCCTGCGCGACCGGCGCCGCGCAGTGGAGGTCGGCCGCACGATGCAGAAGGAAGTCGGGCGTTACTTCCTGCTGATCAGCGCCATCAACCTGGGGCTGGGCGCCTCTACGGCAATCCTGATGTTTGCGCTGGGCCTGCCCAACGCCGCGCTTTGGGGCGTGCTGGTGGCAGTGCTGAACTTCGTGCCCTACCTCGGCCCGCTGCTCAGCCTGGGCGTGCTGACAGGCGCGGCCCTGCTGTCCTTCGACAGTCTGGACATGATCTGGCCCGTGCCACTGTCCTTCGCCGTGCTGGCGCTCATCGAGGGCCAGTTGCTGCAGCCCATCCTCGCCGGCCGCACGATGGCGCTGAACCCGGTGTTCATCTTCGTGAGCTTCCTGTTCTGGGGGTGGCTGTGGGGCTTGCCCGGCATGCTGATCGCCGTCCCCATCCTCATCGTGCTGAAGGTGATGTGCAATCACCTGCCCGGCCTCGGCGGCCTGGGGCTATTCCTCGACAGGCGATAGACCCGCACTCATCCGATCGTCGCGGCAGGGGCCTGTCGGACGCAGATCAAGGCGGAACGAGGCAGCAGTGCTGGAACCGTGCAACGAGTTCCGGCGTCGAGAAGCATCCCGTGGCCCCACCCCCCGCTGGCGCAGGCCTGGCGCTGCTCTCGGGCCCACGTAAAGACTTGGTTTCCCCCATCGCCGCAGGCGGGTAGAATGCCCGGTTTTTCAATCGCTTAAGCCGCAGCCATGACCGCCCGCATTCTTGATGGCAACGCGCTCGCCGCGCAGGTCCGCGAAGACATCGCCCAACAGGCCGCCGCCCTTGTCGCACAAGGCGTGCAGCCCTGCCTCGCCGTGATCCTCGTTGGCGACAATCCGGCCTCGGCCGTGTATGTCCGCAACAAGGTGGCCGCCTGCGAAAAGGCCGGCTTCCGTTCGCTGAAGTTCGACTACCCGGCCGACGTCGCGCCGGAAGTGGTACTCGCGAAGATCGACGAACTGAACCGCGATCCGCTGGTGCACGGCATCCTCGTACAACTGCCCTTGCCCAAGCAGTTCAACGAGGAGGAAGTGCTGGAGGCGATCTCGCCGGCCAAGGACGTCGATGGCTTCCACGCCGAAAACTTCGGCCTGCTGCTGCAGGGTCGCAAGAGCTTCTACCCCTGCACGCCCTGGGGCGTCATGAAGATGCTGGAAGTCGGCGGCGTGCCCTTGAAGGGTGCGGAGGCGGTCGTCATTGGTCGCAGCAACATCGTCGGCAAGCCGATGGCCGTCATGCTGCTGTCGCAGGGCGCCACCGTCACGGTGTGTCACTCGCAGACGCGCGACCTCGCCTTCCACACGAAGCGCGCCGACATCGTGGTCGCCGCCGTGGGCAAGCCGAAGTTCGTCACCGGCGAGATGATCAAGCCGGGATCCACCATCATCGACGTGGGCATCAACCGCCTGCCTGATGGAAAGCTGTGCGGTGACGTGGACTTCGAGTCCGCGAAAGAGGTGGCCGGCCTCATCACCCCCGTTCCGGGTGGCGTCGGCCCGATGACCATCACCATGCTGCTGTCCAACACCCTCGAATCCGCGCGCCGCGCTGCGGCCCATTTCCAGAGCACGCCATGAGCAACGTTTCGTCCTCGCCGCTGGTCGGCATCATCATGGGCTCCAACTCGGACTGGCCCACGCTGCAGGCCGCGGCGAAGATCCTCGACGACTTCGGCGTGGCTTACGAAGCGCGCGTGGTGTCTGCCCACCGCACGCCGGACCTGATGTTCGAGTACGCCGAGAACGCGCGTGCCCGTGGCCTCAAAGCCATCATCGCCGGTGCTGGCGGCGCCGCCCACCTGCCGGGCATGGTGGCCGCCAAGACAACCCTTCCGGTGCTGGGCGTACCGGTGCAGAGCAAGGCGCTGTCGGGCCTGGATTCGCTGTACTCCATCGTGCAGATGCCCAAGGGCATTCCGGTCGCCACCTTCGCCATCGGCGAGGCCGGCGCCGCCAACGCCGCTTTGTTCGCCGTTTCCCTGCTGGCCAACAACGATCCGGCGCTGGTCACGAAGCTGGAAGAGTTCCGCACGCGCCAGACGCAGACCGTGCTGGACATGAAACTCGACTGACATGCTGCGGGCATCCCTGCGGTGTCCGTGTCGTCCTTATCGTTCCCCGCATTCACGCGCCACGGTGCATTGATGGCCGCTCAAGACAAGACATCCTCTTCGCCGATCCTTCCGCCCGCCACGCTGGGCATGCTCGGGGGCGGCCAGCTCGGCCGCTTCTTCGTGCTGGCTGCCCACGAGATGGGCTACAAGGTATGGGTGCTGGACCCGGACGCCAACAGCCCGGCCGGCATCGCCGCCGACCGTCATCTGAAGGCCGACTACGACGACCTCGGCGCGCTGGATGAACTGGCCGCGCACTGCGCCGCCATCACCACCGAGTTCGAGAACGTGCCTGCAGGCACGCTGGAATACCTCGCCAAGTTCCTGCCGGTGCGCCCCGGTGCGGATGCCGTCGGCATCTGCCAGAACCGCGTCGCCGAGAAGATGTTCCTCCGGAACAGCGGCATCCCGCACGCCGACTTCGCCGCGATCAACAGCGAGCAGGACCTGCGTGACGCGCCTGCGCATCTTTTCCCCGGCATCCTCAAGGTGGCCCGCTTCGGCTACGACGGCAAGGGCCAGGCCCGCGTCGCCAGCCGCGAGGAAGCGATCCACGCTTTCCACGGTTTCCGCAACGAAGCCTGCGTGCTGGAAGAGCTGGTCAAGCTGGACTACGAAGTGTCGGTAGTGCTGGCCCGCGACGAGCACGGCACGACACGCTGCTTCCCGGTCGCCGAGAACATCCACGCACGCGGCATCCTCGACATCTCCATCGCCCCGGTGCGCGCATCGAGCTGCCAGCAGGACAGCGTGCAGGAGATCGGCGAACGCATCGCGGAGAAGCTGGGTTTCATCGGCACGCTGGGCGTGGAGTTCTTCGTGTCCCGCGGCCAGCTGTACGTGAACGAGATGGCACCGCGCCCGCACAACAGCGGCCACTACACGGTGGATGCCTGCATCACCAGCCAGTTCGAGCAACAGGTACGCGCGCTGTGCGGCCTGCCGCTGGGCGACGCACGCGCGCACAGCGCGGCAGTGATGGTGAACCTGCTGGGCGACATCTGGTACGACGCGAGCCAGCCCGGCCCCGACAGTCACGGTGCCTATCGCGAGCCGGACTGGTCGAAGCTGCTGGCCTACCCGACACTGAAGCTGCACCTGTACGGCAAGCACCACGCCCGCCCGGGTCGCAAGATGGGTCACTTCACCGTGGTGGACGCCGACCCGCAACGCGCCTACGACAGTGCGATGGCCGCCCGCGCCGCCATCGGCATCCGCGACGAGTGAGCGGTCGCCCCACCGCATGATCCCTCCCCATGATCGTCACGCCTGACGCCGACACCCTGGCCCGTGCCGCCGGCTTGCTGCGCCAGGGCGAACTGGTGGCCCTGCCCACCGAGACGGTGTACGGCCTAGGCGCCGACGCGAGCAACCCCACAGCGGTGGCGAAGATCTTCGCCGCCAAGAACCGCCCGGCCGATCACCCGCTGATCGTGCATCTTGCCGACGCCGACTCCATCACCCAGTGGGCGCGCGAGATTCCGAAGGAAGCCATCGCCCTGGCCCGCGCCTTCTGGCCCGGCCCGCTCACGCTGATCTTGAAGAAAGAAGAAGACGTCCCCGCCGAAGTGACGGGCGGCCAGGACACCGTGGGCCTGCGCGTGCCGGATCATCCGGTGGCACTGGCCCTGCTGCGCGCATTCGGTGGCGGCGTGGCGGCGCCGTCGGCCAACCGTTTCGGCCGCATCAGCCCCACCACCGCGCAGCACGTCTTCGACGAACTCGGTGAGTCGGTGGCGATGGTGCTTGACGGCGGCGCATGCCAGGTGGGTATCGAATCCACCATCCTCGACCTGTCGCGTGGCGAGCCAGTGATCCTGCGTCCCGGCATGATCGGCGCAGACGCCATTGCCGCGGTGATCGGCCGTCGTCCGCGCATGCCGCAGAAACAGGAGGACGCACCCCGCGTCTCCGGTGCACTCGCCGCGCACTACGCTCCGGCGACGCGCATGAAGATGGTGGACGCCCTGGCACTGCTGTCGGCCCCGACCGATGTCGCGGTGCTGGCCCGCGAGGCCATGCGTCCGCGTCACTTCAGCGGCCGCTGGATCAGTGCACCGCAGGACGCCGCGGGCTTCGCCCACGACCTCTACGCCAACCTGCGCGCCCTGGACGCGGCAGGGGCTAGCGCCATCCTCGTCGAATCCCTGCCCGAGGACGGCGACTGGGATGCGCTGCGCGACCGCCTGGGCCGCGCCGTCGTGGGCTCCGGCGAGCAGGACGAGACCTGAGCGACCGGCGGCCGAACGCCTCGTCTGCCGACGAAACCTGCGCATCGCGCTAGAGTCACACCTGTGCCGCCACGACGGCGGAATACCCACACCGGCATCATGGATCCCACTACCCGTCACAGCGCGCAGCGCTGGAGCAACGAACGCATCACGGCCGTGCAACGCTGGGCGCCGCACCAGTGGTCGTTGCGCATCACGCGTCCTGCGGACTTCCGCTTCCAGCCCGGTCATTACGCCAAGCTGGGCCTCGCGCTGGCGGATGGACAGGAAGTCTGGCGGCCCTATTCCATCGTGTCGGCACCGGCGGAAGACGACCTGGAATTCCTGCTGACCCTCGTGCCCGGCGGCGCCCTGACGCCCGCACTGGATGCGCTGGGCGTCGGCGATGCAGTCCGCTTCGAACACCTCGCGATGGGCTTCTTCATCGAGACACAGCTCGCCGCAGGCGACCGCCTGTGGATGCTCGCCACCGGCAGCGGGCTGGGGCCCTACGTGTCGATGCTGCGCGATGGCGCCGCACTGGAACGCCACGGCCAGATCGCGCTGGTGCACAGCGTGCGCTATGCCAATGAGCTGGCCTATGCGGACGAGTTCCGCGCTCTCGCCGCACGCCTGCCCGGCCGTGTCCATTACGTGCCGGTCGTGACCCGTGAGCCACAGGAAGGCAGGCTGTCGCAGCGGATTCCCGTGATGATCGAAAGTGGCGCCCTGGAGGCACACGTCGGTATGGCCATGGACGCGCAGGGCAGCCGCGTGATGGTCTGCGGCAATCCTGACTTCACCACCGAGATGCGCCGCATCCTCAACGGCCGCGCGTTCCAGCCCTGCCGTCGGGGCCTGTCCGGCAGCATGCTGTTCGAGAAGTACTGGTAGCCACACCGCGCCCACAGCACACATAAAAAAGCCGCGGAGCGATTCGCGGCTTTTCTCTTGCTACGACGCACCCAGCATCAGACTTCCTGCAACACCTTGGCTGCGTGAAAGTGCCCAGCCTGGTAATCGCGCAGGGTCTGCTCGATTTCGGCACCGGTGTTCATCACGAACGGACCGTACTGCGCGATCGGCTCGTTCAGCGGCTTGCCGGCGATGATGATCAGGCGTGCATCTTCCACAGCGCGCACCGTAATGCCATCCGCATCTGCCTCGTTGGCGAGGATCGCCATGTTCTGCACCGGCACGCCCTCGTTCTCGCGGCCGACGGTGACGCTGCCGCGATAGACGTACAGGAAGGCGTTGCGATCCGCCGGCACCAACTGCTCGAAGCTCGCACCAGCAGGCAGATGCACGTCGAGGTACAGCGGCTCGGTGTCCGGCCGTTGCACGGCGCCTTGCACACCATGGCTTTCACCCGCAATGACGCGCACCGTCACGCCCGCATCGGTCGTGTACTCCGGAATCGCGTCAGACGGAATGTCGCGGTAGGCCGGCCGCACCATCTTGTTCTTGGCGGGCAGGTTCACCCACAGCTGGAAGCCTTCCATCACGCCCTCTTCCTGCTCCGGCAACTCGGAGTGGATCAGGCCACTGCCGGCGGTCATCCACTGCACGCCGCCATTGGTGAGCAGGCCTTCATGCCCCGCGCTGTCGCGGTGACGCATGCGGCCGGCAAGCATGTAGGTGACGGTCTCGAAACCACGGTGCGGGTGATCCGGGAAGCCGCCGATGTAGTCGCCGGGGTTGTCGCTGCCGAAGGCGTCCAGCATCAGGAAGGGGTCCAGCCGGCGCTGCAGCGGTTGCGTCAGCACGCGGGTCAGGCGCACACCGGCACCGTCCGAGGTGGGACGACCGGTCACGCGGCGATCGACACGGCGAGCGTTCTTCACTGTGTTGCTCACGATCTTGCTCATGATGTTTCCCTTTCTGCGCCAACCCTTATGGCGCCTTCCTGCGCGTGGCAATCGCCGCCAGCCCCATGCCGGCCGCGTTGCCATCCGCGATTAGCGCTCAGGCCACCGCTTCGACCGCGGTGTCGACCACGACTTCGATCTCCTGCGTGGCAGCTTCGAAAGCCTTTGCCACCGCCGCCTCGCCCATGCCCAGCCCTTCGGCGAACACGAAGCGTACATCCGTCATGCCCAGGAAACCGAGGATGGTCTTCAGGTAGGGCACGATGTGATCGGCCGGCGTATCGCGGTACATGCCACCACGCGCCAGCGCGACATAAACCTGCTTGTTCTTCAACAGCCCCTCCGGCCCCTTGTCGGTGTACTGGAAGGTCACCCTGGCGCGCGAGATCGCGTCGATCCAGGCCTTGAACTGCACGGACACCTGGAAGTTGTACATCGGCACCCCGAGCACCACCACGTCGGCGGCCTGGATCTCGGCAATCGCCGCGTCATCGATGGCGACACGGGCGGCCTGCTCCGCCGTGCGTTGATCGGCCGGGGTGAACAGTGCGCCAAGCGCAGCTTCGTCCAGCACCGGCATCGGCGCGCGGGCCAGATCACGCAACACGAATTGCGCAACCGGATTCTGTGCGCGCAGGCGGTCGCTGATGCTGTTGGCGAGGCGGGTGGACTGGGCGCCTTCGCTGCGGGCGCTGGCATTGATCTGCAGGATGTTCATGGCGTGCTTCCTTGTCGGTTGATACTGTGGAAGCGACTGTATTACTTGCAATCCAGCATCAGAAGCCACACAAGCAGATATGATTGTTCCCGATTTGGAACAATCAAACCGGGACATGTCATGTCGATTCCGCTGGATGCCAACGACCTGCTGCTGTTTGCCCGCGTCGCGGATACCGGCAGCTTCAGCCGCGCGGCGGAACAACTGGACTTGCCCAAGTCCACGGTGTCACGGCGCATCGCCGCGCTGGAGGCACAGCTGGGCGAACGCCTGCTGACGCGCAGCACCCGCTACCTGGCCCTGACGGAGTTTGGCCAGGGGGTGGCCGGCCATGCCCGCCGGCTGGCCGAGGAAGCGGATGCCGCCGCAGCCTTCGCGCAAGCCCGCCAGGAAACGCCTCGCGGCCTGCTGAAAGTCTCCCTGCCGCCTTTTGCCGACCACGATCTCGCCCGCTTCTTGCGGCAGTTCATGGCGGACTATCCCTTGATCCAGCTTCAGCTCGATATCTCCGCCCGCCGCGTCGATCTCATCGCCGAGCAGTTCGATATCGCCATCCGGGTGGCGCGCAGCCTGCCCGACGACGCGACGCTGGTTGCACGCCGGCTACGCGACGACAACTCCGGCATCTACGCCAGCCCTGCCTATCTCGCAGAGCACGGCATGCCAGACACGCCGGAGTCCTTGCTGGAACACACGGCGATCCGCCTCAGCAGCAACGGCGAAACCCCGGCCTGGGTTCTGACGAAGGGCAAGGAGACCTGGAACGGCCTGCCGGAAGGCACGCTGAGCTGCAACGCGATGGGATTGATCGGCGAGATGGCCGTTGCCGGCCTCGGCCTGGCCAATCTGCCGGAGCACTTCGCCGCGCCCTTGCAGCGCAGCGGCCAGTTGGTACGGGTACTGCCGGCATGGTGCTCGCACATGTCGTCGGTATGGGCCGTGATCCCTAGCCGACGTCATGTGCCATCCCGCACCCGGGCATTCATCGAGGCGGTGGAGCAGCACCTGCTGCCGCTTTGCAGCGAACTCCCCGAAACGACCTCGGCGCCCCTACCCACCCAACGGAAGAAATAGCGCTGGAGCTTGCGCGCGGTCAAGCATCGACCACGCGCCAATCAGCCCTTTCAGCGCGACTGCATGATCTTGATGACGGTGTCGAGATCGGCCGGATCGGTGATGTAGGTCGTGTAGAGCTTGGTGGCTGCACCTTCGATGCCGGTCAGCGACATCTGCTTCTTCTCCACGATGGTCACACCTGCCTTGCGCGCCGCATCCAGCGACTCACGTTCCTTGGCCGCCCACAGCTTGCCCATGAATTCCGCAGAGGCCTCCGCCGCACCGCTGAGATGCGCCTGCTGCTGGGCACCCAGCTTGTCCCAGGCCTTCTTCGAGATCAGCAGCACCTCGGGAACCATGGAGTGCTCATCCAGGCTCAGGTAGCGCGCGTACTTGTAGTGCTCGCTGCCGACATAGGACGGCAGGTTGTTCTCGGCAGCATCGATCTCGCCGTCGCGCAATGCCCCCACGACCTTGTCGTAAGGCAGCGGCACGGGCGTACCGCCCAGGCCGGTGATCAGATCCTTGTAGACCGGTGACGGCTGCACGCGGACGCGCATGCCTTCGAAATCCTGCCGCGTGCGGATGGCCTTCTTCACGCTGTAGAAGCTGCGCGTGCCGCTATCGTAGAAAGTCAGCGCCACAGCGCCCGTGGCTTCCAGTTCGCGACCGAGCCGCTTGCCGAAGTCCCCCTTCAGCACCTTCCACATGTGCTCGCGCGAGCGGAACAGGTAAGGCAACGACATCAGCTTGGCCGCCGGCACCGTGTCGGCCAGCACACCCATGTTGATGCGCGCCATGTCCAGCTCGCCCTTGCGCACCTTCTCAAGCACCGCGGACTCGGAACCCAGTTCGCCACTGTGTTTGACCACCACTTGCCACTCGCCCTTGGTGCGTTCGGCAAGCGCCTTCCCCAGAAACTCCTGCGACTGCACGACCGGATGGTCCGGTTTATGGACATCGGCCGACACCAGTGTCGCCGCGAAGGCGGCGGCATTCATCGAACACAGTGCGGCTATGCCCCAGAGCCGCAGGCAAATCGTTTGCGAGAACATCCCGAGAATCCTCCTAGATAGCTCAAACGCCTCCCCTCGATTGCCTCTCATGCTTGCCGACCGGGGCGCCGGGCCGCGAGCACTTTGTCATATTTATTGGTGGCCGCAATTCTAGCTGCAGAATCAACTTGCGCAATGACACGCCGCATCAAGTCGCCAGACTGCCCAAGTTGGCATTCAAGCGGCAGGTCCCTATAATCGGCAGTTCGCGTGGGGGGGTAGCTCAGCTGGGAGAGCGTCGCGTTCGCAATGCGAAGGTCGGGAGTTCGATCCTCCTCCTCTCCACCACCGAACAGAAAGGGCTGGCTCATGCCAGCCCTTTTTCATTGCCCGCCTCAGGCGCCAGCACCCACGATGCCTGGCGGCGCAGCACAAAAAGAAACGGCACCCCAGGGTGCCGTTTCTTTTCAGTTCATCTTGCGATCAGGCCTTGCGGCGCTTGCGCAGACCAGCAACCGCTGCGATCGACAGGCTGACCAGCAGCAGGCTGCCCGGCTCCGGGACCGTACCGCCGCTGGAGCTGCTGGACGAGGACGACGAGGTGCTGTACTCGCCAAACAGGTACTTGACCTTGACGTTGTCGTCACCTTGCGAAAAACCATTGGGCACCGAACCACCCAGCGGGTTGAATGCGCCAACCAGCCAGTGTTGGGCGCTCAGACCACCGCTATTCACAGCCGTCTTGTTGGACTGCACGTTGGCGTAGTTGCCTGCCAGCACCCAGCCGTTGCTCAGCAGGCTGCTGTAGGTCAGGCCGACCAGCTTGTTGCTGGGGATGGAGCCGTCGGCATTCAGGGTGCCGGTGTAGGCCAGCAGCGTGATGTCCGAGTCACCCGACCACCAGCCCATCTGCACGCTGGTCAGCTGGATGGCGGAGGTGAAGCTGAACAGCAGGGAGTCGTAGCGCTGGTTGTTGTCCAGCGAGTGCTCGGGATTGCTGCCTTCCGAGGTATCGACGGTCTGGCCGTTGCGGGACGTGGCGTCGTAGTTGGTCACGCCCAACTCGCCCGGATTCGCCGAATACACGCCCACATAGGCGGCTTCGATGGTCTGGGCGCTGCTGTAGGTCGGGTTGGTGCTGCTGCCACCCGTCCAGCTGTTGCCGCCGGTGTTGGAGTAGGCACGGGCAGTCACATCCGGAGCGGACGTCGGGTTGCCAGTCGAGGAGCAGGAACCGTAAAGGTTGTTACCCACTCCGTTGGAGCAACTGGAAGACGAGAACGACCATGAGACTTCGGCCGAAGCAGGCAGCGAGGCCATGAAGCCAAGCGCTGCAGTCGCCGTCACGATGATTCGATTCATGGACATCTTGGAGCCCTCACTCTTTCAATTCTTTTTTGCCGCAGGACGGTTGCCCTGACGAACTGTTCGAGGCTTGTAAAGCAACCTGCGGGCCAGGATTGTTTACATCATTGAATTCATGAACTTGCATTAGTGTTTCAGCAAACATGCAAGGCAAACGTAAGAATCGTCGACATCCTTCTCAGCGCGCCAGTTCGGTGGCCAACACACGGGCATCAGCCAGGCTGTCGAAGGGACGGCCGTCCTTGAGCACTGCCCCTATTTCGTCCCGCGCTTCAGCCTTGCGACCCGCCGCAGCCAGGGTCCAGGCCAGGTGATAGCGGATCTCGTCACTCTGCGGCGCCCGCAGACGTGCGTCGCGGAGCAGGCGCAGCGCCTGGTCATGACGGCCTGCGCGAGCCAGCGCCCAGCCATAGGTATCCATGAAGGTCGGGGTGTTGGGCGCGGTCCGGTAGGCCTTTTCGGCAGTAGCGACGGCAGCCGGATCCTGCAACCGCACCAGGACGACGGCCAGGTTATTGAGCAGGTTTGGCGATTCGCCTACTTCACGGATCAAGGCCTCGAGCGTCGCCCGCGCACCCTTCCAGTCGCCCGTCATCATCTGGCCCTCGGAAATCGCCGCCTTGAGACGCGGATCGGGGGTCTTGCGCGACCATTCCTGCAGGAATGCCAGGCCCTTGGCAGGCTCCCGGGCGACCAGATGGGCGCGCCAGACACGCAATGCCGATTCGACACCCGGCTCGCGGGTCAGGGCACTGCGGTGTTGAGCCAGCGCTACCGCGGATTGTCCCTTGGCCGCAGCGACATCGCCGAGAATATGGTAGCCGGCGGCCTTGTCGGGGTAGCGGGCGACCAGCGTCTTGCCGTACTGCTCGGCTTGCGCGACCTCGCCACCGCGCAGCGCGCTGTCAGCCTGCAACACCAGGGCTTCGAAATGCTCGGGCTTGGCCGACAGGGCCTTGGCAAGGCTGTAGCCCGCCCCGGTCGGGTTTTCGGCAGCGAGCTGCAAACGAGCGATCTCCACCTGCAGATCGGCATCGTATTCGGCCAGCCGGGTCATGCTGCCCAGCGTCGTACGGGCGCCAGTCAGGTCCTGATTGGCAAGCTGGGCACGAACATGCGCCGCCATGACCGTTAGGTTCTCCGGTTGCGCAGCAAGGGCGCCACGGGTCACTTCCAGCGCCTGTGCGGGCTGACCGTTGCGCAGGAGGATCTCGGCCAGCGCCAGCGCGGGACGGGGGTTTCGCCCGTCGATGGCACGCGCCTTCTCCAGCCACCGGATGGCGTCCGGCAGGCGTCCGGCGGCTTCATCGAGCTGGGCGAGCTCGAACATCGCGTCCAGGTTGTTCGGCTCGGCCTTGAGCAGTTCGTTGAGGCGGTTGCGGGCGCTGTCCCGCTTGCCCTCTGCGGCATCCAGTCGCGCCAGGTTGAGGCGTGCGGCATTCAGTTTGGAATCGACCGACAGCGCCTTTTCGTAGGATTGGCGCGCGGCGGGCAAGTTGCCCGCTGCACCTTGCGCGACGCCCAGCATGTTGAAAACCAGCGGGTTGCGCGGATTCCGCGCCGCAACCTGCTCCAGTACGCCGATCGCCTGTTTGCTCTGCCGCTGCTGGAGGTAGATGGTCGCCAGCGCCATGCCAGTGCGGGCGTCACCGGGCGCGCGGGCGAATGCTGCCTGCATCTGCTGGGCAGCGGCAGCTGTCTTGCCCATGCCGACCAGACTCAGGCCTAGATTGGCCATGACGTCCGGCGAATCGCCGGCGCCGAGCTGGGACGCCTCCTGGTAGAGCTGTGCCGCACGCTGGTAATGCTTCAGCGCGAGGTGGGCATTGGCGGTGAGGATCAGGAAAGAAGCGTCGTTGCGGGCATTCGGACGGATGCTGTCGAGGAGGGTCAATGCACGCGCCGGCTCGCCCGCCACCAGTGAAGCCGAAGCCAGCAGTTTGACGGCGCCGACATTGAAAGGCTGCTGCCGTACCAGGAGCTCCAGGTACTCGCGCGCCTTCTGCATATTGCCTAGGCCGTAGTGGGCCGTGCCGCCCAGCATCAAAAGCTGTGGCCGACGCGCACGCGATTCCGGCGACATCGGGTCGATGGTTGCTACCACTTCCCCGAGCGCCAGCTGGACCGCCTTGCCATCCCCGCGCTTCGCAGCCAGATTGGCGCGCAGCATGGCAACGCGCGGATCGTCAGGCGACAGCTTGCCCAGTTCGTCGATGTCGACTTTGGCCGGACCGTCCTGCCCGCCGTCCAGCAAGACGGTGGCACGGGCCAGGCGCGCCTCGACATGCTTCGGCTCCAGGGTCAGCGCCCGCCCGTAAGCGGTCAGCGCTTCCGGAATCTGGCGCTGGGCAACCAGTACACCAGCCTTGGCCGCCCACGCGTCTGCGTTCGACGGTGCGATGGACAGCGCCTTGTCTATCAGCGCCACAGCCGCCTCGACGCGGCGTTGCTTCATTTGCAGCGAGGCATCCGCGAGCATGACCGACACGGCATTCGGATCAAGGCTGCGCGCCTCGTCGAAGCTGCGCGCAGCCGCCTGGTTGTCGCCGAGCTCGCCATAGGCCGAGCCACGCAAGACCAGCACATCGAGGCGGGCCGCGGGAGGCAGATCGGTCGGCTGCACGCGATCGATGACCTGCTGGAACTTGGCCTGCCCGTACAGGGCCTTGGCCATCAAGGGGGCGATCTCACTGCGCGCAACCCCCAGCGAGGAGGCTGTCACCAAGGCCACTTCCGCGGTCGGTAGTTCGCCCATCTGGATCAGCGAGCGCGCCAGCAGCAGGTGCGCCGCCAGCATGCGACTGTCCTGCTGGAGCGTGTTCTTGAGCTGGATCACAGCGCCGGCGTAGTCGGCGCGGTTGAATCGCACCAGCGCGTCTTCGTAGAAGGCAGCAGCCTTGTCCGGGTTGCCCGCCGCCTGTACCGCTGCTGGCACCGAGACCAGTACGGTCGCCGCCATGAGGAGCGGCAGCAAGGAACGGATCGAACGCTGCAGTTTCATATGTTTGCCATGTCGCACGCTTGGTCAGCCCGGGAGTATAGTGCTTTGGCCCCAAGCGCCCCGTGACAGGATGCGCCCTTTGCCCAACAGGGCGAAGGGCCACTTTCCCTAAGTTATTTCACCGATTGGACAAGGCTCCGATCTGGTGCAATTTGTGCAGGTAGTTCTTGCTTGGCCAGGTGGCCTGGCAAGCGTTTCAGTAGCTTGGAAAGGAGCAAAAATGTCTAGTAACTGGAAAATCGGTTGTGCCGCTGCCCTCGTGCTGGCGGCCGGCATCCAGTCGGCGTCGGCACAAGAGCTGACGGGTACTCTCAAGAAAGTGAAGGATTCCGGGGCCATCACCCTGGGTATCCGCGAGTCCTCCTTCCCGTTGTCCTATCTGGACGCCAGCCAGAAGCCGATCGGCTATCACATCGACATCTGCAACAAGATCGCCGATGCAGTGAAGACCCGACTGGCGCTCAAGGCGCTGACCGTCAACCAGCAGCCGGTAACCTCGCAGAACCGCATCCCGCTGACGGTCAACGGCACCATCGACCTGGAGTGCGGCTCCACCACCAACGACTCTTCGCGCCAGCAACAGGTGTCCTTCGCACCGACGACCTACGTCACCAACGTCAAGATGGCGGTGAAGAAGTCCTCCGGCATCACCAGCCTGTCGCAACTGGGCGGCAAGCCGGTCGCCACCACCACCGGCACCACCAGCGTCCAGCTGATGCGCGCCAACGAGAAGGGCAAGGGCGTCGACTTCAAGGAGGTTTACGGCAAGGACCACGCCGACTCCTTCCTGATGCTGGAGACCGACCGCGCTGTCGCCTTCGTGATGGATGACAACCTGCTGCTGGGCCTGATCGCCAACTCGAAGAACCCGGCCGAGTATGCCGTGGTCGGCGAGTCGCTGTCGGTCGAGCCTATCGCCATCATGCTGCGCAAGGACGACCCGCAGTTCTATGGTCTGGTGCACGCCACCGTGAAGGACCTGATGAAGTCGGGCGAAATCGACAAGCTGTACCAGAAGTGGTTCCTGTCGCCGATTCCGCCCAAGGGCGTGAATCTGGCCTTCCCGATGAGCGACGCACTGAAGAACGCCATCGCGAACCCGAACGACAATCCAAAGGAAGCTTACGTCAAGAAGTAAGCAGCAAGCGGGGCGGCGACAGCCGCCCCGTGTTTTTCCCCGCCTCGTCCTTTACCGCTTTTCTTCCGCCTTCTCCCCTGCCATTCCGGGCGCGCACAGCGTCCCCGAGCGAGGAGCCCACACAGCATGAACTATCAGTGGAACTGGTCTTTTTTCCTCGACACTGCGATGAGCAGCGACGAGACCTATCTCGACTGGCTGATCTCCGGCCTGGGCTGGACGGTGGCCATCGCCATCAGCGCGTGGATCATCGCGCTGGTGCTCGGCAGCATCATCGGCACGCTGCGCACCGCCCCCAACAAACTACTGGCCACGCTGGCCAACGCATGGGTGGAGACCTTCCGTAACGTCCCCATCCTCGTGCAGTTGTTCCTGTGGTTCTTCGTCTTTCCGGAACTGCTGCCGCGCGAGTTGTCGCTGTGGGTGAAGCAGGACATGCCGGCCAAGGAATTCTTCACCGCCACCATTGCGCTGGGCCTGTTCACCTCTGCCCGCGTCGCCGAGCAGGTACGTGCCGGCATCCAGAGCCTGCCGCGCGGGCAGCGCAATGCCGGTCTGGCGCTGGGCTTCACACAGGCACAGACCTACCGCTTCGTTGTACTGCCGATGGCCTTCCGCATCATCATTCCGCCGCTGACATCGGAGTTCATGAACGCCTTCAAGAACTCCGCTGTCGCGTTCGCCATCGGCGTCATGGACCTGACCTTCGTGTCGCGCCAGATCGTGGAAGAATCCGGCCACGTCATCGAGAGCCTGCTGGCCGCCACACTGCTGTACTTCCTGTGCGCCTTCCTCGCCAACCGCATCATGGTGTTCATCGAACGCCGCGTGCGCGTGCCCGGCTTCATCATCGCGAAGTAGGAGACCGGCATGCTCAGCAATTTTGACTTCAGCGTCATCCCGGTCAGCCTGCCCTTCATCTGGGAAGGCCTGCTCTACAGCTTCAAGCTGACCATCACCGCCATGTGCGGCGGCATCATCCTCGGCACCCTGCTGGCGCTGGCGCGCCTGTCGGGCGGACCGGTGCTCAGCCGCTTCGCCGCGGCGTATGTGGACACCCTGCGCTCCATCCCGCTGCTGATGGTGATCCTGTGGTTCTTCTTCCTCATCCCGCTGGTCACCGGCAAGCCGATGGGGGCGGAGAACTCCGCGCTCATCACCTTCACGCTCTTCGAAGCCGCGTTCTACAGCGAGATCATGCGCGCCGGCATCCAGAGCATTCCGAAGGGGCAGGTCAACGCCGGGTACGCCGTCGGCATGACGTACTGGCAGACCATGGGCAACGTGGTGCTGCCGCAGGCGTTCCGCAACATGCTGCCGGTGCTGCTGACGCAGACCATCATCCTGTTCCAGGACACTTCGCTGGTCTACGCCATCGGCGCCAAGGACCTGCTGAAGGCCGCCGAGAACACCGGCAAGAACTACAACCGGCCGGTGGAGATGTACGTCTTCTCGGCCCTTATCTATTTCATCATCTGCTTCTCGTTGTCCATGCTGGTCAAGCGGCTGCAGAAGCGCATCGCCATCATTCGCTAGGTCCACGACATGATCGATATCAAGAACGTTTCCAAGTGGTACGGCAACTTCAAGGTGCTGACCGATTGCACCACCAACGTCGCCAAGGGCGAAGTCGTCGTGGTGTGCGGCCCGTCGGGTTCAGGCAAGTCCACCCTCATCAAGTGCGTGAACGCGCTGGAGCCGATCCAGCAGGGTCAGATCATCGTTGACGGCACCACCGTCAGCGACCCGAAGACCAACCTGCCCAAGCTGCGCGCACGCGTCGGAATGGTATTCCAGCACTTCGAACTCTTCCCGCACATGAGCATCACGCAGAACCTGGCCATCGGTCAGATCAAGGTGCTCGGTCGCAGCAAGGATGAAGCCATCGAACGCGGCATCAAGCTGCTCGATCGCGTCGGTCTGAAGGCACACGCCAACAAGTTTCCCGGCGAGCTGTCCGGCGGCCAGCAGCAACGCGTGGCGATTGCCCGCGCGCTGTCGATGGACCCGATCTGCATGCTGTTCGACGAACCCACCTCCGCACTCGACCCCGAGATGATCAACGAGGTGCTGGACGTCATGGTGGAGCTGGCGCAGGAAGGCATGACCATGATGGTGGTGACCCACGAAATGGGCTTCGCCCGCAAGGTGGCGCACCGCGTGGTGTTCATGGACGCCGGCCAGATTGTCGAGGATGCGAAGAAGGACGACTTCTTCGGCAAGCCGCGCTCCGAACGCGCGCAACAGTTCCTGTCGAAGATCCTGTCGCACTGATCCGCGGATGAAGCTCGCCCTGCTCGCCACCGGCGGCACCATCGCCGGCGTGGGCACGGCGGCGCGCTACACCGCTGCCCGACTCGGCGTCGAATCCCTGCTCGACGCCGTACCGCAACTCACCGAGCTCTGCGCGTGGCACACGGAGCAGGTCTTCGCGCTGGACAGCCGTGACCTCACACCTGCGCACTGGGTCCAGCTCGCTACGCGTTGCCAGGTCCTGCTCGACACCAGCGGCATCGACGGCATCATCATCACCCACGGCACCGACACGCTGGAAGAGACGGCCTACGCGCTGTCCTTGCTGCTGAAGGCGCACAAGCCTGTGGTGCTCACGGCTGCAATGCGGCCAGCGACCGACCCGCAGGCCGATGGTCCTGCCAATCTGCTGCAGGCCACGCACGAAAGCCTGACGGCATTGCCGGGTGTGCGTGTCGCCGTGCACGGGGAAGTCATCGCTGGCGAGAAAGTCTGCAAACAGCACACGCAAACCATCCACGCTTTTGCCGCCGACGAAACGCCACGCCCGGCTGCTCACATTCCACTCACCTCCGACGCAGAACTGCCGCGGGTCGACCTGATCCACGCCTTCAGCGGACTGGCGCCTGACGTCGTGGCGCATGCCGTCGCAGCCGGTGCACGCGGCCTTGTCATCGCCGCAGCCGGCGACGGTAGCCTGCCCGCGGCCCTTCTCCCGGCACTTCGCAGCGCGCATGAGGCAGGCGTCGCCGTCGTGCGCTGCAGCCGCGTGCCGCATGGTGGCGTCAGTCGTGATCGCAACGCCGACGACAGCGCAGAGGGCTGGATTCCGGCCGGCAGACTGCCGCCCCTCAAGGCCCGCATAGCCTTGCTGCTGGCCCTCGCAGCCGGCCTCGACCCGGCCGGAACATTTGCCCGACTCTCCGGCGACCCGATCTAAATATCGGAAAAACAAAGATATTTCTTGCATGCAACGCAGCATTCCGTTAGAGTGCGCGCCTTGCTCGTGAGCTGACGTCCTTTCTCGCGAGCCTTTGGTTCATCGTCCCTGACCCCTCCGACGCGTTCCGTCCATCCGGAATCCCTAGCGTTCGCAAGTAATGGTTGGCGCCGATGTTTTGTGCGCCGACTCACGCCTCTCCGTCCTGCCTTGCGGGACGCCTCTGCGTTGATTCGTGCCTGATTTGCGCCAGCCCGCCGCCAGTTGATGGCCGTGGCGAAGCTTGCGTCGTTTCCGATTGGAACCGTGATGTCGTTTGAATCCCTGGGCCTCAGCCCTGCCCTCGTAGCCGCCGTGAACAAGGCCGGCTATACCGAACCTACCCCCGTGCAGGCCGCCGCCATTCCGCTGGCCCTGCAAGGTGTCGACCTGATGGTCTCGGCCGCCACCGGCAGCGGCAAGACCGCCGCCTTCATGCTGCCCGCCCTGCAACTGCTGAGCGAAGCGCCCACCATCAACAGCATCGGCCCGCGCGTGCTGGTGCTCACCCCCACCCGCGAACTGGCCCAGCAGGTCAGCCACGCCGGCTCCACCTACGGCAGCGCGCTGCGTCGCCTGTCGGTTGTCACCGTCGTGGGCGGCATGCCTTACCCGGTGCAGATCAAGATGCTGCGCCAACCGGTGGACGTGCTGGTCGCTACGCCGGGCCGCCTGCTCGACTACATCACCCGTGGCCGCATCGACTTCTCGCGTTGCGAGATGGTGGTGTTCGACGAAGCCGACCGCATGCTGGACATGGGCTTCAAGGAAGACATCGAACAGATCGTCGCCGCCCTGCCGCCCAAGTACCAGACCATGCTGTTCTCGGCGACCTTCGGTGGCGCCGTCGGCCGCATGGCCGAAGCGATGCTGAACAACCCGCAGCGTCTGGAACTGGCCACCCACCAGGACAAGCACGCTGACATCGAGCAACGCGTGCACTACGCCGACAACGTCGGCCACAAGAACAAGCTGCTGGACTACCTGCTGCGCGACGCGGGCATGGAGCAGGCCATCGTCTTCGCCGCCACCAAGCGCGATGCCGACACGCTGACCGAAACCCTGGCCGACCAGGGCTTCGCCACTGCGGCCCTGCACGGCGACATGCCGCAGGCCAAGCGCAACCGCACCCTGCAGCACCTGCGCCGCGGCCACATCCGCGTGCTGGTCGCCACCGACGTCGCGGCGCGCGGCATCGACGTGCCGACCATCAGCCACGTCATCAACTACGGCATGCCGATGAAGCCGGAAGACTACGTGCACCGCATTGGCCGCACCGGTCGCGCCGGCCGCAGCGGCATCGCCATCACCCTGCTGACGGGTGCCGAGCGCGGCAAGCTGCGCGCCATCGAGCGTTTCACCTCGCAACAGATCCCGGTGCACGTCATTCCGGGCCTGGAGCCGACCGCCCGCGTCGAAACCCGCGAACGTCGCCCCTACGGTGACCGCCCGGGTTACGGCCGCGGCCGCGACGGCCAGCGTGATGGCCAGCGCGGCGGTTACCGCGAAGGTGGTGGTTACCGCGGCAACAGCGGCGGCAATAGTGGCAATGGCGGTGGCAGCAGCTACGGCCAGCCGCGTCGCTTCGAAGGCGAAGGCGCCCCCCGCCGCGCCGAAGGCGAAGCCGGCGCACCGCGTCGTTTCGACCGCGACGCCCCCCGCCCGGCCCGTTTCGGCGACCAGCCGCGTCCGGCCCGCACCGAAGAAGGCCGCACCACGCGTACCTGGAACACCCGCAGCGGTGAAGCGCGCACCACCGAGCAACCGCGCAGCTTCGGCGACCGTCCCCAGCGCAGTTTCGACCGTGCAGGCAGCGGCCGCAGCTTCGATCGCCAGGACGGCAACCGTCCGCCGCGTTTCGAAGGCCGCGGTCCGGCAGGCAAGCCCGGTGACGGCTTTGCCCGTCGCAAGCGCGACGAGTGATCGATACGCGAAACGCGAAGCACTACCCCGAAAAACCCGCCGCCCGGCGGGTTTTTCACATTTCTGACAGACAAAGCGTGATTGCTGCGGCGCATACAGCCCACTTGGCGCGCCGGCCTCGCTATGATTCGCCGACACAAGAACCGCCCCTCGATGGCGGTCACAAGAAAAGCCTGAACAAACGGCCCCAGAGGAGACATCTTGCTGTCGCAGTTCAAGTCCTGTTACGACCACCTGCCTCGCGAGGAGCGGCAGGCGCTGATGCTGCGCGCCCTGCTCTACGCGCTCGTCGGTCTCGCGCTCGGCTACCGTGTGTGGCTGGTGTTCAACTTCAACCCGATCGACCACATCTGGAGCGACCCGGAACGCCACTGGGACCAGGGCATCGACGTGTTGCGCAGCGACCCGATGTCGCTGATCGATCCCATCCTCTACCAGGTCTACATCGGCGCCTTCGCCAAGCTGACACTGAAGACGCACGAGCTGGCAGCGTTCTACACGGCCCTGCTGTCGGTCGGCATGACCTGGCTGTGGTATCGCTTCCTGCGCGAGCTGCTGCCCTCGAAGAACTGGGCGCTGCTCGGCTGGGCTCTGATCGCCTGGTCGCCGTCCAATTCCTCGATCTACTCCTACTTCATGCAGGAGACGCTGATGCTGCCGTTGCTGGGCGCCTCCCTGTGGGCCACCTGGCGGGCACGTCGAAAAGGCACGCTGAACGCCTTTCTGGGCGCGACGGCGCTGTGGCTTCTCGCCGGCCTGACGCGCGGCATCTGCCTCCCGCTCGGCCTCGTGGCACTCGCGTGGATATGGTTCGAACAGGGCGACAAAGCCCGCCGCGCAGCCTGGGGCATGGTGGTCATGCTGCTGATGCTGGGCCCGCTGACCTATCGCAGTTTCCAGCAAGCCAACATCTTCGCCCCGCATGGCATCGGCTCCCTGGTACAGGCCTACCATCGCTCAGGTGCGCAAGAGATCCTCATCGGCTACGAGCTGCGCGGCGCGCGCTGGGAGTTCGGCTTCACCTCTCCCGGCATCCTGCAGAAACCCTTCGAACCCCTCTCCGACTGGATGAGCAAGCGGCAAGGATCGGTGCGCTTCTTCGTGAACATGGACGCCGGCGAGCGCGACTGGAAGGCGGCGGTCACCAATACGCCGCTGACGCTGGACCGCTACCTGTGGCTCACCGGTGACAACCTGATCCACCTGTTCTTCGCCGAATCCTGGCCGGACACCGACCGCAGCCGCGACATCGGCGAGCTGAACCACTGGTTACGCTGGCTGTGGGCACCGCTATTCATCCTGTGCGCCACCGGCACCATCTGGCTGTGGCGCGAGCAGCGCGAACGTTTGTTGCCGGTGTTGTTGCTCACCTGGTTCTGCGTACAGGGCCTGTTCCCGCTGTCGGTGAATGAAGGCCGCTACCGCAAGCCTATGGAAGGACTGCTGATCGCGCAGGCCGTGCTGCTGGCGAGCACGCTGGCAGCCAGGCGCCGGCGCGAGGAAGTGGCACAGCCCGCGCCGGCGGCGCCGGAAACGCTGATCGTATCGAGCACCTGAGCATGGCACTGGCGCGGCAGATCAAGCACTTCCTGGTGGTCGGCGCCGGCGCCACGGCACTGCAGTACGTCCTGCTAGGGCTGTTCGTCGAAGTCTTCGGCATGAACGCGGTGCTCGCCAGCGGGCTGGGCTACGCCCTGTCATCGCTGTTCAACTACGCCGCCAACCGACGCCTGACCTTCCAGTCCGACGCCCGTCACCGCGACGCATTGCCGCGCTTTGCGGTGGTGGCGCTCAGCGGCCTGCTGATCAATACCATCGTCATGTGGGTGGCACACAACCTGCTGGACTGGCACTACCTGCTGGCGCAGATCCTCGCCACGGGCGTGGCGCTGGTGTGGAACTTCATCCTCAACCGCTGCTGGACTTTCGCACCAGCGCGCCCCTGAACGCAGCAAGACAACGGAAACATCGACATGAAGCTGAGCATCGTGGTGCCCTGCTACAACGAAGAGGAAGTGCTGCCGGAAACCTCGCGGCGCCTCATCGAACTGCTGGACGATCTGGTGGCCCGCGGCAAGGTGGGCGACGACAGCCACGTGGTGTTCGTGGACGATGGCAGCCGCGACAAGACCTGGTCGATGATCGAAGACCTGTCGCGCCAGCAACGGCGCATCCGCGGCCTCAAGCTGTCGCGTAACCGCGGCCATCAGAATGCGCTGCTGTGCGGCCTGATGAATGCAGAAGGCGACGCGCTGATCAGTGCCGACGCCGACCTGCAGGACGACCTCGGTGCCATCGAGCAGATGGTCGACGCCTACGCCAACGGTAGTCACGTCGTCTATGGCGTGCGCAAGCGTCGCGACACCGACACCTTCTTCAAGCGCTTCACCGCTGAGGGCTATTACTGGCTGCTGGCGAAGTTCAAGGTGCAGGTGGTGTTCAACCACGCCGACTACCGCCTGCTGAGCCGCCGCGCCATTGAGGCACTGCGCGAGTTCGGTGAAGTGAACATCTTCCTGCGCGGCATCGTGCCGCAGCTGGGCTTCCCCTCGTCCATCGTGTACTACGACCGCGCCGAACGCTTTGCCGGTGAATCGAAGTACCCGCTGCGCAAGATGCTGTCCTTCGCCTGGCAGGGCATCACCTCGTTCTCGTCGGTGCCGCTGCGCTTCATCACCACCATGGGCGTCACCATCTCGATGGGCAGCTTCGGCCTCGCCCTGTGGGCGCTGTTCGTCAGGCTGTTCACCGAGGAAGCGGTGCCCGGCTGGGCTTCGGTCACGGTGCCGATCTACCTGCTGGGCGGCATCCAGCTGCTATGCATCGGCATCCTGGGCGAGTACCTCGCCAAGATCTACATGGAAACCAAGAGGCGCCCCGCCTTCTTCCTGGAAAAGCGCGCCGGCTTCGGCGACAGCGAAACGCGCTGAAGCGCCTCCGGGCACGCCGGCCAACCCGGCGTGCCCGCCCTGACGTGTCCTGCGTCACGGCCTCACCCTGCCCCCGGAATCGTCACCATCGGATTGCGTGATGGATTCATCAAACAGATGAATCGTCCGCTTGGCCTCGTCGCGTCTGTCGAAAATAATAAATTCAACAAAACAACAAGCCAGCCGGTTTGATCCGCTGGTAACGGAGCGTAGCTCCGGAGAGAGCAGGCAACCCGCCCCGGCGGGTCGAACACAATCAGGGAGACAGCAACATGAAGAGAATTCTGGTCGGTCTGTGCATGAGCTTTGCGGCAATGGCGTCCCAGGCAGCAACGGACTACCCCTCGGGCTACACGAAGTGCGTTTCCGAGGGCAAGACCTGCACCTTCAGCGGCACCCGCTCGGTCGCTTTCGGCAAGGCAGGCTCTTTCGTGTATGCCACCCACACCGGCAGCGTGGTCTGCGCGGCCGCCAACTTTCCCTCCAGCAGCGTGACCGGCACCCGGTGGTGCTCGTACGCCGGCACGACGAGCAGCTCCTCGAACTCCAGCAGTTCTTCCAGCTCGTCGTCTTCATCGTCGTCGTCCAGCTCGTCTTCCAGCAGCTCCTCCAGCTCGAGCAGCTCGTCCGGTGGCAGCAGCAGCGGAAGTGGAGCCTGCACGCCGGGCACAACCATCAGCGGCACTGTGGATTGCGGCGGCGCCTCGGTGGGCACCAGTTGCAGTGACCAGAGCGAAAGCCAGCAACCGGTGTTCACGCTGGCCGATGGCGCCACGCTGAAGAACGTCACCCTGGCAGCAGGCAAGGCCGCCGACGGCATCCACTGCTCCGGCTCCTGCACGCTGCAGAACGTGGTGTGGGCAGACGTCTGCGAGGACGCAGCGACGATGAAGGGCGGCTCGGGCAAGGTCATGACGGTGAGCGGCGGTTCGGCTGCCAACGCCAGCGACAAGGTGTTCCAGCACAACGGCATCGGCTCCACGGTGAAGATCTCCGACTTCACGGCGACCAGCATCGGCAAGCTGTGGAAGAGCTGCGGCAACTGCTCCAACAACGGCGGCCCGCGCAAGGCCGAGATCAACAACGTCAGCGTGAATGGCGTGAAGGAGATCGCCAGCCTCAACGCCAACTTCGGTGACGTCGCGACGATCCGCAACCTGCGCGTCAAGGGCTACAAGTCCGGCAGCCCGACGATCTGCGTCGAGTACAAGGGTGTGCAGAAGGGCTCGGAGCCGAGCAAGGTCGGCGAGAAGTGGAATACCAGTGCCTGTAACGTCAGCACCAGCGACGTGACCAGCTACTGATAACTAGAAAGCAGGACGGAGGAGGCAGACAGCGCGGGGCAGGCAGCACGCCCCGCGCTCCCGGAGAAGGGGGAGTGTTGGCTCGAAGCGGGTTCGCCAACGGCAACGTCTCACGAGACGCCACGCATATCAACCCGCAACCGGTCAGGTCCGTGCCCTGGCCCGCAGTACAAGCCCGCCGCCCAGAGGCGGGCTTTTTCATTTCCGGCGCCGGATCACGCTCGCAGCGATCAGTGCATCGCCAGCATCAGGGCCAGCGGCGTGGTGATCGCCGCCAGTCCGGTCGACAACACCAGGCTCGCCGCCACCGGCCCTTCCAGCACGCGGAACTGGCGCGACATCAGATATACGTTGGCACCGGCAGCCATCGAGGCCAGCAACACGACCACCTGCGTCTCCACAGCAGGCAGGTGCAGCAGCTTTGCGATCACCCAAACGGCCAACGGGTGAGCGATGAGCTTCAGGGCGCAGATGGCCAGCGAGATACGCCATCCCGCACGCGGGTCATAACCCACCAGCCCCATGCCGAGCGATACCAGTGCGAGCGGACCCGCCGCCTGGCCAAGCAGATCCATCGGCGTCTCGATGAAGCGCGGCAAGGTCCAGCCGAAATGTCCGGAGATGAAGCCCCAGGCACTGCCAAGGAGGATGCTGGCGACCACCGGGTTGGTCGTCACTTTGAAGGCGGTCTTGGCAAAACCCGAGACGGAGAAACTGCCGTGCCTTGCCCACTCCACCGACACCGTGACCAGCGTCCACAGCGTAAGCGCGTTGAACACCAGCACCAGTGCCACCGACGGCAACGCGGCCGTGCCGATGGTGAGCCGCGCCAGCGGTAACCCCAGCAGCACCGTGTTGGCGAACACACCGCCGAGGGCGAGGATGGAACCGGACACGCCGTCCAGCTTCAGCACTTTCGCCGCCACCACGCGGCCGAGCACGAAGACGATCAGGCAGCCGCCGAAGTAGGCCAGCAGCAGGCGGCCATCTACCGGTGGAAGGTTCGACAGGCCGCTCATGAGGTGGAACAGCATCACCGGCATGGCGACGTTGAACACGAAGCGCGCCAGCGGCCCGCCCAGGCCCCGCGCCCATTCCGCCCAGCGCGCCAGGCCGTAACCGACGAAGACCAGCGCGAACAAGGGAGTGACGACCAGGACCAGCTCGAAGAAGGTACGCATTGCTACGAAAGACGCTTACGACGGGAGAAGCACAGGTGAAGCAAGGCCGCAGAAGGCTACGCAGTGCGGGTGCTCGGTGAGCGGTGTCACTGCCACTCGGTCAGCGACAGGCCGATGCCGATGGCATTCATGTAGAGGTTGTAGTCGATCATCGACTGGCCGTAGCCGCTGAACAATTGCAGGTGCCCCCTCAACCCACCGTTGTCGGTAAGCGGGAAGGCCCAGTCCAGCTTCGCCGAGCCACGGCTGCGATCGCCGCCGCGCAGGCTGTGGCGCAACTGCAGCGACGCCACATGGCCGCGCGGCGAGCGGTAGATGCCCAGCACTTCGCCGCGTCCCATGTAGTCCTCGATATCCGGGTTGTCGTCCTTCTCGGCGTCCTCTTCGATGCGGTACCAGGGCTTGATCAGGAAACTGTAGGGGCCGGCCTCCAGACCGAACACCAGGAACAAGCGGTTCCAGCTTCGCGACAGCGGATCGGCGCGGCCGTTGGACTGGTGCACGAGGCCGCCATTGAGCATCTTCCACGGCCCGAACGACTGCGGCATGCGGAAGCTGACATAGCCCTCCGGCTCGTAGTTGGTCTCGCGGAACGGGGCCGACTGGTCGCGGTTGTAGAGCTGCCAGTTCGACTGCTGGGTGTAACCGAACCAGATGTCGCCGTTGTCGGCCAGGAGGTTCTGCCACAGCTTCGTCTTGAAGCTGAGCTGGAACTTCACCTCGGTCTGCTCGTAGGGCACATCCGCGCCCGCGCCACGGGTCGGTGAGCGCGGGCTGTCGTTCACCGGGCTGGCGTAGAACGCCGGCAGGATGTACGTGGGCTTGTAGGGCAAGGGCACGAAGGTGCCGCGCTTGTCGTCCTTGTCCAGCTCCCAGCGTTGCGAAAGCGTCTGCGTACTGTGCCCGGAGCGCACGAACAGGCCGCCATCAGGTGCGGTGGCCTGACGGTCCACATTGGCATTGATGCCGCGCTCGGTCGGCGTGGCCTCGGGTGCGGCGGCCGCGGCTGGCGGCGGTACCGGCGCAGCAGCTTGCGGAGCAGGCCTGCCGGCCAAGGCGTCGTAGCACCGCAGGCGCAGCGCGTCGTCCGCCTCTGCCGCGCAACGGGAAATGTCCTGTGCCGCCGCCGGCAACGACAATCCCCACAGCATCAAACCTGCGGCCCAGCTCGTCTTCATGCATGTCCTTCCGGGACCATCGTGGCTCATACCGCCACCTCCACCAGTTCGGGCGACAGCACCGCCATGACTGCCTGCGGGTCCATCCCCACCAGGTAGCCCCGCTTGCCGCCATTGATGTAGATCCTCGGCAGTCCGAGGATGCTGCGCTCCATGTAGACCGGCATGGCGCGCTTCGTTCCGAAGGGGCTGGTGCCGCCCACCATGTAGCCGCTGTGGCGGTTCGCGACTTCCGGACTGCAGGGGCTGATGGTCTTGACGCCGATATGGCGCGCCAGGTTCTTGGTCGACACCTCACGGTCGCCATGCATCAGCACCACCAGCGGGCGCCTGCCGTCGTCCTCCATGACCAGCGTCTTGATGACAGCGTGTTCGTCTACGCCCAGTTCGCGGCTGCTGGTGGCCGTGCCACCGCGCTCTTCGTAGGCGTAGAGATGATCGCTGAAGTCGATCTTGTGTTGGCGCAGCACGCGGACGGCTGCGGTGACGGGAGCCTTGTCCTGGGACATGGTCGGGTTGCGGCAACAGGAACCACCGCATGATGACACGCCGGCGCAGCCGCATGCCATGGCAGGCGCGAGCCCCCGCCTGCCGGAATGCGTCGTCAGTGCGTCAGTGCGAGCATCAGCGGCGTGGTGACGGATGCCAGCGCGGTCGACAGCACCAGGCTGCTCGCCACCGGACCTTCGAGGGCGCGGAACTGGCGCGCCATCAGATACACGTTGGCCCCCACCGCCATCGACGCCAGCAGCACCACCGCTTGGGTTTCGATCTCGGGCAGGCCAAGTGCCAGCGCCAGCAACCAGACCACCATCGGTTGCAGCAACAGCTTGATCCCCGAGATCGCCAGGCTCAGCCGCCAGCCCGATGCGACACCGAACTCGGCCAGGCTCATGCCCAGCGCGACGAGCGCCACCGGCCCGGTCGAATTGCCGAGCACATCGAGACCGTAGTGCACCGACACCGGCATCTCCCAACCTGTCAGGGCCCACAGGCAACCCAGCATGACCCCCATGACGATCGGGTTGGCCAGCACCTTGCCGGTCGTTCTGGCAAAACCGGTCCAGGAAAAGCTGCCGTGCCGCGCCCACTCGACCGACACGGTCACCAGCGTCCACAGGATCAGTGCGTTGAACACCATCACCAGCGCCACCGCCGGTATCGCCGCGTCGCCCAGCATGATGCGCGCCACCGGCAGACCCAGCATCGCGTTGTTGGAGAACACGCCACCCAGCGCGAAGACCGAGCCGGATACGCCGTCCAGGCCGAAACCACGCGCCGCCACCAGGCGCCCGACCAGGAAGACCAGCAGGCAACCCCCGAAGAAAGCCAGCAGCAAGCGCACATCCACGGTCGGCAGGCCCGACAGGTCGCTCATCAAGTGGAACAGCATCGCCGGCAAGGCAATGTTGAACACGAAAGCCGACAAGGCATGCCCGACCCGCTTCAGATCGCGCGCGCAGTACGCCAGCGTATAGCCGGCGAAAACCAGGGCGAACAGCAGCGAGACAAGGACCAGCCTCTCGGCGAGCGCACTCATCCGCGACAGCCACCCTGTAAAAACGCGCCAAATTGTCGGACAAATCCGGACATGAGAAGACTCGCGAAAATCTACGTAAACACCAGAATTAAAAGGCTTTGTTAGATAGTGCAGCGACCGGTCATTCTAAAAGGCCTGACAAGAAAAGGGGGGCCGCCGTACGTCGCCTACACTGCATTCATGAGAATGCTCACGCTCCTGCCCGCAAGGCATTGCCTGCTGCTGGCCGCGCTGGCCCTGACGGCGCACTCGCAAACCAATGCGCAGACCTACAAATGGGTTGACGCCCAGGGGCGCACTCATTACGGCGATGCCCCGCCACCCGGCGTGCGTGCCAGCATCGTCGAAGGCGGCGTGAATGTGGTGACCAGCCCCGCGCGCCCGGCCAGTTCGGCCCCGGTCGCCAGCCCGACGCCGGCGCCGGCTGCGCCACAACCCGCGCCGCCCGCTACGGCGGTGGCAAGCGACGATCGGGCCGCCCAGCGCCAGCGGATGATCGAACGTTGCGAGCGCAACCGCGGCGTGGACTGTGAAGACGAGGTGGACGCCATGCTCGATGGCGTGCCCTATAGCAGCTACGCGGAATGGCCCGGGTACGGCCGCCCACCCCTGTGGCCCGGCGGGCGCCCACCACCCAGGCCTCGCCCACCGAAACCACCACGGCCGAAAGTGGAAGAGCCGCCGCGCACGGCGCCCGCTGTACGGCGTATCGGGGACTCCTGAGGAATCCATAGCATTTGCTGATGGATTTATCCAAACTAACGATTAGCGCATTATCGATAGCGAAACTAACTTGAAGTCAGGGCGCTTCATCGTGAAGCCCAGACCGACAAGGAGTATCGCCATGTATGCCACCAGTTCCCGTTCTTACGCCCATGCCGCCGCCGACGGTGAAACCCTTCGCCTCGCCGGCGCCAGCCCCCTGGCCCTGTTGCTCCTCGCAGCACACGGCGCAGTGCGTCGCCTGCTGAGCCGCTGAGGCTCCGCAAGACGGGTCGGCTCGACCGGCCCTGCAGTCCCGCTGCGGCCCCGGCACTGTTTCAGTGCCGGGGCCGCACCACGCTGGAAGGCTGGCAACGGGCTCTGCCATTCACCCGGTAGGAAATCGTCTTACAAAACCGCCTGCAGATTCCCGGCTTGCAGCGCTTTTCGCGTGCTCTACGGGGGAGAACGCGTGGCACGCAATTTGCGGATATGGACCCAGGCACTTCGTCCATCCGCCCATGCACACGCCCGACTCCGGCATCGACGCCGCACCCTCCACGCCAGCCCCTGCTGGCCGCCCCTCATTGCTGTGGTTGCCGGGCGCACTGACGATCACAGGCAGCTTCCTCCTCGGAGCAGCCTGGCAGGGGGCGGGAACGCTGGCCGCAGGCAGTGGCGCGATGCTGCTGCTGGGCAGCCTGGCCTGGCGCCTCCTGAACGCCCACCAGCAAAGCCGGCAGGCACTGTCGCTGACGAGCTTCGCGGAGGGCCTGGCGGGCGGCGACCTCACCTGCCGCATCGCCAGCACGCAGCCCGGTAGCGCCCACGCGGGCATCAACGAGCGCTTCAATGCCATGGCCCGCAGCCTCGCCCGTCTTCTGCTCGGCCTGTCGCGGGCGTCCCGCGAGCTCTCCAGCGTAGCGGCGGAGTCGAACAGCAATGCGCGCAACGGCGACGACGGCGTACGCGCGCAACGCGACATCACCATCTCGTCGGCAGCGGCCCTGGAAGAGTTGTCGCAGAGCCTCGCGATGTCACGCGAACTGGCGCAGGACGCCGCTGGCTTCGCCGACGCCGCCGAAACCGCTGCCCGCAATGGCAACGACCGCGGCGAAACACTGGCGCGACGCATGCATGACATCGGCGACAGCCTGCAGGCCACCGCCCGGTGCGGAGAGGAACTGGTCGCGCGCAGTGGCGAGATCGAGCATATCGCCACGCTGATTGCAGAGATCGCCACCCAGACCAACCTGCTCGCGCTCAACGCCGCCATCGAGGCCGCGCGTGCAGGCGAAGACGGTCGCGGCTTCGCCGTCGTTGCCGACGAAGTCCGCAAGCTGGCCGAACGCACCAGCGCGGCCACCCGCGAGATCCAGGCACGTATCCAGACCGTTCAGAGCGGTGGCAGCGAGTTGATGCAGGCCCTGCAGCAAGCCGGCCTGCAGGTACGCGAAGGCAGCAGCGACATGCAGGACATGCTGGCGGCGCTTGCCGGCATCCGCGGCACGGTGGGTCGCAACCTCGACGCCATCCGCGAGATCGCCTCGGCCAGCCATGAACAGAGCAGTGCCAGCCAGAGCCTGGCCCGCGACATCGAACAGGTGGCCGGCCTGGCCGAACGCAATGAGGCGCTGGTGCGCGACAACCGCGAACTGTCCCGCTACCTCGACCAGATGGCCGCGCAATTGAACGAAACCCTGCAAGCCTACCGCTACGAATGAATACCCGAAGCATCCGAAGCTCCCGCCAACGACACCGCACGCAGCCTGCTGTCCCCCTTGCACTGGCCGCGCGCCGGCCTGCCGCGAAAGGTCTTCGCCCATGCTGACCGTGTTCCTGCTGCTGATTGCACCCGCCATCGCCGCGGCCGCCCTGTACTGGTGGCGACGCAAGCAACACGTCGCGATGCAGTCGCGCGTCGGCATGGCACGCCAGGACTGCGAGCAATTGCTGGAGCTGGTCAAACTGCTGCAGCAGCACCGCGGCATGAGCAGCGCGCGGCTGGGTGGCGACACCAGCTTCGAAGGCCCCTTGCGGGAGCGCCGCCGCGACATCGACACCGCGCTGGCAGGCCTCGCCCGCACCGTGAAGGCCGAGGCCGACATGCCTCGCCCCTGCATCACCCACAACGAGCTGGTGCTGTTCCGTCACCGCTGGGGCGAACTGATCGAGAAGCTGCCCACCCAGTCCATCGAACAAAGCATCGCGCTGCACACCCAGCTGGTCGGCCGCGCGCTCGACTGGCTGGCCGCACTCGGTGAAGCCCGCATCGAACTGCCGTCGCAGGACCGCCTGCCCGCAGCGCTGGTCCGCAACTACACCAACCACCTGCCGGCACTGGCGGAATGCCTCGGGCAGATCCGCGCCATCGGTGCCGCTGCCGCCGCGCAGAAGCATTGCTCGCCGGTGGCCCGCGTGCGACTGATGTTCCTCGTGACCCGCGCCACGACCCTGATCGGACAGGCGAGCGGCGGCACGACGGAATCCGTTACCGTACTGGCACGCCAGGCCGTCGACAGCCTGCTCGGCGCGGTACGGCGCGACATCCTCACCGGCAGCGAGGTGAAGATCAGCGCCGAAAGCTACTTCGCCACCGCCACGGCAGCGATTGACGCGGTGTACGCCTGGGCCCGCCATTGCGGCCAGCACATCGGCGAGTTGCTGGAACAGAACGGCCGCCCCTCCACCACCGAGACGGTACAGGCCGGTTGAGAACACACCCCATGCAAGACGCGATCAGCCTGCAACGGCTTTTCACCCGCAACCGCAGCGACGACCTGGCAGGCACGGCCGGCGACGCGCGCATGGGCGTCGACCACCAGCGCATGCTCAGCACGCTGGAGCGCAATCTCGACGGCATGGTGTTCCGGTGCTCGATCGACGCGCACTGGACCATGCAGTACGTCAGCGAAGGCTGCCGCGCGCTCACCGGTTACAGCGGCGATGCCCTGGTCGGCAATCGCGAGATCAGTTACGAGGCCATCACCCACCCCGAAGACCGCAACACCGTGCGCGAGCAGATCGAGGCCGCGCTGTCCGCGGGAGATCGCTACCGCGTGGAATACCGCATCAGCCACCGTGACGGCGGCGTACGCTGGGTCGTCGAACGCGGTACCCAGGTGCGCGACGAACACGGCCAGATGGTGCTGGAAGGTTTCGTGCAGGACATCACCCTGCAAGTGGCAGCCCTGCAGCAGCAGATCGAAACCGAGCTGCGCTACCACAGCATCTTCGACAACTCGGCGATCGGCATCTTCCAGACCAGTGTCGACGGCCATTACCTTGCCGCCAACCCGGCACTGGCGAAGCTGTACGGCTACGCATCACCCAGCGAGCTGATGACCTCGCTGCAGGACATCGGCACCCACCTCTATGTCGACCCGAAGCGGCGCGCGGAATTCAAGCGCCGCATCCGCGAGCACGGCCGCGTGGTGGCCTTCGAATCCGAAGTCATGCGGCGCGATGGCCAGCGCATCTGGATCGCCGAGAACGCCCACGCCGTCGTCGCACCCGATGGCAGCGTGCTGTACTACGAAGGCACGGTGGAAGACGTCAGCGAACGTCGCCGCGTGCAGGCGCAACTGGAGTACCAGGCCAACCACGACCTGCTCACCGGCCTGCCCAACCGCCACCTGCTCGACGAGCGCCTCGACCATGCCATCCGCATCGTGCGCCGCCATGGCGGTGGTGTCACCGTGGCGTTCATCGACCTCGACAATTTCAAGCTGATCAACGACAGCCTGGGCCATGCCGCGGGCGACAGCCTGCTCGTCGAAGTCTCCCAACGGCTGTCGCACTGCCTGCGCGACAGCGACACGGTGGCGCGCTACGGCGGCGACGAATTCGTGCTGATCCTCACCGATCACGGCACTGACGGCGAAACCGAACGCATCCTCGACCGCGTGCTCGCCAGCATCGCCGAGCCGCTGGTGGTGGAAGAGCAGGAACTGCGTGTGTCGTGCAGCATCGGCGCCGCGCGCTACCCCGCCGATGGCGACGACCTCGACACCCTGATGCGCCACGCCGACGCGGCGATGTACCTGTCCAAGTCACGCGGCAAGAACCAGTACAGCTTCTTCACCGGTTCGCTCAACACCGCGGCGACCGAGCGCCTGCAGCTGGAGTCTTCACTGCGCGGCGCGCTGGAACGTGAAGAATTCTGCGTCGTGTTGCAGCCCAAGGTTGGCGCGGACCGTCGTGTCACCGGTTTCGAAGCGCTGCTGCGCTGGACCAGCGAGGAATGCGGTGCGGTATCACCTGCCAAGTTCATTCCGATTGCCGAAGAAATCGGCCTCATGCCGGCACTGACCACCTTCGTGCTGCGCGAGGCCTGTCAGCAGGCGCGCACCTGGCCGCGCACCGTGGGGCACGCATCGCTGCATGTGGCGGTCAACCTGTCGGCCCGCCTCTTCCAGGAGCAGGACATCGCCAGCCTCGTGCGCGACACGCTGCAGGAGACCGGCCTCGACGGACGCGCGCTGGAGCTGGAAATCACCGAGAGCATGCTGGTCGGCGACGTGGCGCACACCGCGCGCGTGCTGGCCGACATCAAGGCGCTGGGCGTCGGCGTAGCGGTGGATGACTTCGGCACCGGCTACTCCTCGCTCGCCTACCTTGGCCGTCTTCCGCTGGACACGCTGAAGATCGACCGCTCCTTCGTCAACGGCTGTGACCGTGGCGGCCAGGCCTTGCTGATCCCGCGCGCGGTCATCTCACTCGGCCACGGCCTCGGCATGAAGGTGGTCGCCGAGGGCGTGGAGAACGAACTGGAACTGGCCACCCTCATCGGCCTGGGCTGCGACGAATTCCAGGGCTACCTGTTCGCCCGTCCGATGGCCGCGGACGCCGTGCCTGCCTGGCTGCTGCGCAGCCAGCAACCCAACTGAGCCGGCTCTCCGGCCGGACGCCACCAGCCCTGCCCTCGCTCAGCCGGGATCCGTGGGCCAGAGGCGTCCGCCTGCCGCCCCGCGCCCCGTCGCACCTCCGGAAATCACGCACCAGACCCGCTCATACCACGCTGAGAACTGGCTCATATTCGGGCAAAAACACGGCCAGAATCACCAATACAGGGCACGAATCGCAATGCACAAGCACCACATAAGTGCATTCATGCAGCCGCACGCACCTCTAAACAACTGAATTACAACGACAATAATCTGGCTCGCTTTCTGCTTCATCCACCGCCGTCAAACATCACGGAGCCCCAAAGTGGAGCAGACATACAGCCCGAACGACGTTCTATTCATCCTGCTTGGCGCCATCATGGTGCTCGCCATGCACGCCGGCTTTGCCTTCCTGGAAGTCGGCACCGTCCGCAAGAAGAACCAGGTGAACGCCTTGGTGAAGATCCTCAGCGACTTCGCCATGTCCACCGTCGCGTACTTCTTCATCGGTTACAGCATTGCCTACGGCGTGGACTTCTTCAGCAGCGCCGACGTGCTGGCGCAGAAGAGCGGCTACGACCTCACCAAGTTCTTCTTCCTGCTGACCTTCGCCGCGGCCATCCCGGCCATCGTGTCGGGCGGCATCGCGGAACGGGCGAAGTTCTCGCCGCAACTCGCCGCCACCTTCCTGATCGTCGGCTTCGTCTATCCGTTCTTCGAGGGCATCGCCTGGAACGGCAACCTGGGCCTTCAGGCCTGGCTGGAAGCCAGCTACGGCGCCAAGTTCCATGACTTCGCCGGCAGCATCGTGGTGCACGCCGTCGGCGGCTGGATCGGCCTCGTCGCCGTGCTGCTGCTCGGCGCACGCCGTGGTCGCTACAACAAGGACGGCGCCATCTCCGCCCACCCGCCCTCAAGCATTCCCTTCCTGGCGCTGGGCGCGTGGATCCTCACCGTCGGCTGGTTTGGCTTCAACGTGATGAGCGCACAGACCATGCAGGCCATCAGCGGCCTGGTGGCGGTCAATTCGCTGATGGCGATGGTGGGCGGCACGCTGGCCGCACTGCTGGTCGGCCGCAATGACCCGGGCTTCGTGCACAACGGCCCGCTGGCCGGCCTGGTCGCCGTGTGCGCCGGTTCCGACCTGATGCACCCGCTGGGCGCACTGGTGGTCGGCAGCATCGCCGGCGCGCTGTTCGTCATCCTGTTCACGCTCACGCAGAACCGCTGGAAGATCGACGACGTGCTGGGCGTGTGGCCGCTGCACGGCCTGTGCGGCGCCTGGGGCGGCATCGCCGCCGGCATCTTCGGCAGCCAGTCACTCGGCGGTCTTGGCGGCGTCAGCCTGATGTCGCAGATCATCGGCACCGTTGGCGGCATCGCCGTGGCGGTCGTCGGCGCGGGCATCGTCTACGGCGCGTTGAAATTGCTCAGCGGCCTGCGCCTGGACCCGGAGCAGGAATTCGCCGGAGCCGACCTGACCATCCACAAGATCGGTGCGACGGCAGAGCGCGAAACGCTCTGGTAATCCTGGCAAGCGACTGCTGCGGTACGAATGAAAACGCCGGCCCGTGGGCCGGCGTTTTCATTGGCGAAGTGCTGCGTCAATCGCGCTCGGACAGCCACTTGTTGGCGCGCAGCGCCAGCAGGGTGCAGGCACATCCGGACAGCAGGTACACCGTCACCGCGATGAGGCCGAAACGTGACGACAGGCCGAGCGCCACCAGCGGGGCGAAGGCCGCGCCGAACAACCAGGCTAGGTCGGAGGTCAGCGCTGCGCCGGTGTAGCGGAAGCGCGGTGCGAAGTTGGCGGTCACCGTGCCCGCCGCCTGACCATAGGACAAGCCCAGCAGCACGAAGCCGACGAGGATGAACAGGTCCTGCCCGAGCACGCCGCCATCGAGCAGGAAGGGCACCAGCAGACTGAACACGCCGATCAGGATGGCCAGCAATGCCAGTGTGCTACGGCGCCCGATGCGGTCGGCAACGAGGCCGGACACCGGCATGGCGGCAGCAGCCAGCAGTGCGCCCACGATCTGCACGCCGAGGAAGTCGATGATGGCCTGGTCGGAGTAGTGCAGGATCCACGACAGCGGAAACACCGTGACGATGTGGAACAGCGCGAAGCTGGCGAGCGCGG
This sequence comes from Moraxellaceae bacterium, assembly GCA_031119205.1. GTDB lineage: Bacteria > Pseudomonadota > Gammaproteobacteria > Burkholderiales > Rhodocyclaceae > Uliginosibacterium. The sequence goes on along the minus strand of JAVHYF010000021.1, from coordinate 4,887 downwards.
CGAAGGCGCCGATCAGGATGTTGGTGCCCTGCTCGCGGAACAGCTCGCGCTCGTTGCAGGGCTCCAGCTCGAAGTCTTCGAGATCGCGCTCGTACTCATGCGTCACCACCAGCCGCAGGCGGGCGAACAGCGCCACCACGTTGATGGCGAACGCGGCATAGAACGGATAGCGCCAGCCCCAGCCGAGGAAGTCACTGGTCTGCAGGTTGCCCCACAGGTAGGCGAACAGGCTGCAGGCGATCAGGAAGCCCAGCGGCGCCCCCAGCTGAGCCAGCATGGCGTACCAGCCGCGGCGGTGCGGCGGCGAGTTCAGCGCCAGCAGCGAGGGCAATCCATCCCACGAAGCTCCCATCGCGATGCCCTGGCCGATGCGGCACAGCGCCAGCAGCGCGATCGCCGCCACGCCCAGGCTTTCGTAGCCGGGCAACAGCGCCATGCCGGCGGTGGAACAACCGAGCAGGAACAGCGCGGCGGTCATCTTGGTGCTGCGACCGAAGCGACGCTGCATCTCCATGCCGATCAGGGTACCGATCGGCCTCACCACGAAGGCGGAGGCGAACAACAGGAAGGCATACAGGGTGCCTTGCAGACGATCCACGAACGGGAAGAACACCGCCGGGAAGACCAGTACCGAAGCGATACCGAAGACGAAGAAATCGAAGTACTCGGATGCGCGGCCGATCACCACACCGACGGCAATGTCGCCGGGCGCCACGCGCTCGTGCTCCTGCTTCGTCTTCTGCTCGGAGTCATGGATGCTGCTTGTCTCTCTCTGGGGGACCGGGCGATAGATGGCCGGCGTTACGGAGCTTGTTGTATCTGTCATGGCGAACGCTCTGATGGGCTCTCGGGTTGGGAGGGTGGGACAAAATGTCCTATCGTTGATCCAGGTCAATAAGGCTATATTGCACCGCCGCGCACAAGTCAGGATTACCCGCGCGCCCGGAAGTTCAATGTCTCCGATACACTCCATGCCTCACGCCTCCCGCCCACACCCTCGTGGCCGCTTCAATCCCGGGATCGTGCTGCCTGCGTCGCTGCTGTCAGCCTTATTCCTCGGTGGTTGCGACATGGTGGTCATGAATCCCTCGGGCGACATCGCCGCCCAGCAAGCGGATCTGATCGTTACCTCCACCCTGCTGATGCTGCTGATCATCGTTCCGGTGATCGCACTCACCCTGCTGTTCGCCTGGCGTTACCGCGAATCCAACAAGGAAGCGACCTACAGCCCGGACTGGGACCACTCCACCCGTCTCGAACTGGTGATCTGGGGCGCACCGCTGCTAATCATCATCGCCCTGGGCGCGCTGACCTGGATCAGCACCCACAAGCTGGACCCGTGGCGACCGCTGGAGCGCATCGACGCCACCCGCCCGCTGGACCCGCAGGTCAAGCCAATGGTGGTCCAGGTGGTGGCGCTGGACTGGAAGTGGTTGTTCATCTACCCGGAGCAGGGCATCGCGACGGTGAACGAGATGGCCGTGCCGGTGGACCGCCCGATCCAGTTCCAGATCACGTCTTCGACCGTGATGAACGCCTTCTACGTGCCGGCGCTGGCCGGCATGATCTACGCCATGCCGGGCATGGAGACCAAGCTGCACGCCATCATCAACCGTGCCGGCGTGTATGACGGCTTCTCCGCCAACTTCAGCGGCGACGGCTTCTCGCACATGCGCTTCAAGTTCCACGGCCTGTCCGACGCCGGCTTCGACCGCTGGGTGGAAGCCCACCGCAAGGATGGCGAAGCGCTGAACCGCTCGGTCTTCCTGCAGCTGGAACAACCCAGCACGCGCGAACCGGTGCGCCGCTTCGGCAACGTGGATCCCAAACTGTGGGAGGCCATCGTCAACCGCTGCGTAGACGCCAGCAAGATGTGCATGTCCGAGATGATGGCCATCGACGCCGCGGGCGGCATGGGCCGCGCCGGCCTGGCCTACCTCGAAAGCAAGCAATGGCGTGGCGGCACCCGCCTGTATGTCGGCGCCGCCCTGTGCACGCCGGACAACCCGAGTGGTGCGCCGCTGCCGACCACGCAGGGCCCGACGACGATCAGCCCGCTGTCCGCCAACACGCTTTCCGCCGACCAATCCTCCGACGCGACCGTCCTCAACTGAGGCGGCCACTCCCGCGAGCGCTCGACAGATGTCTACAGAATCCCTCGATTTGCAGAAGCTCGTGTTCGGCCGCCTCGGCCCGGACGCGATTCCCCATGACCCCATCATCTGGGCCACCTTCGCCATGGTGGTGCTCGGCGGCAGCGCCATGCTCGCCCTGATGACGAAGTACCGCGTGTGGGGCCCGCTGTGGCGCGACTGGCTGACCAGCATCGACCACAAGAAGATCGGCATCATGTACATGATCCTCGGTCTGGTGATGCTGCTGCGTGGCTTCGCCGACGCGATCATGATGCGCCTGCAGCAGGCCGTCGCCTTCGGCGACAGCGTCGGTTACCTGCCGCCACACCACTACGACCAGATCTTCACCGCCCACGGCGTGATCATGATCTTCTTCGTGGCGATGCCGCTGATCACCGGCTTCATGAACTACCTCGTGCCGCTGCAGATCGGCGCGCGCGACGTGGCCTTCCCCTTCCTGAACAACTTCAGCTTCTGGATGACCGCTGGCGGCGCCGTGCTGATCATGGCCTCGCTGTTCGTCGGCGAATTCGCGCGCACCGGCTGGCTGGCCTATCCGCCGCTGTCCGGCATCCTCGCCAGCCCGGGGGTGGGCGTCGACTACTACATATGGTCATTACAGGTCGCCGGGGTCGGCACCACGCTGTCAGGCATCAACCTGATCGCGACCATCATCAAGATGCGCGCACCGGGCATGACGATGATGCGCATGCCGGTGTTCACCTGGACTTCGCTGTGCGCCAACATCCTGATCGTGGCGACCTTCCCGATCCTGACCGCCACGCTGGCGCTGCTGACCGCCGACCGCTACCTGGGCACCAACTTCTTCACGAACGATCTGGGCGGCAACCCCATGATGTACGTGAACCTGATCTGGATCTGGGGCCACCCGGAGGTGTACATCCTGGTGCTGCCGGCCTTCGGCATCTTCTCCGAGATCGTCGCCGCCTTCAGCCGCAAGCGCCTGTTCGGCTACGCCTCGATGGTGTATGCCACCGTCGTGATCACCATCCTGTCGTACCTGGTGTGGCTGCACCACTTCTTCACGATGGGCTCGGGCGCCAGCGTGAACTCCTTCTTCGGCATCACCACGATGATCATCTCGATCCCCACCGGGGCGAAGATCTTCAACTGGTTGTTCACCATGTACCGCGGCCGCATCAACTTCGACGTGCCGATGCTGTGGACCGTGGGCTTCATGGTCACCTTCGTCATCGGTGGCATGACCGGCGTGCTGCTCGCCGTGCCGCCGGCCGACTTCGTGCTGCACAACAGCCTGTTCCTCGTGGCGCACTTCCACAACGTGATCATCGGCGGGGTGCTGTTCGGCCTGCTCGCGGGCATCGTGTTCTGGTTCCCCAAGGCCTTCGGCTACAAGCTCGATCCCTTCTGGGGCAAGCTGTCGTTCTGGTTCTGGCAGATCGGCTTCTTCTTCGCCTTCATGCCGCTCTACGTGCTGGGCCTGATGGGCGTCACCCGTCGCATGAGCCACTTCGACGACCCTTCGCTGCAGATCTGGTTCGTCATCGCCGCCTTCGGCGCGGTGCTGATCGCACTGGGTATCGGCGCCTTCCTCGTGCAACTGGTGGTCAGCTACCTGAAGCGCGACCAGCTGCGCGACCTCACGGGCGACCCCTGGGATGGCCGTTCGCTGGAGTGGTCCACCTCTTCGCCGCCGCCGGACTACAACTTCGCCTTCACGCCGGTCGTGCATGACAACGACGCCTGGTACGACATGAAGCGCCGTGGCGCGCAGCGTCCGCTGAGCGGCTTCAAGCCCATCCACATGCCGAAGAACACCGGCGCCGGCATCATCATCGCCGGCCTGTCGACGGCCTTGGGCTTCGCGCTGATCTGGCACATGTGGCTGGTCGCCGGCCTGCTCTTCCTGGCCGTGGTGGCGGGCAGCATCTATCACACCTTCAACTACAAGCGCGACTACTACATCCCCGCCGAGGAAGTGGCGCGTTGCGAAGACGAGCGCACGCGTGCGCTGGCCGCCGCGCAGGCCTGAGGCAGACACGACATGAGCCTTCAACCGACTCTTGCCACCGCCAACGGCGCTGACGCTGCAAGCAACGAAACACCGGTGTTCTACGACAACGGCGACCACCACCCGCAACAGGGCACGCTGCTGGGTTTCTGGCTGTACCTGATGAGCGACTGCCTCATCTTCGCGGTGCTGTTCGCCACCTACGCCGTGCTCGGCAAAAGCTACGCCGCCGGCCCGTCCGGTGCCGACCTGTTCGATCTGAGCCTGGTAGCCTTCAACACCGCGTTGCTGCTGCTGTCGTCGATCACCTATGGCTTCGCCATGATCGGCGCGCAGAACAAGCGCAAGGCGCAGGTGCTGGGCTGGCTGGGCGTCACCGGCCTGCTGGGCCTGGGCTTCCTCGCGGTGGAAATCTACGAGTTCGCCCACCTGATCCATCAGGGCGCCGGCCCGCAACGCAGTGCCTTCCTGTCGTCCTTCTTCACGCTGGTCGGCACCCACGGCCTGCACGTCACCTTCGGCATCATCTGGCTGGTGACGCTGATGGTACAGGTCGGCATGCACGGCCTGATCCCGGAAAACCGCCGCCGCCTGATGTGCCTTTCGATGTTCTGGCACTTCCTCGACGTCGTCTGGATCGGCGTATTCTCTGTCGTCTATCTCATGGGAGTCGTCGGATGACCACCAACTCCACAACGCACGAAGATGCGCATGAAGCCCATCACGGCCACAGCCATGGCCACGAAGCCGGACACGGTT
>JAVHYF010000056.1 GCA_031119205.1 Moraxellaceae bacterium | reverse complement strand
GCCCTTTGAATTCCGGCACCTTGTCGCGGATGTCCTCGATCTCCTTGATGATCGACTCATGCGAGCGGCTCTGGATGATCCGGCCTTCATGTTCGGTGATCGAGCAGAAGGTGCAGCCGCCGAAGCAGCCGCGCATGATGTTCACCGAGAAGCGGATCATCTCCCAGGCGGGGATGTTGGCCTTGCCGTAGGCCGGGTGCGGCATGCGTGCATAAGGCGCGTCGAACACCCAGTCCATCTCCTCGGTGGTCAGCGGAATCGGTGGCGGGTTGAGCCACACGTCGCGGTCACCGTGCCCTTGCACCAGCGCGCGTGCGTTGCCGGGGTTCGATTCGAGGTGGAAGGTGCGCGAGGCGTGCGCGTACATCACCGGGTCGGTCGCCACGGTCTCGTAGGACGGCAGGCGCACGACGGTCTTCGCGCGCTGCGCCTTGCGGGTGGCCACACGCTGCGCGGCGGGCATGATGCGCACCGGCTGCGAGCCGTCGGCGTTCGGTGCGTTCGCGGTGTCTTGCGGCTCCATCGCGTAGGGGTCCGGATGCGGATCGATGCGCCCAGGACGGTCCACCGTCACCGAATCGGCCTCGGTCCATTCCTCCGACGGGCGCCAGCCACGCTTGACCATGAAGGCGGTGCCACGCAGGTCGCGGATCTGCTCGATGGCTTCGCCGGCCGCAAGCCGGTGCGCGAGGTCGACGATGGCGCGCTCGGCATTGCCGAAGATCAGCAGGTCGGCCTTGGAGTCCGGCAGCACGGAGCGGCGCACCTTGTCCGACCAGTAGTCGTAGTGCGCGATGCGGCGCAGGCTGGCCTCGATGCTTCCGATGACGATGTTGGCCTGCGGAAAGGCTTCGCGGGCGCGCTGTGCATATACGGTGACTGCACGGTCCGGCCGCTTGCCGGCCGCGCCATCCGGCGTGTAGGCGTCGTCGCTGCGGATCTTGCGGTCCGCCGTGTAGCGGTTGATCAGCGAATCCATGTTGCCGGCGGTGATGCCGAAAAACAGGCGCGGCATGCCCAACTCACGGAAGGGCGCGGCGGACTGCCAGTCGGGCTGGCTGATGATGCCGACGCGGAAACCCTGGGCTTCCAGCGCGCGGCCGACCAGGGCCATGCCGAAGCTGGGGTGGTCGATGTAGGCGTCGCCGGTGACGATGATGATGTCGCAGGCGTCCCAGCCCAGCTTGTCCATCTCGGCCCGGCTCATCGGCAGGATGGGCGCGGGTTTCAGTCCGGGACGGTAGCGTGGGTAGGCGGTGAGCGGCGTGGGTGTGGGTGTTGCAATGACTTCCATGGCGGGGCCGATTGTACGGGAACGCCTGGCCCGAATCCGTGGCGGAAGGCTCTGCAGGGGACAACTAACGGGAGCTACGGGAAGAGCTCGCGGGAGGAATGCCCGCGGGAGGAAAGAAGGTGGCGCGGTCGGTCAAGGGAGGACAATCCCGACCGCGCCAGGCTGCCGAAGCAGCCGGGGGACAGTGTCAGCGCGCCGATTGGCGGAGCGCGCCGACGAACTCTTTCTCTGACAGCTTTCCGTCGCTGTTGGCGTCACCGCTGTTGAGCAGGCGGCTGACTTCCGGGAAGCCGGTGGCTTCCTTGCCATCGATGTAGCCATCGCGGTTGAGGTCGAAGGCCATGAAGCGCAACTCACTGCCGGGCGGTGGCATGGGCTGCGGGTCGGCCGCGTGCGCCAGACCGAGGCTGAGAGCGGAGGCGGCCAGGAAGGCTTGCAACACGCGGGGGTGGATACTGGACTTCATCGGTATCTCCTCTGTGGTTGGAAGGCTGGCTTGCCAGGCCAGGTCCTTCTCCTTTGCAGATCCCGTGCCAGTCAGGTTAGCTTCATGAAATCAACGACTTGCAGATTTCCCCGGAAATCCTGTTGTCGTTGAAGGGCGACGGCCGGGCGGCCTGTCGGACAAATTCCTTTTGCCAACAAGTATTTGCTGTGTCGGGCTGCGGGAACGCGCCGACACGGCACAGGGACAGTGGCTCAGGCGCTCTGCATGGAATCACGGCCGAGCTTGAATGCCGCTGCTTCCAGGTTGTGGCGGGCGAGCAGCCGGTAGAACTCGGTGCGGTTGCGTTTGGCCAGGCGTGCCGCCTGCGTGACGTTGCCTTCGGTCATGCGCAGCAGGCGGATGACGTAGTCGCGCTCGAAACGACGGCGCGCTTCCTCGAAGGATTCGATGGCCGGGTAATCGCCCTGCAGTGCGCGCTGCACCAGGCTGGCGGGGATCACCGGCGTGGTGGACAAGGCCACCACCTGTTCCACCACGTTATGCAGCTGGCGCACGTTGCCGGGCCAGGGGGCGGAAACGAGCAGAGCCATCGCGTCGGGGGCGATGTTGTTCACGTCGCGCTGGTAGCGGCCGGCCAGACGCTGCAGGAAATGGCGGGTCAGCAGCGGAATGTCTTCGCGGCGGTCCGACAGGGGCGGCAGCGTCAGCGACACCACGTTCAGGCGGTAATACAGGTCCTCACGGAAGCGGCCTTCGTCGCGCGCCTCCTCCAGGTTGCGATGGGTGGCGGAAATGACGCGCACATCCACCGGCACGCTGCGGGTGGCGCCGACCGGGCGTACCTCGCGCTCCTCCAGCACGCGCAGCAGCTTCACCTGCAGGGGCAGCGGCATGTCGCCGATTTCGTCGAGGAACAGGGTGCCGCCGCGGGCCGACTGGAACAGGCCTTCGTGGTCGCGATGCGCGCCGGTGAAGGCGCCCTTCACGTGGCCGAAGAGCTCGGATTCCAGCAGTGGCTCCGGAATCGCGCCGCAGTTGATGGCCACGAAGGGCCCATTGGCGCGTGCGCTGGCCTTGTGGATCGCGCGGGCGGCGAGCTCCTTGCCGGCGCCGCTAGGGCCGGTGATGAAGACGCTGACTTCGCTGGCGGCCACCAGCTTGGCCTGCTGCAGGAAGTCTTCCATCGGCGGGCTGCGCGTGATGATGTCGGCGCGCCAGCTCTCGTTCTCGCTCGGGCGGTTGCTGGTCTGCCGTTCGTTGCCGGACAGGTCGATCGCGCGGCGGATCTGGTCGATGAGCTCGGCCGCGTCATAGGGCTTGGTCAGGTAGCCGAACACGCCGCGGCGCACCGCGTCCACCGCGTCCGGGATGCTGCCATTGGCGGTCAGCACGATGACGGGCAGGGTGGGATGGGACTGGCGCAGTGCATCGAACAACGCCATGCCGTCGATGCCGGGCATACGCAGGTCGGTGACCACCACGTCCGGGCGGTGGGCGGCGAGGGTGGTCAGTGCCGCTTCGCCGTTCTCGGCAGGGACGACTTCGAAGCCGGTTGCCTTGAGGCGTATGGATAGCAGTCGGAGGAGATCGGGGTCGTCGTCGACCAGGAGGATGCGTGGATTCATCGTGCGACTCTCAGCGTGTTTTATCGGGGGGGCTGCGCTCGAGCATCTTCTTTTCTATGTCGCGTATCGCGTCGAGCTTCTGTTGGAGACCTTCACTGCGTTTCTGTTCCTCACGCAGACGGGTTTGTGTGGTGTTGAGACTTTCTTCCATGCGGCGCTGTTCCTGCAGCAGGGGCAGCAGCAGGATCGCCAGAGGGTGGTTACGGCCGCGTCCCCAGACTTCGCCGGGTGGCACATCGAGCAGGCCCAACGCCCGGTTTCGGTCACCGGCAGGGGTAGGCGCCAGCGCCAGGAAGACGGCCAGGCGCAGGCGGTTGTCTTCGCTGCGCAGTTGCGCATAGGCGCGCGACAGTGCCTCGCCGTCGTCGGCCAGTTCGGCCGCGCTGCGTCCGCGCAGGCCGGCGGCGTAGTTGCCCAGCTGGTCCAGCTGGCTGATGGTGATCGAGGCCGGGTGGGGCGGTGTCTTGATGTCGAGCGCGGCGCAGCCGCCCAGCAGCAACGAGGCGGCAATCGCAAAACCCGCCAGCAGCCGGGCAGCGCCGGTGGCTTGCGCCGGAGGGGGGGCGGAGAAGTGAACGGGGGAGTAAGCGGGGGAGTGAGTGCGCGTCACGGGAGTCTTGTCGTTTTCTTGTTCGTTATCCGCAGCACGGGCTGCGGAGAGGCGGGTCAGTCGGCTGCCTGGGGCAGGCTGACCCGTACGCGCGTGCCGCGCGGCTGGTTGCGCAGAAGCGCAACGTCACCACCGTGGGCACCGACCAGTTCACGCACGATAGACAGGCCCAGGCCGGTCCCTTTGATACCTGCGCCCTGCGGTGCAGGGCCTTGTACGAATGGTTCGAAGAGCTGTTCGATCTCGCCTTCGGTGTCCGGCAGCCCGGGGCCTTCGTCCGCCACCTCGATGACGGCGCGGATGTCGCTGCCACGGCCGGTGAGGTGTGCGGAGAGGTCGATGACGCTGTCCTCGGGAGCGTATTTGACGGCGTTGGACACCAGGTTGTCGAGCACCACCCTCAGCTTGTCGCGATCGGCGGAGACGGTCAGACCCTCGCCCCCCGCCTTGAGTTGCACGCGGCGTGCGGTCAGCGCGAGTTTCTGGTCCTCGGCGACCTGGGCAAACAGCGGTGCCAGCGGCACCGGCGAGCGGTGCAGGGTGGACGAGCCGAAGCGCAGGCCGCTGTAGTCCAGCAGGTTCTCGATGTGCTTGCGCAGTTTGGTGACGTTCTCGCGCAGGATGTAGACGATTTCCCGCTGGCCTTCGTTGAGCGGCCCGACGACGGCGTCCGACAGCAACTGGCTGCCTTCGTGGATGGCAGTCAGCGGCGTCTTCAGCTCATGTGACACGTGCTGCAGGAAGCGCGTCTTCTGGGTGTCCACCTCTTCGAGTCGCACGCGCAGCCAGTCCAGCCGTCGCCCCAGGGCCTGCAGGTCGGCCGGGCCCTTGACGTTGACCGGCTCGCTCAGGCGGCCTTCGCCCAGGCGGTCGATGGCTTCGCCGAGGCGGCGTATCGGTCGACGGATCAGCACGGTCATCGCCACCAGGATGACCAGGCCGACCGGAATCAGTGCCAGCAGCCGGCTCAGCAGGCCGTGACGGGCGTCCTCGGCGCGCTGGCGCAGGTCGGCGCTGTCGGCTTCGATGCGCGCATCCACCTTGCGCAGCACCTCGTCGCTGGTGTCGAGCATGGCGGCGAAGTCACCGGCCACGCCATCCGCTGCTTGCAGGGCATTGACCGGCGACGGGGCCACCATCTGCAGCAGGGTGAAGATGCGCTCCTCGCGCAGGCGCAGGCTCTCCAGGCCCTGGCGGATGGCGACGTCGGGTGTTTCGCGGTCGAGTCTTTCCAGGACTTCGAGGAACTGGCCGCGGCGGGTTTCGTAGGCCTTGAGGGCGTCGGGGTCGCGCAGGACCAGTTGCTGGCGGGCGGCGCGTTCAAGTGCAATCAGCTGGGCGCCAAGTGCGCGGCTGTCACGGGTGGTCTGCACCGCGCGGGTGATGGCCGTCTCGGTACGGCGCGACAGGCCGTCGAGCGAGAACCAGGCATCCACCACGGCCACCACCATGGGGGTGACGACGAGGGCGAAGCCAAGCAGCAGGAGTTTGAGGAATGAACCCGGGTATCGGACGCGCATGCCGGAATGATGCCACCCGGACCGGCAAGCCTGTGGCAGCCGGTCGCGGGCTCGGATGCGTCAGGCCTGGACGGGGATCTGTGCGGCTTCCTGGGCGGCGCGCTGCCAGGTCCGCGCGGCCAGCGTGAATGCGTCGTTGCTGGCCGTGCCGCGTAGCTCCGGAGCGTCACTGCCACCGGCACGCAGGGCGCTGGCCTTGGTGTGCAGCAGCACGCTGCGTTCCGGCTGGCTGCCGACAGACTCTTCCACCAGGCCACAGCGGGCCAGGCCGAGGGCGCGGCCGTAGAAGGCGGCACTGCGCGCATCGCAGGCCACTAGCAGGTCGGTGGCTTGCCACTCTTCCACGGCGATGCTTACCACCATGTCCAGCAGGGCCTGCAACACCGGGCCATACAGCATGGTCGGAGCGAGGGCCAGGCCTTGCAGGGAGACGACGCGGCTGTTGCCGGTGGCCAGCTCCAGCAGCGCGTCCTCGAAGGACGGGTCGATCAGCAGGCCGTCCAGCCCGTCGCGGCGCAAGGTCACCGTGCCGAGCGCCCATGCGGAATGGGCATGGCTGTCCGGTGCCGGCGGCGTGGTGCTCAGGGCCAGCACGATGGCGCTGTCTTCGCCAGGCTGGCTGTTGCGCGGCGGGGCCTGCCAGTGCGTGCCGGGCTGCTGGCGGGAGATGAGTTCGGCGGCCTGGGCACGTTGCCAGTCGCTTTCGGCCAGCCCGAGGCGGAAGCCGCGGCCACCGCTCTGGTAGTGATGTTCGCGGGCCAGGCGGCGCAGGGGTTCGATCAGGCCGTCGCGATCCACGTACTGGCCGGCATGACGCACCGGGGTCGACAGCCGTGAGGGACGGGGCGAGGGCATGGGGCGGCTGAGCGGGTTCGAGGGCGTCATGACGATGTTCCTTACTGGGTGAAACGTCCTATGCAAACTACGGACCAGACTTGCGGATCTTGAAAATCATGGGCTTAGCGCGCGTCTCAGCTATTCATCTGTTTTCTGGTGTCGCCAATTGGCGACAATTTCACGGCGTGGAACATCCGATCACGGCGCAAGCCTTGTGACAGGCCGCTTGGCGCTTGTCGCAATCCAGCGACATGGCTGGGCGCTTGCTGTCACCTTTCTGCCGTTTTCACCCTCTTTCACGCCATGTCGGACGGTTTCCGGCATGTCTTGAGGCCTATCGTCCGACAGACGGGGTGCTGACCATCTCCAGTGGCAACGCGGCTGCCGGGTTCGATGCCGCGCTGCCAGGGGGATGGCTTCCGGGCTAGCATCTGCATTACGCGGACGAGCAGGAGCACGGTATGACGAAGGCGTTAGGGCGGTGGATCTCGGGTGCGTGGTTGTCGTCGCTTGCGTTGCTGGCTACAGCCCAGTCAATACCGGCGACCCAGCCTGCACATCCCCAGCCGGGACCGGCCACAGCGGTGGAGAGCGAGGCTTCGCTGAAGGTGTTCAATCGCGAGGTGGCGGTACTGCGTTCGGATCTCTTCGGCATCCACCCGGCGCAGCGCGTGGTGCGTGCGGAACGCGAAATCGAGCGCCTGACGGGGCACGTCACCGAAGGCCGGGTCGACGCCGTCGCCAATGAACTGGGCAATGTGATCCGCATCGACGGCAGCATGGTGTTCATCCTGCAGCCGGGGGACGTGGACCCGTTGGGCGCACAGGACCTTGCCGCGACGACCGCTGCCGCGGTGAGCGCTCTGCAGGAGGCCATCGACGCCAGCCAGGCAAGCCGCACACAGGGTTTCATACTGCGCGCGGCGGGCATCGTACTACTCGCTACCGTCGTACTTTTCGGGCTTCTGCATGGCCTGGGCCGGCTGCGTCAGCGCCTGGCCGCAAGGCTGGAGGCCATCGCCGCGCGACAGCTGGACCGCCTTACGCTGGGGGGCAAGACGCTGGTGAATGCCGGCACCATCGCCCGCATGGCGCAGAGCGCGCTGACGCTCATCTACTGGCTGCTCGTCGCGCTGATCGTCTACGAGTGGCTGAGCCTGATGCTCAGCACGCTTCCCTATACGCGTCCATGGGGTGAGGAGCTCAATGGTCATCTGCTCGACGCGCTGGCCGGGATCGGCCTGGCCATCCTCGGCGAACTGCCGGATCTTGGCGCTGCACTGCTGATCTTCTTCGTGGCCTGGCTGTTCATGCGGGCGGCGCAGTCGATCTTCGAGCGCATCGAGCAGGGCGTGCTGGAGGTGGTGTGGCTGGATGCGGAGCTGGTACGCCCCACGCGGCGCCTGCTCATCGTTGCCATCTGGGTCTTCGCGCTGGTCATGGCCTACCCCTATCTGCCGGGCGCGCAGACCGACGCCTTCAAGGGTGTCTCGGTGATCCTCGGCCTGATGCTGTCGCTCGGGGCGTCGAGTCTCGTCGGGCAGGCCGCCTCCGGCCTGATCCTCATGTACGCCCGCACCATCCGCGTCGGCGAGTACGTCGAGGTGGACGGCACCCAGGGGACGGTGCTGGAGATGGGCGCCTTCGCCACCCGCATCCGCACCGGTACCGGGCTGGAGGTGTCGATTCCGAATGCGTCCATCGTCGGCTCGGCGGTGAAGAACTACTCGCGCGGCCTGCGTGCCTCCGGCAAGGCAGGCTTCGTGATCGACACCTCGGTGACCATTGGCTATGACACCTCCTGGCGGCAGGTGCACGCGATGCTGCAGGAGGCCGCGGCGCGGACGCCGGGCATCGTCCAGGAACCGCCGCCGCAGATCCACCAGACCGCGCTGTCGGACTTCTACGTCGAGTACCGCCTTTCCTGCGTGGCACTGCCTGAACAGCCACGACCGCGCGCCGAGGTGCTCACCGTGCTGCACGGCTGCATCCAGGACGTATTCAACGAGTACGGCGTGCAGATCATGTCGCCGAACTACGAGGGCGATCCCGAGCAGCCCAAGCTGGTGGCGCCGCAGCAGTGGTATGTCGCGCCGGCTACGCGGCCAGGCGGTGCGCCCGCCGGGTGATGGCCCATGTGACCGTCGGTGGCCGGTCGTGTGACTGTTCGTTTGCCTTTGTGCCCGGCCGCGCATTGCAGTTGCGCGCGGCTCTGCCGTAAATGCCGGTAGGCACGCAGAAGCCGGCACGCCGCTACCGGGCGGCGCGTAGATGACAAACGGGACAAGCGGGACAAAACGGAAAAAAGGGGACGCTGTGAGGGCAGTCTCGTCACTGGCCGGGTTGTGGCAGCGCCTGCAAGGCGCGGTGACCCGCGTGTCGGTACGCGGCGGCATCGTGCTGGCTTTGATGCTGGGCCTGGCGTTGCCGGCATTCTTCGCGCAGCGCGCCAACCTGGAAGAGACCCGAAACTACCTGTACGACGCCTTGCAGGACCAGCAGCGCCTGCTTGCCGACATGCTGGTCGAGGCCTTGCGCGACAGCGCCATCGCGGGCGATCCGCGCGCCGTGTCTGCCATCGTCAGCGCCGTGATGCTGGACGACCGCGTGGCGCGCGTGTCCGTGCTGGACCTGAATTCAGGTGCCTACCTGATCGACCGCCTGAGCAGCCCGCAGCCGCTGCCACCTCTGTTGACCGAATCGCGCGAACTGCGCCGGACCGGCGACTCCATCCTGCTGGTCAGCGTGGAGATCAGCGCGCAGGGCATCGTCCAGTTGCTGGCCGAGCGGGAGCGCAGTGACCGATGGCGTACCGCACTGGCCTTGCTGGGGGCATCGGGTTTCATCTGGTTGTTCCTGCACTGGCGTCTGGTGCGGCCCATCGATCGCCTGCTGCGGCAGTCGCAACGGTTGGCACTGGGTGCCGTGACCGAGCCTTTCGTGTGGCAGCGCGGTGACGAGATCGGGCGCCTGGGGCAGGGCCTGGAACATACGCGGCAGGCGCTCAACGGCATGATCGACGAGCTGCGCCGTGCCAATACGGCCTTGTCCATCGAGGTGGAGGTGCGCCGTCGCGCCGAGGACGAACTGGCCGGCCATGCGCAGGAGCTGGAGCAGCGCGTGGAGGAGCGGACCCACGCGCTGACCGAGGCCAACGACAAGCTGCGCGAAACCCTCGACACCCTGGCGCGCACCCAGCACGAACTGGTGATGAGCGAGCGCATCGGTGCCATGGGGCGCATCGTCGCCGGCGTGGCGCACGAGTTGAACACCCCGATCGGCAACGCCCTGCTGATGGTGACGACCCTGCGCGACGATCTTGCCCGCCTGCGGCAGAGCGTCGAGCAACCCAACCTGCGCAAGTCTGCGCTGATGCAGGGGCTGGACGAGGCGCAGCAGGCGCTGGGGCTGTGCCAGCGCGCCGTGGAGCAGGCCGCCGAACTGGTCGGCAGCTTCAAGCAGGTGGTGGTGGAGCAGCACAGCGCGCAGCGTGCGCGCTTCTCGCTGCGCGATTGCCTGCAGGACGTGGCCGAGGTGCTGGCCCCGCGCTTTGCCCTGCGCAACATCACCGTGTCGCTGGACGTGCCGGCCGGGCTGGAACTCGATGGCTATCCCGGCGCGCTGGGCCAGGTGGTCAGCAATCTGCTCATCAATGCCGAGATGCACGGCTTCGAAGGCCGCCAGGACGGCAGCATCACGATCCGCGCCAGTATTGCCGAGCCCGGTTGGGTTGCGTTGAGCGTCAGCGACGACGGCCGCGGCATCGACCCTACGCACATGGGGCGCATCTTCGACCCCTTCTTCACGACGCGGCTGGGGCGCGGCGGCACCGGCCTCGGCCTGCACATCGTCTACAGCGTGGTCACGCAGCTGCTGGGCGGACGCGTGCGGGTGGACAGTCAGCCGGGGCAGGGCACCAGCATCGTGCTGGAGCTGCCGCAGGAGGCACCGCTGGTGGAGCGCTGAGCAGGGCGCCTGCGTCTGCGCGCCGGACGCCCTTGCGCTGGCAAGCCTAGAAAGTGAAATCCACCGCGGCGCTAAACACGTTGGCGCCGCGCACACGTGCAGGGCTCAGGAACTGGGCGTTGTCCACGTTGCCCTTCACATGGTTGCGCGTGTATTCCAGCTTGAGCGCGGCATGCTGGCTGACGTCGGCGCGCAGCCCCACGGTCTGGCTGAAGGAGCGCTGGATGCTCTGCGATATCTCGCGCCGCTGTCCGTTCGCGGCCCAGGTGAAGTGGGGTGTCCACATGCCGAACTTGGCGCCCGTGGATACGTAGCCGGCATAGATCGGGTTCAGCATGCCGTCCTGTGTCGAATGCACGTAGGCGGCTTCCCCGATCACGAAGGCGTGGCGGTTCTCCCAGCGGCCGATGAGTGCGTAGTACAGCGCCGGGATGGCATCGCCGCGCGCCGGCGAGGGGGTGATCTGCCTGCCGTCCGACAGCACGCGGCGGTAGTCGAGTGAGCTGACGGTGGCGCCCAGCGTCCAGTTGTCGTAGCTGGCCAGCACCTGGGCGTCCACACGCTGGCGGCCGATGGTCGTGGCGCTCTCGTACTGACCGCCGGAGGTCGTCCGGAAGTAGGTCTTGGAGTCGTCGCTGTAGCGCTGGTTTTCGCTGTAGCCGACGCTGCCGCTGAACTGCCAGCGCCAGCCTGCCCACACCGTTTTGCCCAGGGCATGCAGGCCGTCCACCGAACTGAACGGGGAAATGCCGTAGATCTCGGGTGGTGGGCGTATCCAGTGGTAGGCATAGCCGACGCCAGCGAAATCGGAGTAGTAGTACAGCGCCTCCTGCCGCCGGCCCAGCATCACGCTCCAGTCCGGGTTGAGGTTGTAGTTGATGGTTGCCCACTGCAGCTCGATACGTCCCTGCTCGCTGGCGGTACTCATGCCCTGCACCGTGGCGCTCCAGGTGTCGTTCAGGCTGCCGCGCACGCGCAGCCCGATGCGGGACTCCTTGGCGGCGCTCCACTCGTTGTCATAGGCCGCGAAGCGCACCGGATCGGCCAGGAAGTACTGCCCGGCGCCCAGCGTCCTGCCGGCGGCTACGGTACCGAAGCCCTGATAGCTGAAGTCCACCGCAGCAGCTTCTGCCATGCAGAGTGCGAGGATCGCCGGCAGGAGCAAGCGGCCTGGCGTGGGTGGCTTGCGTGGCTTGGGCGGCTTTGCGATGCGGGTCATGGGTTGATCCTCAACACCACCCGCAGGCGGTCGTGCAGTGCGGCGGGGTCGATGTAACCGATGGCGGAGGGGTCACGCGTCACCAGCTCGGCCACCAGGCTGCTGTTCTCGGCCTGCTGGGGGGGCGTGGCGCGGCCGGAGAAGAGCAGGCGGGCCTGGTGGGAACGAAGCTGTTGCAGGCTCATCTCGGCGACCTGGGCGTAGAAGCGTCGCTTGATGTCCTGCCGGTCGCTCTGGTCGATGACGTGGGCGCCGCGCCCGTCCGGGAAGCGGCTGCTCGCGCCGAGGAAGAGGTCGGCCACCGTATCGCTGTCCAGCGTGGTCACCGGGCTCTGGCGACTGACCACCACCAGTATCTCGCTGCTGGCCGGCGTCTGTGCAGGGGCGCTACCGGTGACGACAAACAGCGCCAGAAGGCCTCCCAGCAGGACGCCATGGCGCGAGCGCCATGGGCGATGCAACGGCTGGTCGACGGGGTCGGGCATGGGCGATGACCGGCAAAGGGCGGAAAGGACCTGCCGTGACTCCGCTCAGGCGGAGCCGGCAATGACAGGCGATATATCGGGTCGCGAGCCTCAATCCTGAATGTCGCCGGCGGCCGGCTGGTTTGCTGCCTCGTCGAGCTGCACACGCAGGAATTCCCGGGCTTCGCGCAGCATTGCGGGGGTGATGGTATGGCCGGCGGCGTACTCGCGGATACCTTGTTTCACATGCAATTCTGCAAACAACTGACACGCGGCGGCTGATTCGGAAAAGGGCACCACTTCATCCTTCAATCCGTGCTGGATCAGTACGCGCAGGTGGCCCATGGATTCCGCAGGAGCGCCGAAAGGCGCAATCGCGGGCAGCAAGCGTCCCGCGATTGCGACCACCCCGCGGATGCGGCGCGGCGCGGTCAATGCCACGGACATCGCCATCGCCGCGCCCTGGCTGAAACCGAGGAGGTATACCTGCTGCGGATCCGCGCCCAGTGCCATCACGCTGTCGTTGATGGCCTGCACCAGATAGACCCGTGAGGCCTGTATCTCCTCTTCGTTGTAGACCGATCCTTCAGGCGTGTCCTGACGCTCGTACCAGCGGAACAGGCCGGAGGCATTCGCGAAAGGCGCGCGCAGCGACATGACGATGAAGCGCGGATCGAACAGGTCGGCGAGCTGGAACAGGTCGACTTCGCTGCTGCCCTTGCCGTGCAGCAGGATCAGCAACGGCGGGCGATGGCTGGGCGGGGAGAGCGGGCGGCGCAGACGGTGCGGGGGCAGCATGGGCGAGGCGGTCGGGTGACGGGCTGTCGGTGGCAGGAGCATGCCAAGGATACTGCGCCGTACTTCGGCGCACGCTGCCGGCACCGCGGCTACGGGTAAAACGGGCGGGCCAAATAACGACCCCGCGCCGGTTGCCCGGGGCGGGGTCGGTGTTGCCTGGATCACCACCGCGCTGCGCGCGCAGTGGTGTCGTCAGGGAGTGCTCAGGGCGTGATCTTGCCGACGCCCGCGTTGGCCTTCACCGTGCTGCGCACGGCGTCAGGCGTGGAGAGCGGCGTGTAGGTGTAGTTCGCCGCCGGGTTCCAGCTCACCGGGCCGAGGAAGGGCTTGCTGTCCTTCTCGAGCGCGTTCTTCGCGTTGATCACCGTGGCGGCTGCGGCGTTGAGGTCCACCGGGCTGCCGTTCAGCCAGGAACCCACGTCGGTGAAGTACTGGCTCCACGCGTCGAAGTTGGCCGACAGCAGATCGGTGGCGACGGCGCCGGTCACGTCGAAGGCGTTGCGCTCCGAGTAGGCCTTGCCGTTGAAGCCCAGGCCGATCGCATAGTTCATGTGATACGGACGGGTCTCGGTGGTCTTCTTCACGTTGTCGTAGAGGTTGTTCAGGATGTGAACGTGACCGTTACGCACGCGCGGGGCACGCTGGCCGATGTACTGGAACCAGTTCTGCGCGAAGGTGACGCGGTAGTCGCCGTCGGCCGAATCGTTGGCACCGATCAGGATGGTCTTGTCATGGCTGCTGAACTTGTTGTTCGACACCGTGATGTAGTCCGAGCCCTTCTTGATGTCGAGCAGGCCGTCGTACATCTTGTAGTGGGCCTTGTTGGCATTCACTTCACCGAAGCTTGCACCGTCGGTGAACTCGTTGTGGTCCACCCACGCACGGGTCACGCCTTGCAGGGTGACGCTGTCCGGCTCGGCGTTCGAGGCGCAGAAGTCCTTGTCGACGTAGGTGCAGCTACCGAAGTTCTCGTAGGACCAGCCGGTGTCCTTGCCAGCCACGAAGCGCACGTTGCGGATGATGATGTTCGACTGGCCGCTGATGTTGATCCACACCGCGTTCAGCGTCGGGATCACGCCGTTTTCCACCACGCCGATCAGCGAGGTGTTGGGGCGCGAGATGCGCTGTTGCGTGAAGCCGGTGCCGTCTGTGTTGGTGGCACCGTTGATGAAGCCCTTGACGTAGATCGTCCAGGGAATCGACTTGTTGGAACCGCTGCTGGCGGTGCCGATGCAGGCGGTCAGCTCGGCCATGCTGGAGGCCGTGCAGGACTGGCCGCCAGCGCCGCCGGTGGGCGCGCCGCCGGGGGCAACCGCCGCCCAACCCATCAGTCCCTGCGGCACGGTGCCACCGGAGCTGCTGCTGGAGCTGGAAGAGCCCGTGCCCGACGAACTGGAACTCGAGGAGCTGGAACTGCTGGACGAGGAGCTCGAGGAAGAGCTGCTCGAAGAACTGGACGACGAGCTGGACGAAGAAGAGCTGGACGAGGAGGAGCTCGACGAGGAACTGGAGGACGAGCCGCCACCCGAGCTGCCCGGCACCGAACATTCATTGGTGCCGCCGCCGATGCGGCCACCGAAGGTTGCTTCGTTACAGACGAAGCTGCCGGTGAGCTGTTTGAAGAAGAACTGGTCGGCGCGGCCGAATGCCACGTTGGTCGTGGTGGCGACCGAGCAGGTCTTGTTCTCGGTACAGATGGTCGTGTAGCCGGCAGGCCGGTTGGCGGCCGAGGCCGTGCCAACCAGCGCCAGGGCCGCGAGCCCGAGCGCGAGTTGCGTCTTGTGCATTGTCTTGTCTCCGTTATGGTTTTACAGGCCGGTCATGGATGCGCCACGGCCGGCCGGCGACCGTCCTGTTACAGAACGTGTCGGCCATTCTTTGTAAGACATATCCGGGGGCTTCGGCAAGTCACGCTGCACAACGCGGCGGCGCACCCCGTGCCGGCGGGCGCCTAGCCGTTGCCGTTGGAGGCTGGCGGGGGGCTGGCGCGGCGCTTGTCGCGCACATGTACGCCGCTGCCTTCGCGGTTCTGCACCTCGAAGCGGTCGATGGCCTTGAAGATGTCCACCAGCTTCTTGTAGCCGTAGTTGCGCGAATCGAAGGAAGCCTGGTTGCCGATCAGCGAGCCGACGCGGCCCAGGTGCGACCAGCCGTCGTCGCCCTCGGTGGCCTGCACCGCGTTGCGCAACAGGTTCATCAGCTTGGTGTCGCCCTTCAGCTCGGCGCCGGATTTGCGCTTCACTTCCAGCTTGCTGCCGGAACCCGTCGCCTCCTGTTCCGGCTTGTCTTCCATGTCCAGGTACAGGAATTTTGAACAGGCGTTCACGAAGGGGGCGGGCGTTTTGCGTTCGCCAAAACCCACCACCAGCTTGCCGTCCGCCTGCAGGCGGGTGGCGAGCGGGGTGAAGTCGGAGTCGGAGGAGACGAGGGCGAAGACATCCACCTTGCGGCCGTAAAGCGCGTCCATCGCGTCGATGACCAGCGCAATGTCGGTAGCATTCTTGCCCTTGGTCAGGTCGAACTGCTGGATCGGCTGGATCGCATACTCGTGCAGCAGGCGCTCCCAGGAGCCGAGCCGCTCACCCTTCCAGTTGCCGTAGGCGCGCCGGATGCTCACCGTGCCATGCGTCGCCAGCTCGGCGAGGATCACGTCGATGTGCGACGCCGGCGCGTTGTCCGCGTCGATGAACAGGGCGACGAAGCGGTCTGAGGCATTGACGGACATGGTGGCTCCCGGCTCGGTTGTTGTTCGCCATGGTAACCCCTGGCGCTTGCCGGGCATTGCAGCTTGCGGTCGATGCCGGTGTTGCGCAGGAAACGCGGGGATACAACGCAAAGAGATGGCGCGGGAAGATGCCTTGCGCAGGGGTATCATGCGCAGCCCTCCCGCCGCACCTCACCGCCTCACCATCATGATCTCCATCCGGAATGTAACGCTGCGTCGCGGCACCAAGGTCGTGCTCGACCGTTGCTCCGCCACGCTCAACCCCGGCGAGAAGGTCGGTCTGGTCGGCCGTAACGGTGCGGGCAAGTCCTCGCTGTTCGCGCTGCTCAACGGCAGCATCCATGAAGACAGTGGCGAGTTCTCGATTCCCGCGGCCTGGCAGATGGCGCAGGTGGCGCAGGACATGCCGGAGACGGAGCAGAGCGCCACGGACTTCGTGATCGAAGGCGACACCGTACTGCTGGCCGCGCAGGCAGAAGTCGCTGCGGCGGAAGCCAGCGACGACGGCATGCGCATGGCGCACGCCTACATGGCCCTGCACGACGCCGGCGCACATGACGCCGCGGCGCGCGCGCAGGCGCTGATCCTCGGTCTCGGCTTCGGCAGCGCACAACTCGACCAGCCGGTGAACAGCTTCTCCGGCGGCTGGCGCATGCGCCTGCAATTGGCACGCGCGCTGATGTGTCCGTCCGACCTGCTGTTGCTCGACGAACCGACCAACCACCTCGACCTCGATGCGCTGGTGTGGCTGGAGGCCTGGCTGAAGCGCTACGAGGGCACGATGGTGGTGATCAGCCACGACCGTGAATTCCTCGACGCCGTGACTACCGTAACGGTGCACATCGACAACGCGAAGCTCGTGCGCTACGGCGGCAACTACAGCCGCTTCGAAGACATGCGCGCTGAGCAGATGGCACTGCAGACGGCAGCGCTCGCGAAGCAGCAGGACAAGATCGCCCACCTGCAGAAATTCATCGACCGCTTCAAGGCTTCCGCCGCCAAGGCCAAGCAGGCCCAGAGCCGCGTCAAGGCGCTGGAGCGCATGGAGAAGATCGCCCCGGTGCTGGTCGATTCCGAATTCCAGTTCGAATTCCGCGAACCGGCCAACGTGCCCAACCCCATGCTGTCGATGCTGGATGCAAGCTTCGGCTACCCGCCGCAGCCGGACGCGCCGGAAGGCACGCCGCCGACGGTGATCGTGAACAACATCAACCGCTCGGTGCTTGCGGGTCAGCGCATCGGCATCCTCGGTGCCAACGGCCAGGGCAAGTCGACGCTGGTGAAGACCATCGCAGCCGCGTTGTCACCGATCCATGGCGAGATCACCAAGGGCAAGGGCCTGACCATCGGCTACTTCGCGCAGCAGGAACTGGACGTGCTGGACCCCGGCTCCACGCCGCTGGAGCACATGATCCGCCTGGTGAAGGACACACCGGTGAACGCCCGCCCGAGCGGCATGGACTGGCGAGAGCAAGGTCTGCGCAACTACCTCGGCACCTTCAACTTCGGCGGCGACATGCTGCACCAGGCGGTCGGCAGCATGAGCGGCGGCGAAAAGGCGCGCCTCGTGCTGTGCATGATCGTGTGGCAATGCCCCAACCTGTTGCTGCTTGACGAGCCGACCAACCACCTGGATCTGTCGACACGCGAGGCACTGGGTGTGGCACTGAACGAATTCGAAGGCACGGTGATGCTGGTCAGCCACGACCGCGCACTGCTGCGCTCGGTGTGCGACGAGTTCTGGCTGGTCGCGGATGGCGGCATCCGCCCCTTCGACGGCGACCTGGACGATTACCAGGTGTATCTGCTGGAGCAGGCGCGGAAGGCGCGCGAGGCCGCGTCGGCAAAGAGAAAGGCGTGACGCGTAGGTCGGAAAAGCGCAGCGCCTTCCGACAAACGACGTTTCGCATGGAAAGAACCATAGTGATTGTGGGTCCGCAATTGTCGGAAGACGCTGCGCTTTTCCGACCTACAGGTGTCGACTTCGGGGCATTGCGGCTTTCGGGGGCAATCCCGATCTGCATACTCGCCGCATGTCCGACTATCGCCGCAACCGAGTGCCGGGTGGCACCTACTTCTTCACCGTCAATCTGTTCGAGAGGCACAGCCGCCTGCTCGTTGAGCATATCGACTTGCTCCGTTCTGCTGTCCGCTCCGTCAAAATCCGCCGTCCCTTCCACATCGATGCATGGGTGGTGTTACCCGATCACCTGCATGCCATCTGGACCCTGCCAGTGGAAGACTCCGACTATTCCAGCCGCTGGCGTGAGATCAAGAAGGCGTTTGTGAAGGGTTTGCCCAAGATCGAGCATCTTTCAACGGTTCGTGCCGCCAAGGGCGAACGTGGCATCTGGCAGCGCAGGTTCTGGGAGCACACGATCCGTGATGAACGGGACTACGCCGCGCACATAGATTATGTGCATATCAATCCCTTCAAGCATGGACTGGTGAACGCCGTAGCTGATTGGCCTCATTCGTCGTTTCATCGGGCCGTAGTGCAAGGCATCTACCCACGTGATTGGGCAGCAGAAGTCTCCGAAATCCCTGCTGGTGAGAGACTGGATACGTAGGTCGGAAAAGCGAAGCGCCTTCCGACACCCAGCTTCAATCACAGGCCAAATGGTTTGTGTGTAGTTAAACTTCGGAAGGCGCTTCGCTTTTCCGACCTACGAGTTTGTGCCTCAAACGAAAAACGGCCCGCAGTTGCGGGCCGTTTTATGGAACACACGACGGATCAAACCTGCACTTCGTCCGCGACTTCCTTGTACTCGCTGATCTGGTCGAAGTTCATGTAGCGGTAGATCTTGCCGGCGTCGGCGTTGATGACGCCCATGTCGGCTTGGTACTCCGCCACGGTCGGCAGGCGACCGAGCTTCGATGCAATGGCGGCGACTTCGGCCGAGGACAGGAACACGTTGGTGTTCTTGCCCAGGCGGTTCGGGAAGTTGCGCGTGGAGGTGGACACCACCGTCGCGCCTTCGCGCACCTGTGCCTGGTTGCCCATGCACAGCGAGCAGCCCGGCATTTCGGTACGGGCACCGGCGGTGCCGAACACGCCGTAGTGGCCTTCCTTGGTCAGCTCGGACGCGTCCATCTTGGTCGGCGGAGCGACCCACAGCTTCACCGGGATGTCGCGCTTGCCTTCGAGCAGCTTGGAAGCTGCGCGGAAGTGGCCGATGTTGGTCATGCAGGAGCCGATGAATACTTCGTCGATCGGGGTGTTCTGCACGTCCGACAGGACCTTGGCGTCGTCCGGATCGTTCGGGCAGCACAGGATGGGTTCCTGGATGTCGGCCAGATCGATTTCGATGACGTGCGCGTACTCGGCGTTGGTGTCCGGTTGCAGCAGCTCGCCGTTGGCGATCCAGTCTTCCATCTTCTGGATGCGGCGTTCCAGCGTGCGCTTGTCGGCGTAGCCGTCGGCGATCATGTTCTTCAGCAGCACGATGTTGGAGCGCATGTACTCGACGATCGGCGCCTTGTTCAGTTGCACCGTGCAGCCGGCAGCGGAGCGTTCGGCGGAGGCGTCGGACAGTTCGAACGCCTGTTCGACCTTCAGATCGGGCAGACCTTCGATCTCCAGAATGCGGCCGGAGAACTCGTTGATCTTGCCGGCCTTGGCCACCGTCAGCAGACCTTGCTTGATGGCGTACAGCGGGATGGCGTGCACGAGGTCGCGCAGGGTCACACCACGTTTCTGAGCCTCATCCAGCGAACCCTTGAAGCGCACCAGCACCGATTCCGGCATGTCCAGCGGCATCACGCCGGTGGCGGCGGCGAAGGCGACCAGACCGGAGCCGGCCGGGAAGCTGATGCCGACCGGGAAGCGGGTGTGCGAGTCGCCGCCGGTGCCGACGGTGTCGGGCAGCAGCATGCGGTTGAGCCAGGAGTGGATCACGCCGTCGCCCGGGCGCAGCGAGATGCCGCCGCGGTTGCTGATGAACTTGGGCAGTTCGCGGTGCGTCTTGACGTCGACCGGCTTCGGATACGCAGC
>JAVHYF010000020.1:57535-76903 GCA_031119205.1 Moraxellaceae bacterium | reverse complement strand
CGCAGCAAGAAGTAACTCGCCCGCCGGGGCGAACTCCCGGCCAAGCGTAACGAGTAAGCACAGGCCCTAAGGCGGGAGCCGGTAGAACGCCCTCTCCCCCAGCCCCTCTCCCGCAAGCGGCCGAAGGGAGCAAAGCAACGACACTGGATTCCCGCGTTCGCGGGAATGACGAAGTTCAGTAGTGGCTCCACCGCCGTAGCTCGTGCGGCGTGTGTAAGGCCCACGCCAACGAGCGAGCCGTCAAAACACGTAGTGATCCACCAACAACGCCGCGAACAGCAGCGTCAGATACAGGATGGAGAACTTGAAGGTCGTGCGTGCCAGCGCATCGCTGTAGTTGCGCCACAGCTTCCACGCGTAGCCGATGAAGATGCCGTTCAGCACGATGGCACTCGCCAGGTAGATCCAGCTGCTCATGCGCGTGGCGAAAGGCAGCAGCGTCACGCCGGCGAGGATCACCGCGTACAACAGCACATGCAGGCGCGTGAACTGCGCGCCGTGCGTCACCGGCAACATCGGCAGACCGGCACGCGCGTACTCGTCGGTGCGGTACAGCGCCAGCGCCCAGAAATGCGGGGGCGTCCAGGCGAAGATGATGAGGAACAGCAGACAGGCGTCGGCCGACACCTCGCCGGTCACAGCGGCCCAGCCCAGCACCGGTGGCATGGCGCCGGAGGCGCCGCCAATGACAATGTTCTGCGGTGTGTTGGGTTTGAGCAGCACGGTGTAGATCACCGCGTAACCGACGAAGGTGGCGAGCGTGAGCCACATGGTCAGCGCGTTGACGAAGTGGAACAGCAGCGACAGGCCGGCGCCGCCGAGTACGCCGGAGATCAGCAGCGTCTCGGCAGGCGACAGTACGCCACGGGGCAGCGGGCGGGCGCGGGTGCGGGCCATCTGCGCGTCGATCTTCTGCTCGATGAGGCAATTCACCGCAGCGGCGGCGGCGGCCACCATGCCGATGCCCAGCGTGGCGAACAGCACGATGCGCCAGGGCGGCAGCGTGTCGGCGGCGAGGAACATGCCGATCACCGCGCAGAAGACGATGAGGCTATTCACCCGCAGTTTGGTAAGGGCGACGTAGGCAGTGATGCGCTCGGCGATGCCGGGCGCGAAGGACAGGGTCTTCATCCGCGGGCCTCCGCGATCACGCCCGCAGTGCGGCGGGCAGGTTCCGCTGCGCGCAGGCGGTAGTTGGCTGTGACGGTGAGCACGATGAGCAGTGCAGCACCGGCGTTGTGGGCGACCGCCAGCGGCAGCGGCAGGCTGAGCAGCACGTTGGCGATGCCCAGCACGATCTGCAGCACGACGGCAGCCACCAGGCCGTTGCCGAGGCTGCGCAGCGGCTCGAAGCGACGCAGGCGCAGACCGAAGACGATGAGGTAGAGACCTGCGACGACGGCGCCGACGCGATGCATGAAGTGGATGGCGGTGAGCGCCTCGCGCGACAGGAACTCGCCCTCGGCGGTCATGCCGAGTTCGCGCAGCACATGGAAGGCGTTGCCGACATCCATCTGCGGCAGCCATTCGCCATGACAGGTGGGCAGGTCGGTGCACGCCAGCGCGGCGTAGTTGGTGGACACCCAGCCGCCGAGGGTGATCTGCACGACCAGAAGCACCAGTGCGACGCGCGCAGCCAGCGCCATGCCGCTGCCGACCACGTGACGCGACAGGCCACGCGCACGCACGTACAGCCAGGCGAGCATACCCAGCACGGTGAGGCCGCCGAGCAGGTGCAGGGTGACGATGGCGGGCTTGAGCAGCAGCGTGACGGTCCACTTTCCGAGCAGGCCCTGGAAGATGACGACGCCAACCAGCGCGATGGCGACGGCGGAGGAGCCCTCACCCCGCTTCGAGGCGCGCCAGGACAGCCAGGCGATGGCGATGATCAGGAAGCCGAGCGTAGACGCGAGGTAGCGGTGGATCATCTCCTTCCATGCCTTGGGCATGGACACCGGGCCATGCGGCTCGGCGGCGTGGGCGGCACGGATCTCGTCTTCCGCGTGGTGCGGCGACAGCTGGCCGTAGCAGCCGGGCCAGTCGGGGCAGCCGAGGCCGGCATCGGACAGGCGCACATAGGCGCCGAGCACCACCACGATGGCGGTGAGCAGGAGGGACAGGGCGATGAGTCTGCGCAGCATGACGAAACCTTCAACCAGCGCGGGAGTATTTCAGCAGGCGCTGGAGATCCTTGATCATGCGCTTGGGGTCGGCGTCGGCCGGGAAACGCATCATCAGGTTGCCCTGCGGGTCGACCAGCACGATGCGCCCGGCTTCGCTCGCCAGACTGTCGCCGGCATGCAGGACCAGCGGCGCATCATCCACCGCGGCGACTTGCGGCGCCGTGCCGTCGATGACCAGCCAGGCGCGTTGCACGCGATCCACTTCCTTGTTCTGCGCGAGGCGGACCTGGCGCGTGTAGTAGATGCTCTGCGCGCAGGCGGCATCACAGGCGCCAGCGCCGACGTAAGCGAGCACCCAGTGGCCGCGCAGCGCTGTCGCGTCTGCAGGCTGACCGCTGGCGGCAGCGCGAAGGGAATGGAACTGCGTGACGTCGAGCGCACGCGGAGGTTGCACCAGCTCGCCGTAGTTGGCGCCGGCCGATGGCTTCCAGAAGAAGAAGGCCACATAGGCCGCGACGATGGGCGAAGCCGCCACCAGGAAGATCAGCAGCAGGGTGCGGCGGGCGCGGGCACGCTGGACCGGATCGACCGGGGGCTGTGCGGGAAGGGAAGAAGATGTCACCACTTGGCTTGCTCGATTGCTCTATTGCTCGATTTCACTGTTGCTCGAATGTCCGGAGTGCTCAGCTGGCACTGTCATCGCCAGCGTCACTGCGACGCGCGCGTCGCCATAGCCACACCGCGACCAGACCGGCAGCCACCGCCGCCATGGAGAACCATTGCAGCGCATAAGCGCGATGCTTGTCGGCGCCGTAATCGGCGTGCCGCCAGTCGCGTACCAACCCGTCGTCCGCGACCGAGGTCTGCGCGACCGGAACCGGGGCGAGCCTAGCTTCACCGGACGCACCGCCCAGGCGTGTCTGCCAGGCCGTCATGTCCTGGCGCGGCCACAAAGTCGCGGCGGGATCCAGCTCGCCCAGCGTGTAGCCCTGGCTTTCGGCCGGGTCCTGCGTGATGCCTTCGACCACCTGCTCGCCAGCCGGTGTCTGCCAGGTCGGCTGTTTGCGGTCCAGCGCCGCCGGCAACCAGCCGCGCAGTACGATGACCTCGCTGCCGTCGGCAAGTTGCAGCGGCATCTGCAGGTAGTAGCCGGGTTGCTTGCGATAGCTGCGGTTGTCGATCAGCACACCATGCTCGCTACGCCAGACGCCTGTCAGGCGAACGCGCTGGCCGGGCAGCAGCGCAGCGACGTCGGCCGGCACTTGCGCAGTCGCCTGCTCGGCCGCATCGGCACGCGTCTGCAGGTTGTCCTTGTAGGTCGCGCGGCGCAGCTGCCAGGCACCGAGGTTGAGGCAGATCGCCACCACCAGCACGCCGGCAATTCCGGGCACGGACTGACGCCAGCGCGCACGGGCAGAGCCGCGCGCCCTTTCGACTACACTGGGGCTTTGGCTCACTGCGTTACCCCCATGCGCGTCATCATCATCCTGTTGCTCGTCGCCATCTTCGCCACCCTTGCATCCGGCGGGCTCTACCTCATCCGCGAAAAGGGTGACAGTGATAAAACGGTGAAAGCCCTCACCTGGCGGATCGGGCTTTCGATCTTGCTGTTCGTCATCGTCGTGGTGCTTGCGCTCGCCGGACGATGAACCGGCGGTGGTCGCTCCTTAGAGGATGTAGACCACCACGAACAGCAGCAGCCACACATAGTCCACGAAGTGCCAGTACCAGGCCGCGGCTTCGAAAGCGAAGTGGCGGTCCTTGGTGAAGTGGCCCGACAGCGAACGCGCCAGCATCACCGCCAGCATGATGGCGCCAATGGTCACGTGCAGGCCGTGGAAGCCGGTCATCATGTAGAAGGTGGCGCCATACACGCCCGAGGTGAGCTTGAGGTTCAGCTCGCTGTAGGCATGCACGTACTCGTACACCTGGCAGCCGAGGAAGACCACGCCGAGCAGCAGGGTCAGTGCCAGGAACAGGTTGAACTGGCCACGGTTGCCCTGGCGGATCGACCAGTGCGCCCAGGTCAGCGTGACGGCAGAGGCCAGCAGCAACGCGGTGTTGATCACCGGCACCCAGCTCACCGACAGCGAGGCCAGCAACAGCACGACGATCAGCAGGGTCAGGCCCAGCATGATCTGCAACTGGCCCTTCTTGCCCTTTTCCATCGGACCGTGTGCGAAGGTGAGCATCGCGGCAGCGGCGATCACCGCAACGATCGCCAGGGTCGACTTGCCGACCCAGGTCATCGATTCGAAAGCCTCGGTGGCATGCGGACCGGCCGACGGCCAGGCCGCCTTGAAACCGGGCCAGAAGATCTGGCCGACTTCACTACCCAGATCCGGCACCGAAATGACGCGCACGTAGAACAGGGTGCCGAAGAAAGCCGCAAAGAACATCACTTCGGAAAAGATGAACCAGCCCATGCTCCAGCGGAAGGCGCTGTCCACGTTCTTGCCGTACTTGCCGGTTTCGGACTCACGGATCACTGCGCCGAACCAGCCGAACAGCATGTACAGCAGCACGGCGAAACCGAGTGCGGTGATCCAGGGACCGGCAGCCAGCGAGTTCACCCAGAAGGACGCACCCGTGCCGAGCAGCAACAGCGAGATCGAGCCGATGATCGGGTAGATGGAGGGCTCGGGTACGAAGTATTTTTCGATGGTCTGGGCGTTCATGCTGGCCTTCTCCCTTGGGGATGGCAATGTCGGTTTAGTCTGCTTATTGTGAAACCACGATATTCACCACGGCGAGGATGGTGAACACGAACAGGATGCCGCCGATGATGCCGGCGATGATCACGTGCTTCGGGTTGAGCTGCTCCGCATCGAGCTGGTAATCGCGGCCCTTGCGGATGCCGGCGAAGGACCACAGCACCGCGAGCACGGTGGCGATGAAGCCGTTGCGTTGCTTGTTAGTCATCATCAGCCTTTGCCTGCCACTTCGAAAAAGGTATAGGACAGCGTGATCTCGTTCATGTCGACCGGCGCCGTGCCGTCGATGACGAAGACCACCGGCATGATGCGTTTTTCCTTCGGACCGAGGGTCTGCTGTGTGAAGCAGAAGCACTCCAGCTTGCGGAAGTGGCGCTCCGCCACCTTGGGGCCATAGCTCGGAATCGCCTGGCCAGTCACGGCGCGGTCAAGCGTGTTCTCGATTTCGTAATCCACCCGCACCAGCTGGCCGGGGTGCACCGTCACGTTGCTCTGCAAGGGCTTGAAACGCCAGGCCAGCGAGTGCGTGTTGGCATCCATCTCCACCACGATGTTTCGCGTGGTGTCGACCTGGGTGTTCTCCGCGTTGTCGCTGGCATTCGATACCAGCAGGTTACGCAGCCCGGTGACCTCGCAGATTTTCTCGTAGAACGGCACCAGCGCGAAGCCGAAGCCGAACATGCCGACCGCCGCGATGGCCAGGCGAACCAGCATGCGGCGGTTTTCGAGCGAGCGCGAATCTAGCGTCCCAGAAGCCATATCTTGACGATGTAACCGATGAAGAATACTGCCGCCATCGACAGCAGGATCAACAACAGGCGGACATTGCTGCTACGGGGTGCGACCACGCTAGCTCAACCCAGGACTCGTTTTGCGACTTCGCTTCGCGGCTCAGTGGTGATGGCCTTTGGCCTCGAACACCGGCGGCACTTCGAAGGTGTGGTGCGGGGCCGGCGACGGCACCGTCCACTCCAGGCCCTCGGCACCTTCCCACACCTGCGCCGTAGCCTTTTCGCCACCACGGATGCACTTGATGATGACGTAGGCGAACAGCAGCTGGGTGAGGCCGAAACCGAAGGCGCCGACGGTGGCCAGCTCGTTGAAGTCGGCGAACATCGGGTTGTAGTCCGGTACCCGGCGCTGCATCCCGGCGAGGCCCAGGAAGTGCATCGGGAAGAAGGTGACGTTGAAGAAGATCATGGACAGCCAGAAATGGCGCTTGCCGAGCTTCTCGTCGTACATGTAGCCGGTCCACTTCGGCAGCCAGTAGTAGGTGCCGGCGAACAGCGCGAACAGCGAACCTGCCACCAGCACATAGTGGAAGTGGGCGACGACGAAGTAGGTGTCCTGGTACTGGATGTCGACCGGAGCGATCGACAGCATCAGGCCGGTGAAGCCGCCCAGCGTGAACACGAAGATGAAGCCGACCGAGAACAGCATGGGCGTCTCGAAGGTCATCGAACCGCGCCACATGGTGGCGATCCAGTTGAACACCTTCACACCGGTCGGCACCGCGATCAACATGGTGGCGTACATGAAAAAGATCTGGGTCTTCGCCGGCATGCCCGTGGTGAACATGTGGTGAGCCCACACGACGAAGGACAGGATGGCGATGGACGCGGTGGCGTACACCATCGAGGCGTAACCGAACAGCGGCTTGCGGGCGAAGGTCGGGATGATCTGCGACACGATGCCGAATGCCGGCAGGATCATGATGTAGACCTCGGGGTGACCGAAGAACCAGAACACGTGCTGGTACAGCACCGGGTCACCACCGCCTGCGGCGTTGAAGAAGGTGGTGCCGAAGTGGCGGTCGGTCAGCACCATGGTGACCGCACCGGCCAGCACCGGCATGACGGCGATCAGCAGGTAGGCGGTGATCAGCCAGGTCCAGCAGAACAGCGGCATCTTCATCAGCGTCATGCCGGGGGCACGCATGTTGAGGATGGTCACCACGATGTTGATGGCGCCCATGATGGAGCTGGCGCCCATGATGTGGATGGCGAAGATCGCCATGTCCATGCCCATGCCCATCTGCACCGACAGCGGCGCGTACAGCGTCCAGCCGGCGGCGGTGGCGCCACCGGGGACGAAGAACGAGCCGATCAGCAGGATGGCGGCCGGCGGCAGCAGCCAGAACGACCAGTTGTTCATGCGCGCGAAGGCCATGTCGGGCGCGCCGACCATCAGCGGCAGCATCCAGTTCGCGAAGCCGACGAAGGCCGGCATGATCGCGCCGAACACCATCACCAGGCCATGCATGGTGGTGAGCTGGTTGAAGAACTCGGGCTGCACCACCTGCAGGCCGGGCTGGAACAGCTCGGCACGCAGCGTCAGCGCCATCACGCCCCCGGACAGGAACATGATGAAGCTGAAGATCAGGTACATCGTCCCGATGTCCTTGTGGTTGGTGGCCGTGATCCAGCGCATCAGGCCGGTGGGGCCGTGATGATGGTCATCGTGGTGATCGTGACCGTGGGCGACGTCGTGGGGAACCGCGCTCATTCGTGACTCCTGTTGGATTCTTTATTGCTGTCGCCAGCTCAGCTGGCGGAGGCGGGGGCCGGTTGTGCAGCGGCGGCGGCAGGCGCAGCGCTCTTCTGCTTCTGGGCGGCCACCCATGCGGCATACTTTTCTTCGGACACGACGTGCACTTCGATGGGCATGTAGCCGTGGTCCTTGCCGCACAGTTCGGCACACACGCCACGGAACACGCCTTCGCGATCGGCACGGAACCAGGTGTCACGGATGAAGCCGGGAATCGCGTCCTGCTTCACGCCCAGCGCGGGCACCCACCAGGCGTGGATGACGTCCTGTGCGGTGGTGAGGATGCGCACCTTCTTGCCGATGGGAACCACCACCGGGTTGTCGACCTCCAGCAGGTAGTTCTCGCCCGGGTATTCGCCGAACTCGAGCTGGCCGCGCGGCGTGGACAGGGTGGAGACGAAAGCAATGCCCTCGCCCTCGCCCTTGATATAGTCGTAGCCCCACTTCCACTGGTAGCCGGTCGCCTTGATGGTGATGTCGGCGTTGGTGGTGTCCTTCTGCGCCAGCACCGTCTTGGTCGCCGGCCAGGCCATGCCCACCAGGATCAGCACCGGGATGACGGTCCACAGGATCTCGACCGTGGTGCTCTCGTGGAACTGCGCCGCCACCGCGCCCTTCGATTTGCGGTGGGCGTAGATCGAATAGAACATGAAGCCGAAGACCACCACGAAGATGATCAGGCAGATCCAGATCATCCACATGTGCAGGTCGTGGATGTCGGCCGCCATGCGGCTGGCAGGTTCCTGGAAGTTGTACTTGCTGTTGGCGGCCCAGGTCGCGGAGGCGGCGAAGATGCCTCCCAGGCCAGCCGCTGCTTGAACCGTTTTTTTCATGAGTAGTGCTGCGTTGTTAGTCATGCCTCGCACACCTTGCTGAACACCGGTCACGGCAGGCTGCCGCCGCGCGGTCTTTGGATGGCCCTGCGGTTTTTTTGTAGCGTTGCCGCACCCTGCTGAATGGCGAAACAGGGCGCAAAAACGCCGGCAATGGTGCCACAGCAACCCTTGCAGCATCAAGGAGATTGACTTGGCGCAAGGCGCGCCGGGCTGTCTACGTGGTAGCGCCCTGACCGGCGGCCAGTGCCCGCAACAGTTTGTCGTGCACGCCGCCGAAGCCGCCGTTGCTCATTACCAGCACCTGGTCGCCCCACGCCGCCTCGGCCGCCACGGCAGCCACCAGCGCATCCAGATCCTCGAAAGTCTGGGCGCGGGCGCCGAGTTCGGCCATGACGCTGGCAGCGTCCCAGCCAAGGTTGTGGGCGTAGCAGAAAATGCGGTCGGCTTCGTCCAGGCTGGCCGGCAACTGGCTTTTCATGACGCCCAGCTTCATGGTGTTGGAGCGTGGCTCCAGCACCGCCAGGATGCGGCGGTTGCCGACGCGGCGGCGCAGCCCTGCCACGGTGGTGGCAATCGCGGTGGGGTGGTGGGCGAAATCGTCGTACACCGTGACGCCACGCACCGTGCCGCGCGGTTCCAGGCGACGCTTGATGCCGACGAACCGGGTCAGCGCATCCACCGCGCGCGCCGGCGTCACGCCGACGTGACGTGCGGCGGCGATGGCCGCCAGCGCGTTGGAACGGTTGTGCGCGCCGGCCATAGGCAACTGGCACTGCCCGACCGCCTCGCCGTTCAGGAAGAAGGCCACGCCATCGCGCTCGTCGACATCCTGCCACTGCCAAGCGCCGTCGCGGTTGAACCACTCCAGCTCGCTCCAGCAACCGCGGTCGATCACGCGCTGCAGGCTTTCCTCGCCGTTCACGACGATGCGGCCACTGCGCGGCACCGTGCGCACGAGGTGATGGAACTGGGTTTCGATGGCGGCGAGATCGGCAAAGATGTCGGCGTGGTCGAACTCCAGGTTATTCAATATGGCCGTGCGCGGACGGTAGTGAACGAACTTGGAGCGCTTGTCGCAGAAGGCCGTGTCGTACTCGTCCGCCTCGATCACGAAGAAGGGCATGTCGGTCAGCCGCGCCGACACACCGAAGTTGCCGGGCACACCGCCGATCAGGAAGCCGGGATTCAGCCCGGCGTCTTCCAGTATCCAGGCCAGCAGCGAGGACGTAGTGGTCTTGCCATGCGTGCCCGCCACGGCCAGCACCCACTTGCCCTGCAGCACGTGGTCGGCCAGCCATTGCGGGCCTGAGGTGTAGGGCAGACCGCGATCGAGGATCGCCTCCAGCAAGGGATTGCCGCGCGAAACCGCGTTGCCCACCACGAACAGGTCCGGCTCCATCGCCAGTTGCTCGGGCGAATAACCTTCGATCAAAGCGATTCCCTGCTCCGTGAGCTGGGTGCTCATCGGCGGGTAGACATTGGCGTCGCAGCCGGTGACGGTGTGGCCGGCCGCGCGCGCCAGCAGGGCGATGCCGCCCATGAAGGTGCCACAGATACCCAGTATGTGAATGTGCATGAAGGAGATGCCCGGACACACACGCCGCAGCGTGTGTCGTGTGTAGAATGGGCTGCATTCTACCGAGCAGCACTGCGACTGACATGTCTGCGCGCACCAGCAATCTTCGTCGCAATATCGCCGCCGTGGCGGCCCGCCTCATCGCCGAGGAAGGCATTGCCGACTTTGCGCTCGCCAAGCGCAAGGCGGCCCGCCAGCTCGGCGTGGGCGAGAACGAAGCCATGCCCACCAATGGCGAGATCGAAGAAGCGCTGCGCACCCACCAGATACTGTTCCACGACGATGACCACGACGACCGCCTGCGCGCCATGCGCGAAACCGCGGTCGATGTGATGCGCCTGCTCTCGCCTTTCCGCACCTACCTGACCGGCATGGCCCTGGACGGTACCGCCAGCGCTTTCTCCGAGGTCGAGCTGGAGGTCTATGCCGACAGCGCCAAGGACGTGGAGATCTACCTGCTCGGCGAAGGCCTGGAGCCGGAACACCGCGAAGTACGCCGCAACGGCCCTGATTCACCCGAGGCCATCCTGGCCTTCGAATACGACGAAGTGCCGGTGAAGTTGCGGGTCTTCGACCCCGTGGTGGAACGCAGCGGCCGCCGCAGCGGCGGCAAACCCGTGGAACGCGCACGCATCGAAGCCGTCCAAGCGCTTCTCGCCGCCGAAACCACCGACAACAGCGATCTTGAATAAACGCCAGGTATTGATGGGCGCAGTAGCCGTAGCTGCTGCGCTGCTGGGCGCGTTCTCCGCCATCCAGCTCCTCCGCCCCAGCGAGTCCGAGGCAGCCGTGCAGGCCCTGATGGACCTGAAGCTGCCCGACGCTGCCGGCCAGCCCACCCCGCTCGCCCAGTGGAAGGGCAAGCCGATGGTGGTGAACTTCTGGGCCACCTGGTGCCCCCCTTGCCGCGAGGAGATGCCGATGCTGGCCGAGGCCTCCCGGTCACCGGCCGGCCAGGGCATCCAGTTCGTCGGCATCGCCATGGATGACGCCAAGGCGGTTGCCACCTATGCTGAGAACTCCCCGACGCCCTACCCCCTGCTGGTCACCGGCATGGAAATCGGCCCGCTCATGGCGCGGCTGGGTAACGGCGCGCAAGCCCTGCCGTTTACCGTCTTTCTGGACCGCGATGGTGCCCTGCACCAGGTCAAACTGGGCGAACTGAAGGCAGCAGAGCTGAATAGCCGGCTACAAGAGCTTTCGGCGCAAAAATAAGCGAAACATGGACAATTTGCTGCGATTTGCGGCAAACTCGCGCCCATGAAAAAAGCCGGCAACAAGTCACAAGGCACCGGAAAGGCTGCAGGAAAGGCCGCCAGCGCGGTCCGCGCGCGCCTGCTGGTGCTGCACGGCCCCAACCTCAATCTGCTGGGTACACGTGAGCCCGAGGTCTATGGCTACACCACCCTGGCCGACATCCATGAGGCCATGGAAGCCCGTGCCCGTGCCGCCGGCGCGCTGCTGGAATCCTTCCAGAGCAATCATGAAGGCGAGCTGATCGACCGCGTGCAGGCCGCGCGTACCGAGGGCATCGACTTCATCATCATCAATCCGGCTGGCTACAGCCACACCAGCGTCGCCCTGCGCGACGCCCTCGCCGCAGTGAAGATTCCCTTCGTCGAGGTGCACCTGTCCAACATCCACGCGCGCGAAGCGTTCCGGCACCACTCGTTCTTCTCCGAGATTGCCGTGGGCGTCATCTGCGGCCTCGGCGCCGAGGGCTACCAGCTGGCCCTGGACTACGTCCTGTCGAGGTTGCTGGCCCCCGCCAAGGGCGGCAGCGGCGCGCGCTGATCAAAACCCTGAGACGGCTGCGCCCCGTGCGTGGCTGCCATCATCTGCTTTGGAGCAAGGCATGGATCTGAGAAAACTCAAGAAACTGATCGACCTCGTACAGGAATCCGGCATCGCCGAACTGGAAGTGACCGAGGGCGAGGAAAAAGTCCGTATTGCCAAGCACCCCACAGGCCAGGTTGCTGCGCCGGCCACCTATGTCGCACAAGTCCCCGCCGCCGCGCCCGTGGCCGCTCCGGTCGCGGCTGCCCCGGCAGCGCCAGCCGAGTCCGGCCTACCCGAGGGCCACGTGGTGAAGAGCCCGATGGTCGGCACTTTCTACCGCTCCTCCGCGCCGGGCGCCAAGCCCTTCGCCGAAATCGGCCAGAACGTGTCCAGCGGCGACACGCTGTGCCTGATCGAAGCCATGAAGCTGATGAACGAAATCGAGGCCGATGCATCCGGCTCCATCAAGGCCATCCTGGTCGAGAACGGCCAGCCGGTCGAATACGGCCAGCCGCTGTTCATCATCGGCTAACCAGCTGACACGTGACGGCGAAGCGCCCACCGTCCTCCGGACGCAGGCCTCGCAACTCACGCTTCACGTATCACGGGGTTTCCAATGTTTGAAAAGATCCTGATCGCCAACCGCGGGGAAATTGCCCTGCGTGTGCTGCGCGCCTGCCGAGAGATGGGCATCCGCACCGTCGCCGTCCACTCCGAAGCGGATGCCGACGCCAAGTACGTCAAGCTGGCCGACGAGTCGGTGTGCATCGGCCCGGCCGCCTCCGCCCAGTCCTACCTGAACGTACCTCGCATCATCGCTGCGGCGGAAGTCACCGACGCCGAAGCCATCCACCCCGGCTACGGCTTCCTGTCCGAGAACGCCGACTTCGCCGAGCGCGTGGAGTCCTCCGGCTTCGTATTCATCGGCCCGCGTCCGGACACCATCCGCCTGATGGGCGACAAGGTATCGGCCAAGCAGGCCATGATCGAAGCCGGCGTCCCCTGCGTGCCCGGCTCCGGTGGTGCCTTGTCGGATGACCCGAAGGAAATCGTCAAGACCGCACGCGCCATCGGCTATCCCGTCATCATCAAGGCCGCCGGCGGTGGTGGTGGCCGCGGCATGCGCGTGGTGCACACCGAAGGCGCGCTGCTCACTGCGGTGACCACGACGCGTACCGAGGCCGGTGCCGCCTTCGGCAACCCGACGGTGTACATGGAGAAGTTCCTGGAAAACCCGCGTCACGTGGAAATCCAGGTACTGGCCGACCAGCACGGCAATGCCGTCTACCTCGGCGAGCGCGACTGCTCGATGCAGCGCCGCCACCAGAAGGTCATCGAAGAAGCGCCGGCCCCCGGCATCGACCGCAAGCTGATCGCCAAGGTAGGTGAGTCCTGCGTGGATGCGTGCAAGCGCATCGGCTACCGCGGCGCCGGCACCTTCGAGTTCCTGTACGAGAACAACGAGTTCTACTTCATCGAGATGAACACCCGCGTGCAGGTGGAGCACCCGGTCACCGAGCTGATCACCGGCATCGATATCGTGCAGGAACAGATCCGCGTCGCCGCTGGGGAGAAGCTGCGCTTCAAGCAGAAGGACGTGGTGCTGCGTGGCCACTCGATGGAGTGCCGCATCAACGCGGAAGACCCGTTCAAGTTCACGCCCTCGCCCGGCAAGATCAACCAGTGGCACACACCGGGTGGCCCCGGCATCCGTGTCGACTCGCACGTGTTCTCCGGCTACACCGTGCCGCCGCATTACGATTCGATGATCGGCAAGGTCATCGCCTACGGTGACACCCGCGAACAGGCCATCCGCCGCCTGCGCGTCGCGCTGTCGGAAATGGTGGTCGACGGTATCAAGACCAACATCCCGCTGCACCAGGACTTGCTGGCCGACGCCAACTTCGTGGCCGGCGGCACCAGCATCCACTACCTGGAGCACAAGCTCGCAGGCAAGAGCTGAGGACGGGCTGAGCGATGCCGTGGTTCTCGGTCACCCTGCAGGCCTCGGCACAGTCCGCCGAGGCATTGTCCGAAGCACTGATGGATGCCGGCGCGCTGTCGGTCAGCATCGAGGACGCTGACGCCGGCACCGAGCGCGAGCGCCCCCAGTTCGGCGAACCCGGCATGGTGGCCGATCCCAGCCTGTGGGATCACAGCCACGTCATCGCGCTGTTCGACGCGGATGCCGACATTGCCGGCACGCTGGCTGTCGCGGCGGCCGCAGCCGGGCTGGACGCAGTGCCACCGTTCGCCATCGAGGAAGTGGCCGAGCAGAACTGGGTGCAGCTCACCCAGTCGCAGTTCGACCCCATCCAGATCACCGACAAGCTGTGGATCGTGCCGTCCTGGCACCAGTCGCCGGATCCGGCTGCGCTGAACATCGAGATGGACCCGGGCATGGCCTTCGGCACCGGCTCCCACCCCACCACGCGCCTGTGCCTGCAATGGCTCACCACCACCGTAACGCCGGGTTGCAGCGTGCTGGACTACGGCTGCGGCTCGGGCATCCTGGCCATTGCGGCCGTCAGACTGGGCGCTGGTGCAGTACTGGGCGTGGACATCGACCCGCAAGCCGTTGAATCCAGCCGCCACAACGCCGAGCGGAACAAGGTGCAGGCCGACTGGCGGCTGAGCACCGAAGCGATTCCCGCGCGCTATGATCGCGTGGTCGCCAACATCCTGACCAACCCGCTGTGCGTGCTGGCACCGGTCATCGCCGGCCGCGTCGCCCCGGGTGGCCAGCTGGCGCTGTCGGGTGTGCTGGCCGAGCAGGCCCAGCGCGTCATCGACGCCTACGCGCCCTACATTGCCTTGCGCGTCGGCGATGAACATGAAGGCTGGATCCGTCTGGAGGGAAGCTTGCCTTGCTAGTCACGCGTTGCCCGAACTGCAGCACCGCCTTCCGCATCCGCCCCGAACAGCTCGGGCTGCGCGGCGGTCGCGTGCGTTGCGGCAACTGCCAGAACGCCTTCTCCGCGCTGAACTCGCTGGAGGAGATGCCGGACGACACGGATCTGGTCCAGACCAACCCGGCGCCTGGCTCCACGCCCGCCCCCGCCGCGAAGCCCCCGGCCGCAGCACCGCAAGCGGCTGCACCAGCGCCGCAACCCGTCGCTCCGCCCCCGCCGCCTCCGCGCCCTGCTCCGCCGCCCGTTGCGGCCCCCACGCCGGCACCCGCAGCGCCTCGCCCCGCAGCAACTGCGGCGCCCGGCTTGCCGCCGATGCCGCAGCACACGGCGCACACCGACCACAGCATCCAGCCCTTTGAACCGCCGCGTGCCGACAACGCCACGCCGGTGATGTTCGACTACGAGCGCACCGACCTCAACAAGGCCTTCGAACCCACCCTGTTGATGCCGTCCGAAGCCAACGCCTCGCGCGACTTCGCACTGCCCGACAGCGTGGACTTCGACCTCAGCGACGACATCCGCGTTGAACAAGGCGCACCGGACGACTGGGAGATCCCCCAGTTCGAGGGCGTGGATGTCCCGCCGGCACCCAAGCCACAGGCCGCTGCAGTTCCCGACCGCAAGAACACCAAAGATCTGCCTTCGCTGGAGGGTGCCGGTGAAACCGAGCCACCCAGCGACGTGGTGCACATCGACGAGCACTTCGACCTGGGCCCGATCGACGAAGAGCCCGAGCCGGAAACCCAGCTGCTGCGCAAGGAAGCCGGCATGCCGGACACCCAGGTCGGCACGCTGTCACTGGCCGAGGAGCGCTCAGCCGCTCACCTGCCGCCGCTGGAAGCCGACGGCAAGCGCAAACCCTGGGTCCTCGGCATCCTGGTGCTGGTGCTGGCCGTCCTGCTACAGGCGACCTACATGTTCCGCACCGAGATCGCCAGGGCTCAACCAGACCTGCGGCCACTGCTGGAGGACCTGTGCGGCGCAGTGGGCTGCAGCGTGCCCTACCCGCATGATTCCGACGCGATCGCGGTGGAAGCCACCGACCTCAACCCGGAGCCCGGCAACCCCGGCCATTACCGCCTGGTCGTCACGCTGCGCAACAAGGCTGATTACGCGCAGCAGTGGCCACACATCGAACTGACCCTGACCGACCGCTTCGATCGCGCCCTGGCCCGCAAGGTCTTCGCGCCCGGCGAATGGCTGCCGGCCCAGCAGAAGGGCCAACCGGCCTTCGAAGCGGGTGGCGAGATCACCGCCGACGTGCCGCTGGCGGCCCGCGAGCTGCCGGCCTCGGGCTTCAGGGTCTACGTGTTCCACCCCTGAACGCTGCACAATCCCCCGCTCACGCAAGCCGTCACGCACGTACGTGACGGCTGTGAAGCCACCCTCACCCACCTCGCATATCAAGGAGTCGAAGCATGAGCACTGTCACCCTCGGCGGTAACCCGGTCGAAGTCGGCGGCCACTTTCCCGCATCCGGCGAAACCGGTCGTGAGTTCAGCCTGGTCGGTGCCGACCTGGCCGACACCGGCCTGTCGAGCTTTGCCGGCAAGCGCAAGGTCCTGAACATCGTTCCCAGCCTGGACACGCCGACCTGCGCCGTGTCGACCCGCAAGTTCAACGAGAAGGCCAGCAGCCTGAACAACACCGTGGTGCTGGTGATCTCCGCCGACCTGCCCTTCGCCGCCAAGCGCTTCTGCGAAGTGGAAGGCCTGGCCAACGTGAAGACCCTGTCCACCCTGCGTGGCGGCGAGGGCTTCAAGCAGGCCTACGGCGTGGACATCAAGAGCGGCGTGCTGGCCGGCCTGACCGCCCGTGCCGTCGTGGTACTGGACGAGAACAACAAGGTACTGCACAGCGAGCTGGTGCCCGAGATCAAGAACGAGCCGGACTACGACGCCGCGCTGAAGGCCCTGGGCTGATCACGCAACACCGGTAGTCCTGCGACGGGCGATGCATCTCCATGCATCGCCCGTTTCGTTTTGGGGCCCTGCTCCGGTCACGCTCCTCCATACACGCACCAACATGCGCCAGCAGATCCGCAACGAAATCGCCGGCATCACGCCACTCGATGAGCTGGAGTCCAGCCAGATCGCCGACACCCTGCGCTGGATCGACAGCGGCACGGAGTTGTGCCGCACGGCCAAACCCGCCACGCCGCCGCGACACCTGGTGTCCTACTTCGCCTGCGTGGATCTGCGCGAGGGCGGCGGCCACGTGCTGCTGGTCGACCACATCAACGCACAACTGTGGCTGCCCACCGGCGGACACGTCGAACCCGGCGAGCACCCGCGTACCACCGTGTTGCGCGAAGCTCACGAAGAACTGGGCCTCACCGTTGACCAGACCGCAGATTTCCTGCTGCCGACGCCGCTGTTCCTGACGGCCACCGAGACCGTCGGCCTCACAGCGGGACATGTCGACGTATCGCTGTGGTACGTCCTCATGACGGACCGGCACGTGCGGCTGGACTACGATGCCGGTGAGTTCCACGGCATCCGCTGGTTCGCGCTGGACGCCGTGCCGCTGACGCGCAGCGATCCGCAGATCGGCCGCTTCCTGCGCAAGCTGGCACTTACGACGCGCGCAGCAGGCCCTGTCACTGCCCCGTAACCTGGCCCGCCAATACTCGCGACCCCATGGAAAGCCCCTTCAAAGGCAAGACCGGCCTCAAGCGGATCTGGAACGCGTTTCACTACTCCCTGGACGGGCTTCGTGCCGCCTACAAGCACGAGGACGCCTTCCGGCAGGAAGTGCTGATGGCCATCGTGCTGCTGCCGGTCGCGCTGTTCTCGCCGGTGGGCGGCACCGAGAAAGCCCTGCTGATCGGCAGCGTCTTCCTGGTGCTGATCGTCGAGCTGGTGAACTCCGCGGTCGAGGCCACGGTGGACCGCATCTCGCTGGAGAGCCACAAG
The DNA here is from genome assembly GCA_031119205.1 of Moraxellaceae bacterium. Lineage (GTDB taxonomy): Bacteria > Pseudomonadota > Gammaproteobacteria > Burkholderiales > Rhodocyclaceae > Uliginosibacterium. The sequence continues at coordinate 59,501 of JAVHYF010000020.1, read as the reverse complement.
CTGGCCAAGCGCGCCAAGGACATCGGCAGCGCCGCCGTGCTCATCACCCTGCTGAACCTCGCGCTGGTGTGGGGCTTCGTGTTCCTGGGCTGAGCCCGCAACCAGTCACCAGTCAGAAGCCGGAGCAGATGGGTTCTGGCCAGGCGCGCCGCCGCGGGCAATAGACGTAGTACGACCAGGCGGCGCAACAACGCCGGAGCCCATCTGCTCCGGCTTCTGACACGCCAGCGTCATCTGGCTGTCAATAAACCGACGCATCCCTGCGGCAATCTCCGCCCGCATGGAACCCACGCAACAGCAGCCGCCGCTGCAAACCCGCCTTCAGGTGGACACCCTCAGCACGACGCGTCGCCAGTTGCGCATCGCGGTCGTCACCGAGACCTATCCGCCCGAAGTAAACGGCGTGGCAATGACCACCGGCCGCATCGTCGACGGCCTGCTGCGCCTCGGCCATGAAGTGCAGCTGATCCGCCCGCGCCAGACCCCGGAAGACACACCCGAGAAGAGCGACGGCTTCGAGGAGATGCTGTCACGTGGCATCCCGATCCCGAAATACAACCACCTGAAGATGGGCCTGCCGGCGCGCAATGCGTTGCTGCGCGCGTGGTCGCAGCAGCGGCCGGACATCGTGCAGGTGGTGACCGAGGGGCCGCTGGGCTGGTCGGCAGTGTCGGCCGCGCGCAAGCTGAAGCTTCCGGTGATCACCGAGTTCCACACCAACTTCCACAGCTACACGCGCTACTACGGCATGGGCTGGCTGAAGCAGCCACTGGCCGCTTACCTGCGCCGCTTCCACAACAAGGGCGACCTTTGCCTCGTGCCCACCGACTCACTGCGCCACGAACTGCTGGATAGCGGCTTCAACACGGTGGAAGTCGTCGCGCGCGGCGTGGACACCGATCTATTCAACCCGCTGCGGCGCAGTGACGCGCTGCGCGCCGCGTGGGGTGCCCGCCCGGATACGCTGGTGTGCATGCTGGTGAGCCGCCTCGCCCCGGAGAAGAATCTGGAACTGGCCGCGCGCGCCTTCGAGCAGATCCGCCAGACGCAACCGGATGCCCGCTTCGTACTGGTCGGCGACGGACCTGCCCGCGCCGCCTTGCAGGCCCGCTACCCGCACTTCCACTTCGCCGGCATGCGGGCCGGTGAGGATCTCGCTGCCCACTACGCCTCCGGTGACCTGTTCCTGTTCCCCAGCCTGACCGAGACCTTCGGCAACGTCATCACCGAAGCGCTGGCCAGTGGGCAGCCGGTGATCGGCTTCGACTACGCGGCCGCCGCCGAGGTGCTGCATCCCGAGCACAACGGCCTGCGGCCGCCGTTGGGCGACGAGGCCGCCTTCATTGCCTCCGCCAACCGCCTGGCGGCCGAACACGCGCTACGCCAGGCCATGCGCGCCCGCGCCCGGGAAAGTGTGCTGCAGATCGACTGGCAGGCCGTGGTACTCCGGCTGGCCGGCATGCTGGAGCAGGTGATCGCCCAGCACCAGGGCCGCAGCCGCGCCCGCCGCGGCATGGCGCTGGCGGAGTAGGCAGGGGCAGCTCAGGCGCCGGCCTGTTGCCGCTTCCAGTCGTCGGTCAGCAGCCCGGCGAACCCCCAGTTCTCCTCATCCACCTCCTGGATGACGATATGGGTGTGTTCCGGCTTCTTACCGAGCACGCGCACCAGGGTGTCGGTGAACTCGGCGACGATGCGGGCCTTCTGCTCGCGGCTGGCGCCACGGGTGATCTGCAGGTTGATACAGGGCATACGGATGCTCCGGGGTAGGGAGAGGGAAAAGAAGGAGGGCACAGGCGGCGGGAGCAGACCGGGAAAAACAGGCTGGGCCTGCCGCGGCCGGGCATCTTACAATCGCGGCCTTTGCTCACTGCACGGGATCTGCCCCCCATGTCTTCTCCCGCCTCTTCGACACTCGTCTGCGGCTCGATGGCCTTCGACACCATCATGGTGTTCCAGGACCAGTTCA
>JAVHYF010000020.1:0-57435 GCA_031119205.1 Moraxellaceae bacterium | reverse complement strand
CTCGTCTGCGGCTCGATGGCCTTCGACACCATCATGGTGTTCCAGGACCAGTTCAAGAACCACATCCTGCCGGACCACATCCACATCCTGAATGTGAGCTTCCTGGTGCCGGAGATGCGCCGCGAGTTCGGTGGCTGCGCCGGCAACATCGCCTACGGCCTGAAGCTGCTGGGCGGCAATCCGCGCATCCTGGCCACCGTGGGCGAAGACGACGGCCCCTACCGCAGCCGCCTGAGCCAGTACGGACTGGACCAGAGCGGCGTGAAGACCCTGCCCGGCACCTACACGGCGCAGTGCTTCATCACCACCGACCACGACGACAACCAGATCACCGCTTTCCACCCGGGCGCGATGGGCCGCTCGCACGAGAACCACGCCCGCGACGTAATGGCCGGCGTCAGCCTGGGCATCGTCGGGCCGGACGGTCGCGACGGCATGATGCAGAACGTGCAGGAACTGGCCGACGCGAAAGTCCCGTTCATCTTTGATCCGGGTCAGGCCCTGCCCATCCTCAGCGGCGAGGACCTGTTGAAATCCCTCGAACTGGCCACCTGGTGCACGGTCAACGACTATGAACTCCAGCTGGTCTGCAACAAGACCGGGCTGAGCGTGGACCAGATCGCCGCCAGGCTGGATGCGCTGATCGTCACGCTCGGTGCCCAGGGCTCGCGCATCTACGCAGGCAACCAGGTCATCGAAGTGGCAGCCGCACGCGTTGATGCGGTGGTGGACCCCACTGGCTGCGGCGATGCCTATCGCGGCGGCCTGCTCTACGGCATCGCCCAGGGCTGGAGTCTGGGAAAGAGTGCACGCCTGGCTTCTGTCATGGGCGCACTGAAGATCGCTCAGCGCGGCCCGCAAACGTATCAACCGAGCCGCGACGAGATTGCGGCGCGCTTCGCGGAAACCTTCGGAGAGCGCCCCTGGTAACACGGAGCATCCGCATGAAAATCCGCAAGGCAGTCTTCACCCGTTTTCTCACCCCTCTCCATGTCCTGGTGCTCGGCAGTGCCCTCGCGCTGCCGCTCGCCGGCTGCGTCAGCAGCATGTCCGGCGACACCTACTCGCGCGACGACGTACAGCGCCCGATGAGTTTCCGCGAGGCCACCGTGGAAGCAGTGCGCCCGGTGCGCATGGAAGGCACACGCTCCTGGGTCGGCACCGCTGCCGGTGGCGCGGTGGGTGGCATTGCCGGCAGCACGGTCGGTGACGGCAAGGGCGCAGCCATCGGTGCCGTGATCGGCGCCGTCGCTGGCGGCCTCGCCGGCTCCGCCGCGGAAGAGGCCTACACCCGGGCAGACGCCTGGGAGCTGACGCTGAAGTACGACAACGGCGAGCGCGTGGTCATCGTGCAGGAGATGGGCAACGACAAGTTCGCGTCCGGCGAACGGGTGCGCGTACTGTCCGGCAGCAAGACCCGCGTGACCAAGTAGGCACTGCACCGGCGGGGGCGACCCCGCGTCACGCTCGCGTAACGCACCGGTCACGCCGCTGCAACGCCCTGTTCCTAGCATGGCCCTGCACCTTAGACATGAGGACAGGGTATGCGCCGCAACAACAATTCCGCCGACCAGAACCCGCAGCTCGACGCGCGTACCGCGCGCAAGCAGCGCAGCCTCTTCGTCGGCCTCGCCCAGACCGAATCCGAAATCCTGGAAGCGCAGAAGCTGCGCTACCGCGTGTTCGCCGACGAGATGGGTGCGCGCCTCAGTACGCGCACGCCGGGCGTGGATCGCGATCATTTCGACCCCTACTGCCAGCACCTGATCGTGCGCGACGAAACGCAGGGCCGCATCGTCGGCACCTACCGCATCCTCACTCCGGATGCTGCCCGCCGTATCGGCTACTACTCGGAAACCGAGTTCGACCTGACCCGCTTTCACCACCTGCGCGATCGCCTGGTGGAGATCGGCCGCTCCTGCATCGATGCGGAATACCGTAGCGGCGCCGTCATCACCCTGCTATGGAACGGTCTGGCCCAGTTCATGATGCAGAACGGTTACGACTACCTGATGGGCTGCGCCAGCATCGGCATGGGCGACGGTGGCCACAACGCGGCCAACCTCTACAACGCCCTGCACGACAGGATGGCCGCGCCGGAATACCACGTGTTCCCGCGCAACCCGCTTCCGGTGGCGCACCTCGCCAACGGCACGCCGGCCGAGATCCCGCCCCTGCTGAAGGGCTACCTGCGCGCCGGTGCGCAGGTGTGCGGTGCCCCGGCTTGGGACCCCGACTTCAACACCGCCGACCTGCTGATCCTGCTGCAGATGGCGCGCGTCGACGACCGCTACTCACGTCACTTCCTGGAACGCCAGGGCTGATGGCGCCCCCGGCCCACGCGCCGGGGCTTCCACAGGAGGCACTGGACGGGCGGGCTATACTCGGCCCGCTGTCCACTCCTGCGCGTCCCCGCTTGTTCTCCACCCTTTCCACCGAATGCCGCGCTGCCTGGCGCCTCGCCCGCCTCGGTTTCCATCTGCTGCGCGGCATGGCCATCGTGCGCTGGCGCTTTCCGCACTGGGACACCGCGCGCAAGCGCTGCATCAAGCAAGCCTGGTCGCAGCAACTCATCCAGCTGCTGGGCCTGCGCCTCACCACGACGGGCACGACGCCGACGGGCAGCGCGCTGATCGTCAGCAACCACATCTCGTGGCTGGATATCTTCGTACTGAACGCTGCCACCCAGACCCACTTCGTCTGCAAGGACGAGGTACGTGACTGGCCGATCATCGGCTGGCTGGTGGAACACACCGACACGCTGTTCATCGCTCGCGGCAGCCGCAGCGCCGCAGCGCGTGCGTCGGCAGCCGTGCTGGCCTGCCTGCGCGAGCAGGACCAGGTGGTGGTCTTTCCGGAGGGCACGACCACCAACGGCCTCGCCCTCCTCCCCTTCCGCCCTGCCCTGTTCCAGGCCGCGGTGGACGCCCCCTGCCCCGTCCAGCCCGCGTTGCTGCGCTACCTGGACACGGACGGCCGCCCCAGCCTCGCGCCGGCTTACGACGGTGACATCACGCTGTGGGAATGCCTGCGTGCTGTGACGAAAGCGCCGTATATCGTGGTGCAACTGGAATGGCTGGGCAGCGTGGACGCCAGCGACGGAAGGCGCCCGGCGTGCCAGCAGGCAGAGGCGCTGATCGCGCAGGCGAGTGGCTTGCCGCAGTTGGCATCGGCTTCGAGCAGTGACTGAGCACTCGGTCAGCACCGAAAGGTGCTAACAGGAGGGTTCTGGCTAGGCGCGCCGAGGAAGACAGTACACGTTGGTACGGCGAGGAGGCGCAACAACGCCAGAACCCTCCTGTTAGCGCCGCCAGCTCAGTCGCAGCCGATCTCGGCGTATTCGGGGCATTGCACCTGGAAGACGCGACGGTCCTCCAGCCGCAGGGCGCTGAGGCAACCACCCCACACGCAGCCGGAATCCAGCGCGACCACGCGCCCCATGTCGCGCAGGCCCAGCGCCGACCAGTGGCCGCACAACACCGTATGCGTGCGCCATGCGGCATCCCTGACCGCATACCAGGGCAGCAGCCCCTCAGGCGCCTGCTCGGGCGAGCCCTTGGCCTTCATCTGCAGACTGCCGTCCTCGCTTACGAAGCGCATGCGGGTCATCGCATTCACCACCACGCGCAAGCGCTCCCAGCCCTGCAGCGTGTCGTCCCAACGGTCGGGTTCATTGCCGAACATCTGCGCCATGAACTCGCGCCAGTCCGGGCTGCGCAAGGCACGCTCCACTTCGCGCGCCAGGCCTTGCGCCTGCGCGACCGACCATGCCGGCAGCAGCCCGGCATGCACCATCACGTATGCGCCATCGACATGCAGCAGCGGACGCTCACGCAACCAGTCGACCAGCTCCGCAGCGTCCGGCGCCGCCATCAACTCCTGCGCCGCCGGTACTTTGCCGATCTTGCCGCCGACACCCGCGACTGCCGCAAGCGTCGCCAGATCATGGTTGCCGAGCACAACGGAAGCCGCGTCATCCAGCCCACGCACAAACCTAAGGGTGTCGACCGACTGCGGCCCGCGATTGATCAGGTCGCCCACCACCCACAAGCGGTCGCCCGCGTCGGCGTCGAACGCTACTTCGTCGAGCAGGCGCAACAACGGGTCCAGGCAGCCTTGCAGGTCGCCGACGACGTAACGGTAGCGAGAAGCAGCCATATCAGTACATTCTCTCTCAGGCTGCGTCACGACCGCCAGAAACAGCACTCAATCGCGGACCTTTGGCCGGGGCATACTCCGGCACCCAGCGGCGGAGATCGCGACGTACTTCATCGTCGGCCAACGGAATACGGCCCTTCAACCAGTCCAACAGCTCGGCAACGTCGGCCGACGACACTTCGCGGGCACGTGCGATACGTAGCTTCGGATGGTGCGTCGGTACGGTCGACTCGTCATCCGCGAGCAGCTCTTCGAAGAGCTTCTCCCCTGGCCGCAAGCCGGTGAACTGGATCTCGATTGCATCCTCGGCCAGCCCGGACAAACGCACCATGGCTTTGGCCAGATCGACGATCTTCACCGGCTCTCCCATGTCGAGCACGAATATCTCTCCGCCCCGGCCCATGCCTCCCGCCTGCAACACAAGTTGTGCCGCCTCCGGAATCGACATGAAGTACCGAATGATGTCCGGATGCGTCACGGTGATCGGCCCGCCTCTGGCGATCTGCTCCTGGAACTTGGGAATCACGCTGCCTGCGCTGCCCAGCACGTTGCCGAAGCGCACGATCTCGTATTTCGTATCGCCTTCCGCAGCCAGATGCTGACACAGCATCTCGGCGAGGCGTTTGGTGGCCCCCATGACATTGGTCGGATTCACCGCCTTGTCCGTCGACACCAGCACGAACTTCAGCACCCCTGCACGACGTGCCGCTTCTGCCACCGTCCACGTGCCCAAGGCGTTATTGCGTACAGCCTCCCAGGCGTTCAGCTCTTCCATCATCGGGACATGTTTATAGGCCGCGGCATGGAACACCACCGCCGGCTTGAACTGCGCCAGAACCTGATCAACACGAATGCGGTTCTTGACGTCACCCACCACCGGCAGCACGGGCACTTTCACGCCCTGCGCATCGAAGGACTCCTTGAGCTGGTACAGCGCGTATTCGCTGAGATCGAAGCACACCAGCGCACTGGGCTGGAAACGCTGTATCTGGCGACACAGCTCGGACCCGATGGACCCCCCGGCGCCGGTCACCATGACCACACGACCCGACAAGAACTCGCGCAACGCCTCGCTCTCAAGACGCACGGGCTCACGCCCGAGCAGATCCTCCACCTTCACCCGCCGAAGCAACACACCCTCTCCGACACCGCGCATCAGGTCATCGAACGACGGCACCGTCATCAGCTCCGCACCTTGATCGACGCATAGCCGTGCAATCCGTCGCCGCTCTGCGAGGGATGCCGAAGGAATCGCCAGGACAGCCTTGCGCACACCCGTCTCGTCCGCAATGCGTGCAAAATCGGCAATGCGGCCTGCCACCCGGATACCGTGAATGACTCTCCCCAACTTGGCCGCATCGTCGTCGAGCAGAGCGACGGCGCGCCAGTACTGACTGCGCTCCATCTCCTTCAACAAGTTGGCTGCTGCATCACCAGCACCGATCAGGATCACCGGTTCGCCCTTGGCCTGGGTCGCGAGCGAAATGACAGACTCTTTCCACATGCGATAGGCCATGCGACTGCCACACATGATGAACAGCAGGAGCACAGGGGCCATGATGAGGACCGAGCGCGGCAATGGCGCGTTGATCCGCAGCATGAAATACGCCAGTGGAGCTGCCGCAGACGCAAGCGCCACGGCAATGAAAATCTGTCGAAGGTCTGAAAGACTGGCGTAACGCCATAGTCCTCTGTAGAGGCGCAGCATCAGAAAGCTGCAGCCAAAAACAGGAATCATGACTGACACGGCAGTCTGAACCCACAGCCAAGGGGTGAGCTGCGGGTCGAAATTGAAGCGGGCCAGAAAGGCCAGCGCCCATGCGACAGCCACTGCCAGCAGGTCATAAAGAAAAACCAGCAGTGCTCGCCAATTCAATCTGAAGAGAGCTCGCCAGTTCATTCCTGCCTGCCGTTGCATTCAATCAGGCGTAGCCCGGACATCACGGAAACTATGCCTGCAGTCGCATCCACGCCGGACAACCGATCAACGCTGCTTGGGCAGGAAACGCGCTGCACGCAGTCTTGCTCGGAGAGCGGCGCCAACGGTGTCCGTTTCAGAATACGACCGTATTCAGAATCGATTTTAGATACAGACCGTAGCCGCTCTTGCCTAGCGGATTGGCCAGCGCTTCAAGCTGGGCGTCGTCGATCCAGCCATTGCGCCAGCAGATCTCCTCCGGACAGCACACCTTGAGACCCTGGCGCTTCTCCAGGGTCTGGATAAACTGCCCTGCTTCGATCAGGCTATCGTGCGTGCCGGTATCCAGCCAGGCGTCTCCACGCCCCATCATCTGGACGTTCAGCTGATTCTGCTCAAGGTAGATCCGGTTTACGTCAGTGATTTCCAGTTCGCCGCGGGCCGAGGGCTTGAGGTGACGCGCCATGTCGACAACCTGCTCGTCATAGAAATACAGACCGGTCACTGCGTACCGCGAACGAGGCGCCTTGGGCTTCTCCTCGATGGAAATAGCGTGGCCGGCAGCATCAAACTCCACCACGCCATAGCGCTCGGGATCGGATACCGGATACGCAAAGACACTGGCGCCCGTCTGCTGCGCGCTGGCTACCTGCAAGCGGGAAGCCAGATCGTGGCCATAGAAAATGTTGTCGCCGAGCACTAGCGCCGAAGGCCCGTCGCCAACGAAATCAGCCCCGATGATGAACGCTTGGGCAAGTCCGTCAGGGCTTGGCTGGACAGCATATTCAAGGTTGATGCCCCAGCTCTTGCCATCGCCCAGCAACTGCTGGAACCGCGGGGTATCCTGCGGCGTCGATATGATGAGGACATCTCGCACCCCCGCTAGCAGCAAGGTGCTGAGCGGGTAATAGATCATTGGCTTGTCGTAGACAGGCACCAGTTGTTTGGAGACTGCCAGCGTAATCGGATGCAGACGCGTACCGGAACCTCCGGCCAGGATGATGCCCTTGCGAGTCTTCATGTCAGTCCCCAGATAAGTCTGCAGATTTTAGCGCACCCGGGTCTTCTCCAGTCCCGCGGACTCCGCTACCCGCAAGGGCAGAACAGCCCTGGACAAGTCAGCGGCTCATTCTCGCGCTCTACTGCAATACCTCGTCCAGCATGCGCAGGACGCCCGCCTGCCAGGCTGGCATGAGCAGCCCGAAACTCTGCTCCAGTCGTGTCCTGTCCAGTCGGGAGTTGTGCGGTCGGCGCGCCGGGGTGGGATAGGCACTGGTTGGTATCGCGTTAAGCTCCTGCAGCTTCAGGGGCATGCCGCGCTTACGGGCGATATCGAGAACAAAACGCGCATACTCGTGCCAGCTGGTCTCTCCGGCCGCCACCAGGTGATGAATACCGCCCAATTCCGGCCGGAACCGTTGGACGGCATGGGCCGTGACGTCTGCGATCAGCTCGGCGCCAGTCGGTGAGCCTACCTGATCGTCGATCACATTCAGCACTTCGCGCTCACTACCGAGCCTGAGCATGGTCTTGGCAAAGTTCCCGCCACGCGCAGCGTAGACCCAGCTGGTGCGGAAGATGAGGTGCCGGCAACCGGCGCCCGAAATGCGTGCCTCGCCTTCAAGCTTCGTGCGGCCGTACACGCTGAGCGGGCCGGTCGGGGCGTCCTCACGGCGCGCCTCCGTGCCAGTCCCATCGAACACGTAGTCGGTCGAATAGTGGACCAGCAAAGCGCCTTGCCTGGCCGCCTCGACCGCCAACACCTCGGGAGCCAGCGCGTTAACGGTCAGGGCCAGCTCGGGCTCACTCTCTGCCTTGTCGACAGCGGTGTAGGCAGCAGCGTTGACGATGACATCGGGTTGCACGCGCCGCACTGTCTCAGCCAGGCCTGTCAGATTGGTGAAGTCACCGCAGAGATCAGTGCTCTTGCTTGCCAAAGCCACGACGTCGCCCAATGGCGCGAGGGACCGCTGCAACTCCCACCCGACCTGTCCGGTCTTGCCGAACAGCAATATCTTCATGCCGGCACCGCGCGGTTGGCGTAGTTCTTGTCCAGCCACTCGCGGTAGGCGCCGCTCTGCACGTTGCGTACCCACTGCTGGTTGGCGAGGTACCACGCGACCGTCTTGCGGATGCCGGTCTCGAAGGTTTCCGCCGGGCGCCAGCCAAGTTCGCGCTCGATCTTGCGGGCGTCGATGGCGTAGCGGCGGTCGTGACCGGGGCGGTCGGTAACGTAGGTGATCTGCTCGCTGTAGGACTTGCCATCGGCACGCGGCGAGAACTCATCGAGCAGCTTGATCAGCGTCTGCACGATCTCGATGTTCGGCTTTTCGTTCCAGCCGCCAACGTTGTACACCTCGCCCACCTTGCCCTTGTCGAGCACTGCGCGGATGGCGCTGCAGTGATCGGTGACGTACAGCCAGTCACGGATCTGCTGGCCGTCGCCGTATATGGGCAAGGCCTTGCCGGCCAGTGCGTTGGCGATCATCAACGGGATCAGCTTCTCGGGGAAGTGATAGGGGCCGTAGTTGTTCGAGCAGTTGCTGGTGGTCACCGGCAGGCCATAGGTGTGATGCCAGGCGCGTACGAGATGGTCGCTCGCCGCCTTGCTGGCGGAGTACGGGCTGTTCGGCTCGTAGGGATTCGTCTCTGTGAAGGGCGGGTCGCTCGGCTTCAGTGATCCGTACACCTCGTCGGTACTGACGTGGTGGAAGCGGAAGCCCGTCTTCGCATCGCCTTCGAGGCCGTTCCAGTACGCCCTTGCAGCCTCCAGCAGGGTGAAGGTGCCATCGATATTGGTGCGCAGGAACTCGCCCGGACCGTGAATGCTGCGATCCACGTGGGACTCGGCAGCGAAGTGCACGATGGCGCGTGGCTTGTGTTCGGCGAGCAGGCGATCGATCAATGCACGGTCGCAGATGTCGCCCTGCACGAAGACATGGCGCGCATCGCCGTCCAGGCTCTTCAGGTTCTCGGGATTGCCGGCATAGGTCAGTTTGTCGAGATTGACAACCGGCTCGTCGCGCTCGCGCAGCCAGTCCAGAACGAAATTGCTGCCGATGAAACCGGCACCGCCAGTGACGAGGATGCTCATGTCTGACCTTGATCGATTCAGTGAAGGAGTTGTTCGAGTTGCGCGACGATGCGCGTAGCAGCAGCACCATCCCACAATGCTGGCCGCCGGCCCTGCTTGCCCTGCCCTGCGACGACCCGGGCAGCCTCGCGCAGTATGGCCTGAGGATCGGTGCCGACGAGCGTGTTGGTACCTTCGTCCAGTGTCACCGGGCGTTCGGTATTCTCGCGAAGCGTCAGGCAGGGGATGCCCATCGCCGTGGTTTCTTCCTGCAGGCCACCGCTGTCGGTAAGGATCAGGGCGGCGTCCTTCCACAGATTGAGGAAGTCCATATAAGACAGCGGCTTGGTGAGGTGGATGTTCGGGCCGAGATCCAGTCCGAAACGCTCCAGGTTGCCGCGCGTACGCGGGTGCACCGGAAACACCAGCGGCAGGTCCTCCGCGATGGACTTCAGCGCACCGGCCAGCCCGCGCAGCGTCGCCTCATCGTCCACGTTGCTGGGCCGGTGCAGGGTCACCACGCCGTAGCGGCCAAGCTGCCGCTTCAGCGGCTCGGACAGGAAGCCGGCACGGTCGGCACGCTGCAGTTGCTCGGCCTGGTAGAACAGGTTGTCGACCATCACATGACCGACATGGAATACCCCGTCCTTCGCCTTGCCCTCGCGTAGCAGGTTGTCGACGCCCGCCGGCTCGGTGCAGAAGAACCAGTCGGTGATGCTGTCGGTGACGAGCCGGTTGATCTCTTCCGGCATCGCCATGTCGCCACTGCGCAAGCCGGCTTCGACGTGCGCGACGGGAATGTGCAGCTTCTTGGCGACGATGGAGCAGGCCAGCGTCGAGTTCACGTCCCCCACCACCAGCACCGCGTCCGGTCGTTCGGCGACGCAGATCTTCTCGAACGCAACCATGATCTTCGCGGTCTGCTCGGCGTGGCTGCCACCACCGCAGTCCAGATGATGGTCCGGTTGCGGAATGCCGAGCTCCTCGAAGAACACATCACTCATGTCACGGTCGTAGTGCTGACCGGTATGCACGATCCTGTAGCTGAAGGCCTCGGAACGCGCCTGCAGTGCACGCACGATGGGGGCGATCTTCATGAAATTGGGACGCGCGCCCGCCACCAGGTAGATGCTCTTGGCCATGTCGCTCACACCTTGTAGTAATCGCGATACCAGGCCACGAAGCGGGCCACGCCGTCCTCGATACTGGTGCCCGGCTTGAGGCCGGTCCATTCGGTCAGGGCGGATACGTCAGCGTAGGTCGCCGGCACGTCGCCAGGCTGGATCGGCAACAGGTTCTTCGTCGCCTCGATGCCCAGCGCTTTCTCGATCGCCTCGATGAACCGCATCAGCTCCACCGGCCCCTGGTTGCCGATGTTGAACACGCGGAACGGTGCCCATGAACGGTCGGGCGAAGGATCCTGCTTGTCGAAGCCGGCGTCCGGCTCGGCGGGGCGATCCAGCGTGGCGATGACGCCAGCAACGATGTCATCGATATAGGTGAAGTCGCGCTGCATCTTGCCGTGGTTGAACACGTCGATGGCGCGGCCTTCCAGCATCGCCTTGGTGAACAGGAACAGCGCCATGTCCGGCCGTCCCCACGGGCCGTACACCGTGAAGAAGCGCAGGCCGGTGGTCGGGATGTTGAACAGGTGGCTGTAGGTATGAGCCATCAGTTCATTGGCCTTCTTGGTGGCCGCGTACAGGCTCACCGGGTGGTCAACGCTGTTGCCTTCCGAGAACGGCATGTTGGTGTTGCCGCCGTACACGCTGGAGCTGGAGGCATACACGAGATGGCCGACCTGGTTGTGGCGGCAGCCCTCCAGGATGTTGGTGAAACCAACGATGTTGGCATCGATGTAAGCCTGCGGATTGACCAGCGAATAGCGCACGCCGGCCTGCGCGGCCAGGTGGATCACGCGGTCGAATTTTTCCTCGGCGAACAGGCGCGCCATGCCCGCGTTGTCAGCCACATCGAGCTGCACGAAGCGGAAGCCCGGCTTGTCGGTCAGACGGGCCAGGCGGTCGCGCTTGAGCTGCGGGTCGTAATAGTCATTGAGGTTGTCCAGACCGACGACCTCGTCGCCGCGGGCGAGAAGGACCTGGGATGCGTGGGAGCCGATGAACCCGGCAGCGCCGGTAACGAGGATTTTCATGATCTGGGGGTGGGTAGATAAGGATTCTGGAGTCGCCCTGAATAGGCATTTCAATGCCGTTCAGAGCGACATCTTGCGCTTACTCTCTACGATGCTTGCGACTCGAAGCACCGGTGGTGCACGCATCGTCATGGGCGGAAATTCGTCCCTTCACAAGTCGCTCTGCCCATCAGATAGAACCTTCGTGCGCACCAACCTCTCCCTCGCATGGGCGTATTTCAGGTAAGAGGACAGCGCTTTTGCCAATGAGATGTTCAATCCGTCAGCTCCGGCAAGAAACCCCATCTTCACGACATAGTGTTTTAGCAGCGAGGTTGCCCCATGCAGGACGCCAGAAAACCGGTTGATAGGCACTCCCCGCGCCGCGAGATCGTCGGCAGCCCAAGCTCCATACTTGACTGCTCGCGCAAACAGATCCGCGTAGTCCGCGTATGAGTGATGCTTGATGTGAACAGCGGTGCGAAGAATTCTGGCGGCCTGTATCCGCGTATGGACTTTGACGTTGGAGAACCTGGCTTTTCTTCTGTCAAACACGCGTACTACGTAGTCGGGATACTGCCCCGCCAGTCGCGTCGTGCGCCCGCCGACATAGTTCCGACGCCTGCTTGCGATCGCGTCGACCGCCAGCGAGTCCAGTTCATTGCGCTTCATGAAGTCAACGAAGTCAGCCTCAAGCACCTCATCTGCGTCAAGGTTAATGATCCAGTCATGCCTGCAATGAGGGATGCCGAAATTACGCTGCGGTCCATCGCCCAGAAACGACTGCTTCAAAACGGTCGCCCCCGCGCACTCCGCGAGCTCTACGGTGCGATCCGTGCTGCAAGAGTCAACCACGACAACATCGTCACAAACTTCAAAGAGCGACCTGATGCAGTCGACGATACGCAACTCTTCGTTGAAGGCAATGACAAGGCCGCTCAAACCTTCTTTGGTCACAGTTTCTCCCCATTCCCTGTGCGCTGCAGCTCCACCATCTTTGCGTGTTTAAGAAATGAGGAATACGCCCCCATCAGCGCAAACACAAGACCCGGAACTCCATCCATGAAGCCCAGACGAAAGAAGTAATTCTTGATGAAACGAAAGGCCGGGCTAACGATCACCTTCACACCTCCCGAAGACTCGCCTTCACCCACAGCCAGCCTTGCCGCCAGCGTCGAAAATTCATCCTGCCTCTTCAAAGCAGCCGTCAAGGTATCACCCTCCCCACAAAGCAAGTCGCCCTTCGCACGGCCAACACGCGACAGGGTTATGACCTTCTCATAAACACGGTCTTCGCTCCACTTCGCATACCCCCGGTTGAAAAGACGTGCAGAGTAGTCAGCTCTCCCTTCGCCGTAACGCAGATACCGGCCGAAGAAAAGGCTCCGCCTTCCAATCTCATAAACGTGAAAATCAGGAGCTCTCAATATGTCCTCGATGCTGGCGCACAAGGATGTCGAGACGACTTCATCAGAATCCACGCACAACACCCAGTCGTAGACCGCTTGCTCGATAGCGAACTGCTTCTGTGGGCCGAATCCACGCCACGGCTCTTCTATGACGCGAGCCCCCCAGGCTCTCGCTACGGCGACCGTGTCGTCCCTGCTGCCGGAATCAACCACCACGATCTCGTCACAGAAAGCCAACGCGACCAATGTGGCTGGCAACTGCGTTGCGCAATCTCGGACAACCAGGACAGCAGACACAGGAGAGCGCCTGGCCATCCTGGCAGGAGCAGGGCTTGCAGACATGGGGGGCTGGCTATAATCGACGGCCCGCATTTTACGCCACCCTCCCTGCAATCCGGCTGCGACACCTGTCACCTGCCCGTTCATGCGCTCCATCCTGCTCGTCAAGACTTCATCCCTGGGTGACGTCATTCACAACCTGCCGGTCGTGTCCGACCTTCGTCGCGCCATGCCGAACGTGGCGATCGACTGGGTGGTGGAAGAGGGTTTTGCCGATATTCCGCGCTTGCACCCTGCGGTGCGCCGCGTGATCCCGGTGGCGATCCGGCGCTGGCGCAAGGAGCTGCGGCGGCGCGAAACCCGGGCCGAGATGCGCAGCTTCCTGTGCAGTCTGCGGCAGGATTACTACGACATGGTGATCGACACCCAGGGCCTGGTGAAAAGCGCGGTGATCACCCGCCTCGCCCAGGGCCTGCGCTGCGGTCATGCCCGCGAGTCAGCCCGTGAGCCACTGGCGGCCTGGGCTTACGACTGCCATTTCGCCATTCCGAAGACCGCCCACGCGGTCGACCGCAACCGCTGGCTGGCTGCCGCGGCCTGCGACTACCCCCTGGACATGCCGCTACGCTACGGCCTGCACACCACGGCGCCGGCGCCCGCCTGGTTGCCTGACAGCCCCTATGTCGTGCTGCTGTCAGCCACCAGCCGGGACGACAAGCTATGGCCCGAGGCCCGCTGGACGGCCCTCGGCCAGTCCCTGCATGCCAGCGGGCTGCGCAGCGTGCTGCCCGCCGGCAGCCCGGCCGAGCTGGAACGCGCCGCCCGGCTGGCGGCGGCCATTCCGGACGCCGTCGCGGCGCCGCGCAGCAGCGTGGCCGAGCTGGCCACGGTCATTGCCGGCGCGCGTGGCGTGGTGGGCGTGGATACCGGCCTGACCCATCTGGCCGCAGCGCTGGCACGCCCCACTGTCGCGCTCTACCTCGCCACCGATCCGGGACTGGTCGGCGTTCATGCCGGCCGCGAAGCCGTGAACCTCGGCGGACAGGGACAATGCCCCGCCCCTGAAGAGGTATTGGCCACCTTCGACCGGCTCACCGGGCAGGCCATCGCCTGACCTTCATCAGCCTCTGCCGCCGCCCCATGGATTCCGCCCTGCGCGCCCTGTACACCCTGTTATGGCTGCTGGCCCTGCCGCTGGTGGGCCTGCGCCTGCTGTGGCGCTCGCGCAAGCAGCCCGAATACCTTCAGCACGTAGGCGAACGTTTCGGCCTGGGCGGCTGGTCGCACGCGGACCCCTGCATCTGGCTGCACAGCGTGTCGGTCGGCGAGACCCGCGCCGCGCAACCGCTGGTGCGCGCCCTGCTGGAGCACTACCCTGGCCACCGCATCCTGCTCACCCACATGACCCCCACCGGCCGGGCCACCGCGCGCGAACTGTTCGGCAAGGAGCTGCGGGTGGAGAGCCGTTACCTGCCTTACGACCTGCCCTGGTGCGTGCGCAGCTTCCTGCGCAGCACCCGGCCCGCGCTCGGCATCGTCATGGAAACCGAGGTGTGGCCGAACCTGATGGCCGCGACGCTGGCGGAGAACATTCCCACCGTGCTGGTCAATGCGCGCCTGTCGGAGCGCTCGGCTCGCGGCTACAAGCGCATCGGCGCGCTGGCCCGGCCAGCCTTCGCGGCTTTCACCCGCATCCTCGCCCAGAGCGAGGCCGACGCCGAGCGCCTGCGCAGCCTCGGTGCGGGCGACGTCCATGTTTGCGGCAACATGAAGTTCGACCTGCGCCTGGATGAAGACAAGCTCGCCCTCGGCGACCGCTTCAAGGCCCTGGCCGGCAACCGCCCCGTCCTGCTGGCGGCAAGCACGCGCGAGGGCGAGGAGGCCCTCTTGCTGGAAGCTTTCACCCGCCACTGCCGGGCCGAGGTGCTGCTGGTGCTGGTGCCGCGCCACCCACAACGCTTCGACGAAGTCGCCCAACTGGTGGAGCGCAACGGCCTGACGCTGGCCCGCCGCAGCGCGGGCGAACAGCCCATCGGTGCTGGCGTGCGCGTATGGCTGGGCGACAGCATGGGCGAGATGCTGGCTTACTACCGCATGGCGGATGCGGCGCTCATCGGCGGCAGCTGGCTACCGCTGGGAGGCCAGAACCTCATCGAAGCCTGTGCAGTCGGCACGCCCGTACTGATCGGCCCGCACACCTTCAACTTCGCAGAAGCTACCGAAGGCGCCATCGCGGCCGGTGCCGCGCGTCGCTGTCCGGACGTAGACGTCGCGCTGAAAGCCTCGCAACGCCTGCTCGACACGCCCTCGCGCAAGACCAAGATGCGCGACGCCGGCCTTGCCTTCGCCGCAGCCCACCGCGGCGCCACCCGGCGGACCATCGATGCGATCAAGGATGTGATGGGCTGGTAGCACCCTTCGCAGAGCAATGAAAAAGGGCGGCCGAGGCCGCCCTTTTTCATTCGGGAACTGTTCGCTCAGCGATTCAGCAGCGTATTCACCTGCTCCACATCCGGCTCGGCCAGCGAGCCCGCGGCGGACTTCAGGCGCAGCTGGGCGATGATCGCGTCGTAGCGCGCCTTCTGCAGCTTGGCGTAGGTATCTGCCAGTTGGGTCTGCGCGTTCAGCACGTCGATGTTGATGCGCACGCCCACTTCGTAGCCCAGCTTGTTGGATTCCAGCGAGCTGCGGCCGGAAACCATCGCCGCCTCGTAACCCTTCACCTGGGCGATGCCGCTGGTGGTGCCGAGGTAGGACTGGCGGGCCAGCTGGGCCGCATTGCGACGCACGTTCTCCAGGTCGAAGCGGGCCTTGTCGTACAGGGCCGACGACTCACGCACGCGCGACTGCGTAGCACCACCCTGGTAGATCGGCAGTTGCAGCTCCAGGCCCACGACGTTGCTGCGCGACAGGGACTCCTGACCGTTCACGCTGCCGGATGCATGCGAGCGGCCATTGCTGGCCACCAGATCCAGCGTCGGCAGGTGGCCGGCGCGGCTGCGCTCGACTTCGCGCTTGGCGAATTCGGCCGACAGGTTCTGGGCCTGCACGTTGGGGTTGCTCTGCTCGGCGGCACGCACCCAGGACTCCAGGTCAGACGGCTGCGGCGAAATCAGCTGGACGCCCTCCCGCAGCTTGGCCAGCACTTGCGGGTCGCGACCGGTCAGCACGCGCAGGGCATTGCGCTTGATCTCCAGGTCGGCCTGGGCGGCGATTTCCTGCGCGGCGGTCAGGTCGTAGCGGGATTGCGCTTCGTTCACGTCGGTGATCGTGACGGTGCCCACCTCGAAGCTCTTCTTGGCCAGCCCCAGTTGCTCGGAGTTGGCGACCTTCAGCGTGGAGACGGCGCTCAGCACGTCCTCGGCGTAGAGCACGTCGAAGTACGCCTGCGAGGTACGCACGATCAGATCGCTTTTCGCCTGCAGGAACTGCGCTTCGGCGATACCCACCTGGATCTCGCCCTGGCGGTAGGCCACCCAGTTCTGCCAGCGGAACAGCGGCTGGGTCAGACGCAGCTGGTAGCTGTTGCTGTTGTAGTCGCGCTCGATGTTGGCCGGCCGGTCGGCATCCACCATGTTGTAACTGGTACCAGCGGCGAGGCCGATGTTGGGCAACAGGCCGGCGCGGCCTTGCGGCAGCTTCTCCTTGCCGGCTTCCAGCTGGGCACGGGCCGCCGCGTACTGCGCGTCGTTGGCCACCGCCTCGCGGTAGACATCCAGCAGGTCGGCAGCCTGGGTGCCCGTCGCAGCCAGTGCGCCGAGCAGCAATGCGGTACAGCGCTTCATCGAAAGTCCGGTTCTCATGGATGGTGGCTCTATAGGCTTTAAGGCGGTGGACTCTAAGGCAATGGTCTGAGGCAGTGCTCAGTATGTCGGCATCTGGGGATCGACCTGTAGCGCCCAGGCATGGACGCCACCGGAAAGATTGCTCACTTTGGTGAAACCACGCTGGGCCAGGAACATGGCGACCTGCATGCTGCGGCCACCGTGGTGGCAGATGCACACCAGCGGACGCTCGGGGTCGAGCTCTTCGCTACGGCCCGGCACGCTGCCCATCGGCATCAGGGTCGAGCCGGGAATCGCGCAGCGCTCGAACTCCCAGCCTTCACGCACGTCCAGCAGTTGCGGTGCTTCGCGCTTGTCGTCGGCCAGCCAGGCGGCCAGATCGGGCGCAGTCAGTTGTTCGATCACGTAGGTTTTCCGGGCGTCGGGTTCAGAGTCAGGTTCAGTGTCGAGTTCAGAAGCGGAACTGGCTGGCCTGCGGCTCGCGCAGCATCGGTACCAGCGTGTCGAAGAGCTTCTCGCTGTCCCAGGCGTTTTCGGCACGGCGGGTCACCAGGGTGCCGATCATGACCGGTGCGCTGCCGACGAAGGCAAACAGGCGGCCGCCCACCTTCAGCTGCTCCAGCAGACCCCGCGGGATTTCACGGACGCCGCCGGACAGCATGATGAGGTCGAAGGGCGCGCGATCCGGCAGGCCCAGCATGCCGTCACCTTCCTCGACGATCACGTTCTCCACGCCGTTGCGGGCCAGGTTGTCGGCAGCCAGTCGTACCAGCGCGGGGTCGATCTCCACGCTGCGCACCCATTCAGCGCGCGAGGCCAGCAGGGCGGCCATGTAGCCGGAGCCGGCACCCACTTCCAGCACGCTGTCGGCGTGCTTCGGCGCCAGCGCCTGCAGGGCCTTGGCTTCGATCACCGGGGTGAGCATGACCTGGCCGCTGCCGATGGGAATCTCGATGTCGCCAAAGGCCAGGCTGCGGTGCGCTTCGGCCACGAAATACTCGCGCTTGACGACCATCAGTGTGTCCAGCACATCCTGATCCAGCACCTCCCAGGTGCGGATCTGCTGCTCGACCATATTGAAGCGGGCTTGTTCAAAGTCCATGAGTGCATCCTTGCAGGCAGGGGCGACAGCCCGGCCGGGCTGAAACGACGAGGCGCGATTTTACCCCACAGTCCATGTCAAACCGCCTCCGCGTGGTCATCTGCCGAGACCACCCCGGCTTGCGGCACCCGGTACCAGGCGGCGTACAGGGCCGGCAGGAACAGCAGGGTCAGCAAGGTGGCGACCGCCAGGCCGCCCATGATCGCCACCGCCATCGGCCCGAAGAAGGCGCTGCGGGTCAGCGGAATCATCGCCAGGATGGCGGCCAGCGCAGTCAGCATGATGGGGCGGAAGCGCCTCACCGTGGACTCCACGATGGCGTGCGCCCGCGAGTGGCCGGTGCGTTCGTCCTGCACGATCTGGTCGATCAGGATCACCGAGTTGCGCATGATCATGCCCGACAGCGCGATGGTGCCCAGCATGGCCACGAAGCCGAAGGGCTTGCCGAACAGCAGCAGGGCCAGGGTCACCCCAACCATGCCCAGCGGCGCGGTGAGCACCACCATCGCCACCCGCGAGAAGCTCTGCAGCTGCAGCATCAGCACCGTGATGACCACGATCAGGAACAGGGGCATGCCGGCGGCCACCGAGGCGCCACCCTTGGCGCTTTCCTCCACGGCTCCACCGGTTTCCAGGTGGTAGCCCAGCGGCAGGCTGGCAGCCAGCTTGTCGATCGCCGGCTTCAGGTCTGCCACGACCTGCGCCGGCTGCACCGTCCCGTACAGCGTGGCGCGCACGCTCACGGTCGGCACCCGGTTGCGCCGCCAGATCATGCCCGGCTCGCTGGTGTATTCCAGCGTCGCCACCTGCGACAGCGGCAGGCCGCGGCCGGTGCCCACCGGGATCGGCAGGTCGGCAAGGTGGGACAGCGAGCGCTCCAGCGGCAGGCCACGCACGGCGACGTCGATGGTTTCGATGCCTTCACGGAATTCCGTAGCCACGATGCCGCTCTCCGCCGACTGCAGCGCATGCTGGATGTCCGCGCGCGACAGGCCCGCCAGACGCGCCTTGTCGGCGTCCAGGTGCACCCGCACGATCTTGGAGTCTTCCTCCCAGTCCTTCTGCACGTTGGTGAGCTGGGCATTGCCGCGCATCACCGTCGCCAGTTCGTCGGCAATCCGCTGGATCACCGCATGCTCCGGCCCGCTCACCCGGTACTGCACCGGGAACCCCACCGGCGGGCCGTTCTCCAGACGGTTGATGGACGCGCGCAACTCGGCGAAGTCCTGCTGGAAGAGCGTGATCAGGCGGCTGCGCAGTTTTTCGCGCGCGGCCGTGTCGCGGGCGAGGATGACGAACTGCGCGAAGTTGGCCTGCGGCAACTGCTGGTCCAGCGGCAGGTAGAAGCGCGGACTGCCGGTGCCCACGTAGGCCACGTAGTTCTCGATGCCCTCTTCCTTCGCCAGCACGGCCTCCAGCCGCTTCACCGTGCTTTCCACGGCGGCATAGGACGCACCTGTCTGCAGGCGCAGGTCCACCAGCAGCTCGGGGCGCGTCGAATCCGGGAAAAACTGCTGCGGCACGAAGCGGAAGCCCCAGATCGAAACCGCGAAGGCCACCAGCGTCGCGGCGATGACGATCCAGCGATACCTCACACACCAGGCGACGGTCTGGCGGAAGCGGCGATAGAAGGGCGTGTGGTAGATCGCATCGTCGTCATGCACCGCAGGGTGTGCCCGCGCCTGCATCCTGTCGGCGAGGCTGGGCGCCACCCGCGCGAGCTGGCGGTTGAACCACGAGCGCTTGCTGCTCTGCGCGCGGAAGTCCGGCAGCAGGTGGAAGCCGAGATAGGGCACGAACAACACCGCCGCCACCCACGAGATCAGCAGCGCAATCACGGTCACCTGGAAGATGGAGCGCGTGTACTCGCCGGTGGACGACGCCGCGGTGGCAATCGGCAGGAAGCCGGCTGCGGTCACCAGCGTGCCGGATAACATCGGCATGGCGGTGGAGGTGAAGGCGAAGCTCGCCGCCTTGGCACGGTCCCAGCCCTGCTCCATCTTGGTGGCCATCATTTCCACCGCGATGATGGCGTCATCGACAAGCAGGCCCAGCGCCATGACCAGCGCACCCAGCGAGATCTTGTGCAGGCCGATGCCCAGCTGCTGCATGCACAGGAAGGTAATGGCGAGCACCACCGGAATGGAGATGGCCACCACGATGCCGGTGCGCAGCCCCAGCGACAGCAGGCTAACTGCCAGCACGATGACGACCGCTTCGGCCAGCGAACGGGCGAACTCATCCACCGAATCGCTCACCGCGCGCGGTTGGTCGGCCACGCGGTCCAGCTGCACGCCGACCGGCAGTTGCGCTTCGATACGCGCCACCGCTTCGTCCAGATGCTTGCCCAGCGCGATGATGTCGCCGCCCTCGCGCATCGACAGGCCGATACCCAGCGCCTCGCGGCCCATGAAACGCATCTTGTCGCGCGGCGGGTCCACGTAGCCACGCCGCACCTCGGCGACATCGCCCAGCTTGAAGCTGCGACCGCCAGCGCGGATCACCAGGTTACGGATGTCGTCCAGCGTCCGGTAAGCGCCGGAGGGGCGGATGTAGATGCGCTCCTGCCCCAGCTCGAAGTAACCGCTGGCAGTCTGCACGTTCTGCTCGCCCACGGCCTGCAGCAGGGCTTGCGGATTGATGCCCAGCGAGGCGGCGCGCACCACGGAGAACTCCACCCATATGCGCTGCTCCTGCTCGCCGAAGAACTCCACCTTGGCCACGTCCGGCACGCGCTGGAACTCCTGGCGGATGGCCTCGGCATAGCGCTTGAGCTCGGTGTAGCTCAGCCCCTCGCCGGTCAGCGCAAAGATGTTGCCGAAGGTGTCACCGAACTCGTCATTGAAGAACGGCCCCTGCACGCCCTCGGGCATCGTGTAGCGCACGTCGCCGATCTTCTTGCGCACCTGGTAGAAGACTTCCGGCAGCACCTTGGCCGGCAGCGAATCACGCACGATGACGATGACGAGTGATTCCCCGGGCAGCGAGTAGCTGCGCAGGGTGTCGATCTCGTTCATCTCGCGCAGCTTCTTCTCCACCTTGTCGGTGACCTGCGCTTCCACCTCCATCGCGCTGGCGCCGGGCCAGTTGGTGCGCACCACCATCACCTTGAAGGTGAAGGGCGGATCCTCGCTCTGCCCCAGCTTCTTGTAGGCAGCCAGGCCGATGGCCGTCAGCACGACGAGGAAGAACAGCACCAGGGCCTGGTGGCGCAGGCCCCAGTCCGAGATGTTGAAGCGGCCGGGCTTGAAGCTGTCCGACGCGGAGCCGGAACTACCGTGGCCGTGGCCGGGGTCGAGATCGGGACTGCTCATGGATGCGGCCTCCGGCTCAACGCTTCACGTCCAGTGCCACCGGTGCGCTCTGCGCCACCGGCCGCACCTTCTCGCCGGCAGTCAGCGCATGCGCGCCCACCACCACCACGCGCTCGCCGGGCTGCACGCCGCTGGCGATCACAGCCAACTCGTCACGCCACGCCGCCACTTCCACCTTGCGCGGTTGCGCAATGTCGTCGGCGCCCACCACCCACACATGCGTGGGGCCGGTGCTGCCGGCACCGCCTGCGGCGCGCTGCACTGCGGGCAGCGGCAAGGCGATGGCCACCTTCTCCTCCACCGGGAAGCCCACGCCCGCCGTCGCCCCCAGCGGCAGACTGTCGTCGGCGCCGGGCACCGCGATGCGCACAGCATAGGTACGCGTCGTCGTGTCAGCCGCGGCAGCCACCTCGCGCACCGAGCCGGGCAGGGTGCGCTCCTGCGCGTTCCATGGCCGCACGAAGGCCGGCTGACCGACCTTCACCTGCGCGATGCGCGTCTCCGGCACCCAGATGAGGATTTCGCGCTCGCGCGGGTCAGCCAGCCGCACCACCACCTGACCGGCGGCCACCACCTGCCCCGCTTCGGCTGGCGCGGCGACGATGACGCCATCGCGGTCGGCAAGCAGCGCGCTGTAGGACACCTGGTTACCCTGCACACCGGCCTGTGCCTGAACCTGCCTCAGGCGCGCCTCGGCGGCCTGCAACTGGTTGCGCCGGCTGTCCAGCGCGCTGGCTGACACGAAGCGCTGCGACACCAGCGTTTCAGCACGCTGGAACTCGGCACGCGCCAGGGTGACGTCCGCCTCGGCGGCGGCTACGGCTGCGCGCGCTGCGTTGTCGGACAGGCGCAGATCCTGCGCGTCCAGCCGCGCCAGCAGCTGGCCGCGCTTCACCGCTTCGCCAGCGCTCACCTTCCGCTCCACGATCTTGCCGCCGACACGGAAGCCGATATCCACTTCGTGACGCGCGCGCACCTCGCCGGAATACAGGCGCAGGCCGTGCCCCGCCTCGTCGCCGGCGTTCACGACCACCACCGGGCGCGGTGCGGGCGGCGGCGGCTCCGGTTTGTTGCAGGCGGCCAGCAGAAGGCTTGGCAACAACACAAGGACGGCGTGCTTCATGGTGGAACTCCGGGTCTGCAAGGGCTGCAGGCAGTAGAAAAAAGTCGGAAGAAAAGCTGGAAAGAGGCGCCCGGGACGGGGGCTCAGGCGGCGGGCAACGGTATTCGCCCCGGCTCGGCGCGCAGGCCGCCCAGGAACACTTCGAGATGGGTCCGCAGGTAGACGTCCGGCGACATGCCCTGCGGATCGCAGCACGCCAGCGAACGGCTCCACATGCTGGCGAACAGCATCGGCGCCAGCGCCAGCTGGCAGAGCACCAGGGGGTCACCCGGGCGGAAAGCGCCCTCCGCGATACCGCGCTCGATCACCGACACCAGCAAGGCCCGGCCACGCTGTACCACGTTGTCGAAATAGAACTGCGCCACGTCAGGGAAATTGGCAGCCTCGCCAATCACCAGCTTGGGGATGCCCGACAGCTTGGAGTTGGCGACCACCTCCCACCAGCCCAGCAGCAGTTCGCGCAGCAAGGGCTCGGGCGCCATGTCCAGGCTGGCCACCATGGCCTCGCCCTCGGCGATGCGCGGCACGATGGCCTCCTGCACCACCGCCTTGAACAAGGCTTCCTTGCTCTCGAAGTACAGGTACAGCGTGCCCTTGGATACGCCGGCACGCGCGGCGATCTCGTCCAGCCGGGCGGCGGCGAAACCACGTTCCACGAAGACATCCAGCGCAGCGGCGACAAGCTCGCCAGGGCGTGCCTCCTTGCGGCGACGGCGGGGTTCTTCGGTGTTCGGGGCGGGTTCGGAGGGCATGGGCGGGAACGATTACTGACTGACCGGTCAGTAATTAATAGCATGGTTTCGCGGTTCTGCAAGTTATTTATTGCAGTGCGGCAGCATGGCTCCGACACCCCATCCACATCGGCGCCGTATACCCGGAACACCTGTCGCGTCGGCCCGGCAGGCTTGCCGGAACGGCGTGATACCTTCGGCGCTGTCGTCATGCGGACTGTAGCCAGCCAGCCGCGACGGCAGATCACTCTTCGGAGGCAGGCTGCGGCCACTCTGACGACCAGTCCCGCACGCAAAGCCCTCCTCGCCCCCCCGGAACCCCGAGACCGAGCACCACATGCCAGTCCCCCAGCATCAGCCTGAACATTGCCCCGAACATTCCCCCGGACCGTTTTCCCGGCCCCTTCCCGACCGCAAGCCAACCAATGCCGCCAGCGAGGTGGAACATGGCCGCTGAAGGCGCAGGCAACCTGATCCAGGCCGTCGCCCTGCTGGGCGCAGCCGTCGTGGCGGTGCCGCTGTTCCAGCGCATCGGCCTGGGCTCGGTGCTGGGATACCTGGCCGCGGGCCTCGCCATCGGCCCCTACGGGCTGGGCTGGTTCAGCGACCCGCAGACCATCCTGCACACCGCGGAACTGGGGGTCGTGATGTTCCTGTTCGTCATCGGGCTGGAGATGCGGCCATCGCACCTGTGGGGGCTGCGCCGCGAGATCTTCGGGCTGGGCAGCCTGCAGGTGTTCGCCTGCGGCATCCTGCTGACCGGTGTGGGCGTGGCCTTCGGCTTCCCGCTGGCGGTGTCATTCGTGTCGTCCCTGGGCTTCGTGCTGACCTCCACCGCCATCGTCATGCAGTTGCTGGGCGAGCGTGGCGACACCTCCACCCCGGCCGGGCAGAAGATCGTGTCCATCCTCCTGCTGGAAGACCTGCTGATCGTGCCCTTGCTGGCGACGGTGGCCTTCCTGGCACCACAGACCACCGTCGGCACCGTGGACGTGTCCTCGCGCTGGGTGTCGGTCGGCGTAGCGGTGGCGGCACTGGCAGCACTGATCGCGGTCGGCCTGTGGCTGCTCAATCCGCTGTTCCGCATCCTGGCGCGTGCCCGCGCCCGCGAGGTGATGACCGCCGCGGCGCTGTTCGTCGTGCTGGGCGCCGCACTGCTGATGCAGCTGGGTGGCCTGTCGATGGCGATGGGCGCCTTCGTCGCCGGCGTGCTGCTGTCGGAATCCAGTTTCCGTCACCAGCTGGAGGCGGATATCGAGCCTTTCCGTGGCCTGTTGCTGGGCCTGTTCTTCCTCGGCGTCGGCATGGCGCTGGACCTCGCCGTGGTGGCGCGCAACGCGCCGCTGATCATCGCCGGCGTGCTGGTGATGATGGCAGTAAAGGCGCTGTGCATCTACGTCGTGGCGCGCATGGCGCACAGCAACCATGCCGAGGCACTGGACCGCACGGTGCTGATGGCGCAGGGCGGCGAGTTCGCCTTCGTGCTGTTCAGCGCGGCGCTGGGTGCCGGCGTCATCGATACCGAGGTGAACGCCAACATGACCGCCATCGT
Organism: Moraxellaceae bacterium; assembly: GCA_031119205.1. Lineage (GTDB taxonomy): Bacteria > Pseudomonadota > Gammaproteobacteria > Burkholderiales > Rhodocyclaceae > Uliginosibacterium. The sequence goes on along the minus strand of JAVHYF010000020.1, from coordinate 32,857 downwards.
GGTGCTGTCGATGGCACTCACCCCGCTGGTGGTGATCGCCCATCGCCGCTGGGCCACCCGCAAGACCGAATCACTGGAGGGGGTGGAAGCACCGAAGGACGTGGCGGGCGACGTCCTCCTCGTCGGCTTCGGACGCTTCGGCCAGATCGTCAGCCAGCACGTCCTGCTGCGTGGGGCACGGGTCACCATCATCGACAACGACCCGCAGGTGGCGCGTGACGCCGAGGCCTTCGGCTTCAAGGTGTACTACGGCGATGGCGCCCGCTCGGATGTGCTGGCGGCGGCCGGCGCGAAGAGCGCGCAGGTCATCGTGGTGTGCATCGACGACAAGAATGCCGTGACCCAGATCGTCAAGGCGGCGCGGGAAACCTGCATGAAGACGCGCATCCTGGTGCGCGCCTACGACCGCGAACATGCGGTGGAACTGATGCACGCCAAGGCCGACTGGCTGATCCGCGAGACTTTCGAATCGGCCATGCGGATGGGGCACGAGGCGGTCGTCGCGCTGGGCGCCACGCCCGAAGTGGCCGACGGTATTGCGGAAGATCTGCGGCGCCGCGACGCGGAACGCTTCGAGGTGGAAATCAACGGCGGCCTGTTCGCGGGCCGCACGCTGATGATCGGAAACATCAAGCAGGACCGCCACCACTGAGGCGGCGCTTCCGGCGTCCCGCTGTCACACACCACACGGTGGTGTGCGGCGTGGCTCCGGAACTCAGGCCGGCAGGGGTGCCGGGCCCAGCACGCGGCAGCCGGCTGCGCGGGCCTGCTCCAGGAAGGCGCGGGTCAGGCTGGCGCTGAGGCGACAGGGGGCGATGACGTAGTCGAACATGCGGGCGTCGATACGGCGCACGGTGCCGTCGACCTCGATCAGGTTGCCCTCGGCGCTACGCACGGCGCCGACGCGCTCGGACAGGATGAAGACGCGCGCGGCACGGCCCAGGCGCCGCACGATGCGCTCGATGACTTCGTAGGCAACGCCGTGTTCCACGACGACGGCGATGCTTGAGGGTTTGTCCTGGGCGCCAAGGGTCAGTGCGCCTTGCGCGTCGGACAGCAGGTCGACTTCGGTGACCGGCAGGTTATGGGGGGCGAAGTGCTTGCGTTTCAGCTTCATGATGCTTGATGCCTTATTTATGGTGCAGCAATGATGGCCGGCAGCAAGGTGCTCGACGGTCGGTTGGAGCCGATCCGCTTGCAGGAAGTTTCCTACATTCGTCTCTGCTCGTTGCCGAACTGCCTGACCGGGGCGCAGCATGCACCGCGAGCATGTCAGGGATGTAACAGCGCAGGGGTTTCCGGACGTAAGGACATTCACTGATACGCGCCCTGTCCTTGCGGGCAGGTTGACCTGCCGCAAGGGGGCGATCCGGCAGCCGGAAAGCGGACAGCCCCGGCGCGAACGAATCCGCGGCGGGGCTGTCGCTGCTACGCGATGGCGGGGCCTGCAAGGCGTCCGCCGTCGTGCAGTCGTGGCAGGCCTGCTTAGCGCAGCGTGCCTTGCGGCGGAACGGTGCCGCCGGCCTTGATGTCGGCGCGCATACGGTCGCGGTCAGCCACGGCGTCCTTCTGGCAGACATCCTTGCGGTTGCCGCTCAGGTCGTCGCACTTTTCACGGGCCAGGTCATAGGCGGCCTTGGCCTTGTCTTCCTCGGCGTCGCGGCGGGCCTCGACGGTGCCCTTGGCGTTGGCTTCCAGTTCGCCCAGCGCGCTCACTTCGGTGAACTTGGCCTGCTTCTCGCAGATGTCCTTGGCATTGCCGGACAGCGTGTCGCAGCTTTCCTTGTCAGCCTTGAAGCGCTTCTCGATGGCGGTCTTCTCGGCCTTGTACTGGGCGCTGTCAGTTGCGTCGGCGGCCGACACGGCCATGCTGGTGGACAGCAGGACGCCACTCACGATGGCACTCATCAGTTTGATCTGGGTTTTCATGAGGAACTCCTTCATTCGTGGTCTCGGGGTTTTTCTGGCGGAGGCGTCTTGCCACTGCCGGTGACGTCTCCGCCACACCCCGAATGCTAGGCAGGTCGCCTGCCCCTCCGCGTAGGCGGTGCCCGCCATGTGGTCTCGTCCTCCACCACACCCGCGCGTCGGATAAGGCCTACCGCCACCTCGCGGCCCTTCGAGAACATTCTTCGAGAACGAACGTCCGCAACACCGCCCCCGTGCGGAGCGGTGCATTGCAGTCAGTCGAATCCCACATGCATTCCGGAATCGGCTGAATCCCTCTGCCTTCAGGGCCCGCTACATTCAAACCGTGTGGAACGCGGCCTGCCCGTTCCGACAGGCCAGATCAAACATATAAAGGAGAGTGTCATGCTGCACTACGCCATCGTGTTCTTCGTCATCGCCCTCATCGCAGCCGTGTTCGGCTTCGGCGGCATTGCTGCCAGCGCCGTGGGTATCGCCAAGATCCTGTTCTTCATCTTCCTGATCATGGCACTGGTGAGCTTCGTGTCTCACCTGATGCGTGGCGGGCGCTGACGCCAGCCGCACGCGCACCCAGGCCAACAATGGGGCCGGTCCTTCGCGGGACCGGCCCCATTGTTCTGGCGGGCCATTTCTCCGGCCACAACGCTGCGACCGCAGCACGGCGACCACAACGACACGATCGCTTCGCGGACGACGTTCCCGCGACCAATGCTCGCGCGCTCAGTCGTTGCGATCGTCGAAGAAGGTCATGGTCAGCATGACGCAGAGGAACAGCAGCAGGATGCCGCCACTGAACAGCAGGTCGGGCGGCACGCCATGATCGATGACCTGGACGAGAAATGCGCACAGGCCAGCGACGGCAAGCAGTACGAGCAGCCTTGCAAGATTCCTGCGCATCCTGTGCTCCGGGATTTCGTCTCGCTGCGGGGAGCAGCCATGCGTCCAGTCTAGGCAAGGCCGGACCCGCAGCGTGTCGCCGGGCCGCGCGTCAGCGTGCCGGACGCACGCCCCTGCGATGGCATCCGGACGCCGACGGCATGCAGGCATCCTCCTACACGGCTTTCAGCTGCGACCGATTCGCCGGCCTCGCCCGCTGGCGGATGCTTGAGGGGAACGAACAAGAACAGACAAGACGCACAGTCAGGGAGTTGCCATGAAGCTGACCCGCCCCACCCCGCTCACCACCGCTGCCCTGTGTGGCGCCATCCTGCTGTCCGCCATCTGGTTCGATCGCAGCACCGCCGCACCTGAGGCACTGGCCAGCGCCACGGCGATGCCGCCCGGCACGGTGGTGTACGACGACGAGCTGCGCGAGTTCGCCAAACTGGACAGCAGCCGCGCCGGCGACCCGCCGGACGCTGCCATCCTGCTGGTGGAAAGCCATGCCGGCGCACGCGTCCGCATGGCCGTTCCGCAGGAAGCCCTGCGTGTTGCGGAAGACAATCGCCTGGTGCTGCAATCCTTCGGCGACGCCAACGCCCGTGCTTCCGCCCGCCGCCCGGTGGAGCGCCAGCGCACGCTGTTCCTGTAACGCTGTTCCTGCAGGTTCTCCCCGGTAGTTTCGCAGCACCTGCTTGTGGGACTGCTCTGAGGCGGCTTCAGCGCAGGTTTCCCGCTTGATCTTCAGTCCGGTTCAGCATGGAAGGCGCGACGCGCGGCCTTGGACTCACTCTTCAACTTGATCTTCGACGCACTGCTTCCTGTGCACAGCCCCTTCAGCTGACCGGCCCGTAATGCCCGCTATCCGCCTTCATCAGTGACGCGTCCTGCGTCTTGCGCCGGGCAGCGGCGGCGCTCTTCGCCCGCTCGCCCTGCTCGCCACGGTCCTGGCCCTGACTCTGGCCCTGACTCCGCCCCTCGCGGCGGATCCGTCGTTGCCGCAGTTCGGTCGCCACCAGGAAGGTGGAAGCCAGCAGCAGCGGCGCGATGCAGTAGATCGCACGGAACAGCAACGCCGCTGCCAACACGGCATGGGGTGGCAGTTGCGGCCCGCTCAGCATGCCGACGGCCACCGCCTCCATGACGCCCAGCCCGCCGGGCACGCGGATGATCACGCCGGCCAGGCTGGCCATCGCCACCATGCCCACCACGTTGCCGAAGGCCACGTCGTCACCCAGCAACATGCGCCACACGGCAGCGACCCACAGCCAGTTGAGTGCCCCCAACCCGACCTGCGCCAGCGACAGGCGCCAGCCCGGCAGCCGCTGCCAGGGCGATGCAGTGACGCTGTCACGGTCGGCCACCAGCGCCTGCCCGCCCTTCCAGATGCACAAGGCCACGTAGCCCACGACCGCGATGCTGCCCACCCACTGGATGAGCAATGCGGCCATGTCCGCACCCGGCAGGTTGGATGGCATGCGTATTTCGTAGATGGCGAACAGCGTGGCAGCCAGCGCAGCAAGGCCGATCCAGTTGGTATAGATCGCCGACAGGATAACGCCCGCCGTCTGCTCCGGTTTCAGGCCGGCCGCCGAATACAGGCGCAGCCGGGTGGCGGCCCCGCCCAGCATCGCACCGAGGGTAAGGTTCACCGCATAGCTGACCGCCGCAATGCGCAGGCAATGACGCGGCAGGATGTGGTGGCCGATCTGGCGGCGGGCCACCAGGTCGTAACAGGCGTAGGTGAAGTAGCTCAGCACGGTGAGCAGTGCGGCGGCGATCAGGCTGGTCACGGGCGTCGCCTGCAGCGCTTCTGCCACGCCCCCCCAGTCGATGCTCTTCGCCTGGCGGGCCATCACCACCGCCACCACGACCAGCAGCGCCAGCCCGCCCCAGCGCTGCAACCAGCGCAACGCGGTCTGGCTGTGCGGATGCCGGGCCAGCCAGTTCTTCATGATGAGCTGCCATCCGCACCGACCGGCACCGACGCGCACAGCGTCTCGATGCGCGGCTTGCGCGAAGGAATCAGGCGGCAGAGGGCCGGGAAGCGCCGCATCGCGTGATACGACACCACACCCAGCAGCGTGCGCCACGGGCTGGGGCGCGCCACGTCCGCCTGCGTCAGGCGACGGCAATGGTTATCGATGAGCCGCTGCAAACGGCCGCGCAGGTCGGCTGCGAATGCCTGGTCGTGCACCATGACATTGGCCTCGAGGTTGAGCGACAGGCTGAGCGGATCGAGATTGCTGGAGCCGACCGTGGACCACTGGCCATCGATGACCGCCACCTTGCCGTGCAAAGGGCGCTCGCAGTACTCGTAGACCGTCACGCCGGCGCTGATCAGCGTGCCGTACAGCAGGCGTGCGCAATACATCGCCATCGGCACGTCCGGCTGGCCCTGCAGCACAAGGCTCACCTTCACACCGCGCTTCGCCGCTCGCCGCAGCGCCGACACAAGGCGGTATCCGGGAAAGAAGTAAGCGTTGGCGATGACGATCTCGCTCCGTGCGCCGAGGATGGCGCGCCGGTACTCACGCTCGATGTCAGTGCTGCCGCGGCGGTTGTCGCGGGTCACGAACATCGCGCGCGCATTGCCGTAGCGGCCGGGCAGCACCTGCGGAGCGCTGCGCTGCGCACGCACCGTCGCCAGGCCACGCGCGCCGTAGCGACGCATCTCGGCCACCAGGAAGTTGCGGATGTCGGCCACCAGCGGGCCACGGATTTCCATCGCGTAGTCCTGCTTGGATTCCGGGCCGAAATCGGCGACATGGTCGGCCGAGTAGTTGATGCCACCACAGAAGGCCAGCTTGCCGTCCACCGTCACCAGCTTGCGGTGCAGGCGGCGCAGCACATTGAAGCGGACGCCCATGAAACGCTGCGCGTTGTCGAAGAGGTGCAGGTGAACCCCGGCAGCCACCATGCCATCGGCAAACTCGCCGGCCAGATCCGGCGAACCGAAACCATCCACCGTGAGGTGCACCACCACGCCACGCCGGGCGGCGGCGATCAGCACCTCACGCAGTTCGCGACCGACCTTGTCGTCGAAGAGGATGAAGGTCTCTATCAGGACCTCGCGGCGCGCCTGCGCAACCGCCTCGAACACGCGGGGGAAATAGTCTTCGCCGTTTTCCAGCATCTGGACGGCGTGACCGGGGAGCCAGTCAGTCTTCATGGCAGTACCTCGGCAATCAGGGGAGTGTGGTCGGACAGGCTCGACCAGGGCGCATGCCCGGGTCGGGAAGCAGCGATGATCTTCAGGCTGCGGCAATAGATGCGGTCCAGCGGCAGCAAGGGCCATAGCGCCGGATAGGTACGCGCCAGGCCGCCGGTATAGGTCTCATGCGCGTCGCGGAAGCCGAGATCCAGCATCGCGTGGTGCAGCTTGCGACGCCAGTCATTGAAGTCTCCGGCGATGATGACCGGCGTTCCCTCCGGCACCTGCGTTTCCAGCAGGCTGCGCAGCAGCGCGAACTGGCGCTGGCGGTGCGCCTCGGCAAGGCCCAGATGCACGCAGGCGATGAACAGATGGCAACCGAAAGCGGCATGCCAGATCAATGCATGCAGGATGCCGCGCGCCTCGTCACCCTGCTGCGACACGTCGTGGTTGGCGTGCGACACGATGGGGTAGTGCGACAGGATGGCGTTGCCGTGGTGACCGTCCGGGTACACCGCGTTGCGGCCGTAGGCGTGCTGGCCCCACAGGCCATCGGCCAGGAATTCGTACTGTGGCACCGGCTGCCAGCCGCGCACGCGGCGCGCATGCAGGGCATGTTCGCCATGCACCTCCTGCAGGAACACCAGGTCGGCCCGGTCCGCAGCAATGGCCTGGCGCAGCGCCGGCAGGATGTAGCGGCGGCGCAGCATGCTGAAACCCTTGTGCATGTTCACGGTGAGCAGGCGCAGCACCGGTGGCTCCGCGCCCATGGCGACGGGGCCTGACATCCCGGCTTGCAGCTGCACGATATCCGACGCATTCACGAAAACAACCTCCTGACGTGCCCCGGCCTGGGCCGGAAGCCTGGGTTCCCCTGAGCAGGGATGCCCTCACGCCAAAGGCTAAAACCAGTCGGCACGGCGGCCTGTAGGCCACGCCTGAAGCCCTCGTCAGAGCGTTCCGACACGCCGCGGAACGCCGCCTGGCGGCCGGACCGAAGGGCAGAAAGATGAACCTGCCGGCGCTTGCGTTGCCAGAGTGCATGCTGTGGCGCAGCTTGGCGCAAGCCGGCGCAGCGCTCAGCATCGCAGTCCCCTCAGCAAACGTTGCAGCTGGCAGAACAATGCTTGAGAAAGGTGTCCGCTACGCGTTTCCCGGCGTGCCCCCTGCTCAAGTGCCACCTAAGCTGACCGTAATTAGACTGAGAGACGGGTGACAAAACACCCGCTATTCCACAGATCGACGAGGCTCAGCATGCAGCACTGGAACGGCGTCATCATGTATGCACCGCATACGCCCGACCGCTATGCCATTCCCGGCATGACGCATTGCATCTTCCGGCTGATGCATCAGCACGGCGACACCCAGGCCTGGAATCTCTACTGGCTGAGCAAGCCGCAAACGGATTCGCTGCTGGCCCACCGCAACAACTGGTTCCGCCACTACGACTCGCTGAGCCCCGAGCAGACCGAGGCCTTCTACGAGGCACTCGACGCCGTCGTCCTCAACACCATGACACTGGCAACCGTGGTGGCGCAGCCGCCGCGCGAAGCCATGCGCCTGCTGGAACGTGCCCGCCTCGACCGCACCCGCTTCTACACCATGGCCGGCGGCGAAGCCTGGCGCACACTGATGATGGGTCGCCTGTTCACCGCAGCCCGCAACAGTGGCGACAGCCGGGCGATGCCCGGCCGCAATGCCGATGTCGTGACCCTGGATTTCAGCCAGGCTTCGGGCCGTTCGCTGAAAGGCTCCGGCACCAGCGGCTGAGGACAACTCAGCAACACCTGAACAAAGGAAGAGCCGCCACGCAACTGGCGGCTCTTCTCTTTGAAGCAGCTGCAGCCAGTTTCTGCCCGGGATGTCGGGCGGGTAAAGCTTGAGTAAATTCCCCTGGGTGCATGCCCCGGCGATGTCTGTCTTGGCTATAAAGGCAGCACACAACAAACAACACAACAACAACCATGACCGCCATTCGCCTGATCGCCGCCTGCGTGGCCGCCGGTCTTCTGACCGCCTGCGCCGGAACACGTCCCGCCGAGCCCCTTACCTACGGCTTCAACAAGGACTTCCCGCTTGCCACCGGCCAGGGCGCGGTTGTCGTGTATCGCCAGGGCAACGGTTTTGCCAGCCTGACTGCGGCGCTGGCCGTCGACGGCAAACCAGCGGCCAGGCTGGGTCGCAACGAACACACCGTCCTGCCGATGGCGGCCGGCGAGCACCTGCTTGTGCAGAGCTGGGTGCTGACCAGCAAGGAACCCACCACGACCACGCGCATCAACTCGACACCGGCCGAGCTGCGCGTCAAGCTGGACACCGGCGAGCGTCGTTACCTGCGCCTGACCGTCAGCACCGACAGGCTGACCGAGGACGTCGCCGAGTTGCGCACCGACGTCACCTGGCGACTGGTGGAGATGCCCGCCGACGTGGCACTGCAGGAACTGGCGCAGACGCGCAAGGCGGCGCCAGCCCGACGCTGAGCACATCGGTAACCCGGACCGGAAAAGCAGAACGGCCCCGCAGGGCCGTTCTCTGTTTACGCGAACCTCCCCGCTTACACGCGGAACTTGCGCATCTGCTCGTCGAGTCGTTGCGCCAGTGCCTCCAGGTCACGCGCGGTGCTCGCGGTGGCACCGACGGCGGCCGAGTTCTCTTCCGCCATCTGCGCGATGCGCTCCACGTTCTGCGCAATCTCGGTACTCGCCGCGCCCTGCTCACGCATCGCCAGCGAGATTTCCGACACGGACTTCACCACCTTGTTGGCCGATTCGTTGATGGTGCGCATGGCGTCGCCTGCCTGGCGGGTCAGCGCCACACCGGCTTCCACGCGCCCCACGCCCTTCTCCATGCTTGCCACGGCCTGATCGGTGCCTGTCTGGATGGCGGCGATCATGCCGGTGATTTCCTGCGTCGCCTTCGAGGTTCGCTCGGCGAGCTTGCGCACCTCGTCGGCCACCACTGCGAAGCCCCGACCGGTATCGCCGGCACGTGCTGCCTCGATGGCGGCGTTGAGCGCCAGCAGGTTGGTCTGCTCGGCGATCTCCTTGATGGTGTTCACGATCGCGCCGATGGCCTCCGAGTTGTTGCCCAGCTCGGCAATCACCCTGGAGGACTGGTTCACCGCATCGGAGATGCGTTCGATCTCCGACACCGAGCGCATCACCACCTCACCACCCTTGATCGCGCTGCTGCCGGAGTTGGCGGCCGTCTGTTCGGCCTCCTCCGCGTAGCGGGCGATCTCGTTGATACCGACGGTCATCTGCTGCACCGTGGCAGCCATGTTGGCAGCGGCTTCGCTCTGCTTCTCCGAACCGCGCGACACGTTATCGGCTGAGCTGGACAGCTGGCTGGCCGCATCGGTGGCCTCGTGCGCAGCAGCCTGCACACGCTGGATCACCGAGCCGAACGCATCCGCCATGCCATTGAACTGGTCGGCGACCTCCTTCAGCTCGTCCTGCGCCGAGAACGGAATGCGATAGCCCAGCTCGCCGGCGCCGATGCGCTGCGCGCCCTCCGACAGTTCGGCGACCGACCGCGTGATCGACAGGAATAGCGCCACCGCCATGTACACCAGCAGCAGCACGCCGGCCAGACCGACCAGGTTGGTGAGCAGGAAGCGCGTACCCAGGGTGGCGACACGCCAGTTGACGATGCTGTTCAGCTCGCCATACACCTCGTCGAAAATCACCTTGTAGTAGGCATCCAGCGCCTTGCTGCCTTCCACCGCGTAGTCCTTGGCCGAGATGCCACGGGTGCCGGACAGCACCTTGCTGCGGGTGGTCTCGATGAAAGGCGCGGTCGACGCCGTGAGCGCCTTGCCGGCGGCTTCCATGTCGGTCTTCACGCCACTGGAGTCGCCCGCCGAGCGCACCATGTTCTCGATGAGGTCGCCGCGGAAGCGCTCCATCTCGTCGAGCTGGTTGCCCATGCGGCGCCATTCCTTGGCGAAGCCGGGCACGCCCAGCACCATGATGCCGCTGGTACGCAGGCGGCTGATCCGCTCGGTGGATTCCGGCACGCTGCGCATCAGCGAATCGGCAAGGTAGGCACCGCGCGGATCCGGGTCACGCGACAGCGCAGAGGCGGCGGCGAGATCGCGCATGAACAGCATGATCGCGTCCTGCAGCGGCCGGCCGGCCTCCTGCAACTCACGGGCATCCTTCTCCTGCGCGGCTTTCTTCAGCTTGTCCCATTCGGCCGCGACCTTCTTCCAGCTCTCGCCAAGCTGCAACTGGCTGGCATCGGCGACTTCCTCGCCCACGTCGGCAAAGGCAGCGTCCGCATCCTTCATGGCCTGCTCGGCCAGTGGTTTAAGGTCGTCGGCGCCTTTGGCACCCAGTGCGTAGCCGTTGAAATGCTGCAGCTTCTGCAGCGCTACCAGGGTCGGCTCGTACACGTCGAGGCCGGTGGCGGCATGGCGTGCGGCGTCCAGCGAGCTGCGCGTCCATTGCGCCAGCGAGATCATGAAGAAGCCGATGGCCAGCAGCGCCACGATGCCCAGCAGGCCGAACTTCCAGCGGTACTTGAGGCGCTGCAGGACAGCGATGGCGGGGATGAAAAACAGTCTCAGCAGATTCAAGACAGTCTCCGGTATGCGTATGTCTTTGTCGGTGTCACGGGGGTCGGCAGCATCAGATGCTGAAGCGGCTGACTTCCTGATTGAGATCGCGGGCCAGCGTTTCGAGACGCGCGGCGGTCGCGGCCGTGCCGGCCACCGCGTCGCTGTTCTCTTCGGCCATGCGGGCGATGCGTTCCACGCTCTGGGCGATCTCGGTGCTCGCCGCCGTCTGCTCGCGCAGCGCCAGCGAGATGTCGGCAATCGACTGCACGACACGACCGGATTCCTCGCGGATCGACAGCATGGCGGCGCCCGCCTGATTGGTCAGCTCGACGCCACCGCGCACGCGGGAAACACCATCCTGCATGGCAGATACGGCGCGGTTGGTGCCGGTCTGGATGGCCCCCACCATGCCGCTGATTTCCTGCGTGGCACGTCCGGTGCGCTCGGCCAGCTTGCGCACTTCGTCGGCCACCACGGCAAAGCCGCGGCCCTCTTCACCGGCACGCGCCGCTTCGATGGCTGCATTCAGCGCCAGCAGGTTGGTCTGGTCAGCGATCTCCTTGATGGAGTTCACGATGGAGCTGATGCGCGCGGAGTTGCGGCCGAGCTCCTGGATGACGCCAGCAGACTCGTTCACCGCCTCGGCGATGTGTTCCATCTCCTGCACGGTCTGCGCCACGATCTCGCCACCCGATACCGACTGCTCGCCGGACTGGTTGGCCACCGTCTCGGCCGAGCCGGCATGACGCGAGATTTCGTCGATGCCCACCGTCATTTCCTCGATGGCGGCAGCCATGCTGGAGGCCGCCTCGCTCTGGCGTTCCGAACCACCCGACACGCTGGCCGCCGTGGAGGCCAGGGCAGCGGAGCTGCTCGACAGGTCTTTGGCGGTGGTCTGCACCTGGCGGATCACTTCCGAGAAAGAGCCGGCCATGCCATTGAACTGGTCCGCCACGTCGCGCAGCTCGTCACGCGCCGAGAAGTCGATGCGGTAGCCCAGCTTGCCGTTGCGGATCTCCTGCGCACCTGCGGCCAGCTCGGACACCGAGCCGAGGATGGCGAAGAACATCGCCACCGTGCCATACACCAGCGCCAGCACCCACACGGCAGCGATCACCATGTTGCTGTAGAAACGCGTCTCCAGCGAAGCGATGCGTTCATCCAGGCGCGCCTGCAGGGCAGGCACGATCTGGTTGATCGACTGCGCGTACAGGTTGTCGATGCTGCGGGTGATCTGGCTGGAGAAGTCCGCCGCCGGCACGCCGAAGGCGCCACGGGTGATCTCGGTGTCCACCAGCTCGGCCAGCGCCTTCGTGCTGGACTCCAGGTCATCGAGCATGCCCTTGAGCTTGGGCAGTCCGCCCGGCGTAGCAGCGGCAGCACGCTGGATGGAATCCGCCAGCTCGCCGCGGGTACGTTCCACTTCAGCCAGTTGCGGCACCACCTGACGCCATTCGCCCGCCATGTCCTTGGTGGTCAGCACGATGGTGCCGGACGCACGCAGACGGCTGAGGCGGTCGGTCGCTTCCGGCAGCTTGCGCAGCAGGGAGTCGGCCATGAAGCTGGTGTCGGGCTGGGCATCGCTCATAAGGCGCGAGCCTTCACCGATGTCACGCAGCAGGTCGGCCTCCAGTTGCAGCAGCCTGGCATGTGCGGTCGATACGCCGCTGGCATCGGCAGCGGCCTTGGCCTGGACCTGCTTCCACTCGGCGGCAACCGTCTTCAGCCGCTCCTGCGCCACTTCCAGGCCGGAGACATCGTTCTGCGCCTTGGTCAGTGCGCCTTCGAGCGCCTTGATGGCGCTGTCGATCTCGCCGCGCTTTGCGCCGAGCAGGCCTTTCATGGCCTCGTCACCGGCGGCGGCTCCGGCCGCCAGGCCCATGTGCTGCTGAGTGAGCTGCAACAGGCGGGCCGCCGGCTGATAGGTCGCCAGGCCGGCGCGCTCGTGACGCGCGGCAGACAGTTCGCCCTGCATGGCGAACATCAGCGACACCACGAAGAAACCGATGGACAGCAAGGCCACCAGGCCCATGAGGCCGAACTTGGTGGGGTACTTGAGCCGGTTGAGCAAGGCAATCGCCGGCGCAAACAAGGCGTCGACGCTGAAATTGCGGGTGCTGAAGTTGCTGGGGCGGAGGCCCTTGATCGGCAGCCTGGGCTTCAGGCCGGACATTGCGCGCATTTTCATGCTGATTCTTTCGCCAAGCGTCGCGCTAGGTTTCACGTTTACCCTCCCCGGTTGCAGGGCTTGTTGCAGTCGTCCTTGAGCTATCGACGCGGAGGGCTCCAACTTGAATGGCAGTTCGCCGGCCCGTAGCGCTGGAAGCCCGCTGCAGCAGGGCTCCTGCGCATTCCGGCCATGTATGAATTTTCGTTAAATCAAACGTTCGAGCCGTGCAGGCGGAACCGCCGGACCTACTACCTTGGTGGTATCCCTGATGAGCTGGAAAACGCTTGCGTGACATCCGTCACGGTGACGGCACACCGGCCTCGGGCGGCATGCCCCGCCGCAGAGGGCGCCGGTGCGAAGTTCAGATGCCGGGGTCGCCGGAGGGCGGGCCCAGCGGAGGGGGCGAGCGCAGCAGGCCGCCCAGGTCGGCCGCGTTTCGCGGTACGGAAAGGAAGTAGCCCTGGGCCTGGTCACAACCGAAATCGCGCAGGCGCTCCAACGTCGCCAGATCCTCCACGCCTTCGGCCACGACGGTCAGGCCGAGGCTGTGTGCGAGGCCGATGGTGGAGCGCACGATGATGGCGTCCTGCTCGTCCTGCAGCATGTCGCGCACGAAGGAACGGTCGATCTTCAGCGAAGTGAGCGGCATGCGCTTGAGATAGGCCAGCGACGAGTAACCGGTACCGAAGTCATCGATCGACAGGCAGCAGCCCAGCCCGGCCAGGCGCTCCACCACTGACAGGGCACGATCCGGATCGCTGATCAGCGCCGTTTCGGTGATTTCGAGTTCGAGCGCCGAGGCGGGCACGCCGATCTCGTGGATCAGCGCGGCCAGCTCATCGGGGAAGGTGGCGTCCACCAGGTTGCGTGCCGACAGGTTGATCGCCACGCCCATGTTGAGCCCGGCCTCCCGCCAGGCGCGCAGCTGCTGCATGGCGGCGCGGGCCACCCACAGCGACAGCGGCCGGATGAGGTCGCTCATCTCGGCGAACTGGATGAAGTCGGAAGGCGGAATCTGGCCGAGCAGCGGGTGCGACCAGCGCACCAGCGCCTCGCAACCACTCCAGCCGCCATGCTGCAGGTCCAGCTTGGGCTGGAAGTGAAGCATCAGCTGGTCGCCACGGATGGCGGAACCCAGCTCGGTGATCATCGCCAGGCGACGCGGGCTGTGCGCGTCCTGCGCGGGGTCGTACACATTCACGCCGGTGGAGGCGCCCTTGGCGCCGTACATGGCGACGTCCGCGCAGCGCAGCAGCGCATTGCTGGTCTCGCCATGCTGCGGGAACAGCGATATGCCGATACTGGCTGCCAGTTCGATGGCCACGCCCTGCACGTCGAAGGGTCTGCGCAAGGCAGCGCTGATGTCCTGCGCGACGATGCGTGCGTGGTCCGGCAGCCATAGCGTGCGCAGCAGCAGCGCGAACTCGTCGCCGCCGAGGCGGAACACCATCGCGTCATGGTCCTGCAGCGTCTCGCCCAGGCGCGTCGCCACCTGCTTCAGCAACTGGTCGCCGGTCTGGTGACCCAGCGTGTCGTTCACTTCCTTGAAGCGGTCGAGGTCCAGCAACATGAGTGCCGAGCCCATGCCCACGCTGCGCGCATGCTCGAAGGCAGCGCCGGCCACCTGGTGCAGGCGGGTGCGGTTGGGCAGGCCGGTCAGGGAGTCATGCAGGGTCTGGTACTCCAGCGCGCCGACGTTCTTCGCGTTAGCCAGCGCGAGCGACACCGTCTGGTGGATGGCCTGCAGGATGAAGCGCTCGCCACCGCGCATGTCCTCGATGGAGTTCGTGTACAGCAGCGACACCGTGCCCAGTGGCTGGTCGCGGTACATCAGCGGCATGACCACCATGGAGCGCACGCCGCGCGCAGTCATCAATGCCTTGCCGGTGGGGTCCAGGCGGTCGTCGTTGGCGACGTCGTGGCTCACCATCAGCTCGCCCTGCTCCAGCGCCAGACCGCTGAGGCTGCCCTTCATCGGCAGGCGGCGTCCGCGCTGCAGGGCCTCGCCGTCGAAGCCTTCGCTAGCCATCAGGTGCAGCCATTCGCCGTCTTCTTCCACGACGTAGAAAGTGACCATCTGTGACTGCTGGTAGTCGTGCAGCAGGCGCACCGTTTCCTCGCCGATGGTGCGGGCGTCGGTGGTCGCCATCAGGCGGTTGGCCAGGCTGTTCACCACCACCAGCGCGTTGTTGCTCTGCTCCAGCTCCTGCGCAGCGATCTCGCGCTCGCGTTCGGCGGCACGCCGCGTGGATACATCGCGCACGATGGCCAGCAAGGCCATCTCGCCACCGGCGATGTGGGCCGCCAGGCTGATCTCGGCATCGAACTCGCTGCCGTCCGGCCGCAGCAGCACGCGTTCGAATATGCGCATGCCATCGCTGGGCACCGTCGGCTGGCCGGCGGTGGCAGGCAGGAAGAGCATGGGATCGCTCGCCAGCAGCGCTTCGCGACTGCAGTCGAACAAGCGGGTAGCGAAGGCGTTGCAGTCGGTGATGTGGCCCTCGCGGATGACGAAGATGGCATCGCCCGCCAGGTCGAACAGCGACCGATAGCGCCGCTCGCTGTCACGCAACTCGTGGAAGACGCAAAGCTGGGCCAGCAGGTCCGCCACCGACATGGCGAAGTTCTGTTCGTCGCGGCTCCACAAACGGGCACTGCCCACGTGCTCGATGCACAGCACGCCACCGACATTGCCGGCGCGGTTCAGGGTGGCGTCCAGCATGGCGCCGACGCCCAGCGGCCGCAGGTAACCCTGCACGAACTCGACGGTGCGCGCGTCATGCAGCGCGTCGGAGGCGTCGATGATGCGTGCCGCCGCCAGGGATGCGAAATAGATCGGGTACTCCGCCGCGCGCAGGCAGTGGCCGCGCTCGAACACGCCAGGCTCGGCACGGAACATCAGGCGGCAATCCATCAGCCCGGCCGCCGCGTCCAGCTCCCATACGCTGACGCGCGCCACGTCCAGTTCGGTGGCGAGCATGGACGTGACATGGCGCAGCGCGCCGTCGAGGTCGCTGGTCCACAGCGCATCGTCCTTGGCCAGCCGTACGAAGGCCGAATGCAGGCGATTGCTCAGGTGCTGGAGGGACTCGGTGGACGATCTCAACATGACGTCTGGTGCGGGTTGGCCGGTGTTGCCGGCCTTGGTCTCCGGAGCCTGCTGCAGGCCGTCGGCCGGAAAATGCCGGTCCGACGCCTGAGCGCTTCTCCACTTAACGGCCGCCGGCAGCAGAACTGAAACCGGTAACAGCCGGGGGGAGCGTGCGATCCGTCACATCGCGCACGCGAGGGTGTCGGACAACTCAGACGCACAAGGGTTTCCCCACCCCTGCGCAGGGTCGTAGCGGCAGACGAAATGGGCTCTAATCGCCCTTCATGGACCCCGCAATCAGCACGGACCCCTTCGACCTGGCCGTCATAGGTGGCGGTATCAATGGCGCGGGCATTGCCCGCGACGCCGCCGGCCGCGGCCTGCGCGTGCTGCTGGTGGAGCGCGACGACCTGGCCAGCCATACGTCATCGGCCAGCACCAAGCTGGCACACGGCGGCCTGCGCTACCTGGAGCAAGGTCACATCGGCCTGGTGCGCCAGTCGCTGCATGAACGCGAAGTGCTGCTGCGTACCGCCCCCCATCTGTGCCGACCCCTGCGCTTCGTCATGCCACAGGGGCACAGGCCCGCCTGGCAGCTGCGGGTAGGCTTGTGGCTGTACGACCGGCTCGCGGGTCACTCGAGCCTGCCCGCCTCCAGCGCGACGGAGCTGGCCCTGCATGCCGCCGGCGCCCCCCTGCAGGTGCAGCACACCCGGGCCTTCATCTACTCCGACGCCTGGGTGGATGACGCCCGCCTCGTCATCGCCAACGCGCAGGACGCCAACGCCCGCGGCGCCACCGTGCTGACCCGCACCGCCTGCATTCGCGCGGAACGCGCCAGCGACGCCAGCCACTGGCAACTCAGCCTGCAGGCCGCCGGTAGCCGCCCCCTGCCCGCGCGGTGCCGGGCACTGGTCAACGCCACCGGCCCGTGGGCCGCGCGCTTCCTGCAGGACGCCACGCCCAGCCCGCCGCGCCACCGGGTGCGCCTGGTGCGCGGCAGCCACATCGTGGTGCCGGCGCTGTTCGAGCATGACCACGCCTACATCCTGCAGAACCCGGACGGCCGCATCGTCTTCGCCATTCCATGGCAAGGGCATTACACGATGATCGGCACCACCGAGGCCGAGCACCCGGACGACCCCGCCGATGCCCGTGCCAGCGCGCTGGAAGTGGCTTACCTGTGCGAATCGGTGGGCCGCTACTTCCACCGCACGCCGACGCCGGCCGAAGTCGTGTGGAGCTTCGCCGGCGTGCGCCCACTACTGGACGACGGCACGCACAACTCCAGCAAGGTGTCGCGCGAACACCTGCTGGACCTCGACACCGGCGGCCATCGGAACGGCGCCCCGCTGCTGACCATATGGGGCGGCAAGCTCACCACCTACCGCGCGATCGCCGCGCAGGCCGTGGGCATGCTGGCGCCGCACCTCGGCAGCCAGGCACCGGACTGGACCGCTCACGTCGCCCTGCCCGGCGGCGACATTCCCGGTGGCGACACCACCACCTGGCTGGCCGACCTGCTGCATCGCCATCCCTCGCTGCCGCCGCGCCTGCTGCAGCGCTGGGCCCGCAGCTATGGCAGCACCTGCGCCAATCTCCTCGACGGCGTGCGCAGCCTGGCCGATCTCGGCGAGGAAGTGTTGCCCGGCCTGCACACGCGCGAGCTGGACTACCTGATCGACTACGAATGGGCGCGCAGTGCGCAGGACGTGCTGTGGCGGCGCTCCAAGCTCGGCCTGCAGTTCGCGCCCGACGGCATCGAAGCCGCCGAAGCCCGGCTGGACCGCTGGTTGCTCGACCGACTGGACGGAGACCGCCGATGAGTCACGCATCTCCCGCACGCACGCCGCCCTACATCCTCGCGCTGGACCAGGGCACCACCAGCTCGCGCGCACTGGTGTTCGACGCCGAGGCACGTTGCGTGGCAGTCGCCCAGCGTGAATTCGAACAGCATTTTCCGCAGCCAGGCTGGGTGGAGCATGACGCCGACGAAATCTGGATCAGCCAGGTGGGCGTCGCACGTGAGGCACTGGCACGCGCCGGCATCAATGCCGAAGACGTGGCCGCCATCGGTATCGCCAACCAGCGTGAGACCACACTCGTGTGGGACCGCGCCAGCGGCCGCCCGGTGGCCCCCGCCATCGTATGGCAGGACCGCCGCACAGCACCGCTGTGCCAGCGCCTGCGCGAAGAAGGCCTCGAAAACCTCTTCAACCAGTTCACCGGTCTGCTGCTCGACCCCTACTTTTCCGGCACCAAGCTGCGCTGGATCCTCGACAGCATTCCGCAAGGCCAGGCCCGCGCCGAATCCGGCCAGCTCGCCTTCGGCACCATCGACTCCTGGCTGGTGTGGAAACTAACCGCCGGCCGCCTGCACGTCACCGACGCCAGCAACGCTTCGCGCACCCTGCTCTACAACATCCACCGCAGCGAATGGGACCCGGTGCTGTGCGACGCCCTGCGCATTCCGCAAGCCATGCTGCCGCGCGTACTGCCATCCAGCCACCCGATCGGCCACACCGACTCCGGCGTGTTCGGCGTGCCGCTGCTCATCGGCGGCATGGCCGGCGACCAGCAGGCCGCCCTGTTCGGCCAGGCCTGCCTGCATGCCGGCATGGCCAAGAACACCTACGGCACCGGCTGCTTCATGTTGCTGCATACCGGCGACATGCCCAGCAAGTCGAAACACGGCCTGCTCACCACACGCGCCGCGCAGACCGGCGCCACCGCCCAGTACGCGCTGGAAGGCAGCGTGTTCTCCGGCGGCGCAGTGGTGCAGTGGCTGCGCGACGGCCTCGGCATCATCAAGCAGTCCGCTGACATCGAAGCCCTGGCCGCCAGCGTGCCGGATGCCGGCGGCGTATACCTCGTGCCCGCCTTCACCGGCCTCGGCGCACCGTACTGGGACCCCGACGCCCGCGGCGCCATCCTCGGCCTGTCCCGCGGCAGCAGCGCCGCCCACCTCGCCCGCGCCGCACTGGAATCCATCGCCTTCCAGTCCGCCGAACTCCTCGCCGCCATGCAGGCCGACAGCGCCTCACCCCTCAAGGAACTGCGCGTCGACGGCGGCGCAACCAGCAACAAGCTGCTGCTGCAGATGCAGGCCGACCTGCTCGGCATTCCCGTGCTACGCCCCGCCGTGCAGGAAACCACCGCCCTCGGCGCCGCCTACCTCGCCGGCCTCTCCGCCGGCGTCTGGGACGGCCCCGACGCCATCCGCCAGCACTGGCGCCTGGAACAGGTCTTCGAACCCGCCATCTCCCGCGACCGCGCCGACTACCTGATGACGGGCTGGCGGAATGCGGTGCGGAATGTGTTGTCGGGGTTTCATTGGTGAGCGCACACTCCACGCTGATATCAATTCATCCACCGCCTTGCGCCAAGCTTCATTGGCCCTCACATGTGGAGCAGGCCAAGCAACACGGCCACACTCCAACGGCCGCACACGGGGCAACTCAACCGGGCGAAAGTTCTGACGGAGCGCGATACAACTGCAACAGCAGGACCATTTGCATCGGTCGAACCTAGTTCAAATGTCAGCTTTCTCCATTCTTCTTCTCTCTGCGGCGGTACTGACGATATTCCTCTATTTCGTTTCTGGAGAGTGGTTAGCGATAAGGCTTTTGGGATCAAGCAACCGAAGAAACCGAGCGGCATACTGGCTAGCCCCGATAGTGCTAGGAACTGTCGTAAGCGCCCTATTCACTGCTGGCGATCAACTGAGTGCAACACCACTCAAGCGATTCGATTCGCTCACATTCTTTCTTTTCATAAGCCTCTTTGGCTACGGCTTTCAGTACTTGATGCATGGCTACACGTTTCGATGCCGTGTCTGCGGAACTGTCGAGTTCACCTTCCCCCAATGGTGGAAACACAGGGTGCAGTGGTGCCCTGGTTGCAAGAAGCCATACGTGAACGGCAAATGATCTCATTGGGCTCGCGTAAGCGCAGTGACCGAAGGGCACTGCAACGGACTTATGCGCAGCACGGAGTAGTTGGCCACCCATGTGGAGTCAATCCAATGTCGTCTCACGTCCTCAAAGCTCGCACTTTCGCTGTCGTAGCAATCGCGATTCATCTGTCAGCGTACAACTCGCTTAGGACGCAATAGCCGAAGGGCATTGCGCCGGATGAGCGCCTTCACATGGGGCACGGCCCCGCAACGTGGCACAGCCCACCTCCCCTCTGCAGCCGCCGAGCAGCACAGCCGTGACGAGGGATCGCGCGGAGCGCGACGGCGAGCATGTTTGAGCACCGAGCGTAGCGAGGGCGAGTTGCGGAGCCGCTCGGCATGGCGCGCAGCGCAGGGGACCACGCGAAGCGTGGCGGCGGAAGCGGGGCGCGTTCTCTGCATACTCTCTGCCGCGCAGCAGAGAGTATGTCGCCCGCCGGGGCGAACTCCCGGCGCTGCGTAGAGAGTGACCACATTCCCCACGGCGGGAGCCGGCAGAGCAGCACAACAAGGCAACGGCAACGTCGCTGGATTCCTGCCTCCGCAGGAATGACGAGAGTTTGGTGGTCGTTCGGGCAGCCATCCGCTTGCGCCCCGCCGACACAAGCCACCGACGATCGCAGCCAACATGCGCCCCGGCTGACGCCCCAGCCGTCACCCGCACCCACCTCCCCCTTGCTAAGCTGCACCATCCCCACCTCCGGGAGCCATGTCCGCCGGGACCGCCGCCCAGTCCGTCTTCCTGGAAATCGAGCACCTCACCACCTACCGCTACAACAGGGAGGTGGAGTTCTCGCCGCACCGGGTGATGTTCCGGCCGCGGGCCGCGCATGACATACGGGTCATCTCGGCGAGTATCCACGTGTCCCCGCACCATGATCTGCACTGGGTACAGGACGTGTTCTCGAATTCGGTGGCGGTGGTCGTGCCGCAAGTGCCTGCAGACAAGCTGGTGCTGCACAAACGCTGCGTGATCGAGCACTTCGGCGTGCAGAACCTGGAGCTGCCGCTGGACCCGGTGGCGGAGCAATACCCGTTCAGCTACAGCGCGGACGATGGCGTGGACGTGGCGAACTTCCTGCCGCTGCAGTACCCGGACGACCAGCCGGTGCTGCGCGAGTGGGTTCAGCAGTTCCTGCCGCAACGGGGCACCATCCACACGCGCGACGTCCTCGCCAACCTGAATGCGGCGATCCGCAGTGACTTCCGCTACCAGTCGCGCGATGCGATGGGTACGCAACGCCCTGCCGAGACGCTCGCGTCGCGCAGCGGCACTTGTCGCGACTTCGCGCTGCTGATGATGGAAGCGGTGCGCAGCCTGGGGCTGGCGGCGCGCTTCGTGTCCGGCTACCTGTACGACAAGACGCTGGACGTGCCCGCGCCGCCACCGGTGCGCAACACCGGCCTGCAACAGGGGGTGCGTCAGGTGGAAAGCCGCGACGAGCCGCCGGTACTCGGTGCAGGGGCGACCCATGCCTGGCTGCACGTCTACCTGCCGGGCGCGGGTTGGGTGCCCTATGACCCGACCAATACGCTGGTGGGCGGCACGGACCTGATCCGCGTGGCCTATACGCGCCGGCCGGAGCAGGCCGCGCCGGTGTCCGGCTCGTGGTTCGGCTCGGCGGAGGACTTCGCGGGCATGGATGTACAGGTCAGCGTGAGACGGATCGAGCGACCGGCGGAAGGCGCGCTGGCGGCGGCCGGGGAGTAGCGGCCGGCATGCGGCTGCGGCAACAGTCGTATGCCAATGCAGACGGACTTGCGCCAGATCAAGAAACGCAGCCGGCAGCGAACCTATGCTTGTCCGCATCTCCGCCAGCCGAGAGGCTTTTCCCATGCGAAAGATCAGCCTTCGCCTCAAGCACCTTAGTCAGGAACATCAGGCCGCGATGCGCCTGGCTGTCTCGGCCCGTCATGCCGCGCTGGATCTTGCCGACCTGCCCGCGCTGTCGCGTCGCATCGCGCAGACCTTCGAGCGCGAGCTGGAGCCGCACTTCATTGAAGAGGAGCGTTACGCCGTGCCGCGCCTGCGCGAGCTGGGCCGCAACGATCTGGCCGAGCGCACCCTGCGCGAGCACATGCAGATCCGCGCCATCGTCAGCCAGCTCTACGAGGCTCCGGCGGCCGAGCAGATCAAGGCCTTTTCGGAAGCCCTCAGCGCCCACGTGGAGTTCGAGGAAGGCGAAGTGTGGGAAGTGCTGGAAGCGGCGACCGAGCGCAGCGCCTGAGCAGCATCGGGCCCGTTATCCGGCCGCGACCGCGGCCCCGCCCGGCCTGAGCCGCCCACCGACCGTACCCGCCCGGGTGTCGCTGCGGCAATCCGGTTCGCGATCCCGTCCTCATCGCGCCCTGCATTCCGTGTCAGTATCTCCGCCATGCGAGACGTGCCCGACACGGGCCGCCACGCATCCTCCAACTGGCGGACGACACCGATGACCACACGCTGGCTTGCACCGACAGCCCTGATTGCTGCCTTTCCGCTGGAGGCGCTCGCTAACGTTCCGCGCACGACGACGTTCGCGCACAACGCGTTGATGGTCGTGGCGGTGATCGGCGCATTGATCGTGCTGCGTTTCAAGCTGCGCCGCGAGGACGACAATCCGCCTTCGCTGTTCGGTGCGCTGGTTGCGATCGCCTGCGGCGGCTTCGGCACCTTCATCTCGCTGATCGCCTATTTCGCCGGCCCGTCGGTCGGACTGCTCGCAGTCTTCTCGGAGATGCTGCCGTATGCCGTCGGCCTGCTGATCTTCGGCATCTTCTCCCTGTTCAGTGCCGCGCGTTGAGGCTTGCGGGGCTGCCCGGGCGGGTATGGCAGCCGGACACGCTGCCGGATGATTTACCGCGTCGTCGCCTTCGATTTCGACGGCACGCTGGCCGACACTTTTCCGTTCTTCATGAAGGTGTTCAACACGCTGGCCGATGCGCATGGCTTCCGCCGTGTCGGCCACGATGAAGCCGAGGCGCTGCGTGGCCGGGACGCACGCGACATCATGAAACACGTGGGCCTGCCGCTGTGGAAGTTCCCGCGCGTGGCACTGCAGTTCAAGGCGATGATGGCCGCGGAGATCGACGGCATCGCGCTGTTCGACGGCGTCGGTGACATGCTCAAGGCATTGGAGGCGCACGGCGTCACGCTGGCAATCGTGTCGTCGAACTCGGAGGCCAATGTGCGTCGCGTGCTGGGCGAGCATGCGACGCGGATCGCGCACTACGCCTGCGGGGCCTCGCTGCTCGGCAAGCGGCAGCATCTGCGCGAGTTGCGCCGGCTCGGCCCGTGGCGCGCAGCGGAAACGCTGTATGTCGGCGACGAGCTGCGCGACGCCGAAGCCGCACAGGCAGAGGGCATGGCCTTCGGCGCCGTGGCCTGGGGTTACACCCGCTTCGAGGCGCTACGCGCCACCTCCCCTCAGGAGAGCTTCGCGAGCGTCGCGGACATCACCGCAGCCTGCACCTGAACGCCGGCGCGCCAGGTGGGCTGGAGGCCACCGGATGGGGCTATAGTCCGCATCATCCACCCCACACGGAGCCACCATGCGACTGCTGCTCGCCATCTTCCTGCCCTTCTTGGTCTTCTTCACCATCGGCCGGCCCGTTGCCGGTGTCATCTGCCTGATCCTGCAACTGACCCTGATCGGCTGGCTGCCGGCGGCGCTGTGGGCGGTGTACGCGCTGGGCCAGTACAAGACGGACAAGAAGATCGAGGCCGCCGCGAACGGCCGCAAGCCGTAGGCCCACTGCAGACATCGGGCGTGCAGGCGTTGCAGGACGACTCATGAGCGGGCTGTTGCTGAAAGGGGCGATCGGGGCGGCGGTGGTCATCGTCATTGCCCTGCTGTCGCGCAGCCGTTACTTCTTCGTGGCCGGGCTGGTGCCGCTGTTCCCCAGCCTGGCACTCATCGCACATGTCATCGTCGGCAGCGAGCGCGGCGCACTGGCGCTGCGCGAGACCGCCATCTTCGGCCTGTGGTCACTGCTGCCCTATGCGGTGTACCTCGTCGTCGTGATCCTCCTCAGCGAACGCCTGGCGCTATGGCACACCCTGCTGCTGGCCACGGCCGCCTGGTGCGGCGCGGCCGGCGTGCTGTTATGGGGCTGGCAGCACTTCCGCACGGGCGTCTGACTCCTTCCGCTCCACCGCGCGCCCGCGCGCGGCCCCCTGCCCCTGCCCCTGCCCCTGCCCCTGCCGGAAAAATCCTGCTCTACACCCCTCTCGCGCAAACATCTTTGTGGTTAGCGCAAAGATTCCGCACAGGCTTTTGAGGCAAAATCCGTGCGCCCATCGCAAACAAGAACAATTCTCAACACCATAAGCGCATAGCGTGCCTGCTTTCGTGCTTCCTGTGAGTTTTTCTCCCGTCGAACCTGCCGTCGAATCAGTCGTAGAACAAGGATCACCATGACCTCCTCCCCCGTCCGTCCGCGCCTGCGTTGCGCAGCCCTCGCCTCTGCCGTGGCCGCCACCCTGGCCGCCCCGCTGGCCCATGCCCAACAGGCACAGTCCGGCGACATCACGCTGCCCGCAGTCACCGTCACCGCCACCTCGCCCGTTGCAGGCGAAGGCTATTCGGCTGGCACTGCCAGCATCGGCGGCAAGGGCGATGCGTCGCTCAAGGAGATTCCGCAGTCCGTCAGCGTGGTGACTCGCGACCGCATGGACGACCAGAACATGGTGCGCCTGGAGGACCTCGCCCGCCGCACCACCGGCATGCTGGTGCTGGCGAACGACCAGGGTCGCTCGTCGATCTTCATGCGTGGCTTCGAACTCGACTCCTACCTGGTTGACGGTATGCCGGCGCCCTTGTCCAGCATCTACGGCAGCCAGCCCGACCTGTGGATCTACGATCGCGTCGAAGTGCTGCGCGGCCCGGCCGGGCTGTACAACGGCACGGGTGAGCCCGGCGGCACCGTCAACCTGGCACGCAAGCGCGCGCTGAAGGATTTCGCCGCCTCGGGCTCGCTGTCCTATGGCTCCTGGGACGCACAACGCTACGAAGGCGACATCACCGGCAGCCTGACCGAAGACGGCAAGGTGCGTGGCCGCGTGGTGGCCGCCCACCAGAGCAAGAACAGCTGGGTGGACGTCAACGACAACGAGAATTCGGTGGGTTACGGCACGCTGGAGTTCGACATCGCCCCGCGCACTACCGTGTCCGTCGGCATCTCTGGCGCAAGCAGCAGTGTCACCCCCTTCAATGGCCTGCCCACGAATGCGGACGGCTCCTTGCTGGACGTCGACCGGTCCACCTTCATCGGCGCCGGCTGGAACAGTTTCAAGAACTCGTCCAGCGAAGGTTTCGCCGAGGTGATGCACCGGCTGGAGAGCGGCGGTCATCTGAAGGCTGCACTGCGCGTCGTCAACCGTTCCGTGAACTTCAGGTACGCCTACGCATCCAGCGCCGCGAATGCGGCAGGCAACGTGAATCGCACCGCAATCGCCCGCGACTACGGCGAGGACTCGGTTGCCGTGGACACCCACGCCAGCCTGCCCTTCACCCTTTGGAACCTGCCGCAGAACCTGATCGTCGGCGCGGACTTCCGCAGCTACGACCAGACCACGTTGCAGAACACGGGCACCGCCATTCCCGGCAGCATCAACGTGAACAGCCCCAGCTACGACTGGCCAGTGCCGAACCTGCCGCTGAACAGCCGCACCAACGTGGCCCCGGAGCAATACGGCCTGTATGCCAACCTGCGCATCAAGCCCTGGCAGCCGCTGACCCTGGTGGGCGGCGCGCGCGTGTCCTGGTATGAAAGCACCACGACCAATCTGGTCACCAACACCGGCAGCAAGGTGCAGGTCGACAACAAGTTCACCCCGTTTGCCGGTGTGGTCTATGACATCGGCCGCAACTGGGCGGCCTACGCCAGCTACACCGAGATATTCCAGCCGCAGACCACCCTGGGCGCCGACGGCCAGCCGCTGGATCCGCGCGAAGGCCGCAGCTTCGAAGCCGGCGTGAAAGGTCAGCACCAGGGCGGCCTGCTCAACTCGCAGATCGGCCTGTTCCGCCTGAAAGACAAGAACCGCGCCGTCGCAGTACCGGCCACGACCTACTCCGCCGCCAACGGCGAAGTGGAGGTGCAAGGTATCGAGGCGGAAATCTCCGGCATGCTCGCCACCGGCTGGGAAGCCAGTGCCGGCTACACCTTCACCGACACGGAGTTCGTGTCCGGCACCGCAGGCCAGGCCGGCCAGGTCTTCTCCACCGTCACGCCGCGCCACAACTTCAACCTGTGGACCCGCTACGACTTCCAGCAGGACGTCCTGCGCGGCGCCTACGTGGGTGGCGGCCTGCGTGCGATGAGCAGCTTCTACAACGTGCAGGGCAGCGCACGTATCCAGCAGGACGCCTACACCGTGCTCGATGCGCTGGTGGGCTACCGCATCTCGCGCAACGTCGACGTGTCGCTGGCCATCAACAACCTGCTGGACGAGAAGTACTACCAGCGTGTGGGTGGCACCTCGGTGTTCAACTTCTACGGCGAGCCGCGCAGCTACTGGCTGAAGACCAGCCTGAAGTTCTGAGCGCCGGTTCAGCGCCGGAAATACGAAAAGCCCGCACATGGCGCATGCCGTGTGCGGGCTTTTCCCCTGTGTCGAACGGCTTCAACAGCAGGCCGACCCACCCGCGTGCAAGTAGCGCTGCGCCAGCGTGCCATCCAGCGCACGCACCGTCTGCCGCCAGTGATCGTCCTGCTTCACGGCAGCGCGCAGGCTGCCCGTGAGTTCCTGCATCAGCGCCGGATAGTCGACGCCCAGCACGCGACCATCTTCCGCCAGCGTGCGGCCTTCGACGATCACGCGGCGGATGTGGCCTGCGGTGGCGCGGGCCAGCACGTAGTCCATCACCGGCACCTCGTCGAAGAGGCGGTCTTCCATCAGGCTGTGACCGTCCAGCACCAGCAGGTCGGCGGGCGCGCCAGCGGTCAGCGTGGCGTCGGTATCGATGCCGCTCACCGCGTAGCGTCCCTGCTCGCTGGCGATGCGCCAGGCGTCGGCATGCGACAGCTTGTTGTCGTAACCCCAGCCCTTGTGCAGGTGATGCAGCAGGCGCAGTTCGCGCAGGGCATCGTCGTCCTCGTCCAGCGCGAGGCCATCGAGGCCCATCGCGACGCGGCAGCCCGCCGCCAGCATCTGCTGCACCGGTGCAATGCCGGAGCGGATGCCGAGGTTGGAACCGGTGTTCACCGAAATGCGCGCACCGGCCTCGGCGATCAGCGCCAGTTCATCCGGCCGCGCCCAGGTGCAGTGCGCGAGCGTCAGCCGCGGGCTCAGCAGGCCGATGTCGCGCAGGTAGGTGACGATGCCCTGAGGGAATTCGCGGTCCGCCCACTCGCGCTGGTAGCGTGTCTCCAGCAGGTGCATATGCACCTGTCGACCGCTGTCGGCAGAGGCCTGCGCTATGGCGCGCAGCAAGGCGTCCGAGCACCACTGCACGCCGGTGGGGCCGTATTGCACGTTGAAGCCGGGGCCGTGACATCCGGCGGCGATCGCATCCACCAGCGCGAGCTGTTCGGCTGGCGACGCAGGCGGCTTGCCGAAGCGCGGCGCAAGCTGCGTGCGCAGTTCTGCCGGCAGGCTGGCGAGCACTTCCGCATCGTCGGCATAGGCAATGTTGTTGCGGTCGCGCAGCGCCACCGCGAAGCCGACCTGCACGCCGACGTCCTGCGCGGCACGCGCGACCTGCCTGGCTTCTTCCACCAAGGGAACGAGCCCCTGCTGGCGGGTGTAGTGGACCATCACGCGGCCGGCCCCGCGTAGCGCCGACCGCGCCAGTGACGAGGCCGCGCAAACGTAGGCGTCCACACCCGGAATGACGCCTAGGTAGAACAGCCAGGACTCCAGTGGCCGGTCGAAACCACCCAGCGCGGTGGCCCGCACCGCGCGGGCATGGTCATGCGCGTTGCACAGGCCGGGCAGCGCAATGAGACCGTTGCCGGTCGGTGCTGCTGGGTCGATGGCGGCGATACGGCCACCCTCAACGCGCAGGCGCGCACCATGCAGCGGCGCGTCCTGCGCAGGACGGGCCAGCAACCAATCCACTTGCAACGAGTCTTTGTCAGCCATGTTTACGATCGGTCTCAAAGAGACTGAGAGAATGGAGTGGAGCGAAGCGCAACGGTTCTGGCCAGGCGCGCTGCCGCAGACAGTACGCCTGGTACGGCAAGGCAGCGCAACAACGCCAGAACCATTCTGTCAGTCTCGTTCAGAAGGGTGACTTGACGATACGCTCTGCCTTCGGCGGCAGGAAGCTGCGGTTGAACACTTCCGCAGGAGCCGGGCTGCGCGGCAGGCCGTAGCTCTCGTCCAGCTGGGTGATGGCGCGTGCCAGGCGGTCGTCCTTCACGTCACCCAGGCCGATCTCGCCCACTTCCTTGGTGAGCACCAGCGACTTCAGCGTGTAGAGCATGCGCTGCTTCTCGATGTCCTTGTTGATCAGCGGTTCGTTCTTCGCCAGGTTGTCGATGCAGGGGTCCGGCTGGGCGACGCAGTCCTTCACGGCGCGATTGATGGCGCGCACCAGACCGCTCACCGCCTGCGGTTTTTCCTTCACGAGTTGCTGGGACACCAGCACGCCGTTGCTGTACAGGTCCAGGCCGTGGTCGTTGTAGAAGATCCAGCGGATGTCCTTCTCGGGATCGACCTTCTGCGCCACGAGGTTCATGTAGGCGGTGGCCGAGAACACGGCGGACGCATCCACCTGACCACGCAGCAGCATCTGCTCCTGCAGGTTGGGCGCCATGTTGAGCCACTCGACCTTCTTCTCGTCGATGCCGTTCTTCTTGGCGAGCGCAGTGAACACCTTGGACGCGGCGGCACCGGCCGGCGAGCCCAGCTTCTTGCCTTCGAGATCTTTCAGCGTCTTGATCGGGCTGTCGGACTTCATGATCAGCGCGAAGGGCGCGCGGTTGTAGAACATGTACACCATGACCGGCGTTTCGGCCGGACGCGTCGCGGCGTTCTGCACGATGGCGTTGATGTCACCGAAGCCGGCCTGGTAGGCGCCGGTCATCACGCGGGTGACGCTGGCCGCCGATCCTTCGCCCTGGTCGATGGTCACGTCCAGCTTCTCGTCCTTGAAATAGCCCTTGTCCTGCGCGAGGTAGAACCAGGCGTGCACGCCCTGGATCTTCCAGTCCAGCGTGAACTTGATCTTCGTCGCTTCCTGCGCGTTCGCGGCGGGCGCGCCCAGCGTGAGGGCCACGGCGATGGCGGCGCTCATGGCACCCAGCAGGGGTTTGATCGGCTTCATGGTGTTTCCTTTCAGGTAATCGACAGAAGAAGACTGCGCAGCCGGTTCAGGCACGCAGCACGAGTGCGAAGGGACCGCCCCCCGGCGGCCCCTGGTGTTCGGCCCCACCCGACACGTAGAGGTCGGTGCTGCCCAGTACGGACGCCAGCGCACCGCCGACGGCGGCGCGCGCATGGCGGGTGGCGTTGATGTCGGAGTCGTTCAGCATGGTGTGGCGGGCGCCGCGCACCAGCCCGTCCGGCGAGGCCTCGGCCTTCGCGAAGATGTTCACCACGCGCGCCTGCACGGCGTCGGCCTGTGCGTCCGGGTCGAGCCCGAAGTCCTCGCGCAGGCAGCGGCGCAGGCCGGCGACATCCACCGCGTCGCGCATCAGGCCGTGGGCGATCACGTAGTCGCTGGCAGCACGCGTGCTCATTCCCATGACGATCACCACGTTGTTGTCCAGCTCGATGCCGGCGGACGTGGAAGCCACGGCGGAGTAGCGCGACCAGTCGCGCTGGATGTGTTCGTCGCGCAGCGTGGCGGCGTCGATCTCGCCCAGCGCGCAGGCCACGCCCAGCGCCGAGGCGCCACGCGACGCGCCCATGGATTCGTAGGTGTCGTGCGTCGCCGTGTCGGCACCGCGCTCGCGGGCGGCGCGGATCTTCTCCGCGGTGAGCAGCGGGCACTTGATCTGCACGAAGTGCACGTCGGCGCGGTCCTCGATGCCGGCGTCACGCATCGCGGCCAGCACCGCGTCGGCGGTGGCCTGCACCTGCGACAGGCGGCCTTGTTCCTCTGGCAGGAAATCGCGGGTGAAGGCCACGCCCACGGCAAGGCGCTTCTCACCGGACGCTGCTGACGCCTGAGTACGACTGCGAGCGAACACCGTGAAGTGCGGCGACAGCACGCCTTCCGTGCCGCCTGACATCACCAGCGCCACACGGCCATGCACCGCGGTGGACGTAATGCCCAGATGCGGCGCCAGCAAGTCGCACCAGGCGCGGGTGGCGTAGTCGCGGGTGAAGTCGTTCACACAGCCGTTGCCCTCGGTCTTGCCCATCACCGCGACGATTTCCTCGGCACGCAGGATCCCTTGCGCCAGCAGGCTTTCAGCCGCGCGCAGGTCGGCCGGGCCGGTACAGGGAAGCTTGAAGACATCGACACGCTGGAACATGGAAAGGGCACCGTTTTGCGGACTGACGGCACCAATCTTGCTGAAGCGAGTGCAGCACTTCCATTGCCAAGTTCGCACCGACGCGTTCACTTTTTTGCAACGCTGCATCCCGCAACACAGCCCCACGAGGGAGACGCAGGCCTGCCTGCAGCCATCGCTGCATCGAGACCCGCGCCTCGCCGGCAACGTTCCCGCATGAGCTTCATGCCGGAACCGCATACCGGCCCGATGCAGCGCGCTACACAAGCGTGAAAACACCGGGCGGACAAGGCAGCCAACGCTGATCGAGGCCACGCCATGTCCGCCCTGCAGTACCTGCGCATCTTCAATTACATCGACGCCATCGCCCGCCACGGCTCCATCCGCAAGGCAGCGGAAGGCTTGTTCATCACCCCCTCCGCCCTCGACCGTCGCCTGCAGGACCTGGAGGAAGACCTCGGTGCCGAGTTGTTCGAGCGCCACGCCCGCGGCATGCGCCCCACCGCGGCTGGCGAGCTGTTCCTGAAGCACGCCCGCGAGCAACGCGCCGACTTCGAACGCCTGCGCGGCGACATCGCCCACCTGCGCGGCCTGCATCGCGGCACGGTGAGCATCGCCGCCAGCCAGGCGCTGGCCTTCTCGCTGTTCCCGGACATCATCACGCGCTTCCGCCAGAAGAACCCCGGCATCGACTTCAAGGTGCGCATCTGCGACCACAACAGCGTGGTGCAAGCGCTGCGCGACTTCGAGGCGGATCTCGGACTCGTCTACAACGTGCAGCCCACCACCGACATCAGCCCGATGCTGGAAGTGGAGCAACGCCTGTGCGCCGTGATGGCCGCCGACCACCCGCTGGCGCAACAACCCGAGCTGCGCATGCGCGACTGCCTGCGCTACCCCCTGGCCCTGCCCGACGCCAGCCTCGGCGGACGCATGCTGCTGGACGCCTTCTTCGCACGCAGCTCGCTCAACCCGCAGGTGGTGCTGGAATCCAACTCCTTCGAGATGCTGCGCAACTTCGTGCGCGGCAACGACGCCGTGTCCTTCCAGATCCAGGTCGGCGCCGCGCTCGCCCGCGTGCAGGACGGCGTGACCGCCCGCCAGATCGACGACCGCGGCCTCGGCACGCGGCCACTGACGCTAGCCCAATTGAAGGGCCGCCACCTGCCACTACCCGCGATGCGCTTCGCGCAGAGCCTGCGCGAGGTGCTGGAGGGGGCGGGGGAGTAGACGTGTACCGATCAAGACAAGCAACCGGCAGGCAAGCCCCCGTAGGTTGGGTTGAGCGCAGCGAAGCCCAACATGGGCCCACCACACGGCGACTCCGCAACGAACGCTACTGTTGGGCTTCGCTTCGCTCAACCCAACCTACCCACCTAGCGGAGTTTCCCTCGGAATCCGGAAGAGCGCGGCGCCAAGGCTACGGCTCCCCTATCCCCTCTGCAGCCGCCGAGCAGCACAGCCGTGACGAGGGATCGCGCGCAGCGCGACGGCGAGCATGTCTGAGCTCCGAAGGCCGAGCGCAGCGACAGACTGAGGGCGAGTTGCGGAGCCGCTCGTCACGGCGAGCAGCGCAGGGGACCGTGCGAAGCACGGCGGCGGAAGCGGGGCGCGCTCTTTGCCTTCTTTCTGCCGCGCAGCAGAAAGAAGGTCGCCCGCCGGGGCGAACTCCCGGCATCGGCGCCGCGATCAACCGCGACCCACACAGCGCGAGCCGGCGGAAAGCCAAAGCAAAGACCCAACGACACTGGATTCCCGCCCTTCGACAAGCTCAGGGACTGCGCGGGAATGACGAG
This sequence comes from Moraxellaceae bacterium, assembly GCA_031119205.1. Classification (GTDB taxonomy): domain Bacteria; phylum Pseudomonadota; class Gammaproteobacteria; order Burkholderiales; family Rhodocyclaceae; genus Uliginosibacterium. The sequence goes on along the minus strand of JAVHYF010000020.1, from coordinate 933 downwards.
GTTTTCCCACGGAACACCGGCGTACTAGGCGACACGGCAGCCCCCGTAGGTCGGGTTGAACGCAGCGAAGTCCAACATGGCCGCACCGCACGAGAACGCCTTTACGAACACCGCTGCTGGGCTTGCTTCGACGAAGCCCAGCATAAGTCGCATCGCCCAACCCAACCTGCCCGTGCGCCAAGTTTGTCGCGGATTCCGGGCGCTCCGGCCCACCCGGCCGAGCGTTGCATTTTTTGCAACACCTCATTGAAAAACCACCGGCAGACAAGCTCGCTCTGCCTCCCTACGCTGAGGCCATGTCGAACATGAACACCCCCTTCGATCAAACCACGGGCACTGTCGCAGCCACTTTCGGCGCGCCCCACAACGCCTGGCAAGGCGGCCCGCAGCAGGTCAGCCTGGTGCGCCGTGCCCCGCAGCCGGTCGCGCGGACCCTGAAAGCGGAACCCGCCGGTGTGGAGATCGACCTCGGCCGCAGTGCCCTGGTGGTGGTCGACATGCAGAACGACTTCTGCCACCCGCAAGGCTGGTTCGGCCAGCGCGGCCTCGACATAGCGCCCTGCCGCAATCCGATTCCCGTCATCGCGGAATTGCTGCCTGCGTGGCGCGATGCCGGTGGCCGCGTCGTGTGGCTCAACTGGGGCATCCGCGCAGACGTCGCCAACCTGCCGCCATCGGTGCACTACAAGGCCAAGGGCGGCAACCCGGCGGCCACCGGTTACGGCGACGTCTCGCCGGAAGACCACGGCCCTTCGCTGGTACGTGGCAGCTGGGGCGCTGCACTGGTCGACGAGCTACAGCCGGGAGCCGGCGACCTGCTGGTCGACAAGCATCGCCTGTCCGGCTTCTTCGACAGCGAGCTCGATGGCGTGCTGCGCGCGCAGGGCATCACCACCCTGCTGTTCGCCGGCATCAACACCGACCGCTGCGTGT
>JAVHYF010000019.1 GCA_031119205.1 Moraxellaceae bacterium | reverse complement strand
ACGAAATCGACAAGATTTCGCGCAAGTCCGACAATCCCTCGATCACTCGCGACGTGTCCGGTGAGGGCGTGCAGCAGGCCCTGCTGAAGCTCATCGAAGGCACGATTGCTTCGGTGCCGCCGCAAGGTGGCCGCAAGCATCCGAACCAGGACTTCGTCCAGGTCGATACGACGAACATCCTGTTCATCTGCGGTGGCGCTTTCGACGGTCTGGAAAAGGTCATCCGCAACCGTACCGAACAGGTCGGCATTGGCTTCGGCGCGGAAGTGCGCAGCCGCAGCGAGGTCGCTGTCTCGGAGTCGCTGCAGCAAGTGGAGCCGGAAGATCTGGTGCGTTACGGCCTGATCCCGGAATTCATCGGCCGGTTGCCGGTTGTCGCGACCCTGCACGAGCTGGATGAAGAGGCGCTGATCGAAATCCTCATCGAGCCGAAGAATGCGCTGGTCAAGCAGTACCAGAAACTCTTCGCAATGGAAGGCGTCGAACTCGACATCCGTCCGGCGGCGCTGCATGCCGTCGCCCGCAAGGCAATCAAACGCAAGACCGGCGCTCGCGGCCTGCGGTCCATTCTTGAAGCTACGTTGCTGGACATCATGTATGAGCTGCCCAGCCTCGATAACGTTGAAAAAGTGGTCGTGGACGACAGCGCCATTGAAGGGAATGGCAAGCCGATCCTGATTTACGCCGATCAGCCCAAGGTTTCAGGTTCCAACTGATCGGTTCCAACGGGACGATTCAGGCACGAAGCTTGAATCGTCCTTTGTAGCCCCCATATGCTGGGGGTACCTTTCGAAGGAACCAACATGTCGAACAAGCCCGAGCTCCCCCCTGAGACCATAGAACTCGCACTGCTCCCGCTGCGGGATGTGGTGGTGTTCCCGCACATGGTCATTCCGCTGTTCGTGGGCCGCCCCAAGTCGATCAAGGCCCTCGAGACCTCCATGGAGTCCGGCAAGAGCATCCTGCTGGTGGCGCAGAAGTCTGCAGCCAAGGATGAGCCGAGTGCCGACGACCTGTACGACATCGGTTGTATTGCCAACATCCTGCAGATGCTGAAGCTGCCCGATGGCACCGTTAAGGTGCTGGTAGAAGGCACCCAGCGCGCTCGTGTGGAGCAGGTTGAAGATCAGCGCACCGTGTTCGTGGCCCGTGTGACGCCGATTCCTGGCGCCGAAATGGGCACGCACGAGATCGAGGCGATGCGTCGCGCGATCATCAGCCAGTTCGACCAGTACGTGAAGCTCAACAAGAAGATCCCGCCCGAGATCCTCACATCGCTGGCCGGTATCGACGAAGCAGGGCGCCTGGCCGACACCATCGCCGCGCACCTGCCGCTGAAGCTGGAGCAGAAGCAGGCCGTGCTCGAACTCTTCGACATCGGTCAGCGTCTGGAAAAGCTGCTTGCTCAGCTGGAAACCGAACTCGACATCCTGCAGGTTGAAAAGCGCATCCGCGGCCGCGTCAAGCGCCAGATGGAGAAGAGCCAGCGCGAGTACTACCTGAACGAGCAGGTGAAGGCGATCCAGAAGGAACTGGGCGAAGGCGAAGACGGCGCCGACCTGGAAGAGCTGGACAAGAAGATCAAGACCGCTGGCATGTCGAAGGAAGCGACCGCCAAGGCTCAGGCCGAGCTGAAAAAGCTGCGCCTGATGTCGCCGATGTCGGCCGAAGCCACGGTGGTCCGCAATTTCATCGAGACCCTGACCGGTCTGCCCTGGAAGAAGAAGTCCCGTATCAGCAAGGATCTGGGCGAAGCCCAGAAGGTGCTGGACAAGGATCACTTCGGCCTCGACAAGGTCAAGGAGCGGATCCTGGAATACCTCGCGGTTCAACAACGCGTCGACAAGCTGAAGGCGCCGATCCTTTGCCTGGTTGGCCCTCCCGGTGTCGGCAAGACCTCGCTCGGCCAGTCGATCGCCAAGTCGACCAACCGCAAGTTCGTTCGCATGTCACTCGGTGGCGTGCGCGACGAGGCCGAGATCCGTGGTCACCGCCGCACCTACATCGGTTCGATGCCGGGCAAGATCCTGCAGAACATGACCAAGGTGCAGGTCCGTAATCCCCTCTTCCTGCTCGACGAAGTCGACAAGATGGGCATGGATTTCCGCGGCGACCCGAGCTCGGCGTTGCTGGAAGTGCTGGACCCGGAACAGAACGCGACCTTCGTCGACCACTACGTGGAAGTCGAGTACGACCTGTCCGACGTGATGTTCGTGGCGACGGCCAACTCGCTGAACATTCCGGCCCCGCTGCTCGACCGCATGGAGATCATTCGCCTGTCCGGCTATACGGAAGAGGAGAAGGTCAATATCGCCCAGCGTTATCTGCTTCCGAAGCAGATGAAGAACAACGGCCTCAAGAGCACCGAGCTGTCGGTGACCGAGGACGCGCTGCGCGACATGATCCGCTACTACACCCGCGAAGCCGGCGTGCGTAGCCTTGAGCGCGAAGTCTCCAAGGTGTGCCGCAAGGTCATCAAGGGTCTGGTGTTGCGCAAGCGCTCGAGCAAGATCGTGGTGAACGCGAAGAACCTCGAGAAGTACCTGGGTGTGCATCGCTACAGCTTCGGTGTTGCCGAGAAGGAGAACCAGGTTGGCCAGGTGACGGGCCTCGCATGGACCGAAGTCGGCGGCGAGTTGCTGACCATCGAATCCGTGGTGCTGCCGGGCAAGGGCAAGATCATGACGACCGGCAAGCTCGGCGAGGTCATGCAGGAGTCCATCCAGGCGGCTTTGTCGGTCGTGCGCAAGCGCGCTCGCCAGCTCGGTATCCAGGACGGCTTCTACGAGAAGAGCGACATCCACATCCACTTGCCGGAAGGCGCAACGCCGAAGGACGGTCCGTCCGCCGGCATCGCGATCGCCACCGCACTGACGTCAGTCCTCACCGGCATTCCGGTGCGTGCAGACGTGGCCATGACGGGGGAAATCACCCTGCGTGGCGAGGTGCTGGCCATCGGTGGTCTGAAGGAAAAGCTGCTCGCGGCTGTGCGCGGTGGTATCCGCACGGCGCTGATTCCGGAAGAGAACGTCAAGGATCTGACCGAGCTGCCCGAAGACATCAAGGACCGCATCGAGATCGTGCCAGTGAAATGGTTCGATCAGGTGCTGGAGCGTGCGCTGGAACGTCAGCCGGAGCCTTTGCCGGAGAAAGAAGAGGCGCCGGCGGTGGCTGTCGCTTCAGGTGATGCTGGTGCACCCGGAACAGTAGTGACGCACTGAGCCAGATTCATCTGGCATGAAACAGGACAGGCAGTCCCCGAGGGGCTGCCTGTTTTTCCATGCGTTTCCCGCTCGCGCTGCGCGTGTGCCAATTCGCTGCAAAGCCGCTTGACACAAGGATTTTGGCCTTGTTATAAGCACCGAGGCAGTCTTCAATGCAGCATGACTTCGAGAGCGTGCGGCATGCTGCGCCATCAGTCGTTCCCGTTGTCTGTCCATGACCTGATAATCACAGAGGGGGTTTCCGTGAACAAATCCGAACTGATTGAAGTTATCGCCAAGCAGGCTGACATCTCCAAGGCGGCGGCAGGCCGCGCGCTGGATTCGGCTGTGGCTGCCATCAAGCAATCGCTCAAGAAGGGTAACGACGTTACCCTGGTTGGTTTCGGTACTTTCTCGGTCGGCAAGCGCGCCGCGCGCACGGGCCGCAATCCCCGCACCGGCGCCACCATCAAGATCAAGGCTGCCAAGGTTCCCAAGTTCCGTCCTGGCAAAGCGCTCAAAGATGCTGTAAACTAATGCGCCTTTGGTGGCCGTGTTGTCGCCAAGCGTGGGTGCTTAGCTCAGCTGGTAGAGCGTCGCCCTTACAAGGCGAATGTCGGGGGTTCGATCCCCTCAGCACCCACCAAGCATGAGTTTTACCCCGTGTCGCCTGCCAGGCGGCACGAACATAACCGAGGAGTGGTAGTTCAGTCGGTTAGAATACCGGCCTGTCACGCCGGGGGTCGCGGGTTCGAGTCCCGTCCACTCCGCCAGTAATAGCGAGGAAGGCGAACGGAAGTTCGCCTTTTTTGTATCCAACGTCTATCGATTGATCTGTCATGTTCGACGCCGTCCGCAACAACAAGAAGATCGTCCAGATCTTTCTCGCCCTGATCACGATTCCTTTCGCATTGTGGGGTCTCGAGTCCTACACGAACCTGTCGGATACGGCTGGTGGCGTAGCGGCCAAGGTTGGCAAGTCCGAGATCAGCGAGGCTGAACTGAAGGACGCCCTGAGCCGCCAGCAGGAGCAGTTGCGCGAACAGTACGGCCCCGCCGCTGCCGAAATCGCCCAGAGCACGGCGTTCCGTACCGGCGTCCTGGATCGACTGATCAATGAGCGCGCCGTCAATGACAAGGTGAACAGCGCCCGCCTTCTGGTGCCCGATGCACTGGTGCGCGACACCATCCTGAACTTCCAGGAGTTCAAGAATGACGAGGGCCAGTTCTCTCGCGAGAAGTATTCGGCTGAGCTGCGCACGCGTGGCATGACCGAAGCAGGGTTCGAAGAGCGTGTGCGTGTCGGTCTGGCCGAGCAGATGTTGCTGGGTCCGATCGTTCAGAGCGCCCGTGCGCCGCGCAGCGTTCTGGAACGCTGGATTGCCTTGCAGGATGAAGAGCGCGAAGTCACCGAGCTGCACATCGACGCCAAGCCCTTCGAGGCCAAGGTCAAGCTGGCTGAAGATGCCGCCCGCAAGTATTACGATGCCAACCAGGCTGAGTTCGAAGTGCCCGAACAGGTGAAGGTGGAGTACGTTGTGCTGTCGGCTGAAGACCTTGCCAAGCAGGTGAAGGTCAGCGACGAGGAGGCGCGCAAGTGGTACGCCGCCAATTCCGCGCGCTATGTCGAAGCGGAAGAGCGTCGTGCCAGCCATATCCTGATCACGGCTGACCGTAGCGCTCCCAAAGACGTTCGCGAAGCCGCCCGCAAGAAAGCGGAAGAGTTGCTGACCCAGGTGCGCGCCACCCCGGCCGATTTCGGCAAGCTGGCCAAGACTGCGTCGCAGGATCCGAGCAGCGCAGCGAACAACGGCGACCTTGGTTATTTTGCGCGCGGCGCGATGGTCAAACCTTTCGAAGATGCGACCTTCGGTCTGAAGAAGGGTGAGGTCAGCGGCATCGTCGAGACCGACTTCGGTTACCACATCATCCAGCTCACCGACATCCGGGGCGGTCAGGCCAAGCCTTTCGAGGCTGCCCGGGCCGAGATCGTCGACGAGCTGACCCGGCAGGCTGGCAGCAAGCGTTACAGTGAGGCCGCCGAGCAATTCACCAATCTGGTCTACGAGCAGTCGGACAGCCTGAAGCCGGCGGCTGACAAGCTCGGTCTGGTGATCCAGAAGTCCGAATGGCTGAACAAGGGACAGGTCCCGCCGGGCGTTCTTGGCAACGCCAAGTTGCAAGGCGCGATCTTCAATGCCGACAACATCAAGGATCAGCGCAACACCGAGGCGGTGGACGTTGGTGCCGGGACGCTGGTCTCGGCCCGGGTGACCGAGCACAAGGCAGCTGCCCTGCGTCCCTTCGATCAGGCCAAGGGGCTGATCGAGAGCAAACTGCTTGCTGATGAAGCCACCAAGCTGGCCAAGGCTGATGGCGAAGCCAAACTCGCGCAGCTGGCCAAGGGCGAGAAGCTGAGCCTGAGCTGGGGCGCCAGCAACAAGTTGAAGCGCGGTGCCGGGCTGATGCCGGATGCGCAGAAGGCCGTCTTCGGTGCACCGTCTGACAAGTTGCCTGCTTACGTGGGTGTCGCTTCGCCGGTCGGTGGCTATTCGCTGTACCGCATCGACCGAGTCAGCAAGCCGGTGGTCGCTGCGAACGACCTGCGCTTCGAGGGGACAGGTGCTGCGTACACCCGCCTCGCGGGCGAGCTGGATTCCCGTGCGTACATCACGTCGCTGCGTGACAAGCTGGGCGTCACGATCAACGCCGCACCGGTTGCTGCCGAGGATAGTCCTGCCGAGTAAGCGAGTGGGACACTGATCGAAAAGCAGAACGCCACCCAAGGGTGGCGTTCTGCTTTTTCCTGCTCAGTAACGCGGCAGGGCGCGATGCTCGTCGAGTAGTTTGCGCAATACGGCGAAGCGTCGCGGATGGATCTGGCTACTGTCGCGGGCGGAGAGCACGGCGCAGCCTGGCTCATTGTCATGCCAGCAGTCGCGGAAGCGGCATTGCCCGAGCAGTGGGCGAAGCTCCCGGAAGCCGCGTTCGATTTCATCCCTGTCCAGATGTGCCAGGCCGAATGCCTGCAGGCCGGGGCTGTCGATGAGTCTGCTGTCTGCGTCGAGTCGGTAGAGGCGTGCGTGCGTTGTCGTGTGCTTGCCGCTATCGAGGGCGGTGGATACCTCGCGGGTCTCCGCGCCAGCTTCCGGAATCAGGGCGTTGGTCAGTGTCGACTTGCCCATGCCCGACTGTCCGACAAACAGCGAAGTGTGGGCATGGAGATGCTCACGCAGGATGGCGATTTCGCCCAGTCTGGCCGACAACTCGATAACCGGGTAGCCGAGTGCCGAGAACTGGGCGAGCTGGGCACGGGCATCCGCAAGGCGATCGCTGAGATCGCACTTGTTCAACAGGATCAGCGCTTGCATCCCCTGCGAATCTGCCGCGCACAGGCAGCGGCTGATCAGTTCGTCGCTGAACCCGGGCATGGTCGCGGTCACGATGACGACCTGGGTGACGTTGGCGGCGATCAGCTTCTCCTTGAACGCATCGGCGCGGTACAGGAGGCTGTCGCGTTCCAGGAGCTTCTCGATGACGCCCTGGCCGGGGGCCGTGGCGGCGACCTCCACGTGATCACCACAGGCGATGACGCTCTTCTTGGCGCGCGGGAAACACAGGCGTGTTTCGCCATCTTCGCCAGCGACTTCGTACTGGCGGCCGAAGGCCGCGACGACGGTGCCACGCAACATGCTCATGCTGCCTGCAGGCGGGCGATGCGGATGGCCGCTGGCGGATGGGAATCGTAGAACAGTGAGTAGAGCGGGTCTGGTGTCAGGGTGCTGGCGTTGTCGCGATACAGCTTCACCAGGGCACTGACGAGATCGTGGGCGCTGGCATGGCTTGCAGCGTAGGCGTCGGCCTCGAACTCATGCTTGCGGGACCACATGCTCATCAGGGGGCTGAAGGGGAACAGCAGGACGGGCAGGGCCAGCGAGAACAGGATCAGCGCACCGGCCGGGCTGGGAGCCTGGAGGCCCAGCCCGTTGTAGAACCACATCTGGCTACTTGACCAACCGAGCAGTGCCAGCAGGGCAAAGGACAGCAGCGCGACGATGGCGAGGCGTTGCCACAGATGGCGATGGCGGAAGTGTCCGAGTTCATGCGCCAGCACAGCCTCGATCTCTGCGGGCTGCAGCGACTTGATCAGTGTGTCGAAGAAGACGATCCGTTTGCCGGCACCAAAACCCGTGAAGTAGGCATTGCCGTGTGCTGAACGGCGGGAGCCGTCCATCACGAACAGCCCCTTGGAGCGGAAGCCGCAGCGGTTGAGGAGGGCATTGACCCGCTCCGCCAGGGACGCATCAGCCAGTGGTTCGAACTTGTTGAAAAGCGGTGCGATGAAGATCGGGTAGATGACCATGCCGGCCAGATTCACGCCCAGCCAGAAGGCCCAGGCCCAGATCCACCAGTTTTCACCGGCAGCCGTCATGAGCCATAGCACCACGGCGAGTAGCGGCGCACCGATCAGCAGCGCGAGCACTCCTTGTTTCAGGGTGTCGGTGATGAACAGACGGAGCGTCATGCGGTTGAAGCCGAAGCGTCCTTCCAGGCCGAAAACACGGTAGAGCGTTGATGGCAGGTCGATGATGAAACCGGCGATCGCCAGGATGCCGAACAGCAACAGCCCGGCGAGGATCCCCGGGTCGGCATGGATACTGGCCCCCAGCGTCGCCATGGCCTGCAGGCCACCGCCGAGCGTCAGCCACAACAGCCAGGCCGTGCCGATGGCGAGCTCCACCAACCCGAGCTTCAGCTTGGCGATGGTGTAGTCCGCTGATTTGCGGTGCGCACTCAGTTCGATGCTGCCACCGAAGGCTGCCGGCACCGCGTCGCGGTGGGCTGCGACATGTCGCAGGTGGCGGAGCGCCAGCCAGACGCGGACAACAACGCTGAATGCCACGGCAAGAACGAACAGGGTGGAGAAGAGCGACGCAGTCATCGGCAGGTGCGCATGCGACAATCGCCCGCCGCACGCTGAATGGAAAGAGGAAAATTATGGCACAGGACCCGAATCACCTCGTCTGGGTAGACATGGAGATGACCGGACTGGACCCGGATCGGGATCGCATCATCGAAGTTGCGATGATCGTCACCGACGCCAACCTGAACGTCGTCGCGCAAAGCCCCGAGGTTGCCGTGCATCAGCCGGATAGCGTGCTGGATGCCATGGACGAGTGGAACAAGAGCACTCACGGCAAATCGGGCCTGATCGATCGCGTGAAGGCTTCTGCGCTCGACGAGGCCGCTGCAGAGGCCCAACTGCTGGGCTGGATGCAGCAGTACGTCGATCGTCGTGTCACGCCGATGTGCGGAAATTCGGTATGTCAGGACCGACGTTTCATGGCTCGCGGAATGCCTCGGCTGGAGGACTGGTTCCACTACCGCAACCTGGATGTATCGACCGTTAAAGAGCTCGCGCGGCGCTGGAACCCGGATGTTTTCAAGGGTGTCAGCAAGAAGGGCGCGCATACCGCGCTGGCCGACATCCAGGAGTCGATCGAGGAGTTGCGCCACTATCGCGACCATTTCCTCAAACTGGCGCTGTAAATCACTGTTGCTCCGGGAAAGCCGGTACTTGAGCCGGCCGTGCCCTTGTGCTTCAATGCGAGGGCGTTTCTCACTTCTGTCTGCTTTTTACCCGTGAACTCCGTTCGCTACTTCGTTTCCGCTGCCCCGACCGCCCACAAGGCGCTCGCCGTAGTCGTACGCGTAGTAGTAGGCGTAGGCGGCAACGCGCCGTAACGGGGAGGAATCGGACTCAAGGATTTCAACCCCCGCCGGCGTGCCGGACGGGGGTTTTTCTTTTCCAGCCTCCGCCGCGCAAGCAAATGCGTAGTCCGGGTAACCCGGACAAGACTTGGAGGCACTACCCATGCAGTACTCAGGCGCACAGTTGATCGTCCGGTTGCTCGAGCAGCAGGGCATCACTACCGTTGCCGGCATTCCCGGCGGAGCAGCCTTGCCGCTCTACGACGCTTTGTCGCAGAGCACGATCCACCACGTGCTGGCCCGGCACGAACAGGGTGCGGGTTTCATCGCCCAGGGCATGGCGCGGGCGACCGGCCGGGCCGCGGTGTGCATCGCGTCCAGTGGCCCTGGCGCCACCAATCTGGTCACGGCGATTGCCGATGCCAAGCTGGATTCGATTCCGCTGGTCTGCATCACCGGGCAGGTGCCGCTGTCGATGATCGGCACCGATGCCTTCCAGGAGGTCGATACCTACGGCCTGTCCATTCCCATTACCAAGCACAACTGGCTGGTGCGTGACGTCCGTGAGCTGCTGACGGTGATTCCGGAAGCCTTCCGCATCGCCGAATCCGGCCGGCCCGGCCCGGTGTGGATCGATGTCCCGAAGGATGTGCAGAACGCGGTCATCGATCTCGCGGAGTTGCCGGCTCCCGGCAAGGCTGATTCTTTGCCGGAGCTGGACCACGCAGCGATTGCGCGTGCTGCCGAGATGATCAACCGTGCGGAGCGTCCGGTGCTGTATCTCGGTGGCGGTGTCGTGGCCTCCGACGCTGCCGCGCAGGCCATCATGTTTGCAGAGCAGGCCAGCCTGCCGACGACCATGACGCTGATGGGCCTGGGCACGCTGCCGACCGATCACCCCTTGTCGCTGGGCATGCTGGGCATGCACGGCGCCCGTTTCACGAACTACATCCTCAATGAGGCCGACCTCCTGATCGTGGTGGGAGCACGCTTCGATGACCGTGCGATCGGCAAGGCCGAGAAGTTCTGTCCGGACGCCGGCATCATTCACATCGACATCGACGAGTCTGAACTCGACAAGATCAAGAAAGCACACGTGGGCATCTGCGGGGACGTGAAGCAGGTGCTGGAACTGCTGCTGCCGCAAGTGCAGGTGAAGCTGCGCGAAACCTGGCTGGCGCGCATGGCGGAGCTGAAGGAAGCGCATCCGTTGCAGATGCCGGACCTCGACGATCCGCGCAGTCACTATGGTCTGGTCCGCGCCGTGGCTGATCAGCTCGACGACGAGGCGACCATCACCACCGACGTCGGCCAGCACCAGATGTGGGTGGCCCAGGCCTATCCGCTGCGTCGTCCGCGCCAGTGGCTTACCTCGGGCGGCCTTGGCACGATGGGCTTCGGCATGCCCGCCGCCATCGGTGCCGCGCTGGCTGAACGCGAGCGCACCGTCGTGTGCTTCTCGGGTGACGGCAGCATCATGATGAACATCCAGGAGCTTGCCACCGCGGCAGAAGAGGGCGCCAACATCAAGATCGTGCTGATGGACAACCAGGCGCTGGGCATGGTCTACCAGCAACAGGGGATGTTCTACAACGAGCGCTTCCACGCCGTGAGCTATCGTCGCCCGACGGACTTCGTGGCGCTGGCGAAGGCCTGCGGTATCCGCGCGGTCGATCTCGATACCACGGACGATCCACGCGCGCTGCTGGCCGATGCGCTGCAGACGCCGGGCCCTTGCCTGATCCACTGCTCCATCGATGTGCAGCAGCGCGTCTATCCCATGGTGCCGCCGGGTGCCGCCAACACCGAAATGATCGGAGGCTGACATGAACGCACGCGAAGGTTTTGCCGGAACCGGCTTCCAGAAGGCAGTGCTCGAACTGACCGTCAACAACCATCCCGGCGTGATGTCACACGTCGCCGGCCTGTTCGCGCGCCGTGCCTTCAACGTCGAAGGCATTCTTTGCATGCCGATGGAGGACGGGCAGCACAGCCGCATCTGGCTGATGGTGCGCGAGGACACACGCCTGGCGCAGATGGTCAAGCAGGTGGAGAAGCTGGAAGACGTGCTGGAGGTGTCGCGTCACGGCGCAGACCACAAGGTCTTCGAGCGCCTGGAGTCATTTTTCGGGCAGTAGGCTTTCCCGCGGCAACACCCTGGCAGCGAAGTCATCCGCTGTCAGCGGTGGGCTGATGTGATAGCCCTGGATGTAGTCGCAATCCATCTCCGCGAGGCGCTCGCGCTGCTCGGGGTATTCCACGCCTTCTGCCACGACCTGCAGGTCCAACGTGTGCGCCAGCGCGACGATGCCGCGGACGATGGCATTGTCGGATTCGCTTTGTGCCAGATGGTCGATGAAGGACTTGTCGATCTTGAGGACGTCGACCGGCAGGCGCTTGAGGTAGCTCAGCGAGGAATAGCCGGTCCCGAAGTCGTCGATCGCCAGTTCGATGCCCATGTCGCGCAGCTGGTGCAGCATGGACACGGCCTCGCCTGCCTGTTCCATCCACACGCTCTCGGTGATCTCGAAAATCAGGTGGCGGGGTGACAGGCCGTTGTCGCGCAAGGCGTGCTCCACCTGCGCAATGAAACTGGTCTCGCGTAACTGTGCGCTGGACAGGTTGATGGCCACGCGCACTTCGCGATGACCGGTTTCGATCCACTGGCGCAACTGCGCACAGGCTTCGTGCAGCACCCAGTTGCCGATCGGTACGATGAGGCCGGTTTCCTCCGCCAGCGGAATGAATTCCAGGGGCGAAATGCGGCCGTGGGCGGGATGCTGCCAGCGCAGCAGCGCCTCCGCGCAATACAGACGGCCAGCGCCGTCGACCTGGGGCTGGTAGTGCAGGGCGAGCTCGTTGCGCTCGATGGCGCGACGCAAGGCGTTCTCCAGACGCAGGTGGTCGCCTGCGCGGGCACCCATGCCGGCTTCGTAGAACGCAAAGCCCTGGTTGCTGCGCTTGGCGTGATACATCGCGGAGTCGGCATGGCGCAGCAGGGTGCTGACGTCCTCGCCGTCCTGCGGGTAGGCGGCGATGCCCACGCTGGCCGATACGAAAACTTCGTGATCGTCGATGTGAAAGGGTTCGGCCAGCTCGCTGGCGATCTTCTGGGCTGCGGCCGCGGCGGCCTGGACGTTCGGCAGATCGTCGAGCAGCACAGTGAACTCGTCGCCCCCCAGGCGCGCGACGCCGTCGCTGTTGCGCACGCAGTTCTTGATGCGCTGTGCCACCGAAGACAGCAGACGGTCACCGCTTTCGTGACCGAGCGAGTCGTTAACGAACTTGAAGCGGTCAAGGTCCAGGAACAGCACCGCGAGCATGCTCTGCTGCCGACGACTGTGCTCGATGCGCTGCTTGAGGCGTTCGACGAACAGCGTGCGGTTGGGCAGACCGGTCAACGGATCGTTGTAGGCGAGATGGCGGACATGTCGCTCGGCGCGTACGGCCTCGATGCTGCGGCGGACACGTTGCACGACGACGTTGAAGTGCAGCGGTTTGGTGATGTAATCACTGGCGCCTGCAGCAAAGGCCCGCTCCACCGAGTGGCGGTCGTCCAGCGCGGTGATCATCAGCACCGGGATGTCGCGACCATGCGGCAGGCTCTTGATGACTGCACAGGCGGCGATGCCATCCATCTCCGGCATCATCGCGTCCATCAACACCAGATCGGGCGTGACGCGTTCCAGCACTTCCAGCGCGGCGCGGCCGTTCTCGGCTTCGTCCACGACGATGCCGTTGAGCTGCAAGGCGTAGCGCAGGGCGTTGCGCGTACTGCGATCGTCGTCCACCACCATGACGCGGGCTGACTCCGCGTGACGGCTGGCGATGGCCTGCGGCGTGGCGACCAGTAGCTCCCTCAGCGTCAGCTCTGCCTGCGCGAATTCGCCTTCGACACGATCGAGCAAGGCCAGTGCCTGGTCGACCGGCAGATGACGGGCGTGTGCCTCGACCTCACGGATCGATTCCGCCAGCCGCAGTACACCAAGGTTGCCGGCCGCACCCTTGATGCGATGCGCATGCTGGCCGAGGGCATCGAAGTCCTGGCGCTGCAAGGCATCCCGCAGCCTGGGCAGACTGTCGCGGGTATCTTCGAGGAAAGGCTCAATGGCTTCGTTCAATGCGCCACCAAGCGCGTCCTGCATGCGGCCGATGACGTTGGAGTCGATGCTTGCGTCGCCAGCCAGGACGGTTGCCGTCGAGCGGCCGTGCAGGGCATCGCCGAGGTTGCGCTGCGGCAGCCAGTGAAGCAGGGTAGCGCGCAGTGCATCGAGCGTGATCGGCTTGCCGAGGTGGGCGTCCATGCCGGCATCCAGACACTTGCGGATGTCCTCCTCGGCCACGTTGGCGCTGATCGCGACGATGGGCACGCGGGCGCCGCTGGCCTGCTCCATCGAGCGTATGGTCCTGGCGATCTGGTAGCCGTCCATGCCGGGCATCTGGCAGTCGAGCAGCACTATGTCCCAGGACTGGCGCTCGACCGCGGCAAGCGCGCTCGGGCCGTCACCTGCGACTTCGCAGCGCACACCCAGCATGCCCAGCATGGTGTGCATCACGATCTGGTTACTGCGATGGTCTTCGATGACCAGCACACGCAGGTCCGCGAAGCGACCGCCGGTACTGGGCAACAAGGGAGCCTGGGCCGTCTGCAGTCCGGTCTGTGCGGACAGGCCATGCCTGAGTCGCTGGACGCGCAGCGGTTTGGCGACCACTGCGTTCCAGTGCGCGGCGCCGTCCACGTCGCGTGGCGCGGTACGCATCGGTTGTGCAAGTGCCACCCAGTGCAGGGCCGCCATCGGGTAGCCGGCGCGCATGGCAAGCAACTGCTCGGTGCTGCTGGCCGGCATGTCCAGGTCGAACAGGATGGCGTCCCAGGGCTGGTTCCGTTCGTGGGCCTCGATCAGTTGCTTTTGTGCCTGTGTGGCGTCCGGACAGGTGTGACAGGCGTAGCCCAGGTAAGGGAGCCATGCGCGACAGAAGGCCTGGTTCACCGGGCTGTCGTTGACCAGCAATGCGCGCTTTTCAGGGGTGGGCACGACGGGTGTGCCGGAGCTTGCGACCGGCAGGGTCAGGTCAATCCAGAAACAGCTGCCTGACCCCTGCTGGCTGTCGACGCCTATCTTGCCGCCCATGAGGTCGACGAGCTGGCGACAGATGGCCAGCCCCAGTCCGCTACCTTCATGTCGCCGCGAGGCGAGGCTGTCGCCCTGGGTGAAGGAATCGAAGATGCGCTTCTGCATGGCAGGGGCGATACCGGGACCCGTGTCCTGCACTTCGATCCGGATGGTTCGGTGACCGTCGGTGACAGGTCCCGTTCGCAACAGCACTGAAACGCTGCCGTGATCGGTGAACTTCACCGCGTTGCCGACAATGTTGGTCAGGACCTGACGCAGGCGTCGCGCATCGCCGAGGACGCGGGCGTCCAGTGCGCCGTCCGGCGCATAGCCCAGGTCGAGGCCTTTGCGGAAGGCCTGCGGTGCAAGCGTGTCGAGCACCTCTTCCACGACCTGGACGAGGTCCACCGGCTGCTTCGCCAGTTCGAGCTTGCCGGCTTCCAGTTTGGAGAAGTCCAGTACGTCGTTCACCAGTTCCAGCAGGTAGCGCGCCGACGACCAGGCCAGTTCCGTGAGCTGGTGCTGGTGCTGGGGCAGGCGGGAGGCGATCAGCATGTCCAGCGTGCCGATGACGCCATTGAGCGGTGTGCGGATTTCGTGGCTGACCGTCGAAGCGAACTGTGCCTTCATGCTCGCGAAGGCCACCGCCATGTCGCGCGAGGCGATGAGCTGCTGCTCGCGCTCCTCCAGTACGCTCATCATGCTGTTGAAGGCGCGCGACATATCGGCGATGTCACGCGCTCCGCGCACATCGGCGCGAACGTCGCGCTCGCCCAGTTCGGCGCGGTGCATGTTGGCAGAGAGCTGTGCAACCGGTCGGGTCAGGCGCTCGGTCAGCGTGCGGATGACGACGAGGAAGGCAAGCGCGAACACCACCGCCACGACGAGGTTGGTGATGAAGATGTTGTCACGCAGGGCGGTGAGCGAGTCCTTGCTCAACACGATGCGTACGCTGCCCAGAGACTTGCGGGTGGCGTCGCCGAGTTCGAAGGGATTGCCGTCCATGCCGGTATCCATTGCCACGGCGGCCTGCAGTCCCCAGCTGCTTTCGTTCTCGAAAGCCAGCACGACCTTGTTGGCAAAGGTCGTGACGCTGCCCTCGCTTGCCGGCCAGGTGAGACCGGGGCGGGCCTTGCGCAACAGGCTGCGGCCCTGATCGTCGACGACTTCCACCAGCATCACGTCAGGGAAGGAGAAGGTGGTCGACACGGCTTCGGCAACGTTCTCTGCGGAGCCGACCAGCAGGGCCAGGCGGCTCTGTTCAGCGAGACGCTCTGCAATTCCTGCGCCCTGGCGCAGCAGGGTCTGGCGGGTCTGGGTGGAGCTGTGGAGCGTACTGGCCAGCGAGGCCAGAAACGCCAGGATGAAAACCCCGGCTGTGACCGTCAGCGTGATCTGCTGTCTGAAGGTGGCGTTGTGGAAGCGCGCGGCCAGTCGATTCATGTCGGTGTCGTGGTCGTGGCGGAATGTCAGGGTGTCGGAAAGACCAGGCTGACACCCAGTTCGCTCGTGTTCAGGCGCAGGCCGAGGTGGTTGGCGCTACGGACGTTCACCGCCAGCAAGGTGTCCTGCAGCGGTAGCAGGCCTCGCGCGTTAGCCGCCGTGACCGCCTGCTGCGCAGCGCTGCCGAGACGGCGGCCAAGTTCGAGATTGTCCGGGTAGAGCGCGAAGAGTGCCCCGCGCCGCACATGGGCGAGCGAACTGGAGAATACCGGGATCGAACGGTTCCATCCTTCTTCCAGCACATAAGGGAGTACGACCGTGTCGTCGACGGCAATGCTGTCCTGCACCAGCCACACGGCGTCGCGGCCGCGCTCGGCATCGGCAAATATCTCCTGGAAGGTACGCGCCGCGGCCTTGGCATCCGCGGCTTCGTAGCGGACCAGCTCCAGTCCCTGCTGGCGTGCAGCATCGGCGGCCAGTTTCATCATCCAGCCATTCTGCGCCGCATTGAAGACCGTGAGCACCCTGCGGGTGGCGGGCGCGATCTGCTTCAGGCGGGCGAACAGCAAGGCCGGTGACGGTGCGAGACTGTGTAGCTGGACGGTCGCGGCATCGTTCTCCGAGGTGTGCAGCACGGCACCTGCGACGACCGGAAGGCCACTGTTCAGTGAATCGGCCATGCGCAGGCCGTTACGTCCGAGGGCGATGAGCACCTTGCTGTCGTTGCGGCGGACTTCGTCGAGTACTTCCTGTGAGGTCGTACTGGCGCCCAGCTTCTGTGCAAAGACGCGGCCGCGGCTGCGCTGCTGGATGCCTTCCACGATCTGGGAAAAGATGCTGCGGTAGGGCTCGCCGATGTCGGGGTACAGCACCGTGGTGCCAGCCTCGCTGCTCGCCGGTCGGGAGGGTCGCGTCGCGTCGTCGTTCTGTGCCAGCAGTGCGCCGCCGGCCGGGGCCGCCAGCGCCAGAGCGGGCTGGGACAGCACGACCATCAGCAGCCAGCGCAGGCTGGCTTGCCAGCCACGCTTCAGGTCAGCGCGGCGCATCTGTCGGCAGGGTGGAGTTTGCGGAGCAGGCGTGCACTCAGAAACCGTAGGTGACGGACACGAAGTAGCTGCGGCCAGGCAGGGGAATGTCGCCCGGGATGCGGCCGGGGGACGGACTCGGGTCGCGGGCGTCGGCATCGCCAAGGTTGCGGATCACGAAATTGATCGCACCGCCTGGGATCAGGCTGGTATTGCGCAGCACGAGGTCGGCAAGGGTGTAGCCATCCAGCGGAGCCCGTGCGTCACCGGTGTCACGCGGGCGCTCGGTGATATGTGTCAGTTGCGGGGACAGCCACCAGCCAGGCAGGAACTGCCAGTCCGCGCGCGCATAGAAACGATGCTGGGGGACGTTGGCTGCCGGGCGGTCCGTGTCGGGATCGACGGCGTCCTGGTACGAATAGTTGCCGGCCAGATGCAGCTGTGGCGCCGGGTCCCAGGTGCCTTCGAGTTCGAAACCCTTGCC
This sequence comes from Moraxellaceae bacterium, assembly GCA_031119205.1. Classification (GTDB taxonomy): domain Bacteria; phylum Pseudomonadota; class Gammaproteobacteria; order Burkholderiales; family Rhodocyclaceae; genus Uliginosibacterium. Next base: position 60,747 of record JAVHYF010000019.1, on the reverse strand, counting down.
GCGCAGGCGACCAGCGTTCCGGGCGGTGTTGCCGGTGCTCGGATCGCTGTTGGGCACGAAGCGCAGGATGTCTTCCATGTCGTACTGGAAGATGTTGAAGCCGACGTGGGTGCGCGGATCTATCTGCCAGGAGATCGCCGCTTCCACGGTCTCGATGGTCTCGGGTTTGAGGTCCGGATTGCCGAGCGCCACCGGGTTGTTGATGTTGTATAGCTCGGCGAATGATGGCGGACGGAAAGCACGTCCGTAGAGCAATTTGGTGGTGACGTTGTACGCCGCATCCCAGACCAGAGCGAGACGCGGGTTGGTAGTGCCGCCGAAGTCCGAGTAATCGTCGTGGCGCACGCCGGCAGTCAGGGTGAGGTCGCGGATCAGCTGCCACTCGTCCTGCAGGTAGGCGTACTGGATCTGGCGGGCATGCGGGCGCAGGAAGGGCGCGCTGTCGGATACGTCCTGGATGCTGCCCAAGGGGACGGGCACATAACCCGTGCCTGGCACGAAGACGTAGGTGTAGTTCTTCTCTTCGCGGGTGCGGTAGATGTCCTGGTCGACGTAGCCCGCGCCGACGCGGGTGCGGTGGTCCTTGAGGCCGGTATAGAGGAGCGAGCCGGTGACAGCGTTGCGACGCTCCCACTTCTCCGGTCGTCCGATCATGCCTTGCGGAAACGTACCGCCGAAGGCGCCAGCAGGAAATAGCACCAGGTCCGAATACTCGTGACGATCTGCGTACTGCAGCTGTACCGTCGCGCCGAAGGTGTCGGTGAGCTTCGGGGCGGCCCAGGTGAGGTCCGCGGTCAGCTGCTCGGATTCGTTGCGTCCGGTCGGGTCCAGGGCATCGGTGACTCCGGAGCCTGCCCCCAGGTCTCCGCGCTTTTTGTACGCGCTACGGAACTGGAACTGGCTGTACTTGAGGTCGATCGCAGCATCCAGTTCGCGCCGCGTATTCGTCATGGGGCCGGGCGCATGGGAGGCACGCGTGCCGAAAGTGGCGTCCAGGCCCGTCTGCGCATCGGCGTCGATGGTGGCATCGTTGCCGGTCGAGCGACCGATACGCAGGAAACCCGCCGCGCTGAGCCCGCCGATGCGACCGGTCTGGCGCAGGCTGCCGCTATAGGTATCGAAGCTGCCAGCGTCTGCACGCACGGTGGTGCCGGGCTGGAGGTCGGGGTCCTTGGTGAAGATGCTGATCACGCCTGCCATCGCCTCGGCGCCGTAGAGCGCCGAGCCTGGCCCGCGCACGACTTCGATGCGCGCGATGTTGTCGACGGGCACGCTGCTCCACAGGTTGCCGCGATCTCCGACGACCGCACTGGTCATCGGCACGCCATTGATGAGGACCAGCACTTGCTGGTTGTACTGGCTGTAGATGCCGCGGAAGGCATACACGGGGATGGTGCCGAAGGTGTGCAGGATCTGCAGGCCGGGCACCTGCGCCAGCACGTCGTCGATGTCGCGCGCGCCCATCGCTTCGATGTCGGCGGCGGTGAACACGCTGGCGACCGACGGGGCGCGTGCCACTGGCTGGGCGCTGCCGGTGGCGACACTGACGGTCGTCTTGTCACCGTAGATCTGGGACAGGTCTTCTTCTTCCAGACCGGCAGCCTGGGCACCGCTACCGATCAGGATCAGCCAGGACAGCCTCCAGCTTTTCCAGTGCTTGCGCATGTCACCTCCGCGTTTTCTTCTGGGGCACCGTCGAATATCGGGAAGAGCCGCGCCGGGATTGGCTGTCCGGCGAACTCGCGTGCGGCGTGAAGGTAGCACGACTGGGCGTGCACGGCGCGCGCCGGGCGACGATTGTCCGTCGCCCGGAAGGGTGGGGTTGCGGGGGTAGAGACGGGCTTGCCGGGCTTCGGGCCCGGTCAGGTCTTTAATCTGAGAGCCACGTGCGGGGGGCTACACCGGTGTACTGCACGTCGTCGACGCGCTGCGGCATGACGGCGTGGGCGGGCTTGTCGAGGGCCTCAAGGTAGCAGGGCAGCATGCCGGCCAGAAAGGCGGGGAAGCTGCACAGGTAGTACTGGCGGACGTTCAGTCCCATGTCTGCGCACAGCGAGGCAGTCAGCGCAGCGTAGTTCATGCGCAGGCGATAGCGGTGTGCAAGCAGCAGTCGCTCGATGTGCTGGACCAGCTGGCAGAAAGGGCCATCGTGCAGGCCCAGCGTTTCGGCGCGCGCGCGCAGCGGCGTAATGCGCTCGTCGTGGCCGTTGATCGGACGACCGAAGCCGGCAATCTTGCGTCGTCGTGCAAGCTCGGCGCGGATGCACTCCAGCAGCTTCTCGTCACGCTCCCGTGCGTTGGCGGCTTGCTGGCTGGCGCGCATGGCGCGCTGCAGGAAGTCCATGGCACGCAGGTCGATCTGACGGCCGTATATCGAGGCTTCGGACACCGCCAGCGCGGCAGACAGCCCGAGGGTCCCGCTGCTACGGGTGCTGGCTGCCAGTGCCGCAACCCGGTTGTTCCACAGGCGCGTGTCGGGATAGCTGGTGGTTGCCCACATGCTGCTCAGCAGTTCCAGCTGGGCACGGTCCAGGCGGCGACCGAGCAGGCCGTACACGTACAGGTCGAGCCAGTTCGCATCGGCCAGGTCGCGGTGCAGATCCTGGCCGCGGAAGACTGCGCGTGTCCCCGGGAAGGCGGCGCCGACCCGCGTACGCAGCGGACCGCGATGACTGTCCAGGGGGTGAGGTCGGGCGGGGGAGGGGCTCACGCGGCCTCCTGCGCAGGCATCCCTGCATCGGGGTCGTCGTCGAGCTCGACGCCGCCGTAAGGGAAGGCCTTGTAGTGCGTCGTACTCTGCTCCAGCGCATGGGCGGCGGCGCCCGGCAGGGTCAGCAGCAGGTGGAGCATTTCGGACTGCGCGGCCGTGAGCCCGAGATCGAAGCACGCAGCGGCGGAGACACCGCAGAAATTCAGTCCTTCGCCCGCCAGCGCACTCAGCGCGCCTTCGTGGCGGTCGAGGTAGGCGAGCGCGCCGCCGGGTATGTGGGACGTGAGCCGCGCAATCGATTGGCGTATCGGCAACGGGGTCGTACCGTCGTGCGGCCCGAAGCCAGGCCAGCCAGCGTGCTGCGGCCAGATGTCGGGGGCGTCGTCGCGCATGCCCTCAAGCATGGTCGGCAGCGCCGTGAAGTCGCCTTTGCAGGCCTGCCAGGCGGTGACAGCCTCGAACACCTCGCGCGCGCCCCCGGCACGTCCGGCCCCGACAGCCAGTGCGGCCTGCAGGCAGGCTGCGGCAGGCGAGCCGCCCACGGCGCCGGCCATGGCGGCGTGCACGGCGGGATGGCGCGGGCCCGGGTTGGCGATCGCCACCATCAGGTCGCCCAGCAGCGCAGCTTGGGCGGCAGTCGGCGCCTCGCCGGTCAGCATCAGGAACAGCATCTGCGGCCATTCGATGCGGCCGAGCAGTTCGCCGTATACGTCGTAGCCGTGACAGCGGGCGACCTCAGTCTGGTAGGCACTGTCGACACTGGCCGTCTCCTGCCAGATGCGGGTGCTGAGGCGGACGTTCATTTTGCGGTACCTAGCGCTGCCAGTCGCATCGTGATCGGCGGGACTTCTTCCGGGTCGATGCGCACGTCGATCAGGCAGGGGCCGGGACGGCCGAGCGCGTCGGCCAGGTTGAAATCGAGCAACTCGGCGTAGGTGTCGATGTTGTAGGCACGTACGCCCATGGCACGCGCCATCGCCGCGAAGTTGGTGGACGGGAGCTTGTGGCCGATCGACTCGGCCTGGGCCAGGCGTTGGCCGTGGCGCACCATGCCCAGCGAGGAGTCGTTGAGGATCACGTAGGCGACGTTGAGCTCTTCGGCCAGTGCAACGCCGATCTCCTGGCCGTTCATGAGGTAGCTGCCGTCACCGGTCAGGCAGATCACCGGGCGACGACGGTCTGCCATGGCCAGCCCGATGGCTGCGCCGATTGCCCAGCCCATCGGCGCGAAGTTCATAAGAACCTGCAGCCAGTTGCGGTTGCCCTGGCGCACGTTGGTGGTTTGCGCTTGCGGCGAGCTCCGGCGCAGGCCGCGGCGGTCGGCGATTTCCAGGCGGTTGATCGCCCAGGCCGTACTGTTGCCGGCATCGGCCACCACGCGTGCCTGTGGCGGACACTGGCGCGACAGGAAGCGCATCAGCGCCGAGGGCGGCACGGGGGCGACCGGCGAGGCAGGTGGATCGGCGGGGCGGGCCAGATTGCCGCCGATGCGCGCCACCATCGGCGCGATGGTGGTGGCTTCCAGCTCGAACGCGCCCAGCAGGTGCTGCATCAGGCTGGGCATATGCGCGAAAACGTGGTGACCAGCCATCGGCGAGCCGAGCAGGTGTTCGCTCTGGTCGTCGACGTGGATCAGGCGCGTGTTGAGCAGGCGCTCGCTCCAGCCGGCGCTGGTCCATTCACTGATGCCGACGCCGAAGGCCACGACCAGATCCGGCTCGGACGCCAGCAGGTTGACGGCGCTCTCGTGGCCGGCAAAGCCGAACACGCCGTGGTAGCGCGGATGCATCGGGTTGATGAGGCCCTTGGCGTCCGGCGTGCTGATGAGGTCGGCCGACACGCGATGAGCCAGCTCGATCAGCGGGCCGATGATGTCGCTGCAGCCCGCACCGACGAAGAACACCTTGCGCTGGGCGCGACGCAGCCGGGTGATCAGGGTGTCCGCGGCACCGAGATCAAGCAGGGCAGGGCGGCGCGCCTGCTGGGCCAGCGTGTGCAGCGGTGTCACCCGGACCTGGCTGCGCTGCACATCCACCGGAATCGAGATGTGGCTCGGCTTGCGGCTGTGGCAGGCGTTGAGCAGGGCCGAGACGATCTTCGCGTCGGCCTGTTCCGCGTGGGAAATCAGCGTGTTGTAGTGCGTGCAGTGGGCAAACATGCCCGGTACGTTGATGCCGGTGCAGGCGGAGTCCTGCAGGGCGCGGCGGCCGAAGGAAGGCAGTGGCGGCTGGCCGGTGATGGCGATCAGCGGCACGTTGTTGTCCTGCGCGGTTGCCACGCCGGTGATCATGTTGGTCGCGCCGGGGCCGGAGGTGGCGATGCACACACCGGGCTTGCCCGTCTCGCGGGCATAGCCATCCGCCATGAAGGCCGCGCCGGATTCGTGGCGGGCCACGACTGCGCGGGGGCCGCCTACCCGTTCGCTGCGGGCCAGTGCGTTGTAGATCGGCTCAATTGCGCCACCCGGTACGCCGAACACGTATTCGACGCCGAGCTGGGCCAGGTAATGGACGATGAGGTCTGAAACGTCATTGATTGCCAGGGCCAAGCCATGGCGCGCATCGTTCGATGCGGATTGCATGGGATACATGATCTTTTCCGGGGGGTTCAGGTGTGGTCGCGCTAGGCGCCACGCCTTTGTTTATGCGCCTCTCCGGAGATCTTAAGAATTTCGCCGTCTATTACTTGTGACATAGTTCAACAAAAACACCATTACTCTCAAAAATGCTTGTCCAAGCATTTATGCGAAGGAACTTCGTCACGCCTGTGAACAGGTCGTACCACCTCTGGCGAGACAGGGCGCGCCGGGGCTGCGTGCTAAAATCCACGGTTTTCCAGATCGCGCATCCGCGCCTCCGCACCCATGTCCGGCAGTACTCTCGGCACGCTCTTCACGGTTACGTCTTTCGGTGAATCCCACGGTCCGGCAATCGGCTGCGTGGTGGATGGTTGCCCGCCGGGACTGGCGCTGACCGAAGCCGACATCCAGGCCGAGCTGGACCGCCGCAAACCGGGTACCTCGCGCCACGTCACCCAGCGCAAGGAGCCGGATACGGTCGAAATCCTGTCGGGCGTTTTCGAAGGCAAGACCACCGGCACGCCGATCGCGTTGCTGATCCGCAACCAGGATCAGCGCAGCGGCGACTACTCCAAGATCATGAACACCTACCGTCCCGGCCACGCGGACTACGCCTACGAGCACAAGTACGGCGTGCGTGACTACCGCGGTGGTGGTCGCTCCTCGGCGCGCGAAACCGCAGTGCGCGTGGCGGCGGGAGCAATCGCGAAGAAGTGGCTGCACGAGCGCCATGGTGTGGTGATCCGTGGCTTCATGAGCCAGCTAGGCGAGTTGCCGATCCCCTTCAAGGACTGGGAGCACGTGGGCGAAAACGCCTTCTTCTCGCCGAACGCCGAGATCGTCCCGGAGCTGGAGGCCTACATGGACCGCATCCGCTCGGAACGCGATTCCATCGGCGCGAAGATCGACGTGGTGGCGGCCAACGTACCGCCGGGTTGGGGCGAGCCAGTGTATGACCGCCTGGACGCCGACATCGCCTACGCGATGATGAGCATCAATGCCGTGAAAGGTGTCGAGATCGGCGATGGCTTCGCCACCGTGGCCCAGCGTGGCAGCGTGCATGGCGACGAACTGACCCCGGCCGGCTTCCTCAGCAACCACGCAGGCGGTGTGCTGGGTGGCATTTCCACCGGGCAGGACCTGCGCGTGTCCATCGCCATCAAGCCGACTTCGTCGATTCCGCAGGATCGTCGCTCCATCGACCGCGATGGCAATCCGGTGGCGATGATGACCACCGGACGCCATGACCCCTGCGTCGGTATCCGCGCCACGCCGATTGCCGAGGCCATGCTGGCCCTGGTGTTGATCGACCATGCCTTGCGCCAGCGTGCGCAGAACGGCGACGTGCGTCCCGCCGTGCCGCGGATTGCCGGTCTGGCGCCCGACGGCAGCCAGGACATCCCCTCCCCAGAAGCCTGAGCGCGGTGGTGACGACCGCAGCCACCGGCGTGCCGGTGGTCCGGCTGTCGACGTACTACTTCTGCTACTTCGCCTTCATCGGCGTCTTCATGCCGTACTTCGCGCTGTATCTGCAGCAGCGCGGATTTCCGGCAGCAGAAATCGCGTTGTTGATGTCGGTCCTGCAACTCATGCGGCTGCTGGCGCCCAACCTGTGGGGCTGGCTGGCGGACCGCATCGGGCACCGCACGCTGGTGATCCGTGTGGCCGCGGTGGTGTCCTTGCTTGGCTTCAGCGCAGTGCCGTTCGTGGATGGTTTCTGGCCGGTGGCGCTGGCGCTCGCGGTGATGGGTTTTTTCTGGACGGCCCAGCATCCGCTCACCGAGGCACTGACTTTTGCTCATCTGCGCGGCCAGCCCGAGCGCTACGGACCGATCCGCGCCTGGGGGTCATGGGGCTTCATCGCGGCCAGCGCTGGTCTGGGCTGGTGGCTGGAGCGCGCCGGCATGGAGTGGGTGGCCTGGTGCGGCATCGGCCTGCTAGGCACCATCGTGCTTGCCGCGCTGTGTGTGCCGGACGCACCAGTCGGTCCGCGCGCGCATGCGGAGCGTTCGTTGTGGGCGGTGCTGCGCCAGCGCGAAGTGCGGGCCTTCCTGCTTGCGTCGTTCTTCATGTCGGCGGCGCACGGCGCCTTCTACGTGTTCTTCTCCATCCACCTCGTCGAAGCCGGTTACAGCAAGACCAGCGTCGGCCTGTTGTGGACGCTGGGGGTACTGGCCGAGATCGTGGTGTTCACCTTCGCCGCGCCCTTGCTGCGGCGCTGGTCGTCGCGTGGCATCCTGCTGGGCTGCTTCGCCATCGGCATCCTGCGCTTCCTGCTCATGGGCTGGTGGGTGGAGTCGGTGGTGTTGATGGTGCTGGCGCAGCTGATGCACGCGGCAACCTTTGGCGCTTATCATGCGGCCGCGGTCAGCACCGTCCACCGCTGGTTCGGTGAACGCAACCAGGCGCAGGGTCAGGCGCTCTATGGCAGCCTGTCCTTCGGCGCAGGTGGCATCCTGGGTGCAGTGGCCAGTGGCGCAGCCTGGGACGCACTGGGGGCGGGCTTCACGTTTTCGCTTGGATCGTTTTTCGCGCTGGCCGGTCTGATCGCCATATGGCGGGGCTGGCCGTCCCGGGCTGCCGAGTCGGCGCCCGCAGAAGAGGAATGACATGAAACATCGCATCAAGTACATCGTGGCGCTGGGCGGCGTGCTGCTAGGCGTGGCAGCCTGCCAGTCGGTGCAGACCACCAATCCGGGCGAAGTGGGGGTGACACGCCAGCAGAGTGTGTCGCCGCTGGTAAACCGCGGCGAGCTCACCCAGCAGGCCAATGCGCAGTACAAACAGGTATTGCAGCAGGCGCAAAAGAAGAATGCCCTGAACGTCGATGCGGCCCTGACGGCACGTGTGCGCCGTATTTCAGACCGGATCATTCCGCAGGTGTCGGTGTTCCGGCCGGAAGCCGCCAAATGGCAGTGGGAAGTGAACGTGCTGAGCTCCAAGGAGCTCAACGCCTGGTGCATGCCCGGTGGCAAGATCGCTTTCTATTCGGGGCTCATCGAGACCCTGCAACTGAACGACGACGAGATCGCCGCGATCATGGGCCACGAGATTGCGCATGCCTTGCGCGAGCACGCCTGGGAGCGCGCTTCGCAGGCCGCCAATGCCGGGCTGGGCATGACCGTGGCCGGCATTCTCCTCGGCGCTCAGGGCTACCAGATGGACATGGCCGGCATGGCCTACCAGGTGATGTTCGAGCTGCCCAACTCGCGCGAGCACGAGACCGAGGCCGATCGCATCGGCGTCGAACTGGCGGCGCGTGCCGGTTACAACCCGGCTGCCGCCGTGACGCTATGGCAGAAGATGGGCAAGCAGAGCAGCGGGGGCGAGCCGCCGCAGTTCCTGTCCACCCACCCGGCCAACGCCGAGCGACAGAAAGACCTGACGGTCTATGCGCAACGCGTGCAGGGCCTGTACGAACAAGCCAAGCGATAGCGGCCCGCGGCATTTACAATAGCCGCCCCATCACGCCGACCTGCTGCGTGAAGCCTTCCGGGCTTCCGCAGCCGCTTTCTTCATGACTTCCGTACGTACCCGCTTCGCCCCCAGTCCTACCGGTTTCCTCCACATCGGCGGCGCGCGCACCGCGCTTTTCTCCTGGGCCTATGCCCGCCGCCACGGCGGCCAGTTCATCCTGCGCATCGAGGACACCGATGTGGCGCGGTCCACGCCCGAGGCCGTGCAGGCCATCCTCGACGGCATGCGCTGGCTGGACCTGGGATGGGACGAGGGCCCGTTCTACCAGATGCAGCGGATGGACCGGTACAAGCAGGTCATCGCACAGATGCTGGAGGCGGGCACCGCCTACTACTGCTACATGACGCCGGAAGAGCTGGACGCCTTGCGCGAGGCGCAGCGCGCGCGCGGCGACAAGCCGCGTTACGACGGCCGCTGGCGGCCGGAGCCGGGCAAGGTGTTGCCACCCGTTCCGGCAGGCGTGACGCCGGTGGTGCGCTTCCGCAATCCGCTGGAAGGTGTCGTGGGTTGGGACGATCTGGTCAAGGGGCGCATCGAGTTCGCCAACGGCGAGCTGGATGACTTGGTAATCGCGCGCGGCGACGGGACGCCTACCTACAACTTCTGCGTCGTTGTCGACGACTGGGACATGGGCATCACCCAGGTGATCCGCGGTGACGACCATGTGAACAACACGCCGCGCCAGATCAACATCCTGAAGGCGCTTGGCGCCGAGGTGCCGAAGTACGCGCATCTGTCGATGATCCTCGGTGACGATGGCACCAAGCTGTCGAAGCGCCACGGCGCGGTCAGCGTCATGCAATACGACGAAGACGGCTATCTGCCGGAAGCGGTCATCAACTACCTGGCCCGCCTTGGCTGGAGCCACGGCGACGACGAAGTGTTCTCGCGCGAGCAGTTCGTGCAGTGGTTCGACCTGGACCACATCACGCCGTCCGCCGCGCAGTTCAACACCGACAAACTGAAGTGGCTGAACGCCCATTACATCAAGCAGAGCCCGGTCGAGGCGCTGGCCACGGATGCCACGCGCAGGCTTGGGCAGCGCGGCATTTCCGTTGAAGGTGGGCCGGATCTGGCTGCGGTCATCACCCTCTATCGCGAGCGGGTGTCCACCCTGGTCGAGCTGGCGGATGCGCTGGCGCCGTACTTCGAGGCGCCGGTGATCGCCGACGAGCTCGCTGCCCAGCACCTGACGCCGGCCGCGCGCGATGCGCTGGCGAAACTGGCTGGTCGCCTCGAAACGAGTGTCTGGGAGAAGGCTACGCTGAGCCAGGCCATCAAGGACACCTGCACCGAACTCGGCGTCAAGATGCCGCAGGTGGCGATTCCCTTGCGCGTGGCCTTGCTGGGCGTGCCGCAGACACCCTCCATCGATGCGGTGCTCGAAGTCCTGGGCCAGTCGCGCGTGCTGCAACGTCTGGGCGCGATCGGCTGACCAGCCATAACGTAGCGGCCCGCATTCTGCGACGGGCCGCAATACATGAAAGCCCTGAAAGCCGCCTCTTCCGGACTGGAAGATGCGGCTTTCCTGCTTTGGCGCAAGCTCTGGCCAAGGCCTCATTGACTGTGAATGCTTTTGGTCCTAGAAATATGCATGCGTGGTAACAAAGGCGTTGCCGCGAAACTATTCCAAAGATACACAAGCCTTCGCCGGGCTATTCGTGGAGACTCCTCGTGCAAGACGAGCCTCAGCAGTTCACGAAAGCGCAAGAATTGCGCAGTTTCCTTTTCCTCACAGCCGTGATGGCGCCCGCGCTCGCGGTCATCACGGTGGCCGGATACGGCTTCCTCGTGTGGTTCTACCAGTTGTTCGCAGGCCCTCCGGGCTCCTGAGGGCAACGCGATGACCGAAGAACTGCACATCGCCAGCCTCGTCGTCCACGCCGCCCCCGGGCGCAGCGACGCCGTGGTGGCCGAAATCTCTTCCCATGAATCCGCGCAGATACACGCCAGCACGCCCACCGGCAAGCTGGTCGTCACGCTGGAAGCCGACAGTGCCGGCCAGATGATGGACCGCATCGGCGCCATCCAGCGACTGGATGGCGTGCTATCTGCCGCGTTGGTCTATCAGCACGCCGACTCACTGGCGGCGATGAATGAAACGATTGAGGAACGTGTCCATGACGACTACTAGACGGGACTTCATCCGCCAGGCCGCTGCGGCCACCGCAGCTTCGGTAGCCGGCGTCAGCCTGCCCGCCCAGGCCCAGACCGGCGTCGGCGGTGCCAGTGACAACAAGCTGAAGTGGGCCAAGGCGCCGTGCCGGTTCTGCGGTACCGGCTGCGGCGTGAATGTCGCCGTGCGCGACGGACGCGTGGTGGCGACCCACGGCGACTTCAACGCCGAGGTCAACAAGGGCCTCAACTGCGTGAAGGGCTACTTCCTCTCAAAGATCCTTTACGGTGGTGACCGCCTGACCCAGCCGCTGCTGCGCATGAAGGGTGGTGAGTACGCCAAGGATGGCGAGTTCGCGCCGGTGAGCTGGGACAAGGCTTTCGACGTGATGGCCGCCCAGTTCAAGAAGTCGATCAAGGAAAAGGGGCCCACCTCGGTGGGCATGTTCGGCTCCGGCCAGTGGACGGTGTGGGAAGGCTATGCCGCGCTGAAGCTGATGAAGGCCGGTTTCCGCACCAACAACATCGACCCGAACGCACGCCACTGCATGGCGTCTGCCGTCGCAGGCATGATGCGTACCTTCGGCGCCGACGAGCCGATGGGTTGCTACGACGACATCGAGGCCGCAGACGTCTTCGTGCTGTGGGGCTCAAACATGGCGGAGATGCACCCGATCCTGTGGTCGCGCGTCACCGACCGCCGCCTCAGCAACGCCAACGGCCAGGTGTTCGTGCTGTCGACCTTCGAACACCGCTCCTACGATCTGGCGGACGTGACGCTGACCTTCACGCCGCAGAGCGACCTGGCGATCCTCAACTACATCGCCAACCACATCATCAAGACTAACCGGGTGAACAAGGATTTCGTGAACCGCCACACGAAGTTCCTGCTCGGCAACGACGACATCGGCTACGGCCTGCGGCCGGAGCATCCGCTGCAGAAAGCTGCGAAGAACGCCAAGGATCCCGGCGGGGCGAAGCCGAGCAGCTTTGAAGAGTTCGCGCGCTTCGTGTCGAAGTACGACCTCGACTACGCCGCGAAGATGAGCGGCGTGCCGAAGAACCGCCTGCTCGCACTGGCCGAGGCTTATGCCGACCCGAAGACCAAGGTCATGTCCTTCTGGACCATGGGTTTCAACCAGCACACGCGCGGTGTCTGGTGCAACAACCTCGTCTACAACCTGCACCTGCTGACCGGCAAGATTTCCACGCCGGGTAACAGCCCGTTCTCGCTCACTGGCCAGCCTTCCGCCTGTGGCACCGCACGCGAAGTCGGCACCTTTTCGCACCGCCTGCCGGCCGACATGGTGGTGGCCAATCCGGAGCATCGCAAGAAGACCGAGCAGGTCTGGAAAGTGCCGGAGGGCACCATTCCGACCACGCCCGGTTTCCACGCCGTGTTGCAGAACCGCATGCTCAAGGACGGCAAGCTGAATGCCTATTGGGTGATGGTGAACAACAACATGCAGGCGGCCGCCAACCTGATGGAGGAGGGCTATCCGGGCTACCGCAACCCGTCCAATTTCATCGTGGTGTCGGATGCCTATCCCACCGTCACCGCGCTGGCGGCGGATCTCATCCTGCCCACTGCGATGTGGGTGGAGAAGGAGGGCGCCTACGGCAACGCCGAGCGCCGTACGCAGTTCTGGCACCAGATGGTGAACGCGCCGGGTGAGGCGAAGTCCGACCTGTGGCAGCTCATGGAATTCTCCAAGCGCTTCAAGGTGGAGGAGGTATGGCCTGCCGACCTGATCGCCAAGGCGCCGGCGTTGAAGGGCAAGACGCTGTTCGAAGTGCTGTTCCGCAACGGCCAGGTCGACAAGTTCCCGTCGGCACAGATTGCCGCGGGCTACGAGAATCATGAATCGAAGGCCTTCGGCTTCTACGTGCAGAAGGGCCTGTTCGAGGAATACGCGCAGTTCGGTCGTGGCCACGGCCACGATCTCGCGCCCTTCGACATGTACCACGAGTCGCGCGGCCTGCGCTGGCCGGTGGTGGATGGCAAGGAAACGCGCTGGCGCTATCGTGAAGGCGCCGACCCTTACGTGAAGGCCGGCACGCAGTTCCAGTTCTACGGCAACCCGGACGGCAAGGCCAACATCTACGCCTTGCCTTACGAACCGCCGGCGGAAGCGCCGGACAAGGAATACCCGTTCTGGCTGAGCACCGGCCGCGTGCTGGAACACTGGCACTCCGGTTCCATGACCCAGCGCGTGCCGGAGCTGCACAAGGCCTTCCCGAATGCGGTGTGCTACATGCACCCGGACGACGCGAAGGCGATGGGCCTGCGACGTGGCGTGGAGGTCGAGCTGATTTCCCGTCGCGGCAAGATGCGCACGCGGCTTGAAACGCGCGGCCGCAACAAGCCGCCGCGCGGGTTGATCTTCGTGCCCTGGTTCGATGCCAGCCAGCTGATCAACAAGCTGACCCTGGATGCCACCGATCCGATCTCGCTGCAGACCGACTTCAAGAAGTGCGCGGTCAGGATCGTGGCGGTCTGAGGGGGACGATGATGAAGATCTCGCACATTCTCGCCGCCGTCCTTGTCGTCCTTGGCGCCGCGCTGGCCAGCTTCGTGACGGCGCAGCCGGGTGTCAGCGCTCCCTTCATGGACGCCGCGCGCGGTGTCACGCCGATTCCGGATACGACACGGCCGCCGCTGTTGCTCAACGAGGAGAACAACGACCTGCGTCGCACGCGGGCCTACTCGATGCAGCCGCCGACCATTCCGCACAAGATCGACAACTACCGCGTAGACAAGAACTTCAACCAGTGCATGTTCTGTCATGCCCGTTCGCGCGCCGAGGAAACCCAGGCCGTGCCGTTGAGCGTCACGCACTACATGGACCGGGAGGGCAACATCCTTGGCGAAGTGTCACCACGGCGCTACTTCTGCCAGCAGTGCCATGTGCCGCAAACGCCGGTGAAGCCGGTGGTGACGAATACCTTCGAGGACATCGACAGCGTGTTGCAGGCCGGTCGCCGCAACGCCGCAGGCAAGTGAGGGCGTACCGATGCTCGCCTTGCTGAAGCGTTACTGGACGATCATCCGCCGCCCGAGCGTGCATTTCAGCCTGGGTGCCATCACGGTTGCGGGCTTCATCGCCGGCATCGTGTTCTGGGGTGGATTCAACACTGCGATGGAGCTGACCAACACCGAGCAGTTCTGCACCGGCTGCCACGAGATGAGCGAGAACGTGTACGTGGAGCTGCAATCCACCATCCACTTCACCAACCGCTCGGGTGTCCGCGCCAAATGCTCCGACTGTCACGTTCCGCACAACTGGACGGACAAGATCGCCCGCAAGATGCAGGCCTCGAAAGAGGTGTGGGGCAAGATCTTCGGCACCATCAGCACGCGCGAGAAGTTCGTCGCCAAGCGGCTGGAGCTGGCGCAGCACGAGTGGGCACGGCTGAAGGCCAACGACTCGCTGGAGTGCCGCAACTGCCACAACTACGACTCGATGGACTTCACCCGCCAGAGCGTGCGGGCCCAGACCATGCACTCGAAGTACCTGGGTAGCAAGGAGAAGACCTGCATCGACTGCCACAAGGGCATTGCCCACCACCTGCCGGCGATGCCGCCGGACATGTCGGTGTTCGGCATGTCGGAGTATCCGCAGGTGGCCGAGGTGGGGCAGATCAGGCAGTAGCGGCCCGCGTCACACAAAAAACAAAAGCGGGCCTCGGCCCGCTTTTTTCATCGCCGTGCGCTGCAGGCCGGGCTCAGCGTCCGGCCTCCGGCATCACGATGTTCACTTCCAGCACTTCGTAATTGTCCTTCTTCTCCAGCTGAACCTTGATGTCGTCGGGATTCACCTTGACGTACTTGGAGATCACCGCGATCAGTTCCTTCTGCAGGTCGGGCAGGAAGTCGGGCGCGTGGTTGTCGTCGGTGCGCTGGTGAGCGATCACCAGGGTGAGGCGCTCCTTGGCCAGCTGGGCCGATTTCGGCTGATTGCCGCCGAACAGCTTGTCGAACCAGGACATGGTCAGTTGCCTCCGAACAGACGCTTCAGCAGGCCGGGCTTTTCGTAGTTCACGAAGCGCATCTCGCGCTCTTCGCCCAGGAAGCGGGCGATGACGTCGGCGTAGGCGTCGGCGGCTTCGCTACCCTTGGTGTGGATGACCGGCGAGCCAGCGTTGGAAGCCTGCAGCACGGTTTCGGATTCCGGAATCACGCCCAGTAGCGGAATGCGCAGCAGCTCCTGCACGTCCTTGTAGGACAGCATTTCCCCTTCTTCGACGCGTTTGGCGGAATAGCGGGTGACGATCAGGTGCTCCTTGACCGACTCCTGGCCTTCCTTGGCGCGACGGCTCTTGCTTTGCAGGATGCCGAGGATGCGGTCGGAGTCGCGGATCGACGAGACTTCCGGGTTGGTCACCACCAATGCTTCGTCGGCGAAGGTCAGTGCCATGACGGCGCCGCGCTCGATACCGGCCGGCGAGTCGCAGATGATGTACTCGAAGCCCATGTGCTCCAGGTCCTTCAGCACCTTCTCGACGCCTTCCTCAGTCAGTGCATCCTTGTCGCGGGTCTGCGAGGCGGGCAGCACGAAGAGGTTCTCGCAGTGCTTGTCCTTGATGAGCGCCTGGTGCAGGTTGGCCTCGCCGTTCACCACGTTGATGAGGTCGTACACCACGCGGCGCTCGCAACCCATGATCAGGTCGAGGTTGCGCAGGCCGACGTCGAAGTCGATCACGGCCGTCTTGAAGCCGCGCATGGCGAGGCCGCTGGAAAAGCTGGCGCTGGTGGTGGTCTTGCCTACGCCACCCTTGCCGGATGTCACGACGATGATGCGTGCCACGGTTTCCCCTTGAATGATTACTGAATGTCCGGAGTGTTCAATCCAGCGTGAGCGCTTCGATGCTCAAACTGTTCTGGTTGTTTTGTTGCACGAGGCGGGCGTGGGCCGCCTTGCCGGCGACCACGGGCGGGATGCCCTTCTCGAAAGTGCGGTAGACGCCGGCGATGGATACCAGCTCGGGTCCGAAATTGGTACAGAGCAGACGGGCAGTGGCGTCGCCCTGGGCGCCGGCCAGCGCGCGGCCGCGCAGCGGGCCGTAGCAGTGGATGCTGCCATCGGCGATGACTTCAGCGCCGTTGCTGACGCCGCCGAGGATGACGAGGTCGGTTCCGCGGGCGTAGATCTGCTGACCAGAGCGGACCGAGCGGTCGATGACCATGGTGGGTGCGCGCGCAGCCGGTTCTGCGGCCTTCTCGGCCAGTTCCGGTGCTGCTGCCGGCGCTTGTGCTGCCGTGGGGGCAGTAACCGCCTTTTCGTTGCTGCTCGCGGCCTTGTCGCCCAACACCGCCAAGCCGGCTTTGCGGGCGCTGTCGGCGAGGTGTTCAGGAACGTGGCGCACACCTACCGGCTGCAGGCCATGGCGGCGCAGCAGGCTGCCGAGGCCGGACCAGTCAGCGCGTTCAGGTGCGGTTTTCAGTTGGGACAGATCGATGATGGCTGGCTCGCCAGCGAAGAATTCGCCGGTGCCGCCCAGCATGGCGTGCAGGGTGTCCGCCAGGCGGACGTTGTCCAGTTCGCGGATCAGCGCGGTGACGGCGCTCAGCGTGCCGGCCTTGAATTCGATGGGTTTGGACATTCGCTCGGCGCGATCAGCTTGGTGTCGGACGAATCAGGAACAAGTCAGAGCCTGATTGCCGTAACCGGGTTAGCGGTTGCCCCGGAAGGCGGTTGCGATGACCCGCGAGTCTACTGATTTTTGGGATGTTTCGGGCAAGTTACGCCCGTGCTAGCCGGGAAAGGCGCCAGGATGGCGACCTAACGGCTCCAGCCGCGCAGGGCCATGTCCATCAGATCGAAGCCGCGGTCGAAGAAATGCGCCATGACCGGGGCGAAGGCGTCGAGGCCGAACATCAGCACCACGAAACCGATGGTGCAGGTGATCGGGAAGCCGATGGCGAAGAGATTGAGTTGCGGAGCGGAGCGGGTCAGCACGCCCAGCGCGATGTTGGTGATCAGCAGCGCTGACACCAGCGGCAACGCCAGCAACAGGCCGGCACCGAAGATGATGCCACCGGCGCGCCCCAGCGCCAGCCAGCCTTCCGCATTCAGCGGCTGGGTCGAGACGGGTAGCAGCTCGAAGCTGCGCACCAGTACATCGATCATCAGCAGGTGGCCGTTCATGGCCAGGAAGATCAGGCTGGTCAGCAGCCCCAGGAATTCGGACAGCACGGCGGTCTGGGCCGCGTTCTGCGGATCGTAGAAAGTGGCGAAGGACAGGCCCATCTGCATGCCGATGACTTCGCCGGCGACGTCCACCGCAGTGAAAACCATGCGCATGGCCAGCCCCAGTCCGATGCCGATGAGCATCTGCTGGGCCAGTACAAGCAGTCCAAGGTAGGTGCCGGGCTGGAAGCCCACCGGGAGTTGCAGGGTAGGGGCTACAGCGGCGGTGATCGCGAGGCCCAGTACCAGCCGGATGCGTACGGGCACGGCCAGGTTGTTGAAAACGGGGGCAGCGGCAATCAGCCCGAGGATGCGCGCGCCCGGGTAGGCCCAGGTCAGCAGCAGGGCATCGAGCTGGGCGCTGGTGATTTCGATCATCTAGCCGATGAGCGAGGGTATGGCCTCGAACAGACGCTGGATGTAGTCGGTCATGATGGTCAGCATCCACGGGCCGGCCAGAATCAGTGTGACGAACATGATCACCAGCTTGGGCACGAACGACAGGGTCATTTCGTTGATCTGCGTCGCGGCCTGCAGGATGCTGATGATCAGGCCGGTGGCCAGTGCCGCCAGGAACAGCGGGGCAGCGACCATCAGGGTGATTTCGAGCGCTTCGCGGCCAAGGGCGACGACGGTGGTGGGAGTCATGTGCGGAGTCCTTTTTTACGTGACTCAGCCGAAGCTGTTCACCAGCGTGCCGACGAGCAGGTTCCAGCCGTCGACCAGCACGAAAAGCATGATCTTGAAAGGGAGCGACACGATGACGGGTGACATCATCATCATGCCCATCGACATGAGGACGGAGGCCACCACCATGTCGATGATGAGGAAGGGCAGGAAGATGATGAAGCCGATCTGGAAGGCGGTCTTCAGTTCGCTGGTGACGAAGGCCGGCACGATGACACGCAGCGGCAGATCCTCTGCTTTCTCTACGCGCGGCACCTTGGCCAGACGGGTGAAGAGTGACAGGTCGGGCTCGCGGATCTGTTTCAGCATGAAGGCCTTGACCGGCACGCTGGCGCGGTTGAGCGCTTCGTCGAACTGGATGCGGTTTTCCGACATCGGCACATAGGCCTCCTGGTACACGCGATCCAGCACCGGCGACATGATGAAGAAGGTGAGGAACAGCGCCAGGCCCAGCATCACCTGGTTGGGCGGCGAGGTCTGGGTACCCAGCGCGTGGCGCAGCAGGCTGAAGACGATGATGATCCGCGTGAAGCTGGTCATCATCAGCACCGCGGCCGGGATGAAACCCAGCGCGGTCAGCATGAGCAGGGTCTGGACGCTGAGGCTGTAGGTCGTACCGCCACCGGGCGCAGGCGTGGTCGTTAGTGCCGGTACACCTTGCGCGGCAGCGACGAGGGGCAGCAAACCCAGAGCCGGCACGAGACTGCGCAGGATGCGCAAGAAGGCGGCAGGCATGGCCGGGGGCACCTCGGGCTTCACGGCGTCAGGCTTCACGGCGACGCTCCATGAATGCCTTGAGGCGGTTGGCGAAATCACCGGCAACCGGCACGCCGGGAGCAGGCGCTTCGGGCAGCTCGTCGGCCGCAAGCGTGTGCAGCGCGCTGATCCGGCCGGGAGCTACGCCCAGTACCAGCACCTGCTTGCCCACAGACACCATGACCACGCGCTCACGCGGTCCGACCGCGGTTGCGCCCAGCACCTTCAAGCCCTGGGTTCCGTGGCCGGCCTTCTGTTGCAGCTTGCGCAGAAAGAGAAGAGCCCCATACAGACAGGCCAGCACGACGGCCAGGCCGAAGATCATCTGCATGAAGCTCGAGCCGGCAGAGGGCATGCCGGTACTCTGTGCATGGCACAGGGCCGGCATGCTGCCAAGCGATAGCAAACAGACGGGACGCGCGGAATGCAGCATGGGTGCCGACCAATGAAACGGATGCGGCGAAATTTAGCTGTTGGGAGCGGCCATCCAGGCCGGGATAAGGCGGGAGTTTGGGCGGCAAATTCTGCCGCTCGGGGATGAGAGGCGCTCAGGCGCGGGCCGAAGCAGGGGCCGAATCAGGTACAATTCGGTTTTCCTGCCGTTGCATTTTCCATGACCAAGTACGTCTTCGTTACCGGCGGTGTCGTGTCCTCCCTGGGCAAGGGCATCGCGGCGGCGTCGCTGGGCGCCATCCTTGAGTCGCGCGGACTCAAGGTCACCCACCTCAAGCTCGACCCCTACATCAACGTCGACCCGGGCACGATGAGCCCCTTCCAGCATGGCGAAGTTTTCGTCACGGAAGACGGGGCCGAGACCGACCTCGACCTTGGCCACTACGAGCGCTTCACCAGCGCCAAGATGGGCAAGCGCAACAACTTCACCACCGGCCAGATCTACGACAGCGTGATCCGCAAGGAGCGCCGTGGCGAGTATCTAGGCAAGACCGTCCAGGTCATTCCGCACATCACCGACGAGATCAAGAACAACGTCAAGCGCGGTGCCGAAGGCGCCGACGTGGCGATCGTCGAAGTCGGTGGCACGGTCGGTGACATCGAATCCCTGCCGTTCCTCGAAGCCATCCGCCAGATGCGCATCGAAGAGGGCCTGAACAACACCTGCTATATGCATTTGACGCTGCTGCCCTACGTGGCAACCGCAGGTGAGCTGAAGACCAAGCCGACCCAGCATTCCGTGCGCGACCTGCGCGAGATCGGCATCCAGCCGGACGTGTTGCTGTGTCGCGCCGACCGCCAGATTCCGCCGGAAGAGCGTCGCAAGATCGCGTTGTTCTGCAACGTGATGCCGGAAGCCGTCATCGAGGTGCTGGACGCGGACTCCATCTACAACGTGCCGGCCATGCTGCACGACCAGATGCTGGACGAGATCGTCTGCCACAAGCTGGCCATACTGGCTCGCGCTGCCGACCTGTCGGTTTGGAACAAGCTGGTGTTCGCGCTGAACAACCCCGAGCGCGAAGTGAATATCGCTTTCGTCGGTAAGTACGTCGACCTCACCGAATCGTACAAATCGCTGACCGAAGCCCTGACGCACGCCGGCATGCACACCCGCAGCCGCGTGAACATCCACTACCTGGATTCCGAGCAGATCGAGTCCGAAGGCCCGGCCACGCTGAAGGGCATGGACGCCGTCCTGGTGCCGGGCGGGTTCGGTCGCCGTGGCACGGAGGGCAAGATCGCCGCCATCCGCTACGCCCGTGAAAACAAGGTGCCTTACCTCGGCATCTGCTTGGGCATGCAGCTGGCGACCATCGAGTTCGCCCGCCATGTCGCCGGGCTGGAAGGTGCCAACAGCACCGAGTTCGAGTCGGCAACGCCGCACCCGGTGGTGGCGCTGATCACCGAGTGGGCTGATCGTGAAGGTCGCGTCGAGAAGCGTGACGAGCAGTCCGACCTGGGCGGCACTATGCGCCTCGGCGCCCAGCGCTGCCCGATCAAGGCTGGCACTCGCGCCGCCAGCATCTACGGTAAAGAGGTGAACGAGCGTCACCGTCACCGCTACGAAGTGAACAACACCTACGTGCCGAAGCTGGAAGCGGCTGGCATGGTGATCTCGGCCCGCACCCCGACCGAGAACCTGCCGGAGATGATGGAGTTGCCGGAAGACCAGCACCCGTGGTTCGTCGGCGTGCAGTTCCACCCGGAGTTCACATCGAATCCGCGCAACGGCCACCCGCTGTTCATTGCCTACGTGAAGGCGGCGATCGAGCAGGCCGGCAAGCGCAAGTGAGTGGCGAGGTGTGTGTTGAGGTGCGTGTCGAGGTACGAGTCACTCCGGCCGGTTTCATGCAGGTGTCACGGTGATCACGCACCTTGTGCTGTTTCGTTTCAAACCCGGTTTTGCGGCAGAATCCCCAGCCGTGAAAGCGGTGCACGTAGCAATGAACGCCTTGCCGGGCCATGTAACCGGCATTCGCGAATGGCGTCACGGCTTCAACGTGACGCCGGACGCCGAAGCGTGGGACTACGGTTTGTTCGCCAGTTTTGACGACGAACAGGCCTTGTTTTCGTATTTCGAGCATCCTGCGCATCTGGCGGTGCTGGCCCAGTGGAACGAGGTTGCCGAACTGCGCTTCGTTGATCTGGCGCCGCCCAAGTTTGAATAAGTCGAATCTCCCAAAGCATTGATCGAAGAGGAAAGTCATGAGTGCAATCGTTGATGTGATCGCCCGCGAAATTCTGGATTCCCGCGGCAACCCCACCGTCGAAGCCGACGTGTTGCTGGAATCCGGCGTCATGGGCCGCGCGGCCGTGCCGTCCGGCGCGTCCACCGGTACCCGCGAAGCCATCGAACTGCGCGACGGCGACGCCGGCCGCTACCTGGGCAAGGGCGTCCTGAAGGCCGTCGAGAACGTCAACACCGAGATCTGCGAGTCGCTGGTCGGTCTGGATGCTGAAGAGCAGGCCTACATCGACAAGACCATGATCGAGCTGGATGGCACCGAGAACAAGGCCCGCCTGGGCGCCAACGCGCTGCTGGCCGTGTCCATGGCCACCGCCCGCGCAGCCGCTGAAGAAGCCGGCCTGCCGCTGTACCGCTACTTCGGTGGTTCGGGCCAGATGACGCTGCCGGTGCCGATGATGAACGTCATCAACGGCGGCGCGCACGCCAACAACAGCCTGGATTTCCAGGAATGCATGATCCTGCCGGTGGGCGTGCCGAACTTCCGCGAAGCACTGCGCTGCGGCGCCGAGATCTTCCACAACCTGAAGAAGATCGTCGACAAGAAGGGCTACCCGACGACCGTGGGTGACGAAGGCGGCTTCGCCCCCAACGTCTCCGGTGCGACCGAAGCGCTGGACCTGATCATGGAAGCCATCGCCAAGGCCGGGTACGAAGCCGGTCGCGACGTGGTGCTGGGTCTGGACTGCGCTGCCTCCGAGTACTTCAAGAACGGCAAGTACGAAATGCACGGCGAGAAGCTGACGCTGACCCCCGAGCAGAACGTCGACTTCCTGGCCAACCTGGCCGACAAGTACCCGATCATCTCGATCGAAGACGGCATGGCCGAGCAGGACTGGGACGGCTGGAAGCTGCTGACCGACCGCCTGGGCAAGAAGGTGCAACTGGTGGGCGACGACCTGTTCGTCACCAACACCAAGATCCTGCGTGAAGGCATCGACCGTGGCATCTGCAACTCCATCCTGATCAAGGTGAACCAGATCGGCACGCTGACCGAGACCTTCGCCGCTGTCGAGATGGCCAAGCGCGCTGGTTACACCGCCGTGATCTCGCACCGTTCGGGCGAAACCGAAGACAGCACCATCGCCGACATCGCCGTCGGCCTGTCCGCCGGCCAGATCAAGACCGGTTCGCTGTCCCGTTCGGACCGTGTCGCCAAGTACAACCAGATCCTGCGCATCGAGGAAGATCTGGGCGAAACCGCGATCTACCCGGGCCGCAGCGCGTTCTACAACCTGCGCCTGAAGTAAACTAAGCTCCGTCGCAGCAAAACGGGGGCCGTCGGCCCCCGTTGTCGTATCTGGTAGAAGAGACTTCCTGACCCTTGATGCGTTGGCCCACCCTGATCATCGTCGCGCTGTTGATTGCCTTGCAGTACCCGCTGTGGTTCGGCAAGGGCGGCTGGCGCCATGTGCAGGAATCGCAGGCGCAGCTGCAGCGCATGCAGGATGCCAACCAGAAGCTGGAGATCCGCAACGCCGGCACCGCCGCCGAAGTGCAGGATCTGAAGACGGGCTACGACGCCATCGAAGAGCGTGCCCGCTTCGAACTCGGCCTCACCAAGCCGGGTGAGGTCTTCGTGCAGACGCCGGAAGCACCGGCCGGTACGCGCTAGTTACACCGCACGGGCTGCGCAGTTCGTCGCGGGCTACTTCAGCAGCGGCCGCAGCACCGGCCAGACGTTGTCCGCAATCGTCTTCTGCGCTTCTGCCGTCGGATGTATGCCGTCGGCCTGGAACAACTCGCGCTTTTCCGCGAAGCCTTCCATCAGGAAGGGGAGCAGTGCGGTCTTGTGTTCCTTCGCCAGATCGCTGAAGGTGTCGCGGAACTTCTGGGTATAGCTCTGGCCGAAGTTCGGCGGCATCTGCATGCCGATCAGCATCACGCGGGCCCCTGCCTTCTGCGACGCCTTGACCATCATGTCCAGGTTGTCGCGCATCTGCTTCAGCGACAATCCACGCAGTCCATCGTTGGCGCCGAGTTCGATGACGACCACGGCGGGCTTGTGGCGTGCCAGTTCGGCGTCGATGCGCGAGCGGCCGCCGGCGGTTGTCTCGCCGCTGATGCTGGCATTGGCGACGGCGTAGGGGATTTTTGCCTGGGTGATGCGTTGGCCGATAATCACCGGCCAGGCGGATTGCTGGGCAATGCCGTAGCCAGCCGACAGGCTGTCGCCCATGATGAGAACCGTCTTCGTCGCGGCGAAAGCGCTGGACGAAGCCGCAAGACTGAAAACGAAGAACAGCAGGCGTAACAAGGACAATCGCATATGTCTCAACCCGTTCTGGCGGTGAGTGGTTTGAACAAACAGGTGCCACTGGCCGATGGTGGCACGCTGCACATTCTGCAGGAGATCGACTTCTCGGTGGCTGCGGGCGAGACCATGGCCATCGTGGGCGCCTCCGGTTCCGGCAAATCGACCTTGCTGGGACTGCTGGCGGGGCTGGATGTTCCGAGCAGTGGCAGCGTGAGGCTGGCGGGGCACGACCTGTTTGCGCTGAACGAGGATGCCCGCGCCCGCGTGCGGGGCGAGAACATCGGCTTCGTGTTCCAGGCCTTCCAGTTGCTGCCGGCGCTCACCGCGCTGGAAAACGTGATGATGCCGCTGGAGCTGGCTGGCCGTAGCGGCGCGCGGGAACAGGCCGAAAGCTGGCTGGCGCGCGTTGGACTGAAAGAGCGGTTGGCCCATTATCCCAAGCACCTTTCCGGTGGCGAGCAACAACGCGTGGCGCTGGCTCGCGCCTTCGCCATGAAGCCGGCGCTGCTGCTGGCGGACGAGCCGACCGGCAACCTGGATGCCGCGACAGGGCGCCAGATCATCGACCTGATATTCGAGCTCAACCGTGAATCCGGCACGACGCTGATGCTGGTGACCCACGACGAGCAACTGGCGCGTGCCTGCCACCGTCTGTTGCGTCTGCGTGCCGGTCGCATGGTCGAAGACACGGTGGAAGCACACGGCGCCTGAGTTTCCGACTGGATGGGTACCAGAAGGCGGGGACAGGGATGCCCCCGCCTTTTTCATGGGATGTCGGTTTTCGTACCCGCCTGGCCGTGCCGTCGTGCTTTTTGAATGCGCGTTACACTCAAGCGTCACCCCACTGCCACACGAGCCTCCATGCCCCGTCAAAGCGCTGCCGTCCACTACACCGTCGAGATCCTCTCCGCCCCGGCTCACCTGTTCCGTGTGACTCTGAGTGTCACCCCCGGGAGCACCGAACCGCTGGCGCTGAATCTGCCGGTGTGGATTCCCGGCAGCTACATGGTGCGGGAGTTCGCCAAGAACATCGTGGAGATCAGTGCGACGCAGGGCGGTCGTAGCCTTGCGCTGCGCAAGCAGGACAAGCAGCGCTGGCTCACCGCCAGACCGAAGGCCGGTGAAGCGGTGCGCATCGAATACACCGTCTACGCCTGGGACCTGTCGGTGCGTTGCGCGCACCTGGACCAGACGCATGCCTTCTTCAATGGCACGCAGATGTTCCTGCAGGTTGAAGGCCAGGAGGCGCTGCCGCATTTCGTGGACATCCGTCGCCCGCGCGGCGCTGGATTCTCTGCCTGGAAGGTGGCCACCACTTTGCCGACCGCACGGGGCGCAAAGGGTGCTGCCAAGCGCGGCGAGTTCGGTCTTTACCGTGCGCCGGACTACGACACCCTGGTCGATCATCCGGTCGAGATGGGTACGTACCAGAGCGTGACGTTCAAGGCTGGTGGTGTTCCTCACGAGATGGCGGTGACTGGCCGCGCACGATTCGACGCGAAACGCCTGGCGGACGACCTGTCGCGCATCTGCCAGTGGCAGATCGACTTCTTCGGCGGTGAAGCGCCGTTCCAGCGCTACCTGTTCCTGACCATGGCCGTCGGCGATGGTTATGGCGGCCTGGAGCACCGTGACAGCACGGCGCTGCTGTGCTCGCGGAACGACCTGCCGGTGAAGGATGCGGCGATGGGCGATGCTTACCGCGGCTTCCTCGGGCTGTGCAGCCACGAGTACTTCCACTCCTGGAACGTCAAGCGCATCCAGCCCGCCGCATTCCGGCCGTACCGCCTGAACGAAGAGAGCTACACGCGCTTGCTATGGGTGTTCGAGGGCTTCACCTCGTATTACGACGACATCGCGCTGGTACGCAGCGGCGTCATCGCACCTGCCGAGTACCTGACCTTGCTCGCCAAGACCATCGCCATGGTTGAGCGTGGCGCGGGGCGCAAGAAGCAGACCGTGGCCGAGAGCTCCTTCGATACCTGGATCAAGTACTACCGCCAGGACGAGAACTCGCCGAATGCCATCGTCAGCTACTACACCAAGGGCTCGCTGATCGCCGCCGGCCTCGACCTGACGATCCGCGCCGAGACGCGCGGGCGTCGTTCGCTGGACGATGTGATGCGTCATCTGTGGAACGACTATGCGCAGGCCGGCCGTGGTGTCGAGGAAGACGAGATGCCCGCGATCATCGAGGCCGCCACTGGTGTCGACGTGCGACGCCAGCTCGCGCTGTGGGTGGATAGCAGTCTCGACGTGCCACTGGACGCCTTGCTGAAACCCTTTGGTGTATCGCTAGCACGGCGTACCGGTCTGTTGTCGTCCGGCCTCGGCGTGAAGACCCGTGCGGAGGGTGGCGGGCTCAAGCTGACGCACGTGCTGGACGGTGGCGCCGCGCAGGCCGCAGGGCTGTCTGCTGGCGACGAACTGGTTGCGCTGGATGGTCTGCGTGTGACGGGCAACAACCTCGATGTCCTGCTGACCCGTTACCAGGCGGGTGACGACATCGAGCTGACTGCCTTCCGTCGCGATGAGCTGATGAGCTTTGCCGTGAAGCTCATGGCCCCCCGCGTGGAATCCTGCGAGCTACGCATGGATGACAAGGTGCTGGCAGCGACGCGACGCCTGCGTGATGGTTGGCTCGCGGGCTGAGGAAAGCTTGAAGCGCTGCGCCTTGTGACGCTACCGGTCAGCGCACAAGACATATCAGGGGCCGCGAGGGATTTCGCATCTTCCGTCGCGGCCCTTTCCTTTGCTTGCGCTCTTCGTGCGTGGCCTCAGCCCGGTTGTCCGAGTTTCTTCAGGTGGTGGCGCAGCAAGCCGAAGAAGGCCACGCTTGCAAAGATGGTGGAACAGACCGCAGCCCACCAGAATCCCGCTAGACCCAGCGGTGCAATGTCGGCGGCAGCAAGGCCGCGGAAGCACAGCCACCAGCCGCCGGCCAGGCCGATCACCCAGAAGCAGAACACATGCACCAGCATCGGCACGGCGGTGATCTTCAGGCCGCGTAGTGCCTGCGCGGCAACCGTCTGTACTGCGTCGAAGAGCTGGTAGAAGGCGATCAGCCCTACCAGTGCAATCGCCAGCGCCTGCACCTGCGGATCGGGCGTGTAGGCCCGCACGAGCATCTCGCCGGACACCCACAAGGCCAGCCCGAGCACCGTGGACGCCACGGCGCCGATGAGGATGCCGGCACGTGCCGTCTTGCGGACGCGCGCCCAGTCCTGTGCGCCCGCCGCCTGGCCTACCAGCGCCAGCGTGGCGATAGAGATCGACAGCGGCAGCATGTAGCAGATGCCGGCGAAGCTGCCGACCACGCGGTGCGCGCCGGCTGCCTCCGCGCCCAGCGGCGCGACCAGCAGGGCGATCAGCGCGAAGCTCGTCATCTCGACGAAGGCTGACATGCCGATCGGCAAGCCGACGCGCAACAGTTCGCCCATCTTGCGTAGCTGCGGTGCCTGCCAGTGGCGCAGCAGTGACAGCTCCCGCGAGTGCGTGGAGCGATGCAGGTAGACGAGTGAGCTCAGCGCCAGCACGCTGATGATGAAAGCTGCCGAGGCCGCACAGCCCTGCGCACCCAGTGGCGTGTGGCCCAGCCAGCCGAAAGCCAGCGCCGGTGCCAGCAGGATGTGCACGCTGGCATTGGCGAGGCCGAAGAACATGAGCATGCGTGGCCGGCCGATGGCATTCAGCATGCCGCCGCAGGCGCGATACACCAGGGTGCCGGGCAGGGCGAAAGCCAGTACGTCCAGATAGGC
Organism: Moraxellaceae bacterium; assembly: GCA_031119205.1. Taxonomy (GTDB): domain Bacteria; phylum Pseudomonadota; class Gammaproteobacteria; order Burkholderiales; family Rhodocyclaceae; genus Uliginosibacterium. The sequence continues at coordinate 33,517 of JAVHYF010000019.1, read as the reverse complement.
GCGGGTGCGCGACTCCACCTCCGCGCTCATGCTGCTCAGGCGCAGCAGCCAGTCCGGCCACCACAGCAATGCCATACCGATACCGGCCAGCAACAGGGCCAGCCAGAGCGCCTGCTGGAAGCTGGCTGCGAGCTGGTCGAAACGTCTTGCGCCGAAGTGCTGTGCGGCAATCGGGGTCAAGCCCTGCACGATGCCGGCGAAGGCCAGCATGACGGATATGTAGATGCCCGCCCCGATGCCAACCGCGGCGAGGTCCAGTGTGCCGCTGCGTCCGGCCACGACGGTATCCACGACCGTCGTGCTCATGGTGGCGAGCTGCGCCACCAGCACCGGCCAGCCGTGGCCGGCGACAGCGCGGACCAGGTCCTTCGTGCGCGGCGCGCTCATGTCTGCGCCGGGTTTTCCTGTGCAGGCTTTCGACGGAAGCGGGCACGCCAGAACAGCGTGGCCAGTACGGCCAGCGTCACTGCACCGACCAGCCAGTAAGACACACCCATGAAGAAGCCGAAGGGGTCGCTGTCGAGTGCATAGACGCGGTCCGGTTTCCGCAGCGCGATGAAACCTTGCGAGATGGCCTGCCAGGCGGGGCGCAGGGCGCCGATCGCAGGGGCATAGCTGAGCAGCAGTGCCGGCAGCACCAACGCCCATTCCGCTCTGCGCGGACGATTGCCCTCCGCAAAGCAGCTCTCCGCAGCCCAGAAGGCCGCCAGCAACAGGCCGATGGCGGCGAGCACGGGTAGCGCGGCGAGGGCCAGCCCGAGTGCCGAGCTGGCCGCGAGGAACACCATGCCATCGAGACCCACCGTGCGGGTCCAAAGTGCTTCGACCTGCAGGAACAAGGGGAGGCAGGCCAGCAGGCATACCAGCGCGAAAGCGAGGCTGACCAACGCCTTGCGGCGCAGGCGGGACGATTCGGGAAGTGCCATGGGGGACTGAAAAGGAGGCGGCAACGGCATTGCGGCCGAGCGGAGCAGGGGTGGGGAGTTTAACCGACCCGGGCTTTACGGCGTCTGGCAGCGGCAAGGGAATGTGCGCCAAGTCATTGATTGCAATGCCCGGGAGGCGCGATGGCGCCAGCAGGGCCAAGAGCTCCTAAAGTTCGCGGCTAGCGCGTCGTGAACACAATTGTGGAGTTTTCTCCACGCATCGACTCTCTCCTTGAAAGCCGCCCCTCGCGGGGCGGCTCTTTTCTTGGACTTGCGCCGGGGAAAGAAGCGGGCTAAAGCTTTATTGGGGCCCGGAGGAGGCTCGATGACCATAGCGATCACCGTGCGGAGCACAAAAAGATGACGGGTCATGCCATGCAGGGTGGTGCGTTTGCTGCCCAGCTGATTGCCTTGAACGCCCTGTTCGAGTCGGCGCGTGCCGGCGAGGCTGCGCGCGAGGAAGCCCGTTTCATTGCCTTCTGCGACGGCGTCAGCAGCGAACTGGCGCACCGCCAGATCGAGGAAGTGCTGGACGCCATCTGCATTGCACCCCTGGCTGCGGATCTGGACGCTGCTATCCACCGCTTCAACGCCTGATCCCGTCTGCGAGCCGCCAGCAAGTCCGGCGCGGTTCACTCGCAATCCACTCCGTACTAACCCGTAGCGCCACGATTAGGCGGGACTTTTCGCGCCTTATCTTGCCGGCATGATTTGCCGCCCCGGCAAATAATCCGCTCCATCGATACGCAGACTGACCTGCGTGTCTGCGGAGTGGCGAATGGCCGAAGAGAACGACGAGGACAAGACAGAACCAGCATCGGAGCGACGCCTTCAACAGGCGCGCGAAGAGGGCAATGTTCCGCAGTCCCGTGAGCTGTCGACCTTCCTGGTCATGATGGCTGGCGTCCTCGGTATCTGGGTCAGCTGGCGCTGGATGTACGATCATCTGAACGGCATCCTGCGCAGCGGGCTTTCGCTGGAGCGCAAGGCCGCGTTCGATCACATGGTGATGATCGACACCTTCCGCGCCATCACGGGCGAAGCCTTGCTGGCGCTGGCGCCCTTGCTGGTCGCCCTGGTCATCGCCGCGGTGGCCGCGCCGGTGATGCTTGGCGGCCTGCTGTTCTCCAGCAAGGCTGTGACGCCGGATCTCAACCGCGTCAATCCGCTGTCCGGCATCAAACGTGTCTTCTCCCTGCATGGCCTTGCCGAACTGGTGAAAGGCTTGCTCAAGTCCGTGCTCGTCGGCGGGGTTGGTGCCTGGGTGCTATGGCACTACCGCTTCGAACTGGTGGGACTGTCGACCATGTCGCTGGAATCGGCCTCGGCCGAAACCGGACGCATCCTGTTGTGGGCCACGCTGTCACTGTCGTCCTGTCTGGCCGTGGTGGCGCTGGTGGATGTGCCTTTCCAGCTGTGGCGCTATTACAGCCAGCTCAAGATGAGCAAGCAGGAGCTCAAGCAGGAGATGAAAGAGCAGGACGGCGACCCGCAGATCAAGGCACAGATCCGCGCCCGTCAGCGCGAGATGGCCCGTCGCCGCATGATGGATGCCGTGCCGAAGGCCGACGTGGTGGTCACCAACCCGACCCACTTCGCCGTCGCGCTGAAATACGACTCCGCCCGCATGGGCGCGCCCACGGTGGTGGCCAAGGGTGCCGACCTGGTGGCGCACAACATCCGCGAACTGGCACGCACGCATGGCGTGCCGCTGCTGGAGGCTCCGCCGCTGGCACGTGCGCTGTTCCGCCATGCCGAAGTCGGCGATCAGGTGCCGGCTGCGCTATACACGGCTGTGGCCGAGGTGATGGCCTACGTGTACCAGCTGAACCATTTCCTGTCCGACGGCGGCCTGCCGCCGGAGCAACCGCACGATATTGCGATCCCGGTGGGTATGGACCCCGGCGCCGCATCGTCCGCCGCCCAGCCGGCCTGATAGGAGCACACGGACTTGGCTACTCAGGGCAATACCCAGGCAATCGATCTGCGTCAGCTGCTGTCGCCGGCGAACATCCGCCAGCTGGCCGCACCGATCCTGCTGCTGCTCGTGCTGTCGATGATGGTGCTGCCACTGCCGGCCTTCGTGCTGGACGTGTTCTTCACCTTCAACCTGGCACTGTCGATGATGGTGCTGCTGGTGGGCATGTACACCCGCAAGCCGCTGGATTTCTCGGTGTTTCCGACGGTGCTGCTGGTCACCACGCTGCTGCGCCTGTCGCTGAACGTGGCTTCTACCCGCATCGTGCTGCTGGAAGGTCATACCGGCCCGGACGCGGCCGGCAAGGTGATCGAAGCCTTCGGCCACTTCCTCGTCGGTGGCAATACCGCGGTCGGTATCGTGGTGTTCATCATCCTCACGATCATCAACTTCGTCGTGATCACCAAGGGTGCCGGCCGGATCGCCGAAGTGGGCGCGCGCTTCACCCTGGATGCGATGCCTGGCAAGCAGATGGCCATCGACGCCGACCTGAACGCCGGCCTGATCGACGAGAAGGAAGCCAAGCGCCGCCGTGCCGAGATTTCGCAGGAATCCGACTTCTACGGCGCCATGGACGGTGCCTCGAAGTTCGTGCGTGGTGATGCCGTGGCCGGCATCCTCATCCTGGTCATCAACATCATCGGTGGTCTGATCGTCGGCGTGGTCCAGCACAACATGCCGATGGGGGAAGCGCTGGAGAACTACACCCTGCTGACCATCGGTGACGGTCTGGTGGCGCAGCTGCCGGCCCTGATCATCTCGGTGGCCGCCGGTCTGGTGGTGTCGCGCGTCGGTGAAGAGGAGACCGACATCGGTGGCCAGGTGGTGAACCAGTTGTTCACCAACCCCATCGTGCTGGTGCTGACGGCTGGCATCCTCGGTCTGCTGGGCCTCATTCCCGGCATGCCGAACATGGTGTTCCTGCTGCTGGCCGGCGGTCTCGCCTACCTGGCCTGGCACATGAACAAGAAGCAGATGCTGGCGCAGGAAGACGAGCCTGTGGCCAAGCCCGCGGCAGCCGCCGCGCCGGTGGAATCGCAGGAAGCCAGCTGGTCCGATGTCACGCCGGTGGATGTGCTGGGGCTGGAAGTCGGCTACCGCCTCATTCCGATGGTGGACAAGGGACAGGATGGTGAGCTGTTGCGTCGCATCCGCGGCCTGCGCAAGAAGTTCGCGCAGGACATCGGCTTCCTCGCCTCGCCGGTGCATATCCGCGACAACCTGGAGCTCAAGCCGAATGCCTATCGCATCACGCTGAAGGGCGTGGACATCGGCTCCGGCGAGGCCTACCCCGGCCAGTTCATGGCCATCAATCCCGGTCGCGTGGTCGGCCAGCTGCCCGGTACGCCCACCAAGGATCCGGCCTTCGGCCTGCCTGCCGTGTGGGTGGACGCCAGCATGCGTGAGCAGGCCCACGCGCTCGGTTACACGGTGGTCGATGCCAGCACGGTCGTCGCCACCCACCTGAACCACGTGATCCTCTCGCATGCCGCCGACCTGCTGGGTCGTCAGGAAGCGCAGGCGCTGCTGGACCATATCGCCAAGGAATCGCCCAAGCTGGTCGAGGATCTGGTGCCGAAGACCCTGCCGCTGCATATCTTCCAGCGCACCCTGCAGCACCTGCTGGAAGAAGGCATCAACATCCGCGACATGCGCAGCATCGTCGAAGCTCTGGCCGAGCACGCGCCGCGCACGCAGGAGCCGCTGGATCTGGCGGCACGCATCCGCGTCGGGCTGGGCCGCGCCATCGTCCAGCAACTGTTCCCCGGCGGCGCCGACATGCAGGTCATCGCACTCGACCCCGGCCTGGAGCGCGTACTGCAACACGCCATGCAGAGCGGTGGCCCGGAAGGCGGTGCCATCGAGCCGGGCCTCGCAGACACGCTGCTGCGGGAAGCCGCTGCCGCGGCGCAGAAGCAGGAAGACCTGGGGCTACCTGCCGTGCTGCTGGTGCCGAACAATCTTCGCTGGCTGCTAGCGCGCTTCCTGCGTCGTGCAGTGCCCAGCATGAAAGTGATTGCCCACGCCGAAGTGCCGGAGTCGCGGATGATCCGCGTCACCTCCGTCATCGGCGGTTGATGGCTAGCGTCAAGGAGAAGCAAACATGGTGAATGTGAAACGCTACGTCGCGAAAACTGCCCGTGAGGCGCTGGTCCGCGTCAAGGCCGAACTGGGTGCCGATGCGGTCGTGCTGTCCAACCGCGCGGTGGACGATGGCGTCGAGATCGTCGCCATGCCGGCCACCGCCATGGGCGAGCTGAACGCCACGGTGAAGCAGGCGCGCAACCAGGCGGCTGATGCGGCGGCAGCCGCACAGGCAGCGGCACAGGCGGCCACCCACGCGGCAAATCAGGCTGCAAGTCAGGCCCGCCGCGCGCCAGCGCCTGCTCAGCCTCCCGCCGGCGAGCAGGGTGACGACTTCACCGTGACGCTTGGCCAGCACATCGCGCGCCTGGCCCGCGAACAGAAGATCAATGATGCCGAGCGCCAGACTTTCCGCAGCGGTCTCGCCGCCAGTCGCGGCGAAGCCGTGAGCGATTCGCCGCTGGTGAGGGGGCTGGAAGCCGCCCGCCGTCGTGAAGAGGACACCGAACCCGAGCCGGATTTCCGCCGCGTGCGCGCCCAGCACCAGATCCCCGGTCTGCGCACCCTGCCGCCCGAGCAGGTCGTGCACGCCAGTGCGACGACCCAGGACCCGGCCCAGCAGGCCCGTGTCGTCGCACTGGAGGCCACCAATGCACAGCTGATGGACGAGCTGTCGTCCATCAAGGGTTTGCTGGAGCGCCAGCTCGCCGGCTTCGCCTGGAGCGAGATCTCCCGCACCGCGCCGGCCCGCACGCAGATGATGGGCGAGCTGCTGGAAGCCGGTTTCTCGCCGGAACTCACCCGCCAGATCACCGAGCAACTCGCAGGCGAAGTGCCGGTCACCGAGGCGCGCAAGGCGGTGCGCCAGGCACTCAACCGAAGCCTGCGCGCGGTGTCCAACGACGCTGACATCATCGACCGCGGCGGCGTCTACGCGCTGGTCGGACCCACCGGCGTTGGCAAGACGACGACCACCGCCAAGCTGGCCGCGCGCTGCGTGATGCGGCATGGTGCCGACAAGCTTGCGCTGATCACCACCGACGGCTACCGGATCGGTGCCCACGAGCAGTTGCGCATCTATGGCCGCATCCTCGGCGTGCAGGTACACGTGGTGCGTGATGCCGCCGACCTGCGCCAGACGCTGCAGTCGCTGCGCGACAAGCACATCGTGCTGATCGACACCATCGGCGTTGGCCAGCGCGACAAGATGGTGGATGACCAGGCCGCGATGCTGCGCTCTGCCGGCAATGTCCGCCGCTTGCTGCTGCTGAACGCAGCGGCCAGTGGCGAGACGCTGGACGACGTGCTGCGCGCCTATGAGGGCCCGGACCTCGCAGGCTGCATTCTCAGCAAGGTGGACGAAGCCGTGTCGCTGGCCCCGGTCATTGACGTGGCTGCCCGCCACGAGCTGGACGTGTTCTACGTGGCCAACGGCCAGCGCGTGCCGGAAGACCTGCACCTGCCGAACCGCACTTACCTGATCCATCGCGCCTTGCGCGAAATCCCTGCCGATTCGCCCTACAAGCTGGACGATGCCGCTGCCGCGATGCTGATGGCCAGCCGCGCGCGCCGCCAGGGTGATCGCCAACAACGGGGCGCTGCATGAGGATCGCTGCGGAAGACCAGGCCGCTGGACTGCGCAAACTCTTCAATCGCCGCCCGCCCGAAGTGCTGGGTGCGCTGGCCTGCGGGCAGGGCGCCACGGCGTGGCTCGCCCGTCAACTGCAGGCACGCGCAGCCGAGGGACAGCGCCTGCTGGCACTGGAGGATTCACCGGCAGCTGGCAATCTTGGCGAGGCGCTGGGCGCCCAGTTGCGCTTCGATCTGCTGCAGGCAGCCGAAGGCCACGTGGCAAGCGAAGTCTGCCGCGTCATCGTCCAGCCGGGGCTGAGCGTCCTGCCGGTGGCACGCATGTCACAGCAGATGGGTGACCGCGTACTGCGTCAGCGTGCGACCGCCATCCTGTCCGAGTTCCAGAATGACTGCGATGAATGGCTGATCCACGCCAGGGCGCACGATGTACTGGGCGTGTCGCCGTTGATTGCCGCCGCGCCGCGCATACTCCTCGTGGTAGACCCGAATGCGCGTGCCTTTACCGAGGCTTATGCTGCGTTAAAGAGATGTGCGGCAGGTGCCGATAGCTTGTCCGTCGGGCTGGCGCTGTGTGCGCCGTCCACACCCGAGACACAAGCCTTGACCGCCAACCTGCGTTCGGTGGCATGGCGCCTGCTAGGTATCGAGGTGCAGGCGGTAGCCAGTCTTGCTGCCGCCATGCAACTGCCCGCAGCACTCGGGGAACAAGAAGGCTTCGTGCAACGTCTGCAGAGACAGGCGATGGCGCCGAGGGATTTTCTGGCGTCGAACCGCGGGCGGGCAATGGTAAACAGCCGGGCAAACAGTCGATAAGACGGCTTTGCCGGTTGTTTTTCCGCACAGCAAGCAGCGCAGGCGCGACCCACAATGGCACTCACAAGCTTTGTGGCACGGGTCGACCTGACATATGAGAGAGAGCGCCATGTATAACGCGGCCGGAACGCTCGACAAGGATCAGCTGGTGACGCGGTATGCGCCGCTGGTCAAGCGCATTGCCTATCACCTGATGGCCAAGCTGCCTGCCAGCGTGCAGGTGGAAGACATCATCCAGAACGGAATGATGGGGTTGCTCGACGCCATCGGCCGCTACGAGGAAGGCCTGGGGGCGCAGTTCGAGACCTATGCGGTGCAGCGCATCCGTGGTGCGATGCTGGACGGCCTGCGCGAAAACGACTGGTTGCCGCGCAGCCTGCGCCGTGAGATGCGCCGCATCGAAACTGCGGTGCATAGCCTCGAACAACTCCACGGCCGCCAGCCCACCGAGCGCGAGCTGGCCGAGAGCCTGGGTATGAACCTGCCGGACTACCAGAAGATGCTGCAGGAAGCCCGTGGCTACCAGCTGGTGTACTTCGAAGACTTCAGCGACGAGGAAGAGGATGACTTCCTCGAGCGTCACATCGTCGGCGAGTCCAACGATCCGCTCTCGCTGCTCGAAGATCATGACATGCGCACCGCGCTGGTGAACGCCATCGAAGACCTGCCCGAGCGCGAGAAGATGGTGATGGGTCTGTATTACGAGGAAGACCTCAACCTGCGCGAGATTGGCGAGGTGCTGGGCGTGTCCGAGTCGCGTGTCTGCCAGCTGCACAGCCAGGCGATTGCGCGCCTGCGTTCGCGCATCTCCAATGCCCGTCCGAATGACGGCAACAAGCGGGGTCGCAAAGCGGCCACCGCGAACTGACGGCCCGTTCCGCAAGGGAGAGCGCACGGGTGGATTTCATTTCGATAGCAGGTCTGCTGCTGGGCGTGCTGGCCATCCTGGTCGGCATGTTGCTCGAGGGCGGTCATCTCGGTTCGTTGATCCAGCCGACTGCATTCCTGATCGTCATCGGCGGCACGACGGGCGCCGTCATGCTGCAGAGCCCCTGGAAGACGTTCCGCACCGGTGTGCGCATGTCCAGCTGGGTGTTCAAGCCACCGGCACAACCGCTGGCCACCCTGATCGCAGACATCGTCAGCTGGAGTGCTACCGCGCGCAAGGAGGGCCTGTTGGCGCTCGAGAACAAGATCCCACGGATGAACGACCCGTTTCTGCAGAAAGGTCTGCAGCTGCTGGTCGACGGCGTGGAGCCGGAACGTCTGCGCGACGTGATGGAAGTCGAGATCGGTGCCTGGGAGAAGGAGATGAAGTCCGCCGCGAAAATCTGGGAGGCCGCGGGCGGCTACTCTCCGACCATCGGCATCATCGGCGCGGTGATGGGGCTCATCCATGTGATGGAGAACCTGTCCGACCCCAGCAAGCTGGGCGCGGGCATCGCCGTTGCGTTCGTGGCGACGATCTACGGCGTGGGCGCCGCCAACCTGGTTTTCCTGCCGATGGCGAAGAAGCTGCAGGCGGTGATTGGCAGCCTTGTTGCGCAGCGCGAAATGCTGGTCGACGGCCTGGTCGGTATCGGGCATGGCGACAACCCGCGCATCATCGAGGCGCGGTTACAGGGTTATATCGTCTAGTTGCTGCGCAAGGGTTGCGAGGGCTTGCTATCCTCGCGGCATGAGCACCCCGATCAGCCCGGCGGACGCGGCCGCCTTCAACGATCCGCACGTACCTGAAACAGCCTTCGGCAAGTGGTTCCTGCGCACCCCCACCTGGACGGTGCATGTGCTGGAACGTGCCTTCAAGGATCTCGAACGCCTGATTCCCGACCGCAAGCCGAGCTACGGCGTGGTCGCTGACGTCGGCTGCGGCTATGGCCGCTCACTGGCGAAGCTGCACGAGCGCTTTGCGCCGCGGCGCCTGATCGGCATGGACATCGATCCGGAGATGATCGAGGCGGCTGGTCGCGAGGTGGCCGCCGCCGGTGTCGAGGCAGAGTTCGTGCGCTGCTCCAGTTCGCGCATCCTGCTGCCGGACAATTCGGTCGATGTGCTGTTCTGTCACCAGACTTTCCATCATCTGATCGATCAGGATGCTGCGATCCGCGAGTTCTTCCGTGTGCTGAAACCCGGCGGCATGCTGTTGTTTGCCGAGTCGACCAAGCGCTACATCCACTCGTGGATGATCCGCCTGTTGTTCCGTCATCCGATGGAAGTGCAGAAGACGGCGGAGGAGTATCTGGCGATGGTTCGCGAGGCGGGTTTTGACGTGCCGGATGAACGCGTGTCCTACCCGTTCCTGTGGTGGAGCAGGGAAGACCTGGGTGTCCTGGAGCGGGTGTTCCGCATACAACCGCCCGCAAAGCGCGAAGAGACGCTGATCAATCTTGTGGCCATAAAGCCGGGGGCCTGAGCGGACAAGCTCAAGTACTCGAAACGAAAACGCCGGGAAGCTTCCCGGCGTTTTTGTCTGGCGTGTCGCGGACTATTTGACCAGCGCCTGTTTCGCCACCGCGGCTCTCACCGTCGCGCGATTGCACGCGGAGATCAGCGCGCGCAGGGAAGCTTCGACGATGCTGGTGGACGCGCCCGCACCGTAGACAGTGCTGGCGAAATGCTCACCGGACAGTTCCACGAAGGCGATCGCACGCGCATCTGCGCCACGACCCAGCGAGTGTTCCTCGAAACTGTGGATGCTGACGCCCTGGATGCCCAACGCCGCCAGCGCAGCGTCCAGCGGACCGTTGCCCTCGCCACGCAGGCGCTTCGGCGAACCATCCTGCATGACGTCCAGTTCTATGACGTGACGCTCGCGCGACTCTTCCAGATTGTGGGACAGCAAGGTGATCGGGAGGTCAGCCTTCAGGTAGGTCTGCTCGAAGAGCTTCCACAGATCGGCAGCCTCCATCTCCGCGCCGGTGGCATCCATTTCACGCTGCACCTCACCGGAAAATTCCACCTGCATGCGACGCGGCAGCGTCAGGCCGTAGACCGTTTCCAGAAGCCAGGCGATGCCACCCTTGCCGGACTGGCTGTTCACGCGGATCACCGAGTCGTAGGTGCGGCCGAGATCGCTCGGGTCGATCGGCAGGTAGGGCACTTCCCACACGCCATTCGGATCCTGCACCGAGAAGCCCTTCTTGATTGCATCCTGGTGGGAGCCGGAGAAGGCCGTGAAGACGAGGTCGCCGACATACGGGTGACGCGGATGGATCGGCAACTGGGTGCACTCTTCGACCACGCGTGCCACGTCGTTGATGCGCGAGAAGTCGAGACCCGGATCGACGCCCTGCGTGTACAGATTGAGCGCGAGCGTCACCAGATCGACGTTGCCGGTGCGCTCACCGTTGCCGAACAGGCAACCTTCGACGCGATCCGCGCCCGCCATCACGCCGAGCTCGGCGGCAGCGACAGCGGTGCCACGGTCGTTATGCGGGTGCACCGAGACGATGGTGGCTTCGCGGCGAGACAGGTGACGGCACATCCACTCCACCTGATCGGCGAAGACATTCGGCGTGGCCGATTCAACCGTCGCGGGCAGGTTGAGGATCATCGGACGCTCTTTGGTCGGCGCCCACACTTCGGTGACGTGCTCGACGATGTCCAGCGCGAAGTCGAGTTCGGTGGAACTGAACACTTCCGGACTGTACTGGAACACCCATTCGGTGCCCGGGTTGTCTTCGGCAAGCTGGCGGATTAGCTTCGCGGAATCCACCGCGATCTGGATGCAACCCGCGCGGTCGACGCCAAACACCGTCTTGCGGAAGACAGGGGCCGTCGCGTTGTACACGTGCACGATGGCCCGGCGCGCGCCCTGCAGGCTTTCGAAGGTGCGGCGGATCAGATGCTCACGTGCCTGGGTCAGCACTTCGATCGTCACGTCACCCGGAATCAGCTTCTCGTCGATGAGCTTGCGGACGAAGTCGAAGTCGGTCTGCGAGGCGGAAGGGAAGGCGACTTCCACTTCCTTGATGCCGATCTTCGTGATGGTCTCGAACATCCGCGCCTTGCGCGGGATGTCCATCGGCTCGAACAGCGCCTGGTTTCCGTCGCGCAGATCAGTGCTCATCCATACCGGCGGGCGGGTGATGGTGCGCGATGGCCATTGTCGATCGGGAATGTCGATCGGCGGGAAGGCGTGGTACTTGGTGTTCGGGTTTTTCAACATGCTGGTGCTCCGGCGGATTCAGGTCGATTGCTTCAATGGGTGGCCTGAGACAGGGCGGCGAGCGGCCACGTATTCACGGCCCGGCACCCGCGGCGCAGTCGTAGAAGCAATCTGTATGTCGGAACGTGCATGTGGAAACTCCAACGCCTAAAGCGTGGCACCTTGCGGAGCAAGGTTCAGGAAAACAGAACGAGGGGGATTTGGATTTAGCTGCGCTTGCGGCGCAGCAGCAGACCCGGGCGCAGGGCGCGCACGGTCAGCAGGAGGCTTAGCGAGAGGAGGGCGGCAGCGAGGGAACGAACCGCGATTTCGAAGCTCATAGGCTGACGCTAACCGCTTTCGCGGAATGCTGTCAAGCCGCTAGTCGTAAATCTTTGCCTGCATTGAAGTTTCCTGCCCGGAACCCGATATCGCGTGGAAGGGCGTTCGCGTAGAATCCGCTGCGCATGCCTGCCTGAAAGGAAGTTGCTTCAATGTTTGCCGGTTTCATCGATCTGCCCTGGTGGGGTTATGTCCTGGTCGCACTTGGCCTGACGCATATCACCATCGCCTCCGTCACGATCTTCCTGCATCGCCATCAGGCTCATCGTTCGCTCGAACTCCATCCGTTGCCTAGCCACTTTTTCCGGCTCTGGCTATGGCTGACCACCGGCATGGTCACGAAGGAATGGGCCTCCATCCACCGCAAGCACCACGCGAAGTGCGAAACCGCTGACGATCCGCACAGTCCGCAGGTGCTGGGTATCAATCGAGTGTTGTGGGGCGGCGTGTTTCTCTACGTGAAGGAATCCTTCAACAAGGAAACCATGGAGCGTTACGGCCACGGCACGCCGGACGACTGGGTCGAGCGCCGCGTCTATACGCCGTTCGCCAAGTGGGGCATCGTTCTGACGCTGGTTCTTGATGTTGTGCTGTTTGGCGTACTGCCCGGTGCCCTCATCTGGTTGGTGCAGATGCTGTGGATTCCGTTCTGGGCTGCTGGCGTCATCAATGGCGTGGGCCACTTCTGGGGCTACCGCAATTTCCAGAACAACGACGCCTCCACGAACATCGTCCCCTGGGGAATCCTGATCGGTGGCGAAGAGCTGCATAACAACCACCACTCGTTCGCGACCTCGGCCAAGCTGTCGGCCAAGTGGTACGAGTTCGACATCGGCTGGATGTACATCCGCATCCTCGAGATGCTTGGTCTGGCGACCGTAAAGAAGACGATCCCGCTGCCCAGGTTCGGCGATGCGCGTCCGGTGGTCGATCTGGACATGCTGCAGGCCGTTATCACGCATCGCTACGACGTGATGACGCGCTACATGCGCTCGCTGAAACGCAGCTACGCCGAGGAACTCGGCCGACTGCGCACTGCCCATGGCGACCGCTTCGACATCAAGAAGCTGCGCAGCTGGTTGCATATGGATGAGTCCGATCTGCAGCAAGGCGAGCGCGCCAAATTGCAGGAGGCGTTGGATATGAGTCCCGGCCTCGCGCGTCTGCACCAGATGCGTAGCGAGCTGGCTGCGGTGTGGGCACGTTCGACTGCCAGCCGCGAACAACTGGTGAAGCAGTTGCAGGACTGGTGCGCGAATGCCGAGGCCAGCGGCCTGGCGCCGCTGCGTGATTTCTCGCTGCGTCTGCGCAGTTACGCCTGACCCGGTTTACACGGAACAGAAAAGGCCCGCATCGAGCGGGCCTTTTTCTTGTCAGGTCGCGGCGGTCAGAACCCTGTCTTGCTGATACGAACCTCTTGCAGGATTTTCGCTGACAGCTCCTCGATCGAACGAGACGTCGAGTCCAGGAAGGGAATGCCTTCCCGCTTCATCAGACGCATTGCTGCCTCCAGCTCGGCCCGGCAGTTATCGAGGTTGGCGTACTTGCTGTTGGGACGCCGCTCCTGGCGGATCTGCGACAGGCGCTCGGGCGTGATGATCAAGCCGAAGAGTTTGCCGCGATAGCGATGGATTTCGCCCGGCAGGCGATTGCGTTCGAAGTCTTCCGGGATCAACGGATAGTTGGCTGCCTTCACGCCGAACTGCATTGCGAGGTAAAGGCTGGTAGGCGTTTTGCCGGAACGCGACACACCGACGAGGATCACTTCGGCCTGTTCCAGGTTCTCTTCGGTGATGCCGTCATCGTGCGCCAGAGTGAAGTTGATGGCCTCGATGCGTGCCTTGTAGTCCTGGCTGTCGGCAATGCCGTGGGAGCGACCGACCGTGTGGGTAGACTTCACGCCGAGCTCGTTTTCGAGCGGGCCGATGAACTTCTCGAACAGATCCAGGAAGGTCGCCTGACCGTCGGCTGATCGTAGCGCGCCGACGATGTCAGGTTGCACCAGCGTACTGAACACGATGGGCCGGCAGCCATCGCGTTGCGCCGCGTCACGGATCTTCTGCACGCAATCCAGCGCACGGTCCACTGAGTCCACGAACGGGACGCGCACTTGCTTGAATGAGCAGTCGGGAAACTGCGCCAGCAGGCTGTGCCCGAGTGCCTCCGCAGTAATCCCCGTACCGTCGGAGATGAAGAAGGCCGTGCGCCGCTTGGGCTGATTTCCGCTTTGCGACATAAGCACTATTCCCTTTTGCACAAAGTGCTTGCGGTTGTGGAGATTCCCGATCGGGTATGCTCTTATGCAGTGCAGCAATTGCGGTCTCTAGAATGCGCCACCAGGTGGTATTTGACAATCTTGAGAGGGCTCGCCGATGTCTGCTTATGTAATTCCCTTCACTGAATTGCGGATGACCGACGTCGAGGCTGTAGGCGGCAAAAACGCCTCGCTGGGCGAGATGATCAGTCAGCTGGCCGATGCCGGCGTCCGCGTCCCCGGTGGTTTTGCGACAACGGCAGATGCCTACCGCGACTTCCTGGCGCACGAGGGCCTGTCAGGCCGCATCCAGGCCGCACTCGACAAGCTGAATGTCGATGATGTTGAAGAGCTGGTGCGGGTCGGCAAGGAGATCCGCGGCTGGATCATCCAGACGCCACTTCCCCCGCAGCTTGAAGCAGACATCCGCAAGTTCTACGACACCTTGAGTGCGGCCGGGGAGGGGAGTTACGCCGTGCGCTCGTCCGCAACGGCCGAAGACCTGCCGGACGCATCGTTCGCCGGCCAGCAGGAAACCTTCCTCAATATCCAGGGGTACGAAAACATCCTCCATGCCATGAAGGAGGTGTTTGCCTCGCTGTACAACGACCGCGCGATTGCCTACCGCGTGCACAAAGGATTCGCCCACGCTGACGTCGCCTTGTCGGCGGGCGTGCAGCGCATGGTGCGTTCGGACCTCGGCAGCTCGGGCGTGATGTTCACCATCGATACCGAATCCGGCTTCGACAAGGTGGTGTTCGTCACCGCCTCGTGGGGGCTGGGCGAAACGGTGGTGCAGGGCGCAGTGAATCCGGACGAGTTCTATGTTCACAAGCCGATGCTGGAAGCCGGCTTCCGCCCACTGATCCGTCGCAGCTTGGGCTCCAAGCTCATCAAGATGGTGTTTGCGGACAAGAAGGAGGCTGGCAAATCGGTCCGCACGGTGGATGTGCCGGAGGCGGATCGGATCCGTTTCGCGCTGAGTGAGCCAGAAGTGCTGGAACTGGCGCGCTACGCGATGATCATCGAGCGTCACTACGGGCGGCCGATGGATATCGAGTGGGGCAAGGACGGGCAGGACGGAAAGATCTATATCCTGCAGGCGCGACCGGAGACGGTGAAGTCGCGGCAGGCGCCCGGCGTACAGGAAAAGTACCGCATCAAGCACCATGGACGCGTGCTGGTGTCTGGCCGGGCCATCGGACAGAAGATCGGGGCAGGGCCGGTGCGCATCATTGAGGATGCGTCCGAGATGAACCGCGTGCAGGAAGGTGACGTACTGGTCACCGACATGACCGACCCGAACTGGGAGCCGGTGATGAAGCGCGCTTCCGCCATCGTGACCAATCGTGGCGGCCGTACCTGCCACGCGGCGATCATTGCGCGCGAGCTGGGTATTCCGGCCATCGTCGGTTGTGGCGACGCTACCGATGTGTTGACCGAGGGCGAATCGGTCACCGTGTCCTGTGCGGAAGGGGACACCGGCTATGTATACAGGGGACGCCTCGAATACGAGGTGACGACGACCGACATGGGCAACCTGCCCGAGATCCCGGTCAAGATCATGATGAACGTCGGCAACCCGGAGCTGGCCTTCGAGTTCGCCCAGATTCCGAACGGTGGAGTGGGCCTGGCTCGCCTGGAGTTCGTCATCAACAACATGATCGGCATCCACCCCAAGGCGGTGCTGGATGCCGATAGTGTCCCGGCTAGCCTGCGCGAGGAAATCACCAGGCGCGCGCGCGGCTACGCGACGCCGCGCCAGTTCTTCATCGAACGCTTGTCAGAAGGAGTGGCGACGATCGCGGCCGCGTTCTGGCCGCAGCCGGTCATCGTGCGACTGTCCGACTTCAAGTCCAACGAGTACCGCAAGCTCCTGGGCGGCGACATCTACGAGCCCGAGGAAGAGAACCCGATGCTGGGCTTTCGCGGAGCGTCCCGTTATGTCGCCCACAGTTTCCGCGACTGCTTCGAGCTGGAATGCATCGCGATGCGCCGCGTACGCAACGACATGGGCCTGCGCAACGTGCAGCTGATGGTGCCCTTCGTGCGCAACCTGCAGGAGGCGAAGGAGGTCGTCGATCTGCTCGACGCGCACGACCTGAAGCGCGGTCAGGACGATCTCAAGCTCATCATGATGTGCGAGATCCCCTCCAACGCATTGCTGGCCGAACAGTTCCTGGAGTATTTCGACGGCTTCTCGATTGGCTCCAACGACCTGACCCAGCTCACGCTCGGCCTCGATCGGGATTCCGGGCTGGTGGCGCATGCTTTCGACGAACGGGACCCGGCGGTCAAGCAGCTGCTGTCCCTGGCCATTCGCACGGCCAACCGTCTGGACAAGTACGTGGGTATCTGCGGGCAGGGCCCCTCGGACCATGCTGACTTCGCCGAATGGCTGATGGATGAAGGCATCCAGACCATCTCGCTGAACCCGGATACGGTCGTCAATACCTGGTTGCAACTCGCAGCGCACGCCAGGCGTTGAGTGATCTCGAACCGGGCGTCCTGCCACTTTCTGTAGCACTTTTGATCTAGCCCCCCGTCCGTCAGTATGCGGAGCGGGGGGCTTGTCGTCTTGCATGCAAGAGGTGCTACCATCGGGCAGATTCTGGGTAATCCGTCACGATTACCGCTACCGACACAGCGCACGCAATTGCAAGCGCGCCCAACCAGGGAGGAGAGCGATGGCATTCGCTTTGCTGTCGAGCCGATCCATTGCCCAGACCGGTGTCCGGCTCTGGAGCGTGCGTCGTATCACCCTCACGATTCTGGCCAGCTCGGCGCTGGCTGCAGCAATCGCCTTCGTGGCCGGCGTAACGCTGGGCAAGTACTTCACTGACAGTGCCCTGGTTCAGGCTGCGTCGCTGAACGCCCGTGATACCGCCGAGGGGCGCTATGCCGTGGAGCGCATGGGCGAACTGGCCGGCAAGCTGGTCCGCCTTGAGCAGGAAGCCTCCGTGCTGGGCCGCAAGATCAACGCGCTGGAGTTGTTCGGCCAGAAGGCTGCCGTTGCGCCGATCCGTCCAGTGGCCGGACGCGAACAGGCCGCAGCCAATGCGGGCGGTCCTGCGCTGGCGCCACGTCTTTGCGAAGATCCCGCTGCCGGGCAGCCGACGCTCAGTGCGGACATGCGTCGTATGGCGCTGCATATGGATTGCCTGATGGACGCTTTCTCTCACATCCAGCAAGCGGCCGCGACCCGCAGCGTTGCCTACATGAAGTTTCCCAGCCGGGCTCCGATTCCCGAAGTGGATCTCGGTTCGCCGTTCGGCAATCGCAGTGACCCGTTTACTGGCGCCCTGGCGTTCCATAGCGGACTCGATTTCAGTGCCGCCTCGGGCACGCCGATCCGTGCTGCAGGGGGCGGACGCGTGGCATTCGCAGGCTTCCGTTCAGACATGGGCTACATGGTGGAGCTGGAACATGGTTCCGGCCTCGTGACGCGTTACGCCCATGCGTCGCGCCTGAATGTGCGCACGGGCGATGTTGTGACGCCCGGTCAGGTTGTGGCCTTTGTAGGCTCCACTGGTCGTTCCACCGGCCCGCACCTGCATTTCGAAGTGCTGCATGAAGGCAATTTCGTTGATCCCCGGCACTACCTGAGCCTCGGTGAAGGGGCGCGCAATGGCTAGGCGGAAAACCACGCGGCTGCTGGCCAACGCGGACTGCCGCCTTGGCCTGTCGCAGCGTCGGTATGGGCTGTGGGTCGGCATCGTGCTGGCGTTTGCTTCCATCAGCGCCTATGCCTATATGCGTCAACAGCCCGAACCACTGGCTGAAGATCTGGCCAGGCTTTCAATCCAGCTCAATCAGGAGAATGCGAACCTGAAGCAAGCGGTTGAGCGTGCCGAGTTGGACGATCGTCACGAGGCCGCAACGCGCGCCGCACTGGAAAAGCAGATCAGCGATCTTTCGTTGCAGGTCAAACGCCTGCAGGATGAAGTTGCATTCATGCGCAGCCAGCAGAAGAACTGACGGCTGATTCACGAGGAAGAGGAATGTTCGGCAAGAAGAAGCAATCCATCGAAGTCACCAAGCTATCCAGCCTGGTGGCGGACAACATGGAGGTCGTGGGTGACATCCATTTCTCGGACGGCCTGCGCGTGGATGGCAAGGTGCGCGGTAGCGTCCAGTGCAAGGAAGGCAGCAAGAGCCTGCTGGTGCTGAGCGAGCAAGGCGCGATCCACGGCAACGTCAAGGCATACGACGCAGTCATCAATGGCGTGATCGTCGGTGACGTGGAAGTCGACCATTTCCTTGAGCTGCAACCCAATGCGCGGGTCAGCGGCAACATCAGCTACCGGCAGTTGCAGATGGATGCAGGCGCAACCGTTGAGGGCCGCCTGGTGCTGATCGGTGAAGCCAGCAGCACGTCGAATGTTGTCGAGCTGGCCAGCTCGGCCGCCAACGGCTGAGCGGAACGCAGCATGCTCTGGTGGCACTGGATCGCGGCGGGTTTCGTGCTTATCGTGGCCGAACTGGCGATCCCGGCTTTCTTCCTGGTCTGGTTGGGTATCGCTGCGCTGGTTACTGGCGTGGTGTTGCTTGCCGTGCCGCTGGGCAATGTGGCGCAGATCCTGGTGTGGGCATTGCTGTCGGCGGCGCTGGTTGTTGCGTGGATCAAGGTGTTCCGACGCCGCCCGGATGATCTGTCCGTGGGCACCGCGGGGAATGTCGTGGGTGAAGTCGGTTTGCTGATCAGTGACGTTGGCCCGTTCCGCAAGAGCCAGGTTCGTTTCCAGCGGCCGATCCTTGGATCGGAAGTCTGGGAGTGCATATCGGATGCTGAGCTTCGTGGCAGTAGTCGCGTGAAGGTTGTGGCTGTGGAGGGCAAGTCGGTGAAGGTGGCTGCGGCCTGATTTTTATGTGTGCGTAAGTTTACATAATAAAGATTATGCGAACCGCCGCAGACGCTTTAAGGCGCTGGTGGCAATGGCTGCTGGAACAGCACGCTTGGTGCTGGGGCCAGCCGTGGCAATGCACTGCCCGGAATGGACTCAATGGAAATCCCGGCTGACCGTGTTCAGACTTCCCAGCCATGGCGTCAGGTCGACCAGGCGCTTTGCAACCAGCATCACGACGTTGTTGGCGGATTGCAGCTGGCCGTAGACGCCCAACAAGTTGGCGCCGATGACTTCGCGGTGCTGTTTTTCCATCAGCCAGGGATGGACGATCACGTTGATGACGCCGGTTTCGTCTTCGATGGTGATGAAGACGCTTTTCGCTGAGCCGGGTCTTTGCCTGCACGTGACGATACCGGCAGCCCGCCCGGGCGCCTTGTCCGGTTCCCTGAGGACTTCCGCGTTCGGTCTGAAACGGCGTGCCGTCAGTTTCTGTCGCAGCAAGGCCAAGGGGTGTCGGCCAAGGGTCAGGCCGAGACTGCGGTAATCGGCGCTGATGTTTTGTGCTTCGCTGGGCGCTGGGAGCACGACTGCAGGCTCCGGTGCGGCAGTCATGGCATCGAACAGATCGCCCTGTAGTTGCAGGCCGCTGACCTGCCAGGCGGCTTGCCGGCGATGGCCGCTGAGGGAGCGCAAGGCATCGGCGGCGGCGAGTCGTTGCATGTCGGCGGCTTCCAGCCCTGCGCGTACGGCAAGGTCTTCCGTACTGCTGAAAGCGCGAGTCCCGCGCGCGATGACGATCCGCTCGGCGGCATCCTGCGAAAAGCCGCTGATCTCCCGTAAGCCCATCCGCACCGCCGGCCGCAACTTGCCGCGCATCACCGGGCGGCTGCCCAAGTCGCTGTGGCAGACATCGACTGGATCGATATGCACGCCATGACGGCGTGCGTCCTGCACCAGCTGGGCCGGCTGGTAGAAACCCATGGGCTGGCTGTTGAGCAAGGCACACAGGAAGGCCTCCGGTTCGTGGCACTTGATCCACGAGGACACGTACGCCAGCAGCGCGAAGCTGGCGGCATGGGACTCCGGGAAACCGTATTCGCCAAAGCCTTCGATCTGGCGGCAGAGGGCTTCGATGAAATGTTCGGAGATTTCGCGAGCGCGCATGCCTGAGCGCAGCTTGTCCTTGAACTTCTCCAGATGCCCATGTCGTTTCCAGGATGCCATGGCGCGGCGCAGCTGATCGGCTTCGTCCGAGGTGAACCCCGCCGCGACTACGGCTAGCTTCATCACTTGTTCCTGGAAGATCGGCACGCCCCAGGTGCGACGCAGGACTTCGTCGATGTCCGGTGCGATCTCCTGCACCATTTTCTTTTCGGCGTGTCCTTTTAGGAATGGATGCACCATGCCGCCCTGGATCGGGCCGGGCCGCACGATGGCGACCTGCACGACGAGGTCGTAGTACGCGCGAGGTTTCAGCCGCGGCAACATCGACATTTGCGCCCGGGATTCAATCTGGAACACACCGACAGTGTCCGCCTTGCAGATCATGTCGAAGGTGGCGGTGTCCTTGGGTGGAATGCGGTCCATAGTCCAGCGCTCGCCACGCCGCACGGACACCCAGTCCAGCGCGCGGCGGATGACGGTGAGCATGCCGAGTGCCAGCACGTCGACTTTCAGCAGACCTAGCGATTCCAGATCGTCCTTGTCCCACTGGATCACGGTGCGCTCGGGCATCGTGGCGTTTTCGATCGGCACCAGCCGCGCCAGTGGGCCGCTGGAGATGACGAAGCCACCGACGTGTTGCGACAGGTGACGGGGAAACATCCGCAGGCTGTCGGCAAGAGCGATCCATTTGCGCACACGTGGGCTATCGGGGTCCAGGCCGATGCCGGCGAGCCTTTCCGGTAACTGCTCGCGCCGGTCCCACCAGGCCATCGAGCGTGACAGCGCGGAAATCTCTGCCTCGCCGAAACCGAGTGCCAGTCCGACATCACGCAGTGCGCTCTTCTTCCGGTAACGGATGACGGTGGCCGCCAGCGCTGCGCGGTCCCGCCCGTACTTGCGGTAGATGTACTGGATGACCTCCTCGCGCCGCTCGTGCTCGAAGTCGACGTCGATGTCGGGCGGCTCATCACGATCTTTCGAGAGAAATCGTTCGAAGAGCAGATAGGCGCGTGTGGGGTCTACTTCGGTGATGCCAAGCGCGTAACACACCACCGAATTGGCTGCTGACCCCCTGCCCTGACACAGGATGCCTTCGCGGCGTGCGAACTGGACGAGGTCATAAACGGTGAGGAAGAACGCCTCGTATTTCTTCTCGAGAATGAGCGCGAGTTCTTTTTCGATTTCCTTGTCGACATCTACGCCTGTCTTTCTCCGATCCGGTTTGCCGTCCGGGTAACGGCGCTGCAAGCCGGCTGCAATTTCCTGCCGCAGGTAACTTTCAGGGCTGTGCCCGTGCGGCACGATCTCTTCCGGATACTCGTAGCCCAGCGTACCCAGGTCGAAATTGCAGCGCTCCGCGATGCGGGTGCTTTGCGCCAGCAGGTCTGGCGGATACAGGCGGGAGAGTCGGAGCCGGGTCCGCAGGTGGCGTTCCCCGTTGGGGAACAACGCATGGCCGGCCTCGAACACGGTGGTGTGCAGGCGGATGGCGGTCAGCGTGTCCTGTAGTGGCCGGCGACTACGTACATGCATGTGCGCGTCGCCACTCGCCACGAGTGGAATGCCGGTGTCTTCACCGAGGCGCTGCAGCGCCTGCAGCTTCGCAGCATCGTCCGGCCCGCACAGCAGTTCGACAGCGATCCACAGGCGTGGCAGTCCACTGCCTTCCGGGGGGAAACGCTCGGCCAGCCAGCGCGCGTCCTCGCGGCTGCAGTCCTCATCGGGAATCCACAGCGCCAGGCAATCCGGCACTGCGCCGCGTGGCACGATGGTGGACAGGTCGCCACGGCGCAGGCTGTACTCGCCTTTCTCCGAGCGACGACGCGCCAGCGAGATGAGTGCCGAGAGGTTGCCGTAGCCCTCGCGGTTCTGCGCCAGCAGCACCAGCTTCAGGCCGCAGTCCAGCGTGAACTCGCTGCCGACGATGAGCTTTGGTGCCGGAGGAAAAACCGGAGGCTCCGCCCCCTCCTCCGCAGCTTTTCTTGTGAGGGCTTCTTCCTCCTGGCGGATGTCCTTCAGCATCTGCCAGGCCTGCACGACCCCGGCCACTGAGCATTCATCGGTAATGGCAAGTGCCTGGTAGCGCAACTGGCGGGCCTGCAGGACCAGCTCGCCAGGCTGGGACGCGCCGCGCAGGAAGCTGAAGTTGCTGAGGCAATGCAGCTCGGCGTAGTCGGGCAGCGTGCTCACGCGAACACTCCATGCAGCCACCACTGCCGGCCGTCGTTGAACACCCACAGCCACTCGCCGGCATCGTTCACGGCGACGTAGTAATCGCGGCGCACATCGGCGAACTCGTCGGCGATGCTTCCCTGCTTTTCCTCTTCGTTGATGGCGTCGTCTGCATCGACATCACCCGCAACGTGGTTCCACCAGCCGCTCTCGATGCGTTCCGCGCTGGTCAACCGCTGCAATTCCGCCCCCTGGTGCCAGAGCTTGCCGGCGTGTTGGCGCAAGCGACGTGGGCGTGGCAGCAACCACAAAGGGCGCGTCGGGCCGAGGCTGTCTGTCTTTCCCTGCCCCCGTCCTTTGCCCGGCGCTTGATCCTGTGTGAGCGGGCGTGTCGCCATCTCCGGGCGATGGTCCGCGTTCAGCGCCAGTCCATGCACGGCTTCCTTGCCCAGGCGTGCGCGCAAGCGTTCGATCACCGGTTCCAGCTCGTGAGCGCCAGCCTGGGCGAACAAGCCGGCGGTGCTTCCCGCAATGACGACCGCATCGCGTGCCTCCAGCCGCAAGTCGGTCACGGCCTCCGGCAAGTTCCAGTTCGCCAGCCTTTCCCGCAACACGCGCTCCATGCGCGCAAGCTCGCGCGTAGCCCCTGCAAACGACAGCAGCAGATGACTGGGCGGCAGATCCTCGTGCAGCATCACCAGGGTGCATTCGCTGATGCCGGACGCGCGCGTGGCCAGCCATCCCGACAGGCTGGCAAGCAGGCGCCTTGCCGCGAACAGCAGCATGGCCGACACGCTCACCTTGGCCGGCAGTTCCAGCTTTTGCTCGAAGTGCTCCGGAAAAACGAAAGGCAGGCGCGGGTCAGGCACTTCGCCAAGGGCCTGCGCCAGTTGCAGCGGCAGACGTGTGCCGAAACGTCGCGCCAGGCCGGAGGATGGCAAGGCGAACAAGCCCCCCAGATGCGCGATGCCCAGCGCAGCCAGGGTGTCGCGCTCGCGCTGCTTCAGGCCCAGCACGCCGACCGGCAGGCTGCCGAGATGGTTACGCAGGCCCGCATGTCCGGCAGCTCCCTCCTCCCCGCCACGCGCCAGCCATTCTGCGGCGAGCGGCGTGGGCGCCAGCCCCAGGCAGGGGCTGTAGCCCTGCGCGATGGCTCCCTCGCGGATGCGTGCGCACAGGTTTTCCAGTCCGTCGAACAGCCGCAGGCAGCCGCCGATTTCGATCAGCAGCGTGTCGGGTCCGTCGAAGCCGGCAAGGCTGACATGCGGCGAGAAACCGCCTGCCCAGCACGCCAGCCGGAAGCGGGCGTCGGTCTCGCGTGCCGGTTCCCGTTCGTGGCTGGACAGGTCTGGCACCAGTCCCAGGGCGCTGGACAGGCGCATGCCGGCATATATCCCTGCCGCCTCGGCTGCCTCGTTCGCGCAAACCACCACATGCTGTTGCACGCAGGCGGCTGGCGAGCCGTCCGGGTCGCCAGAGGGCTCGAAGACTTCCAGCGCGAAGCGCGGGAAATGAAGCGCCAGCCACAGCGGGGTCATCGCACCAGCTCGAGTGTTCGCGTGGACGGCAGCGTGACGGACTGTCCGGCAGTGGCCCGCCGTTGCCAGGACAAGGGGCGCTCCACGGGCAACAGCAAGCTGCGGTTGCTCGGTGGGCCGCGTCGCTTGAAGACATCCACCCGCAGCCCCTGGCGGGCACCTGCCAGTTGCAGGCGCAGCGGGGCCGGGGATGCCTGACGTGCGCTGCCCGGCGGGCGGAACATGAAGGCGAGGCTGAGCCGGCCTTCCGCGGCAAGCTGCAGTCGGCGCAGGGATTTGTTGCCGGTCTTCGCCGGCAGCCAAGCCAGCAAGGCGCCCAGCGCGCCACTGGCCAGCAGCAGTTCGGTACTCCAGGCGATGTCGTCGCCTTCGGCCTCCACGACCAGCAGGCGGGACAGTGGAAACGCCGCCGCCCAGGCAGGTGCGTGTGCTAGGGCAGGCGGCGCCACCAGGGCGATCGGGGCACTGTCTTCCAGCTTGCGCAGGGCCGGCAGCAGCAAGGAGATCTCGCCGATGCCCTGCCGTTCGGCCAGCAGCTCGATCAGCCCGCCGCGTGGCCAGCCGCCGCCGGGCAGTTCGGCATCCAGTGCATTGAAACCGCTGGCAACCGCCTCCGTGCCGAGGCTGGCCAGCCGGTCGCCGCGCCAGACATCCGGGCGCAACAACAGGTTTTCCAGCGGGCTAGAGGCGAGGGACATGGCAGGGCCGGCAGGGCAAAAGCAGCAAGCGAATACTGTAATTTTATACAGTTATTGCGTGCTTGGCAGTGGCCTTTGCCTGCAAGGAGCCAGCCAAGAAAGAAGGCCGGACAAGCCGGCCTTCTCACCTTCAACGCCTTGCGCCGTCAGGAGCGCTACGTCACTCCTGCTCCGGGCCGCGCGCCAGCAATGCGCGCAAGCCTTCTTCGTCCAACACGGCAACGCCCAGTTGCTGCGCCTTGTCCAGCTTGGAGCCAGCCTCGGCACCCGCCACGACGTAGTGGGTTTTCTTCGAGACTGAACCGGACACCTTGCCGCCCACGGCCTCGATCATCGCTGTGGCTTCGTCGCGGCTCAGCGTCGGCAGCGTGCCGGTCAGCACGAAGGTCTTGCCGGTGAAGGGCAGCACGGCCGCCTGCTCTGCCGGCTCGGTTTCCGTCCAGTGAACGCCGGCCGCGCGCAACTGCTCCACGACTTCCACGTTGTGCGGCTCGGCGAAGAAGGCGGCGATGCTGTTGGCCACGATCGGCCCCACGTCCTGCACCTGCAGCAAGGCGGCTTCCTTCGCGGCGATCAGGTTGTCCAGCTTGCCGAAGTGGCGAGCCAGCTCCTTGGCCGTGGTCTCGCCCACGTTGCGGATGCCCAGCGCGTAGATGAAGCGCGGCAGTGTGGTTTGCTTGCTGTCTTCTATGCCCTGCAGCACGTTGGCTGCCGACTTCTCGGCCATGCGATCCAGCGTGGCCAACGACAGCAGGCCCAGTTTGTAGAGGTCCGCTGGCGTCTTGACGATGCCGCCATCCACCAGTTGCTCCACCAGTCTGTCGCCCAGGCCTTCGATGTCCATGGCGCGGCGGCTGGCGAAGTGCAGCAGCGCCTGCTTGCGCTGGGCTGCACAGAACAGGCCGCCGGTGCAGCGCGTGACGGCTTCGTCCTCGGCGCGCATGGCGTGCGAGCCGCATACCGGGCAGGTCTCCGGCATGACGAAGTCCGTCTCGCTGCCGTCGCGTCGGTCGGCCACACCCGTGACCACTTCCGGAATCACGTCGCCAGCACGGCGCACCACCACCCAGTCGCCAATCTTCACGCCCTTGCGACGGATCATGTCCTCGTTGTGCAGGGACGCGTTGGTGACGGTCGCGCCGCCGACGAACACCGGTTGCAGCTTGGCCACCGGCGTCAGTGCGCCGGTGCGGCCCACCTGGATCTCGATGTTCAGCAGGCGGGTGATTTCTTCTTGCGGGGCGTATTTGTGCGCGACGGCCCAGCGCGGTTCGCGCGTCACCCAGCCGAGTTTCTGTTGCTGCTCGACGAGGTCCACCTTGTACACCACACCGTCGATGTCAAAGGGCAGACGGTTGCGCAGCTCGCCGACGCGTTGGTGGAAGGCGATCAGCTCCCCTGCCCCGCGCGCTACCGTACGCTCGCCGGATACCGGGAAGCCGAATTTCTCCAGCGCCACCAGCAGCTCGCTCTGGCGGGCCGGCAAGGTCCAGCCGGAGGTCTCGCCGATGCTGTAGGCGAAGAAGCTCAGCGGCCGCTTGCGCGTCATCGCGGGGTCGAGCTGGCGCACGGCGCCGGCTGCTGCGTTGCGCGGATTGACGAAGGTCTTCTCGCCGGCTGCGGTCTGCTTTGCGTTGAGGTTGTCGAAATCGTCGCGGCGCATGTACACCTCGCCACGAACTTCCAGCACGGCGGGCGCGGTGCCATTCAGGCGCAGGGGAATCTGGCCGATGGTGCGCACGTTCTGCGTCACGTCTTCGCCCACCTCGCCGTCGCCGCGCGTGGCAGCGCGCACCAGCAGGCCGTTCTCGTAGCGCAGGCTGATGGCGAGGCCGTCGAACTTCAGTTCGGCAAGGTACTCGACGGCAGGCGCGGTCGCATCCAGCCCGAGCTCCTTGCGCACCTTGGTGTCGAAGTTGCTCGCACCGGCGTCACCGATGTCGGTCTCGGTGCGGATCGACAGCATGGGCACGGCATGGCGTACCGGATCGAAGCGGTCCAGCGCGCGGCCACCGACACGCTGGGTCGGTGAATCGGTAGTGCGTAGATCCGGATGCTGCTGCTCCAGCGCTTCCAGTTCCTGGTACAGACGGTCGTACTCGGCGTCCGATACCAACGGTGCGTCGAGGACGTAATAGGCGTGGGCGTAGCGATTGAGCAGCTCGCGCAGTTCGGCGGCGCGGGCTGCGGGCGTGCCAGCGCTCACGAGAACAGGCGCAGCGCGACGTCGCTGCCGGACGGAATGTTCTGGCGCTCCATGAACTGCTCGAACTGGGAGGCCTGGCTGCGGATCAGTCCGATGGAACGGTCGGTGAGCGGATTGCGGTTGTCATCCACCAGCACGCCGCCCAGCGCGTCGGCAAGGTGCTCGCCGAAGGCGACCATGTGATCGAAGGCCATCACCGGGGCTGCGGCACGTGGCACGTCGACGGTCAGCGTCAGGCCATGCGTGTGCAGGTGGCGCAGCTGTTCGGCCGAGAACAGCGCGGCTTCCTGGTTGGACAATGCATACAGCACGCGGCCGGCATCGTCGCGTGCCTGGTAGGTACCATCTCCGTGCAGTTGCAGGCCAGCGGCTTCGGACACACCGCGGATTTTGGTACCGGCAAAGACCTGCTCGCCGGCGATGATGTTCACGGCGATCTGCACGTCGACCTCGGCGCAGAAGCGGTCGAGTTCCATCGCGCGCGACATGACCTGTGCTTTGGACGGCATGCGCGGCACGGCGAGGAACTGGTCGCACAGGCGTTGCAGCTGGTCGAAGAAACGGTCGAGTTCGTGCTCGCTCACCACGCCGCGGCGATCGGCGAGTTGCAGCGAAGCACAGATGCGGTTGAAGCTGCCCGGCGTGGTGGCGCCCAGTTGCTCCCAGGCATTGTTGCTGTCATCCCAGCCGAACCAGCGCAGCGGTTTCTGCACGCCGGCCAGCAAGGTCTGCTGTGCGTTGAACAGTGCGGGAGCCGAAATACCTGCAGGCGCCTCGATGGCAATCGCACAGTCGATGGCCTGCATGTCCCATTCGATGCCGGGTTCTTGCGCGCGGGCCGAGCGGCTGGCCGGGTTCGGCCCCGCAGCGGTGTTGCGCGCGACGGGCGCGGCCTGCTGTTCGCCACGTTGTTCGCTGCGCTGCTCCGCCACTTCGTCGGCGGTCATGCGCGGCTCCATGCGGCCGCCGGGTGCGGGCGGCACCGCTTCGGCCTGCTGCTCTTCGAGCAGCACGTCGCGGTGCGTGGAGCGGAAGGCTTCCTCGGCGTGTTTGCGGGCGCGGCGGTCCTGCCAGGCGTTGTAGGCAAACAGGCCCAGCACCAGGGCAGCGCCCAGGCCGATCAGGCCGTATTGGAGTTCGTTACCTGCCATGTTTTTCTACGCATCTCTCTGTAAGGGGGCGCGGATCGAGGATCGTTGATCCGTCGTCCGCTTCTCTTCACCCGCGTGTCACCCGTGCGGGGGCCTTTGTCCTGTCAAGCAGGCAGTGCCAGTCGCATGGCCTCGTCGATATCGACTTCGACGATGCGCGACACGCCCTTTTCCTGCATGGTCACGCCAACCAGTTGGCGACCCATTTCCATCGTGATCTTGCTGTGGCTGATGAACACGAACTGCGTCACCGCAGACATGTGTTTCACCATTTCGCAGTAACGCTCGGTGTTCGTATCGTCCAGCGGTGCATCGACTTCGTCCAGCATGCAGAACGGCGCCGGGTTCAGCTGGAACATCGCGAACACCAGTGCAATGGCAGTGAGCGCTTTCTCACCACCGGACAGCAGGTGGATCGAGGTGTTCTTCTTGCCCGGCGGCCGCGCCACGATGTGCACGCCCGCATCCAGAATTTCGTCCCCGGTCAGCACCAGTTGCGCTTCGCCACCGCCGAAGAGGCGCGGGAAGAGCTCGCCGAACTGACGATTGACCGTATTGTAAGTTCCCTGCAGCAGCTCGCGCGTCTCCCGGTCGATACGACGGATCGCATCTTCCAGCGTCGTCACCGCCTGCATCAGATCGTCATATTGTTCGTCGAGGAACTGCTTCCGCTCGGAGGAAACCGTGAGTTCGGTGAGCGCGGCGAGGTTCACCGGGCCCAGCTCGGCGATCTCGCGATTGAGGCGCGACACCTCGCGCGTCAGGCTGCCTTCCTTCGCGTCCAGCAGCAGCGGGTTAGTGTCGTCCGCAGTTTTCTCCATTTCGGTCAGGCGTTCCAGCGCCTGCTGGGCGGCGAGTTCTGCGGCCTGCTGACGCAGGCGGAAATCGTTGGTGCCATCACGCAGCGGTGCCAGCGCGCGTTCGGTGCGCAGGCGCTCCTCGTCGAGGCTGCGCAGCTTGCCGCTGGCATCTTCCAGCGCGTTGCGCCGTCCGCTCAGTGCGGATTCGCGGGTTTCGCGCAGGGTGATCGCTTCCTGCAACGCAGCGACCAGCACGGCTTCGTCCAGCGCCTCGTGTTCCTGCCGTTGCTCGTCCAGCGAGCCCTGCCCTTGTGCGCGCTGGTCGCGCGCGAGTTGCAGGTTGCGGGCGATCTCGATGAGCCGCGCTTCGCATTCGCGTAACGAGAACTGCACTTCCTGCAGGCTGCGTGCGTCACGTTCGCGGTTGCTGCGGCCGGTCTGCAAGGCGGTGTCGCGGGCCTGAGCAAGTTCTGCGGCTTCGTCCAGCGCGGCCAGTTGCTGCTCGGCACGCTCGCGCAGGGTATCGAGCGTCGCCTCGGCGGCGGACAGTTGCTGCTGCTCCGCACCTTCCAGCCGGCTGACTTCGTCGGCGTCCGCCTGCAGGCGCTTGAGGCGTTCCTGGAGGCGGTCGGCCTGCTGCTGGCGCTGCACCTGTTCGAGCTGTGCTGCGTGCAGGCTCTGCTGGGCGGCCGACTGCGCGCGGCGGCCTTCCTGCACGGCTTCCTGCGCGGCCTGCAGGCTCTCCTCCTGCGCCTGCCAGATGGCGTGCAGGCGTTCCAGTTCTTCCTCGTGAGTCGCGAGTTCGCCACGCAGGCTGTCGATTTCGCGCTGGCGCTCCGCCGCGCCGTGGGTGCGAGGGTCGGGGGCGAACAGGCGCAGTTCGTCACGCGACAGTACGTGGCCGGTAGGCGAAACCAGATGTATGCCGAGCGGCAAGTCGGCCTGCTTCGGCAGCCACTCGGCAAGGTCGTCCACGCAGAAGACGCCGGCCAGCCAGCGCTTCAGGTGCGCAGCCGCGGAGGCGTCCGTGCTGCGGGTGCGGGATGACAGTGGCGTGAGGGATTCGAACGACAGTGCGGTGCTGGCGTCGCTGTCGGCAGGCCGGGTGAGTACCAGCGGTGCTGGCGTGCCTTGCGACAACACGCGGGACGGCACGCCATCCCGCGGTTCCAGTGAAGCGATGCGTTCGCGCAGCACGGCTTCCACCGCTACGTCCCAGCCTTGTTCGACGGTGACGCGTTGCCACATCGGTGCCAGCTCATGTAGCCCCTGGCCACGCAGCCATTCGGCCAGATCGCCTGCGTCACGCAGGCGCGACTGCAGGCTCTGCAGTGCGGTCAGGCGAGCACGCAATTCGGCCTCGCGGGATTGGGACTGGCGCTCTGCCTGCTGTGCCTCGCGGGCGGCGGCGAGCTGGCTGTCCTGGCGCGACTGCGCAGTGGCGAGCCCGGCCTGCAGTTGCAGCAAGGCTTCCTGGGCGGCGTCGACGCGAGCGTGGGCAGCGTCCAGGTCCGGCATTTCCTGTGCGCCAGCCTCGGCGCTTTCCTGCTCGATGCGCTGGCGGCGCTGGCCCAGGCCTTCCAGCGCGCGCGTGGCAGCGGCGCGGCGGGTTTCTTCCACGCGCAACTGCTGCTCGGTCCGGGCGTGCTCCTGCCGCAAGGAATCCTGCGTCTGGCGTGCCGCGGCGTGGGCGGATTCCAGCTCCGGCAGTTGCGACTGGCTGCCCTCCAACTGCGACCGGGCGGCTTCTACACGCTGGTCGGCGGTTTCCTGCAGGGCCTCCCAGCGGGCCTGCTCCTCGGCGAGGATGTCCTCGCGCTGAGCCCACTGGCCGCTGTCGAGCTCCAGTTGGGCGATGCGCTGCGCCAGTTTCTGGCGGCTGTCGCGCAACTGTTTGAGTTCGCTTTCGATGCGGCTGACTTCGGCGGTCGCGCCGTAGAAGTCGCCCTGTGCCACGCCTACCGCTTCCGACGCGACGGTATGCGCCTCGCGCGCCGCCTCGGCTTCGGCCTCCACACGCTGCAAGGTGTTGTTCAGGCGATCCAGCTCTGCCAGTGAGCCCGTCAGCCCCTGGCTGGCTGCGGCGTGTTCCTCGCGTGCCGTCTTGTGCTTGAGCTGCCACAGCAGGGTCTGGCGCTCGGTCAGTTGTGCATGCAGGCCCTGGTAGCGCTGGGCGATTTCGGCCTGGCCGCTGAGACGGCCGATCTGCTGACCCAGCTCGGCGCGGATGTCTTCCAGCCGTGCGAGATTGTCGCGGGCATCGGACAGGCGACCTTCGGTTTCTCGGCGACGCTCCTTGTACTTGGAGATGCCGGCAGCTTCTTCCAGGAAGGCGCGGATGTCCTCGGGCTTGGCCTCGATGACGCGCGAGATCATGCCCTGCTCGATGATCGCGTAGGCGCGCGGCCCTAGGCCGGTGCCGAGGAAGAGGTCGATGACGTCCTTGCGGCGCACCTTCATCTGGTTGATGAAGTATTCGGAGTCGCCGCTGCGGTCGAGCACGCGCTTCACCGACAGTTCGGCGTACTGTCCCCACTGCCCGCCCAGCTTGCCTTCGCTGTTGTCGAACACCAGTTCGACGCTGGCACGCGAGGCCGGCTTGCGGGTGGTGGAGCCGTTGAAGATCACGTCCTGCATCGACTCGCCGCGCAGCGCGGAGGCGCGGGTTTCGCCGAGCACCCAGCGCACGGCGTCGATGACGTTGGATTTGCCGCAACCGTTGGGGCCGACGATGCCGACCAGTTGCCCCGGCGTCAGCACGGTGGTCGGGTCGACGAAGGACTTGAAGCCGGCGAGTTTGATTCTGGCGAGGCGCACGCGGGTCGGGGGGCGATCGGACGTGTGTCGGTATGTTGGAGGGGCTGGCACGGCTGCTGCGGCAGCCAGCGACTCGGCGGGAGATCCAGCGGGTGACTTTGCTGGAAATCCTGCTGCGACGGCGGAAAGCCGGGCGCGGCTATAATAGCAAACCACTCCGCCCGGCCACCCCGTCCGGGCGGGCGTCCTGCCCCAACGAGCCCTGGCACGCGTGAATCCCCATCTCG
This sequence comes from Moraxellaceae bacterium, assembly GCA_031119205.1. Lineage (GTDB taxonomy): Bacteria > Pseudomonadota > Gammaproteobacteria > Burkholderiales > Rhodocyclaceae > Uliginosibacterium. Next base: position 1,759 of record JAVHYF010000019.1, on the reverse strand, counting down.
ACCAGCTTCACCCCTACCCGTTCGAAAAACTGCGCGCCCTGTTTGCCGGTGTGCAGCCGCCCACCGGCCTGTCGCCGATCCGCCTGTCCATCGGCGAACCGCAGCACGAGACGCCGGCTTTCATCAAGGAAGCCGTGGTGTCCGCGCTGGATGGCCTGTCCACCTACCCGACCACGGCCGGCATCGATCCGCTGCGCCAGACCATCGCGGAATGGCTGAAGCAGCGCTACGGCCTGCCGAATGTGGATGCCGCCACCCAGGTGCTACCGGTGAATGGTTCGCGCGAAGCACTGTTCGCCTTCGCGCAGTGCGTGGTGGACGGCAGCAAGCCTGGCGCGCTGGTGGCCAGCCCCAACCCGTTCTATCAGATATACGAAGGCGCGGCCTACCTTGCCGGCGCCCAGCCGGTGTTCCTCAACCAGACGCCGGCGAATGGCTTCGGACTCGACCTGGACAGCCTGTCGCCGGCCGAGTGGTCGCGTGTGCAGCTGCTCTATGTCTGCTCCCCGGGCAACCCGACGGGCCGCGTGCTGACGCTGGAAGACTGGCGCACCCTGTTCGCACTGTCGGACAAACATGGCTTCGTGATCGCCGCCGACGAGTGCTACTCGGAGATCTATTTCGACGAGGCCCACCCGCCGCTGGGCGCGCTGGAAGCCGCCGCGCAACTGGGTCGTGACCGCTTCGAGCGACTGGTGGTGTTCTCCAGCCTGTCCAAGCGTTCCAACGTGCCGGGCCTGCGTTCCGGCTTCGTGGCCGGCGACGCAGCCATCCTCAAGAAATTCCTGCTCTACCGTACCTACCATGGCTGCGCGATGAGCGTGACGGTGCAGAAGGCCAGCGTCGCCGCATGGCGCGACGAGACGCATGTGCGCGAGAACCGCCGTCTGTACCGCGAGAAGTTCGCCGCGCTGCTGCCCATCCTGTCGCCGGTGCTGGGTGTGTCCATGCCGGATGCCGGCTTCTACTTCTGGGCGCGTACGCCTGGCGATGACGCCGAATTCGCCCGCGAGCTGTTCGCCCGCACCCATGTCACCGTGCTGCCCGGCCAGTACCTGGCCCGTGAAGCACATGGCCTGAACCCCGGCCGCAACTATGTGCGCATTGCGCTGGTGGCTGACTCGGCCGAATGCCTGGAAGCGGCGGAGCGTATTGCCGCCTTCCTGTCGTGACACGACACGATCAAACAACCAAAACAACCCTTTGATACTGCAAGGAATTCACATGTCACACCCTCTCCAGCCCATCATCGAGAACGCCTTCGAACGCCGCGCCGAGATCAGCGCCGCCAGCGTGGATGGCGAGCTGCGCAACGCCATCGACCATGTGATCGCCGAACTGGATAGCGGCCGCCTGCGCGTGGCCGAGAAGATCGACGGTGAGTGGGTGACCCACCAGTGGGTCAAGAAGGCCGTGCTGCTGTACTTCCGCACCCACGACAACGGCGTGATGGGCAGCGGCCCGCTGCGCGCCTTCGACAAGGTGCCGACCAAGTTCGAGGACTACTCCGAAGCCCAGTTCCGCGAAGGCGGTTTCCGCGTGGTGCCGTCGGCCGTCGCCCGCCGCGGCAGCTTCATCGGCAAGAACGTGGTGCTGATGCCGTCCTACGTGAATATCGGTGCCTATGTCGACGAAGGCACGATGGTCGACACTTGGGCCACCGTCGGCTCCTGCGCGCAGATCGGCAAGAACGTCCACCTGTCCGGCGGCGTCGGCATCGGCGGCGTGCTGGAACCGCTGCAGGCCAACCCGACCATCA
>JAVHYF010000018.1:79925-86921 GCA_031119205.1 Moraxellaceae bacterium | reverse complement strand
CGCGAGATCGCCAACGGCTTCTCCGAGCTGAACGATCCGGAAGACCAGGCCGAGCGCTTCCTGTCACAGGCCAAGGCCAAGGACGCGGGTGACGAGGAAGCGATGTACTACGACGCCGACTACGTGCGCGCGCTCGAGTACGGCCTGCCCCCCACGGGTGGCTGCGGCATCGGTATCGACCGGCTGATCATGCTGCTGACGGACAGCCCGGCGATCCGGGACGTCATCCTCTTCCCCCACCTCCGCCCTGAATGACCGGGTAAATCTACTGCGCGACCCGATCCCGGAACTCCGGTGCTCAGCGTACAGACCGTACGCTTCCGCTCCTCGTCCCGGCCTCGGGCCGCTCGCTACGATTTCCCCGGCCATTCGATGTGAGTCGGGCTCGAGTTGAAAACCATGTGCGACGCGAAGTCTCCGCGTTCCAACCTCGACCCGCTCGCTACGGCCGCCTCGCGTCATTCCGCTCTAACGGGCTCCTGATACTCGGGGCCCGTCTTTCCTGCGCAGACAGGTGCCTCTGACCTTGAGTTCTTTTTCCGGCTGCTGACACTGCGGCCACGCGCCGGGTTGCTAAAATCCCGCCTCCCCCGCCGCGCGAGAAAATCCCTGTGTCCGCCGCCCAGCCCCGCTTCAGCGAAGCCGAGATCGCCGCCCATACGCCGATGATGCAGCAGTACCTGCGCATCAAGGTGCAGCACCCGGACACGCTGCTGTTCTACCGCATGGGCGATTTCTACGAGTTGTTCTTCGAGGACGCCGAGCGAGCAGCGCAACTGCTCGACATCACGCTCACCACGCGCGGCGCTTCAGGTGGACAGCCGATCCGCATGGCGGGCGTGCCGTTCCATGCGCTCGAGCCCTACCTCGCCAAGCTGGTGAAGCTGGGCGAATCGGCTGTCATCGCCGAACAGGTGGGCGAACCGGGCGCAACCAAGGGGCCGATGGAACGCGCCGTGGCGCGTATCGTCACCCCGGGCACGCTGACCGATGCCGGCCTGCTGGATGACCGCACGGATGCCCCGCTGGTCGCCCTGTCGCTGCACCGTGGCACGCTCGGCCTGGCCTGGCTGAACCTCGCCAACGGCGACTTCCGCCTGCTGGAAACCGACCCGGAAAAACTGCCGGCGCAGCTTGAACGTCTGCGTCCGGCCGAAGCACTGATCCCCGACAACCTGCGCCTGCCGATTCTCGAAGCGCGCGTGCCGGCGCTGCGTCGTCTGGCCGACTGGCAGTTCGATACCGACACCGCGCAAAAGCTGCTGACCGAGCACTTCGGCACGCGCGACCTCGCCGGCTTCGGCGCCGACCGCATACCGGTGGCACTCGCCGCCGCCGGTGCGCTGTTCGACTACGCGCGCGCCACGCAACGCCACAGCCTGGGCCACATCACCGGGTTGCGCATCGAGCGTGACGACGACTACCTGCGCCTGGATGCGCACACCCGTCGCAACCTCGAAATCTCCGAGACCTTGCGCGGCGAACCTGCTCCCACGCTGCTGTCGCTGCTGGACCGTTGCGAGACGACGATGGGCGCGCGCTGGTTGCGTCACTGCCTGCATCATCCGCTGGCCAACCGCGCCGCCTGCTCTGCGCGTCACGAAGCGGTGGCCGAGCTGCTGGGCAACAACGGCAACGGCCCGATGCTGGCGGTCGCCGCGGCGCTGAAGCCGATTGCCGACGTGGAGCGCATCGCCACCCGCATCGCATTGGCCAGCGTGCGTCCGCGCGAACTGTCCAGCCTGCGCATGAGCCTGGAAGCCCTGCCGGCGCTTCGCGCGGCACTCGGCCCGGTGTCGAGCGGACTGCTGCATGACATCTGCCGCCAGATCGAACCGCCCGCAGACATCCTGCGCGCACTGCAGGCAGCGATTGCCGACGAGCCCGGCGTACAGGTGCGTGACGGCGGCGTGATGCGCGACGGCTTCGACGCCGAGCTGGACGAGCTGCGTGCCATCCAGAGCAACTGCGGCGAGTTTCTCGTCGCGCTGGAGACGCGCGAGCGCGAACGCACCGGCATCGCCAACCTCAAGGTCGAGTTCAACCGCGTGCATGGCTTCTACATCGAGGTCACGCACGCCAATACGGACAAGGTGCCGGACGACTACCGCCGACGCCAGACCATGAAGAACGCCGAGCGCTACATCACGCCGGAACTGAAGGCCTTCGAGGACAAGGCGTTGTCCGCGCAGGACCGCGCACTCGCCCGCGAGAAGCTGCTCTACGAAACCCTGGTTACCCAGCTCGCGCCTGCCGTGCCGCTGCTGCAACGCATCGCCCACGCACTGGCCCTGCTGGATGGCCTGAATGCCTTCGCCGACACCGCCGCGCGCTACAACTACAGCCGCCCGCAGCTCGTCGAGGAAGCTGTCGTCGACATCCGCGGCGGTCGTCACCCGGTGGTCGAGCGCCAGGTCGACAGCTTCATCAGCAATGACGTACTGCTGTCGCCGACGCGTCGCATGCTGCTGGTGACCGGCCCGAACATGGGCGGTAAGTCGACCTACATGCGCCAGGTGGCGCTCATCGTTTTGCTGGCGCACTGCGGCGCCTTCGTGCCCGCCGCGTCGGCACGCATCGGCCCGGTGGATGCGATCTTCACCCGCATCGGCGCGTCGGACGACCTCGCCTCCGGCCGCTCGACCTTCATGGTGGAGATGACCGAGGCCGCCGCCATCCTCAACGGCGCCACCGAGCGCAGCCTGGTGCTGATGGACGAGATCGGCCGCGGCACCTCCACCTTCGACGGCATGGCGCTGGCGTACTCCATCGCCCGCAGCCTGCTCGACAAGAACCGTAGCTACGCGCTGTTCGCCACCCACTACTTCGAACTGACGCGGCTGGCGCAGGAAACGCCGGAATGCGCCAACGTGCACCTCGGTGCGGTGGAGCATGCCCATCGCATCGTCTTCCTGCATGCAGTGGAAGAAGGCCCGGCTTCGCAGAGCTACGGGATCGAGGTCGCAGCACTGGCCGGCATTCCTGCGCCGGTGGTGCGCGACGCCAAAAAGCGCCTGCGCGCACTGGAGAACCGCGAGATCGCCGCCGGCCCGCAGAACGACCTGTTCGCTTCGCTGCCGGACCTGGAGCCCGCGGCCGTCAGCCATCCCGCCCTGACCCTGCTGTCCGATCTCGATCCCGACAGCATGAGCCCGCGCGAGGCGCTGGAGGCGCTGTACGCCCTCAGGAAGACGCTCTGAGCCGCACGAGGCCAGGGCGTACTGGAGCGTCATACGGCTGACCGAATGAGCGTTCACAGTGCCGGACCGGCGTGCGCCGCTTAGAATCACCCATCCGCGTCAAGAGTCCGTCCGATGTCCGACACCGTTTCCATCCACTTCAAGGGCGAGTTGCTGCCCGGGCATTCCCTGGACACGGTCAAGGAAAAAGCCATCGCGCTCTTCCGGCTGACGCCGGAGAACTGCAACGCCTTCTTCTCGGGCCGCGAAGTCATCCTGCGCAAAGGACTCCCGACCGCCGAACTGGCGCGTTATCTGGAGCGTCTGCACGCTGCGGGATTGCGCGTGGAGATCGTGCCGGACGCCAGTCCTGCCACTCCCGCCACGGTCACCGCCGCAGCTGCCGCCCCGCTTGCGGCTGCATCGGTTACAGCGGCACCCGCACCAGCCAACGTCGCCGCATCCACGCCGGCAGAGCCTGCGCTCTCGCTGACCACAGCGCCAGAGGCAGCGACTGTAGAGACAGTCACCTGCCCCCGCTGTCAGGAAGTACAACCGAAACGCACGCTGTGCCGCAGCTGCGCGCTCGACATTCCGGCCTTCCTGCAGGCGCAGACCCGCCAGCAGGAGGAGGCGCGCGCAGCAGCCACCGCCGCACGCGAAGACGCCAGGCGGCCAGCCGGTCGCGAGAGCTACGATGACGAAGTCTCGCTGGCCAGCATGTCTTTCCAGGGACGCGTCGGCCGACGAACCTATCTCGTCGCATCGGTGCTGACCACCGCGCTGTTCGCCGGCTTCGGCCTGTGGATGCTGAAGACCGGCATCAGCATGCCCCTGTTTATCACTTTCCTGCTCATCACCATCCTCAACCTGGTGTGGGGCTTCCGAATGGCTGCCCTGCGCTTCCATGACATCGGCGTGACCGGTTGGGCGTCTCTCACGCTGCTCTTGCCATATGTCGGTGCCGTGATCTGGCTGGTATTGCTGGTGTGGCCCGGCAACAAGGATGGCAACGACTACGGCGAACGCTCGCGCCCTGTGAATCCGCTGGGTGTGCTCGGTTCGGTACTGGTCGCAACCATCCTCGTCGCGATGCTGTTCAGTCAGTTTAAGGCCATGGGTGCTGACGGCCTCATGGCCTTGATGGAAGACACCCCCTTCACCGAATCGGACGACGCTGCCGTATTCACCGACGAGCTGGATGCGCTCGACGGCTTCGACGTCTCCAAAGACAAGCTGGTGATGTACTCGCTGTCGACCTGCCCGTACTGCGCCGAGAAGCGCCAGCAGTTCCGCGCGGCCGGCGTCCGCTTCACGGAGTATTTCATCGACACCGACGAGCGTGCCTCGCAGGAATTCACCGACCGGCTGCGTGCGCACGGCGTGCCCAGCGGCTCCATCGGGCTGCCGACCATCGAGATCAATGGCGTGCTACTGCCGAACAATCCTTCGCTGTCGAAGATCGGCCAGCACATCCGGCGAGCGCGGAGCGGAGCAGTTTGACCGGATCGCCCAGCTTCGCCGGCGCCCGCCTGCTGCGGGCCCGTATCGCGACCAAGCTGCACTTCTTCATCAGTGGCCTGCTCTTCGCCACTTGGGGTGTGCACGTACCGACCGTGAAGAACCAGTTCGGCCTGAGCGAGGCCGAGCTCGCGCTGCTGATGCTGGCAGGCGGCGTGGGGGCCCTGCTCGCCCTGACCCGGGTCGGCGGCTGGGTCGCGAGACATGGCGCCCGGCCCGTCGTCCTGTCCGGCGCCCTGGCCGTTGCCGCCAGCCTGGCCCTCTTCCTCCTCGCACCGGGATATGCAGCCTTGATGGTGCTGCTCTTCGTGTTCGGCCTTGGTAGCGGCGGCTTCGACGTCGCGATGAATGCAGAGGCCGTCGCGGTCGAGCGTGAGCTCGCCCGGCCGATCATGTCGTCCTTCCACGGCTTCTTCAGCCTGGGCGGACTCGCTGGCGCCCTGATCGGCAGCCTGGTGGCCCGCCTGGCGGTCGCGCCCTGGCTGCACATACTGGCGATGAGCATTGCCGGCTTTTCGCTGGTGTGGATCGCGGCACGCGAGATGCTGCCGGAATCCGCCACCCATTCGCCCGAAGAAGCACAGCATGGCTTCAGCCTGCCGCGCGGCACCATCCTGCTCATCGGCCTGCTGGCCGCCTTCGGTCTCGTCAGCGAAGGCGCGATGTACGACTGGAGCACGCTGTACATGGCCGACACGCTGGGCAGCCCGGCGGATATCGCTGCGCTGGGATACGCCGCCTTCTCCGGCGCGATGGCGCTGGGCCGCTTCGGGGGCGACTGGCTGCGTGGCAGGCTGGGTGCGACGCGTACGCTGAAAGCTTCGGCCTGGCTGACCAGCATCGCGATGATCGCCACCTTACTGATCGGCGAACGCTGGGCCGGCATCGCCGGCTTCGCGTTGGTCGGCTTCGGATTGTCCAACGTCATCCCGGTGCTGTTCTCGGCGGCAGCGCGCGTGCCGGGTGTCTCACCGGCGCGCGGTATCGCCGGCGTATCGGGCGTCGGCTATCTCGGCTTCATGGCCGGACCACCACTGATCGGTGCCATCGCAGAAGTCAGCAGCCTCACGCATGGCTTGCTGGTGGTGGCCGGATTTGCGGCGCTCGTCGCGCTGTTAACCCAGCGCGCAATGCGCGACTGCGCGGAGCAATGACGCGATGAATCCTGCACTCCGCGTCGCACGCATCGATCTTGACCGGAAAGACCACGTCTCCATCCTGCTGAACCTGCTGGACCGCTATGCGCGCGACATCATGGGTGGAGGGCAGGCCCTGGCAGAGGATGTCCTGGCATCACTGCCGGAACGTCTGCGCGCCTGGCCTGGCTATGTAGGATTGATAGCCTTCGATGATGACGAGGCCGTCGGCCTGCTGAACGCTTTTGCCGGTTTTTCCACCTTCGCGGCCCGCCCCTTGCTGAATGTGCACGACATCATGGTGGCACCTGCCCACCGGCGGCGCGGCGTAGGCCAGGCGCTGCTTGCGGAACTGGAACGGATCGCCCGCGACCTGGGTTGCTGCAAGCTGACGCTGGAAGTGCTTTCCAACAACGAACCGGCACTGGCGAGCTACGCACGCTTCGGCTTCGCCCCCTACCAGCTCGACCCGCAGGCAGGACAAGCCCTGTTCCTGCAGAAGTGGCTCGACGACAGGAACACGACAGAGGACACGCCAGCAGCATGAGTTTCGGCGACATCGACATCAGTGAAGAAGACGGCGTCCGCTACCTGCACTTCGGCTCGGAGTGGGTGCAGGGCGCGATGCGCATCCGGCGGCCCTATGACCTGGAGCTGGCGTACACGCGCGAGATGATGGCCGGGCTGTTGATGCGCGATGATGCGCTCGCCAGCGGGCCCGGCCATTCGCCGCGCTGGCCGCGCAATGCCCTGCTGATCGGACTGGGCGCAGGCTCGCTCACCAAGTTCATGCATCGCCACCTGCCGCAGACGAAGCTCACAGTGGTGGAGATCAACCCTGCGGTGTGGGCAGCGGCACAGCAGTTCTTCAAACTGCCGGACGAAGACGCGCGCCTGCGTATCGAGGTCGCCGATGGCGTGGACTTCATCACCCAGGGCAAGTCCTACTACGACTACATCCTCATCGATGGTTACGACGAGGACGCCAAGGTCGGCCTGCTCGACAGCCTGCCCTTCTACCAGGCCTGCTGGTCGCGCCTGTCGGAGAGCGGCCTGCTGGTGGCCAACATGTTCGGCCGCTCACGCAAGTACGGCCCTGCACTGGCGCGCCTGAGCGAGGCGTTCGACCAGCGCACCCACGCTTTTCCTGCCTGCGAAAG
>JAVHYF010000018.1:0-79825 GCA_031119205.1 Moraxellaceae bacterium | reverse complement strand
CGCGCCTGAGCGAGGCGTTCGACCAGCGCACCCACGCTTTTCCTGCCTGCGAAAGCGGCAACGTAGTGGCGTTTGCCGCCCGCGGCGAAGCGGTGAACGTCCCGTTGCCCGTGCTGCGCGAACGTGCGCGCATCCTGCGTGCCAACACCGGCCTGGATCTGCGGCCAACAGTGACGCGGCTGGAGCAAGCGGGCAAGCTGCCGGACAACACGCTCGGTTTCTGAGCGGCGCGGCGGAAAAGCCGGAGAAAAGAACCGGGAGTATCGATCTGACCTGACACAGCGATACCAGGCCCGACCGATACTCCCGCAAGACCGGTAGCGCTGAGCTAGGCGGATACCGGCCCAAAGGAGCTCATGAAGCATCATGAGCGGTCGCAATTTGAGCCCTGTCGCAGCGGCGGTGCCAGTGTCCCTCAGGGCAGGATGCCGGCGATGGCCGGGTAGAATCCGTCACCCCCGTATCGGCAGGGCCCGTATCCACACGCCATGCCCCCGTTCCCATGCCCCGCAACATGACGAAGGCGGCCATTGCCGAAGCGTTCCGCCGCTGGCATGCCGCCAACCCCGAACCGACGACCGAACTGGAGTACGGCTCGCCCTTCCAGTTGCTGGTTGCGGTCGTGCTTTCCGCCCAGGCCACCGACAAGGGCGTGAACATCGCCACCCGCAAGCTGTTCCCCGCTGCGCCGACACCGGAGGCGATGGCTTCGCTCGGCGAGGCAGGCATCGCGGAGTACATCAAGACCATCGGTCTCTACCGCACCAAGGCGAAGAACGTCGCCATGCTGTGCCGCCAGTTGCTGGAGCGGCACGGTGGCGAGGTGCCGGACGACCGCGAATCACTCGAAGCCCTGCCCGGCGTTGGACGCAAGACGGCGAACGTGGTGCTCAACACCATATTCCGGCAGCCGACGATGGCCGTGGATACACACATCTTCCGCGTATCCAACCGCATGGGGCTGGCACCGGGCAAGGACGTGGTGGCCGTGGAGAAGGCGCTGCTGCGCCGCGTACCGAAGGAATACCTGCTGGACGCCCATCACTGGCTGATCCTGCACGGCCGTTACGTGTGCGTGGCGCGCAGTCCGAAGTGCGCGGGTTGTCTGGTGTACGACCTGTGCGAGGCCAGCGACAAGACGGTGTGAGGGGCGCGGGCGCAAGCTGCGCCGCGGCGCCCTACTCCAGCGCCTGGTAGTTGTCGGTGAGGAAGCGCGGCGTACAGATGGCGAGGAACACGAGGTCGCCCTGGCCGTCATTGCGGATGCGTTGCGGCTCACCTGCCGGAATGACGACGACATCGCCAGCGGAGACCGGCATCGGCGGCAGCTTGCCGGCCTCGACGATGCCACGTCCCTCCAGGATGACGTAGCGCTCGGTGGTGTTGCGCAGGCTGTGCCAGTGCGTCGTCACGCCCACCGGCACGCGCGCGCGCGCGATCGAAGCCTGCGCATCATCCGGCGAGTTCCACCATTCCGTGATGTGGCAGCCCTCCGCGAAGTAGTACTCCGGCGTGGTGGCGTTGAAAACGATGCGCGGCTTGGTGCTCACCCGGATCTACCCCAATGCAGTCGCAGCGGATACGACAGGCACGACCTTGACGATCGCCACCGAAATATTGTCCCCGGCGCCGGCGCCGCGCTCCCGCGCCGCGTTGATCAGCACCTTGGCAGCAGCACGCGGATCCAGCTCGTCCAGCGTGGTGCCCAGTTCGTAGTCGCTGAAGTAAGCCCACAAGCCGTCCGAGCACAGCAGGAAGACGTCGCCTGCCTGCAGGGCTGGGGTGGTGCCGAAGTCGATGCGCGGATCGCGTTCTGCCCCCAGGCAGGATAGCAACAGGTTGCGCTGCGGATGCGTCTCCGCCTGCGCCTCGGTGATACGGCCGGAACGGACCAGTTCACCGACCAGCGAGTGATCCGGCGAGCGGCTGACCAGCCCGCCGCGACGGAAGTGGTAGATGCGCGAGTCGCCACAGTGCGCCCAGTCAGCGTGACCGGGACGCAGCACGAAAACGCAGGCCGTGCTGTGGGGGTCGGCTTCACTGGTGAAGCGGGTCAGCTTGATGACGACGTGGGCCTCATCGATCACCGACTTCAGGAACTCCTGGATGTCTTCCACGCCCGGCGTGAAATGCCCGAAGTTCTGGCGTGCCTTCAGTACAACCTGCTCGGCCGCGATGGCACCACCAGTGTGTCCGCCCATGCCGTCCGACAGCACGGCCAGCAGGCAACCCGGTTTGGTGGGATGCGGAAAGATGCCGACGCGGTCCTGTTGTTCGGAACGATCGCCGATGTGCATCGCTGCGCAGGTTTCAATGCTGATGGACATGGGTAGGGTTTGTTGTATTTATCGTATTTTACAAATTAAACGGATTTTGAACAGCCTGCAGAGCAGCAAACTGACCAGTGGTGACACCCGCTCTGGTCGTGCGTTTCGTGCCGCGGAACTCTGCCAGCCTACGGCCGGGTGTGCGCCGGGCAAACCGGAAAAAACGTCAATATTTCACGCCTTCCCGCAAGCCTGGAAAAACTGGCACGTCGCTGTCGTCATTTGTCCGACAGTGACGCGAGAAAACAGGGCAGCGCGGCACACCGACCTCAGGTGACTCAAGTGAATAACGTCTTCCGCCCGGGTGACTTTACGCCGGCAGGCAGTCGGCCAGCCACTCGATCCAGTGACGTACCGGCAGGTCCGTATCACCCGCGAGATGGGTGATGCAGCCGATATTCGCGCTCGCGATGCCGGACGGTGAACCGCTCTGCAAGGCATCGAGCTTGCGCCGACGCAGCTCCCCCGCCAGCCTGGGTTGCAGCAGTGAATAAGCGCCTGCGGAACCACAGCACAGGTGACCGTCGGGTACAGGCGTCAGCTGGTATCCCGCCTCCTCCAGCAATTGCTCCACGCTTCCCTTGATGCCCTGCCAGTGCTGCAAGGTGCATGGCGAATGCCAGGCCAGGCTGCGGCCGGCCGCACGACCGGCGATCAGCGTCAGGAGACTTTCCTTCTCCCGCAGCAAGACCTCCGCAATGTCGCGCGTGCGATCGGCAAGTGCGACCGCAGCAGGGTCGTCAGGCAGAAGGTGGGCGTAGTCGCGCACGAAGGCCCCGCAGCCGGATGCCGTCATGACAAATGCCTCATGCCCCTCGGCCAGGGCCCGCTGCGCGAGCTGCGCCGCATCGGCGCGACCGCCCTCCGCGTCGTCCATATGGAAACGCAGCGCGCCACAGCACAGCCCGTCCAGCGCCACCAGTGAAATACCGATTGCATCCAGAACGCGGGCCGCCGCGACGTTGATGCCGGGGCGCATCGCCGGCTGCACGCAGCCCGCCAGCACCTGCATCTTGCGGGCGTGGCGCGGCGCAGGCCATCCATCAACTGCAGCTTGCGGAAGCTTCGCGCGCAAGGCGCGTGGCAACAGCGGGGCCGCCAGCCGGCCGATCTGCAGCACGCGGCGGAAGCTTGCCGGCCGCGCAAGCGTCTCGCGCAGCATGGCGCGCAAGGCGGTGGCGGGCGCGCTACGTGGCGCCCTGGCCAGCGCCTCCTGGCGGCCGATATCCAGCAAGTGCCCGTAGTCCACACCGGACGGGCAGGTTGTCTCGCAGGCGTGGCACGTCAGGCAGCGGTCCAGATGCTCGCGGGTCCTCGCCGTGACCGGCCCGCCCTCCAGCATCTGCTTGATGAGATAGATGCGCCCGCGCGGGCTGTCCAGTTCGTCACCCAGCACCTGGTAGGTCGGACAGGTCGCGAGGCAGAAGCCGCAATGCACGCAGCGCTGCAGGATCTCCTGCGCCTCGTCGCCCTGCGCGGTGTCGCGGATGAATCCTGCCAGCTGCGTACGCATCAGAACTCCCCACCCATGCGGCCCGGGTTGAACACGCCCTGCGGATCGAAGGCCCGCCGCAAGCGGCGGTGCAGCGCAGCCATCGGGCCCTGCAAGGGCTCGAAACCCGCCACGCCCGGCGCACGGTTGTACCAGCACTGCGCGTGACCACCACGGTCCGCAACGGCTGTCCTCACCGCAGTGGCCGGTATCTCGCTGCGCAACCAGCGCAACCCGCCGTGCCATTCCATCAGCATCTCCCCCGGCAGCTCGACCGGTGCAGTCGTGCCTGGCACGGAAAGACGCCAGAGCGCGTGCTGGCCGTACGTGAAGAACGGCAGGCGCTGATCGCGCAGCGCCTGCCAGTAAGCACTGGCCTCCACGTCCCCAACCGGCTCGCCACCTGTCGTAGCACGCGCAGCGCGCAGCGAAGCTTCCGTTCCGGACAGACGCAGGTGCGCCAGCCCGGCGTGCCAGGCAGTGGCCGACAGGGGCAGCGGCTGGCCGGCGAGGCGATTGAAACGATCGATGGCCCCGGCTTCGTCCAGTTCCAGGCGCAGGGTCAACTCCTGCGGCGGGCGCGGCAGCGTGCGCAAGGACACCTCGGTGATCAGTCCGAGCGTACCCCAGGCGCCCGCCATCAACCGGGATACATCGAAGCCGGCGACGTTCTTCATCACACGCCCACCGAAGCGCAGCAACTGGCCCTGGCCATCGATCAGGCTCACGCCCAGCAGATGGTCGCGCACAGCGCCGGCCTGCACGCGGCGCGGGCCCGACAGGCCGCTGGCCACCATGCCGCCGATGGTCGCGCCCGCGAAGGCTGGCGGCTCGAAGGCCAGCATCTGTCCGTGCGCGTCGAGCAGATCCGTCACATCATGCAGCGGCGTGCCAGCACGCACGCTGATCACCAGCTCGGCCGGGTCATAGTCGACGACACCACTGTGCCCACGCGTGTCCAGCAGATCCCCCTGCAGCACGTCGCCGAGAAAGCTCTTGCTGCCACCACCGACGATGCGCAATGCGCGGCCGTTGGCGGCGGCCTCCCGGACCTGTTCGCACCAGCGCCGGGGTAGCGTCTCCGGAAGCGGCGCCATCAGAACCTCGGCAAGCCGGGATGCGTGGTCACGTCGCCACGCACATGCTGTTTGCCGTACTCGGCACAGCGGTTCAGCGTCGGGATGGCCTTGCCAGGGTTCAGCAGGCCCTGGCCGTCAAAAGCCAGCTTCACGCGGAAGAAGCTCTCCAGTTCTGCTTCGGTGAACTGCGCGCACATTGCGCCCAGTTTCTCGACGCCGACACCATGCTCGCCGCTGACCGTGCCGCCGAGTTCGACGGAGTGGCGCAGGATGGCCTCGCCGAATTCCTCTGCCCGCTCCTGCTCGCCGGGCTGGCCCGCGTCGAACAGGATCAACGGGTGCAGGTTGCCGTCACCCGCATGGAATACGTTGAGACAGCGCAGCCCGTAGCGCTGCGCCATGGCGGCAATGCTCTCCAGCATCTCGCCCAGGCGCTTGCGCGGGATGGTGCCGTCCATGCAGTAGTAATCCGCAGCGAGCCGGCCCGCTGCCGGAAACGCCGCCTTGCGCCCGGCCCAGAATCGCAGGCGCTCGGCTTCGTCCCGCGAGACCCGGATGTCATGCGCGCCATGCGCCTGCAGCACCTGACGGATCAGCGCGATCTCGTCCTCCACCACTTCCGGCGTGCCGTCGGATTCGACTAGCAGGATCGCCTCAGCATCCAGCGGATAGCCGGCGTGCACGAACTCCTCCACCGCGGCGGTCGCGGCCTTGTCCATCATCTCCATGCCGGCCGGGATGATGCCGGCGGAGATCACGCCCGCCACGGCCTCACCCGCCCTCACCACGGAGGCGAAGCTGGCCAGCACGCAGCGCGCCACCTGTGGCAGGGGCAAGAGGCGCACGGTCACTTCGGTCACCACCGCCAGCATGCCCTCGGAGCCGATCACCAGCGCCAGCAGGTCCAGCCCCGCTGAGTCCAGCGCCTCGCTGCCGAACTCCAGTACCTCGCCGTCGATGGACAACGCACGCACCCGCATCACGTTGTGCAGGGTGAGGCCGTACTTCAGGCAGTGCACGCCGCCGGCGTTCTCCGCCACGTTGCCACCGATGGTGCAGGCGATCTGCGAACTGGGGTCCGGTGCGTAGTACAGGCCATGCGGCTTTGCGGCCTCGGAGATCGACAGGTTGCGCACGCCCGGCTGCACCACTGCGATTCTCGCCAGCGGGTCCACGCGGACGATACGGTTGAGCCGCGCCAGCGACATCAAAACGCCCTGCGCATGCGGCATCGCGCCACCGGACAGGCCAGTGCCGGCGCCGCGTGCCACCACGGGCACGCCCAGTTCGGCGCAGATACGCAGCACCGCCTGCACCTGGGCTTCGTCCTGCGGCAGCACGACCGCCAGCGGCACGCGGCGATAGGTGGCGAGTCCATCGCATTCGTAGGGTCGCACCGACTCGTCGTCGACCAGAACCGCATCCGCCGGCAGCGCGCGGCGCAAGCGCTGCGCCAGCAGCCTGCGGTCTACCGCGGCGAACTCCCGACTGGCGCGCAGGCTGTCCGGGCTCATGACGTTGCGTCGATGGTGGATGGTGATTGCGTCAGAGCGCCGCCAGCATCAGGCGGAAGCAGGCCAGCGTACCGATGCCCCACACCAGCGAGCGCAGGGCATGGACGTCGGCGAGGTAGCAGATCACATAGGCCACGCGCGCCGCCACGAAGACCAGCGCCCAGGTGTCGATGGTGGCCTGCGGCACGCCGGCCTGCGTGGCCATCAGCACGCCGGCGAGGATCAGCGGCAGGGCCTCCCAGCTGTTCTGCTGCGCCCAGTTGGCGCGCTTCGGCCAGCCTTCCAGTTGCGCCAGGCCCTCGCGCGGCTTGCGGTTGTTGTAGCGCTGGCCCCCCAGCTGCCCGCCGGCCTTGGCAGCGAGCGTGAGCAGCAAGGGGTTGAGCGCGGCGAAGATGAGGCAGACGTAGGCGATGTTCATGGACGTCCGGCGTGGCGGTCGGGAAATGACGCCAGCTTACGTCCAGCCGCCCCGCCCTGTCAGCCGGACAAGCCCGGATACCGCTGTCGGACTACGCGCCGATGGCGTCGACCGGCAATGTCTCGATGGCAGGACTGCTGCCGAGCAGACTGGCGATGGAACCGACCGCCTGCTGCGCATTACCCGAGGTCCACACCCGCAGCGGCGCGGCCACCTGCATGGCGGGCGCCAGCAGGTCGGCGGACAGCAGGCGGCGTTGCAGATGCGCCGCCACCGCGCCACCGGTGTCGATGACCGCCACCGAGGGGCCGACGATGGCTTCAACCTGCTCGCGCAGGAAGACGTAGTGGGTGCAACCCAGCACCACAACATCCGCGCCGTCGTCCAGCAAGGGTTGCAGATGCGAATGCAGTAAAGCGCGCAGGGCCGGGCTGTCGAAGTCGCCGCGCTCGACGAACTCGACGAGGCCGACGCCGGGGCGCGTCACCACCTTCACGTCGTGGGCGAAGTTGTCCAGCAAGGCAGCGAAGCGCGCGCTCGCCAGCGTGCCGGTGGTGGCCAGCACACCGACCACGCCGCTACGCGTGGCCGCCGCGGCCGGCTTGACCGCCGGCTCCATGGCAATCAGCGGAATGTCCGGCCAACGCTCGCGCAAGGCGGCTGCAGCCGCAGCCGTGGCGGTATTGCAGGCCAGCACCAGGGCCTTGGCGCCCTGCCCCAGCAGGAAGTGCGCGATCTTCAGCGAGCGCTCGCGGATGAAGTCCTGCGATTTCTCGCCGTAGGGGGCGAAGCCAGAGTCCGCCACGTAGAGCATGGACTCCTGCGGCAAACGGACGCCGATCTCGCGCAGCACGGACAGGCCGCCGAGACCGGAATCGAAGACGCCGATGGGGCGCGGGTCGCTCATCGGAGCGGACGTCTCGCTGAGGTCAGATCGCCCTGGCCAGCTTCACCGCGTCGCCGACGTAGCTCGCCGGCGTCATCTGCATCAGGCGTTGCTTGTCGGCCTCGGGGATCTCCAGCGTGAGCACGAAGGCCTGCAGGGCTTCCTTGCTGATGCCGGCGCCGCGCGTCAGGGCCTTGAGCTTCTCGTACGGTTCCTCGATGGCGAAGCGGCGCATCACCGTCTGGATCGGCTCGGCCAGCACTTCCCAGGCGGCGTCGATGTCGTCGGCCAGGCGTTGCGGGTTGGCCTCCAGCTTGTTGAGGCCGCGCAGGCAGGACTCGAAACCGAGCACGGTATGACCGAAAGCCACGCCCATATTGCGCAGCACGGTGGAATCGGTCAGGTCACGCTGCATGCGCGAGATCGGCAGCTTCTCGCTGAAGTGGCGCAGCGTCGCGTTGGCGACACCGAAGTTGCCCTCGGCATTCTCGAAATCGATCGGGTTCACCTTGTGCGGCATGGTGGAGCTGCCGACTTCGCCGGCCTTCAGCTTCTGCTTGAAGAAGCCCAGCGAGATGTACATCCAGATGTCGCGACAGGCGTCGATCAGCATGGTGTTGGCGCGGGCGACGGCGTCGAACAGCTCGGCCATCGCGTCATGCGGTTCGATCTGGATGGTGTACGGATTGAACGTCAGGCCCAGCGATTCGATGAAGCGCTGGTTGTTGGCCGCCCAGTCGATGTCCGGGTAGGCGGACAGGTGGGCGTTGTAGTTGCCGACCGCGCCGTTGAACTTGGCGGTCATCTCCACCGCTGCGATGCTCTTGCGGGCGCGCTTCAGGCGGTAGGCGATGTTGGCCATCTCCTTGCCCAGCGTGGTGGGGCTGGCCGGCTGGCCGTGGGTGCGCGACAGCATGGGCAGCTCGGCGAGCTGGTGCGCCAGATCGACGAAGCGGGCGATCACCTTGTCCAGTGCCGGCAGCAGGGCCACATCACGGCCGTCGCGCAGCATCAGCGCGTGCGACACGTTGTTGATGTCTTCCGAAGTGCAAGCGAAGTGGATGAACTCGCTGACCTTTACCACTTCCGCGTTGTTGGCGAAGCGGGCTTTCAGCCAGTACTCCATGGCCTTCACGTCGTGGTTGGTAGTGGCCTCGATGTCCTTCACGGCCTGCGCGTCCGCTTCCGAGAAACCGGCGATCACTGCGTCGATCTCGGCCAGCGTGGCGGCAGAGAACGGCGCCACTTCCGGCACGGCCTTCTCGGCCGCCAGCGCCTTGAGCCACTCCAGTTCGACGCGGATGCGGTGGCGGATCAGGCCGTACTCGCTGAAATAGGGGCGCAGGCTGTCGCCCTTGCTGGCATAACGGCCGTCCAGCGGCGACAGGGCGGTGAGGGCATTCAGACTCATGGTTCTTCTCGTGGAGCGCCGGAAACAGCGCGCATGAAAACAGGAAAGGGCAGAATTATACGCTCCGGCACCGCCCAGACCTGAACCCCGGCCGGCCCTACTGCACTCCTCAACCCTGCACAGAATGCTGGACGACATGCCGAACCGTCTGTTGCGCTACCTGTCCCTTCTCCCCCTGCCGCCCCTGCTCCCCCGGCTGGCCTCGCGCCCGGCCACCCTGCTCCTGCTGGCCCTGTGCAGCCTGAGCAGCGCCTGCACCCTGGTGCGCCTGCGCGAGGAGGCCGCCGCCATCGACACCGCCACCATCCTGGTCGGCACGGCACAGCCCGCCCGGGCCTGCGTAGGCCCGGTGCAGGTGCTGGCGCTCGACATGGACAGGTGGAGCGGGACCAGCCCATCCATCCCGCCCGTTCCGCACATCGCCCACCACACCCGGCTGTTCGCACCCGGCGGCTACGAGCTGATCGTGCCGAAGGGCCGCTACACCGTGCTGGCCTTCTGCGATGCCAACAACAACCTGCGCCACGATGCCGGCGAGGACGCGGGCTGGACCGATCCCGCCAAGCCTCTAGCCGTGTCGGGCGACGGCGTGATCATCGGGAACGACATCACCCTCGCCTACAAGCTGCTGCCCACTGCCTGGGCGGGCCTGCAGGTGCCGCCGTCGCCTTTCGGTACGCACAGCGCGCGGGCAGGTGCCATCGCCACGCTGGACGCACCGGCCTTCTCGGCGGAACAGGGTGTGCGCGGCTACTGGGCGCCGCTGAGCTTCTACCGCGAGCTGGGCGGCAACATCTACTTCCTGGAGCCCTACGACCCGAAACGCATCCCGGTGCTGTTCATCCACGGCGCGGCTGGCTCGCCGCAGGACTGGCGCGACTTCTTCTCGCGACTGGACCGCAGCCGCTACCAGGCCTGGTTCTTCTACTACCCGTCCGGCACCTCGCTGGAAGCCACATCCAACCTGCTGTACTGGAAGCTCTACAACCTGCAGGCGGAATACAGCTTCCAGCAGGTAGTCTTCACCGCGCACAGCATGGGCGGACTGGTGGCGCGCGACTTCCTGACGCGCCACGCCACGCAGTTGCCGTTCAGCATTCCGTTGTTCGTCAGCCTGTCCACACCCTGGGCGGGCGAGCCGCGTGCGGAAGCCGGCGTGCGCAACTCGCCCGCCGCCGTGCCGTCCTGGTACGACATGCGTCCTGAAGGCCCTTTCCTTCAGGGCCTGTTCCAGCGCCCGCTGCCGGACAACACCCGCTACTACCTGTTCTTCGGCCACCAGGGCAGCCCCGGTCTGTTCCGCCCGAACAACGACGGCGCGGTGACGCTGGAAAGCCAGCTGCGCACGAGTGCACAGGACGAAGCGCGCATGACCTTCGGTTTCAACGAGGACCACACCAGCATCCTGCGCTCACCCGCAGTCTTCGAGCGCTATGCCGCCGTGCTGAAGAACGCGACCGGCGCGCAACAGGACAGCGCACAAGGCCACTTGCAGGTTGCGCTGGTGGATGCCGCCGGCACACCCGTCATGCCCGGCGAGGCCCTGCTGCAGCTGGAGCCGGAGGATGCGGGAAGCGAACGGGGCAGCGAACGGATCACGCTATCGGTCGGTCGGCTCAGCAACGCGCGAAGCCTCGGGCCCATCCCGGCCGGGCGCTACGTCGCGCGTGCCTTCTCCTATGGCTACGCGACGGATACGCCCGCACAGCGCATCGAAGTCCGCGCCGAGCAGACGCTGTCGCTGCAATTCCAGCTGCGACCGCAAGGCGTACTGTGGGGGTTCATCGGCACACCGACACAGGCTGCGCAACGCACGCCTGCCGGCTACCTGCGCCCGGCCGACACCACCGTAAACATCCGCCGCATCACCCTGAACGGTGCCGGCGTGCAACGCGTCATCACACCCACCAGGAAGGCGCCGGCCGACAGTCTGGAGCTCTACCTCGCCGGGCAGGATGAGGCGCAGGGACCGTACTTCTCCTTCATCGGCCTGCCCGCCGGCGATTACGAACTGCTGATCGAGGCCGAGGGTCATGCGCCTTCGCTCACCCGCCATCGCGTAACACCGGGGCAGGTCTCGCAGAACGCGATGATCCTGCTCAAGCGCCCGTAGGCGCAGGCGGCGCGCCCAGGCTGCCAAGAATGTCGGCAAAGTGCGCGGCCTGCTGCTCGACGTCATAGCGCTCCATCACGCGCAGCCTCGCGCTGGCGCCGCGCTCCAGTCGCTCGGCCAGCGCTGTCGTCATCGCGCCGGCCATCGCCGCGTCGTCGTCCACCGGCACGACGAAACCGGTATCACCCACGATCTCGCGCGCATCACCCACATCGGTGCTCACCACCAGCGTGCCGCAGGACATGGCCTCCACCAGCACGTTCGGAAAAGCTTCGCTGCTGGAGGACAACACTGCGACATCGAAGGCCGCATTCCAGCGCTCGACGTCGCGCTGCGCACCGACGAGATGGAAGCGCTCGCGCATGCCGTGGGCGTCCAGCAGGTCGAGCAGATCGAAATTGGCCGTCTCGCAGCCCTCGCCGACCAGCACGAAGTGCGCCGCCGGAATGGCCTGCACGCAACGCGCGGCTGCACGCACGAAGAGCGCGTGGTTCTTCACCGGATGCCAGCGCGCCACCATGCCGAACAAGGGCGTGCCCGGCGACAGGCCGAGCTCGGCACGCACCACCGCGCGCGCTAGCGGCTGCGGTGTAAAGCGCGTGGTGTCCACGCCGTTGGGCAGCACGACGGTACGCGCTGCCGGATAGCCATAGCGGGCCTGCATCAAGGCCGCACTGCGCGACGACACGTTGAGGACCAGATCCACCCTGCGCAGGAAGAGGCGGGACGCCTGGATCACGCCGCCGGTAAACAGGCTGTGCGAATGTGCATGGTCCGGCGTCGCGCGGATCGCCCACGCCAGCGGCACACGGCGCGGCAAGGCACCGGCCAGCACGGCGGCGGCCAGGTTGCCGTGATACATCCAGCCCAGCAGCAGGTCCGGCGTCATCTCGCGCATCGCCGCCCGCGCGGCCCTCAACTGGCCCAGCGGCCAGCGGCCCGGACGCATGCCCAGCGCGCGTACGGGAATGCCGGCAGTGCGATAGCGCGCGGCCAAGACGCCCTCTTCGCCAAGGCACAGCACCGCCGCGTCGAAAGCCTGGCGACCCAGGCGAGACAACAGGTTCAGCAACGCGTGCTCTGCACCACCGTTGCCGAGGCTGGCCACGATGACCAGCAGTTTCCTTGGACGACCGCTCAAGCCCCCTCCCCGTCACGTTTGCGGAACACACCCTGGTCGCGCCAGGCACGATGCAGATGCAGTGCAAAGACCACGCAAGCCGTGACCCATGCCATGAGCAAGGCGCCGTTGCGTGCGCCGCTGCGCCACAACACATACATCGCAACCGCCACGAAGATTGCCAGCCCCCAGGCGAACAGCACCACGATGCCCGGCGAACGTCCCTGCGCCAGCAGCAGGTGATGGAAGTGACGCCGGTCCGCCGCGAAGGGGCTCTGCCCGCAACGCAGGCGCAGCGCCGCCACCGCCAGCAGGTCGGCCATCGGCATCCAGCAGGCGGCCAGCAGCGCGCTCCAGTGGATCTTCGGCGCCGGACCACCACCGAGCTGCAGCATGATCCACAGCATCAGCATGCCGACCCCGAAAGCCCCGGCATCCCCCAGGAAGACTCGCGCCCGGCCCTGCCAGGGCAGACGGGTGTTGAGCAGCCAGAAGCCCATTACCGCAGCCTGCAGCAGCAGGATGATGCGCTGCAGACCATCCATGCCGACGGCATCTGCCATCGCAGCCAGCAGCAACAGACCGATGATGAGCAGACCACCGCACAGCCCGTCGACTCCGTCGATGGTATTGATGGCGTTCAGCAGACCGACCCCCATCACCACGCTGAACGGTGTGGCGAGCACGCCAAGCTCGATGCTGCCCAGCCCCGGCAGTGCGAAGGTCTCGAAGCTGAGCCCGGATGTTTTCAGCAACAGCCAGACGGCCACGATCTGCGCCCACAGCTTGTGCTGCGCCGGCACGTCGTAGATGTCGTCCAGCAGCCCCACCAGCACGGCCAGGCCGACCGGTAGCGCGACGGCTGCGAAATTACCGGCGATCCCGGCCATCCGCGCCGACAGCACGAAGCCGAGCAGGATGGCCAGCCCGCCCACCAGCGGGATCGCCCCGTCGTGCTGCTTGCGCGCGTCCGGCTGGTCGACCAGGCGCAGGCGCGGCGCGAGCGCAGCCAGCATCCAGGCGGACAGAGCCGAGACCAGCAACGCGGTGAGCCAGGCTTTCATCGTGCGGGATCAGGCGGGCGCGGTCTGTGCTGCGGCATAGACGGCCAGCGTCAGGGCAATGTTGTGGGCATCGTCATAGTAGCGCTCGGCGTCCGCCCTTGCCGCCAGCCCCATGCGTCGAGCCATCGCGGGATCGTCGAGCAGGCGCAACACGGCCGCCGCCAGCGCCGCCGCATCGCCACGGGGAAACAGCAGGCCGTTCTCCGCATGCCGCACGATATCGCGACAGCCCGGCACATCGCTGGCCAGCAATGGCCGTGCACTGGCGGCCGCTTCGATCAGCGTGCGCGGCAGGCCCTCGCCATGACTGGGCAGCGCCGCGATGCTGGCGCGAACGTTGAGTTGCGGAATGTCTTCGCGGTGGCCGAGGAAACGTACATCGCCGTCCGCAGCCCACCGTTCTACCTGCGCCTGCGGAATGCAGTCCGGATTGCTGTCATCGCGGTCACCCGCCAGCCAGAACTCGACCTCCGGCCTCTCGCGCCGCACCGCGGCGGCTGCCTCCACGAAAGTTGCGACGCCCTTGGCCCACAGCAGGCGGGCCACCATCAGCACAACGGGCGACTGATCCGCTGGTGGCGGCGCCGTGTCGAAGCGCGCGAGATTCACGCCGGACCCCGGCACCAGATGCGCGCGCGCCCGCCGCAACACTCCCAGGCGCTGGAACAACGCAAGGTTGTCGCGGTTCTGGAAGACGATGTCGCAGCCCGCGAACAGCACGCGGTACACCGTCAGGATCAGCGGACGCAGCAGGCGCGCCTTCCATGATCCGGACATCATCACGTGGCCCAGCCCGGTAATGGCGTTCACCACCTTGCGCACGCCCGCGCACTTCGCCGCCACGCTGCCGTAGAGCACGCACTTGATGGTGAAGTGATGCACCACGTCCGGTCGCAGCGCACGGTACAGACGCCACAGGCGCCACAGCACGGCCAGTTCGGCAAACGGGTTGAGTCCATGGCGGGCGAACGGGAACGGTCGCCAGTCATGCCCGGCCGCACGCAGGCGCTCTCCCCATTCACCGGGCGGACTCAGCAACACCACCTCGTGCCCGGCCGCCTTCAAGGCCGTCGCGAGTGCGAGGCGGAAGTTGAAGAGGTACCAGTCGGTATTGGCGAAGAGGACGATGCGCATGGCGTGACGCCGGCTCTCAGTGCGCCAGGGGTTGCAGGCGCTCGCGATACTGCTCGTACCACTGCTGGAACATCAGCACGTCCCACAGGTGGTAATGCCAGTCGCTGCGGCCACTCAGGTGCTCGGCCCATTTCTGGCGCACCGGTTGCGGGTCGAGCATGCCGCTGGCCAGCAGCCTTTCCGACGCCAGCAGTGATTCCGCCCACTCGCGCAGTGGGCCGCGCAGCCAAGGGCCGAGCGGGATGCCGAAACCCTGCTTGGGGCGTTCGAACAGCGGGCGCGGCACGTGACGGGCCAGCAGTTCGCGCATCAGATACTTGCCTGAGCCGTTGCGCAACTTGAGCGACAGCGGCACCGACCACGCAAACTCCACCAGGCGGCTGTCGAGGAAAGGCGTGCGTGTCTCCAGGCTGACCGCCATCGCAGCGCGATCCACCTTCACCATGATGTCGTCCGGCAGGTAGGCCAGCGTGTCATGCGCCTGCATGTATTCGATGTCGTTCGCGCCGACACCGGCGGCAGCGCGTGCCATCTCCAGCGGATGCAGGCGTGCGCCCGGCACCAGCAGCGATGGGTCTTTCCAGTGCGAGATCAATTCGTCGTAGAAACCCACCGGCGACTTCGCGCGCAGGATGCGCGCCACGCGCCCGATCTTCTCGCCGGGTGACGCGCGTAACAGGCGCGGCGCCGCATTGCCCAGCACGCGCCCTGCCGCGTCCCACACCTTCGCCGGCACGGCATCCAACCCGAGGGCAGCGGCGCGACGCAGGCCCAGCGGCATGCCCTGCACGCGCTTCCACAAACCATCGCCGACGATGTAGCGCGTGTAGCCCGCGAACATCTCGTCACCACCGTCTCCCGACAGCGCGACGGTGACGTGTTCGCGCGCGAAGCGCGACACCAGGCTGGTGGGCAGCTGCGAGCTGTCGGAGAAAGGTTCGTCGTACAGGCTCGCCACCTTGGGCACGAGGTCCAGCGCGTCCTGTCCCGTAAGGTACAGCTCGTGGTGTTCGGTGCCGAGGTGCGCCGCTACTTCGCGTGCGAAGCGGCCTTCGTCGAAGCTGTCTTCCTTGAAGCCGATGGTGAAGGTCTTCACCGGCCGCGACGCGCGCTTCTGCATCATCGCGACGACCAGTGAGGAGTCGATGCCACCGGACAGGAAGGCCCCCAGCGGCACGTCGGAAATCATCTGCTCGCCGATCACTTCGCCGAGCACGGCCTCGAGCCGGTCTACCCACGGCGTTTCGTCGCTGACGCTACCGGCACGCGTGGCCTCGCCCGCGCGCATCACGTCCTCCAGCCGCCAATAGGGACGCGGTGTGCCGACGCGGCCTTCATGGATTTCCAGCACATGTCCGGGCAGCAGTTTCTGCACATGGCGGAACACGCTCTGCGGTGCCGGAATGCTGTTGTAGTGCATCAGCGCCGCCACCGCGTCACGGTTCAGCTCACCGTACCAGGACGGGTGCGGATACAGCGCGCGCAGTTCGGAGCCGAACAGCAGCGCGCCGTCCGGCATACGCCCCCAGTACAACGGCTTCTCGCCGAGCCGGTCGCGCGCCAGCAGCAGGCGACGCTCGCCGGCATGCCAGGCCGCCAGCGCGAACATGCCGCTGCAACGTTGCACGGCGGCGTCCACGCCCCAGAGGTCGATGGCCTCCGCCAGCACCTCGGTGTCCGAATGGCCGCGCCACGCGAAGCTGCCGCCGTGCGCCGCCTCCACCTCGCGGCGCACCGACTGGAAGTTGTAGATCTCTCCGTTGAACACCAGCACCCAGCGGCCCGAGCGACAATGCATGGGCTGCGCGCCCGCCTCGGTCAGGTCGAGGATCGCCAGGCGGCGGTGCGACAGCGCAAGCCCCGCGCCGGTGTCGGCCCACTCGCCATGGGCATCCGGGCCACGATGGGCGATGGCGTCGCCCATCGCGCGCGCCACGGCGGACAGACGCGCGGCGTCCCATCCGGGTTGGGGGTTCAGGTAGCCGGCAATGCCGCACATGGTGGTCGTTCTTCTTGTGATGTGTTGTGGGGGGTGGATGGGGCGTGCCGCCTAGGCCGCCGCCTCGCGCAGGATCGCCGCCAGCTTCGGTACGATGACCTCGGCCGAATAGTGCTGCAGCACGACCCGCCTGCCATTGTCGCCGAGACGACGACACAGCGTGTCGTCACGCAACAAGGCGACTGCGGCATCCAACCATTCATCCGCATTGCGCGCGCCCAGCCCGAGCTCATCGTGGGCCAGCACCTCGGCGTTCATGCCCCAGGGCGAGACCAGCACCGGCAGGCCGCAGGCCATGTAGGTCAGCATCTTGAAACTGCACTTGCCACGCGTCCATGCCGTGTCCGGCATCGGCATGAGCCCGAGGTGGGCCGTCTGCAGCGCCTCCACCTCGGTCGCCGGGTCCCACGGCCAGTAGTCCACCCGCTCCGCCGGCAAACCGCGCAGATCCGGCGCCTGGTTGCACACGATACGCAGACGCACATCCGGCAGGCTCGTCATGATGCGCGCCAGGGCAGGTGCGATGTCCTGCAGGTACGGCAGGCCGCTCGCACTGCCGGACCACACCATGACGCGTGCACCAGCGTCACGCGCCACCGATTTGGCGGGCTGGTAGTGCGCGGTATCCACCGCCGTCGGCAGCACCCACACCTTCGCATGACGGGAAAAGTGATCGGCAATGTAGGCATTGCCGCAGATGGCCCGCCCCAGCCGCTGCGCAATCCGGTCGATGCCACCGAAGCGCTGGTTGAGCCAGACGGCGTCATCCACGTCGAACACCGCCGGGCCTCGCCAGCGATCCTCGATAGTGTGCATGGTGGACAACAGCTCGCGCTGGAACAGGGCGACGTCGGCACCCTTCCCATCACGGCCTGCTGCCTCACGCATCGCCACCGCGCGCTCCGCCAGCGCACGCGGCGCCCACTTCACACGCGCAATCAGGCCCGGCGGCGGGTAGGCGCCATGGCGCGCAGGCCATTCGCGCATGGCAAGGCCCTCTTCCGCCAGCAAGGGAATCAGCGCCCGAACGCGGAAGCGTGCCGACGGGACGTCGTCACCCTGCGTAAACGCCGCCACCTGTAGCGGCCGGATGGTGGATGCGGACAGGTTCATGCCGCCTTGCTCCGCGCGCGCCACCAGTCCGCCAGCCAGCCACGACAGCCAGCGCCGTCCAGCATCAGCATGCAGCCGCCATACACGAACACACCTGCGACGGCTTGCGTGGCGAGCGCTACAGGCCCGTGCCCATCCAGTCGGGCGACGACGACAGCCATGACGAGGGCACTCACGACCGGTGCAATCCAACTGCGATCCGGCCCGCCCCAGCCGACCACGCCACGCACCGACCAGGCAGACAGCAGCAGGCAGAAGCCTTGCGCCACGACGGCCGCCCATGCCGACCCCAGGGCGCCGTGGCGCGGCGCCCACCACAGGTTCAACACGAGGCCCAGCGCGGCCGCCAGACCGACATTGCGCAACTGCACGCCCATGCGTCCCGCCAGGAAGAGACCGATATCGGTGAAGAACATCCGCATGCAGGCCAGCGCGATGGCGAACGTGAGCCAGGGCCACACCGACAGCGCAACGGCTTCGTATGCAGCACCGAAGAACACCGACGACAGCGCGCGAGCCACCAGCGCGAAACCGACCACGGCCGGCAGCAGCACCGCCAGTGCCAGCAAGGCATAACGACGCGCCAGGCGACTGCGCTCCACGGCATCGCCGGCCTCGTGCGCACGCACCAGCCGTGGATACCACGCAAGGTACAGGGCGCCGAACAGGAAACCCAGGCTTTGCTGGGCCAGATCACCCACCGCGGCATACGCGCCCAGCGCCTCCGGCGACACTGCCGCCGCCAGCACGAAACGGTCAGCCCATTGAAGTACCGCCGTCATCAGCAACGTGGCGCCAAGTGGCAGACAGAACGAGCGCAGGCGTTCGCGCCAGATACTGTTATCGGGGCCGACCTGCACAGCAGTTCTACCCGGCCACACCCCTCGCCAGTCACTGCGCGTCACTACGGCGACTGCCAGCACGGCAGCAAGGCCATAGGCTGCGATTGCGCCCGCTGCACCCGCGCCGCTCCGCAGTGCCAGGGCGCCAATAGCCGCCAGCAACAGGGCCTTGAGCACGAACAGGCTGGCATAGCGCCGGCTCTGCCCGGTCGCCGTCGCGTGCTGCGCCGAGAAGTCGAACAGCCCCTGGCTGCTGCCCAGCACCCAGGCCGCCGCAGCCAACCCCAGCGGCCAGGCCTGCGTCACACCGGCGATCAACTCAGCGGCACCCGCGCACAGGGCCAGCACCAGCACCACGAAGATCACCAGGCGGCCGAGCACGATCCGCGCCGCGGCCTCCGCCACCACGAAGCGCCCGAGCGCATGTTGCAAGGGCTGCAGGAACACCGCCACCGCCACCGCCGCGACACTACCCGCCAGCGCCAGCCAGCCATAACCCGCCGGCCCCAGCCCGCGCGCGAACAAACCCACCGCCACCAGCGAGACCAGTCCCGCGATGGCACGCGCAACCATGTAGATGGCACTGGCCCGCAAGCTCATGCGGCACGAACCTGCCGAAGGGCATCCGTTGCGGCACCGACACCTGGCTTCGACGGGCTCAGCCAGCGGGGCTGATCGCAGCACCAACGCTTGCCTTCGGTGCGCTCAACAAGTGGCGGTACCGTGCCCAGGGCCTGTCGAAGGGCCAGCGCATCATGCCGCTGCACGGAGAACAACCGTGACTTCACAAGCGTCTCAACACGTAGCGCAGCTGGTAACACGGCAACAGGTAGCAGAGGTTCTCCTCGTGGAACTCCTGCAACCAGCGTGAAGCGTTGAAGAGTTTGCCCACTGTACGACGGACAAGACCACGCAACGGGAACGGCGAGTCGAAATCCAGCCGGACATCCACCAGCTCGAACGCCGGTTCGCGGCCGTACTGCGGCACCCCGCGGCGGAACAGCCTGGACTGCGCCAGATAGCAGAAGGTATAGAGCCCGAAGAAGCGGCTATGCGTCGGGTCGGAATAGAAATAGGGATTGGCGAAGTGCGGCACTTCGACATCCAGCACCGCATCCGCCGTCATGACCCGCGTCAGCTCCGCAAGCAGACGGTCAAGGTCGGGAACGTGCTCGATGAAGTGATAGGCATGCACCGCCGACACGCTCTGCGACGGCAAGGCTGCCAGCACGGCAAACACGTCGCCGACGAGGTCCACGCCGGGGTAATCCAGCGCATCGACCCCCACGGCCGCCGCATGACGTTTGCGCGGCCCGCAGCCAAGTTCCAGCGCCAGCCGCTCTCCCGCCGCTACTCGCGCCATCACGCCAGACCTGTCCGCAAACCCCGTCCGGCTCTCCGTCGCCTCAGTCACCGCTCGCGCCCTGTTCCGCAAAGCTCGGAAGTATAGCGGCGGTGATCACCGCGCCATGCTTGCGATCAGCCGCCGTCAGCACGAGTCCGGGTAAGTTGGGTTGAGCAAAACGCTGGTGCTGAGCTTGCCGTAGCAAGCTCAACGTCAAACCTCTGCATCCACGGGCTGGCTTTCACAGTGCTGCCGCGGCTTCAATCCGGATCGGCCGTTGGTTGTTTAAGGCCTGTTCCTCAGGGGCCGTCTGGGTGTTGGGCTTGCTTCGGCCGTGCTCAGCACAAGTCGCTGGGCTCAACCCAATCTACGCCTTTATCCGCCCCTTCGCTCCCGTACATGCGGGAGCAAGGTAATGCCCGTGCTACAGC
Source organism: Moraxellaceae bacterium (assembly GCA_031119205.1). Taxonomy (GTDB): domain Bacteria; phylum Pseudomonadota; class Gammaproteobacteria; order Burkholderiales; family Rhodocyclaceae; genus Uliginosibacterium. The sequence continues at coordinate 59,537 of JAVHYF010000018.1, read as the reverse complement.
CTGCACGTCAGCAACGCATGCCCTTCCGCCGCCAGGCTCGCCACGCGCCGCTTCACGTCGCCGTGATAGACCGCCGGATACGCCCCGCAGATCACATCCACATAATGCTGCGCATCCGCGTCACGACCGCTCCAGGCGTAAGCCGTCACGCAGCGTTCCAGCACCTCCAGCGAAGGCTTGGCGCGGGCAGCCGTATCGCATAGCCCTGCCACGGTCGCAGCCTGCGTGCGATCCGTCTCCCCCCAGTTGCGGATGCGCAGGATGCCCGCGTGCGGCGCGAACATCGACCGGCCATCTACCTTCAAGGCCAGCGACTCGACATGCGCCACATCCCGCTGCGCATCCTCGATCACCGCGTAGCCCTCCTCCAGGGCGCGGTAGTCATGCAGGGCCCAGCCCAGCACGAACACCCCGACCGCCACCGGCAGCAACAACCACCGGGAACTGAAACTGATCGTCCGCAAGCCCTCGTCCTGCGCATCCGCCAGACCGATCGCAAGGAAGAACGGAACGATGAAGTAGGTGTACCAAAGCGGGTACTCCACCAGACTATGCAGCCCGATGATAGACACGATGGCCAGACACCACCACCGTTCAGGCGTCGGCGGCGACCGCAACTGGCGGATGAACCACCAAGCGAACGAGCCAACAATCACCAGCGCCGGCACCAACCCCAACTCCGCCGCCAGATGCAACGGCGTGTTGTGGGCGTTTTCGCCAATACGCACGAATGAAGTCGGTTGCAACTTCGCCGCATGCTCCGCCGTCTGCCAGGCAAAGCTGCCGATCCCGGAGCCCGTGAACGGATGCTCCAGCGCAGTCTTGGCCGCCACCTCCCAGTCAAACAGCCGCTGACCGTTCGACCCGCCCTCATCGATCCGCGACGCCGCCGACACCACCTTGCTGCCGCTCAGCAAACCGCTCGACACCAGCCCCTGCGCCAGCACCGATAGCACCAACACCACCAGCGCCCCGCTGCGTAGCCGCCGCCCTGCGTCAGCTCCACCCTGCCCGACGAGCCATGACAGCACCGGCAAAGCCAGCATGAACAGGAACACCGAGCGCGACGCCGACAGCGCCGCAGCCACGGTCAGAAATGCCGCAGGCACCACAAGCCAGCCGACAAGACGTGCAGACCGCGCCCACAGGTACGCAAGCGAAGCCAGCCCCAACCACAACAGGTTGGCGTAATGGTTCGGCTGCGCGATGTTTCCATACACCGCCAAGTACAAGCGCGGCATCAGCCAGCCACCATTCACGCCTAGCAACTGGCAGAAACCCAGCAAGGCTTGCAGCAACGCGCTGATCAGCAGCGCCGCAGCACAAACAATTTCCAATCCACTCCGTGAGCCTGTCGAAGGGAGCATTCCAGCCCCCCCGTAACCATCGCGCTTCGTCAGGACCGCAGCCCCACCCAGCACCCACGCCAGCGCCCCCAGCGCGGCATACGCCAGCCAGCCGCCAGCGCCATCGTCCGACGCCAGCAAAACTCCCGCCATCACCGAACAACCCAGACCCAGCCCCCCCACCCGCAAGCGCCCGGCGAACACCAGCACGCCGGCCAACACCACAAGCGCCACGGCACTCCACCACTCCTGCCAGAACACGGTCTGCGGATGACGATGGAAGGGCAACAAGGTAGGCAAGGCCAGAGCGGCCAACAAGCCAGAGCAGAGATAAAAAGTCATGAAACAAGGGCAATCAGGAGGTGCCGCATTGTGCCGGCAATGCCGGCACCGAGCACCATGCAATGCCAGCCAAAAGTCCGAACTTCGCAACACGCAGGCGACGAAACCCTCTATCCGCCCTGCGGCGCACCGGTCGAATGGCTGTTCGGCATCGACGCACTGCCTGCAGGCAGGCGCAAGCAGGTACTTGACCATGCACTGACGGAACTGCTGGCGCTGTTCAAGGATCGCATCCTGCCGTTCGACACGGCTGCTGCACGTTGCTATGCAGACCTGGCGATGGCAGCCCGGAATGACGGACGCGACCTCCCCGCCGTTGACGGCTACGTTGCGGGAATTGCCGCATCGCGCGGCTTCATCGTCGCATCACTCGACGTCTCGCCCTATGAAGCAGCGGGCCTCCAGGTGATCAACCTCTGGAAAGCGGAATGAAGCGTGGGGGCGACAGCCCCCGAGGGCAGGAACGATGCCAACTTGATGGCGCACCACGCGCTTGCGAAGAGCGCGTGTCGCTTCGGAAACATGGCAGGCTGAAGGTGGCGCAGGCGAGATTAAGATCAGTCGCGCCAAATAGAAACTAAAAACGTGCGGTGCAATGCCCTTCGGTTATTGCACCCTACTCGCCGGCCAGTGCGAAGAAAAAAGCCGCCTTGGCATACCCAAGGCGGCTCTATTTGCGCTGACTATATTGCTATCAACAACTCATTACGGAGCAGCAGGAGCGGCTTGGCAAGTCTTCGCGTTGTATTTGTTGTCAGAGGAGGAAACACAAGACCACTGGCCAGCCGCAGTGCGCGTCCAAGTGATCGTTTGGCCATCAACTTGGGAAGGGGCATTGCGCAGCGTACAGACAATCGTGCCTGCACCATCCGTCGCAGTTGCAGTAATACCACAGTTCCCGGTGGTCGCCGTCAGACCAATATCGGTCTGAAGAGTAAAGTCTTCACCGTTGTTAACCTTGTCTTCGAAAGCCGTCTTGCCAGCAGAGATTTCCGCCAGGCCAGCAGCGACCTTCGATTTGGCCTGGTAATCCGAGTAAGCCGGCAGGGCGATCGCAGCCAGAATACCGATGATGGCCACCACGATCATCAGTTCGATCAGGGTGAAACCTTGTTGAACGCGTTTCTGCATGGTCATTTGTATATCTCCAGTTTCAGGGTGTCGCGGATACGAGGCCGATCCGCACGCCGGACTATGAGCCAGACACATGCCATTGGCAGGCACCGCTCGTCGATGCCCGATCTAATTCATCAAAAACAACACCTTACAAAACTTGAATCCATTCGTCGCTTAAGACCTTTGTAGCAGACACTGACGTTTTTCGGCAGTTAACCGTCAACGCCTGTCAGCACAGAGGGTTAACCATATGCCTTGCGGGAAATACCTTCCTTGAAAACCCCTGCGCGCGCTTAGGCCAACAGCGTGCGCTGGCGCCTGGCTGCAAAGAAACTGGACAACAGCTGCCCGCATTCCTCGGCCAGCACGCCGCCCTCTATCTGCGCATGGTGGTTGAGGCGGGTCTCGGCATAAAGGTCAAACACGCTGCCGGCCACACCGGTCTTGGGGTCGCGCGCGCCATAAACGACACGCGCGATGCGACCATGGAAGATGGCCCCGCTGCACATGACGCAGGGCTCCAGCGTCACGTAGAGCGTGGCGCCCGGCATCCGGTAGTTGCCCAGACGCTGCCCCGCGTCGCGCAGGGCTATGACCTCGGCGTGCGCAGTCGGATCGTTGCGGAAGATGGGCTGGTTGTAACCGCGGCCGATGATTTCGTCGTTCAACACGACCACGGCACCGACCGGTACTTCATCGAGACTACCGGCCTCGCGCGCCAGAGCGAGCGCCTCGCGCATGAAAAACTCGTCGCGCTCGTTCATGGTGCGCTGCCTTGATCGTCGTCGCCAGCACGCCGTTTCCACGCGGCAAGTGCCAGCGTTGCCAACGCGAGTAGCAGTTCATCCAGCAGGGGAATGAAGTCCGGCACGATCAGGTTGATGACCAGCAAGGCCAGCATCAGCAGGAACAACTGCGGAAAGCGCAGGCGCCGCGCGAACCCCAGTAGCGCGGCAGGCAGGAAACGCGCGATCAACCGGGAGATTGCCATCGCGCTACGTCCTCATTCCCACTCGATGGTGGCGGGCGGCTTGCCGGACACGTCGTAGACCACGCGGTTGATGCCACGCACCTCATTGATGATGCGGTTGCTGACACGGCCCAGCAGCTCATGAGGCAGGTGCGCCCAGTGTGCGGTCATGAAATCCTGGGTCTGCACGGCACGCAGCGCCACCACGTATTCATAGGTGCGGCCATCGCCCATGACGCCCACGCTCTTCACCGGCAGGAAGACGGCGAACGCCTGACTTGTAAGGTCGTACCAGGTCTTGCCGGAATTCTCGTCGACCGTCTTGCGCAGCTCTTCGATGAAGATGGCGTCCGCCCGGCGCAGCAGGTCGGCGAAGTCCTTCTTCACCTCACCGAGGATGCGTACCCCCAGGCCAGGGCCCGGGAAGGGATGGCGGTAGACCATGCCGGCGGGCAGACCCAAGGCGACGCCCAGCTCGCGAACTTCGTCCTTGAACAGTTCACGCAGCGGCTCCAGCAGCTTGAGGCCGAGTTGCTCGGGCAGACCGCCGACGTTGTGGTGGCTCTTGATCGTCGTGGCCTTCTTGGTCTTGGTGCCGCCACTCTCCACCACGTCGGGGTAGATGGTGCCCTGGGCGAGGAAGGTGGCGCCTTTGTGCCCAGCGCCGCTCTGCTTGAGCTTCTCGGCCTCGGCCTTGAAGACGTCCACGAACAGGCGGCCGATGATCTTGCGCTTCTGCTCCGGGTCGCTCACGCCTGCGAGTTCGCCCATGAAGAGCTCAGCTGCATCGACTCGGATGACCTTGGCGTGCAGCTTGCCGGCGAACATCTCCATCACCATGTCGCCTTCGTTCAGGCGCAGCAGGCCGTGGTCGACGAACACACAGGTGAGCTGGTCGCCGATGGCACGATGGATCAGGGCTGCCGCAACCGAGGAGTCGACACCACCGGACAGGCCGAGGATGACTTCCTCATCGCCCACCTGCTCTCGGATCTTCGCGACGGCTTCCTCAATGTAGTTGCCCATGATCCAGTCGCCCGCACAACCCGCGATCTCGCGCACAAAGCGATCAAGCATTGCCGCGCCCTGCAGGGTGTGCGTCACCTCAGGGTGGAACTGGACGGCGTAGTAGCCCTTCTCTTCGTTGGCCATGCCGGCAATCGGACAGCTCGGCGTCGAGGCCATCAGCTTGAAGCCCGGCGGCAGCGCGGTGACCTTGTCACCGTGACTCATCCACACCTTGAGCATGCCGTGGCCTTCGGTCGTTGCGAAATCCTGGATGCCCTGCAGGAACTTCGTGTGGCCATGCGCGCGCACTTCGGCATAACCGAACTCGCGCGTGTCGCTCCAGCTCACCTCGCCGCCCAGTTGCACGGCCATGGTCTGCATGCCGTAGCAGATGCCCAGGACCGGCACGCCCAGATCCCACACCGCCTGCGGCGCACGCAAGGCGTGATCCTCGTAGGTCGAGGCATGGCTGCCCGACAGGATGATGCCCTTGGGCGCAAAGCTGCGGATGAAATCGTCCGACACGTCGTTCGGATGGATTTCGCAGTAGACGTGCGCCTCGCGCACCCGGCGCGCGATGAGCTGGGTGACCTGGGAGCCGAAATCGAGGATGAGGATCTTGTCGTGCATGCTGTCTGTAGTGCCTGCTGAATGAATCGGTTGAGCCAAAAGAGAAAGGCGTCCGCAGGGACGCCTTGATCCAGTCGCCAGCCAATCAGTCCTGGTGGTAGTTGGGTGCTTCCTTGGTGATCTGGACGTCATGCACGTGCGATTCACGCATGCCCGCCGAGGTGATCTCGACGAACTGCGCACGGCTGCGCATGGCTTCGATGGTGCCGCAACCGACATAGCCCATCGAGGCACGCAGCCCACCCATCAGTTGATGGATCACGGCCATGACCGGCCCCTTGTAGGGCACACGACCTTCGATACCTTCCGGCACCAGCTTGTCGGCGTTGTTTTCGGCGTCCTGGAAATAACGGTCGGCCGCACCCTGCTGCATGGCACCCAGGCTACCCATGCCGCGATAGCTCTTGTAGCTGCGGCCCTGGAACAGGACGGTCTCGCCCGGCGCCTCTTCGGTACCGGCGAACAGGCCGCCGAGCATCACCGCATACGCGCCAGCCGCGATGGCCTTGGAAATGTCTCCGGAGTAGCGGATGCCGCCGTCAGCGATGAACGGGACGCCGCTGCCTTCGAGCGCCTTGGCAACGTTGTCGATGGCGGTGATCTGCGGCACGCCGACGCCCGCGACGATACGCGTGGTGCAGATGGAGCCGGGGCCGATGCCGACCTTTACCGCATCGGCGCCAGCTTCGACCAGTGCCAAAGCGGCGTCGCCGGTGGCGATGTTGCCGCCGATGACGTCGATCTGCGGGAAGTTCTTCTTCACCCAGTTCACGCGATCGATCACACCTTGCGAGTGACCGTGTGCGGTATCCACGACGATGACGTCGACACCCGCCTCGGCCAACGCTTCGACACGCTCTTCGGTGCCAGCACCAACACCCACAGCCGCGCCGACACGCAGCCGACCCTGTGCATCCTTGGCGGCCAGCGGGTGTTCGGTGGATTTCAGGATGTCCTTGACCGTCACCAGACCGTACAGCTCACCGCTGTTCTTCAGCACCAGCACGCGCTCCAGGCGATGCTTGTGCATCAGCGCCTTGGCATCTTCCAGCGAGGTGCCTTCGGGCACGGTCACCAGGCGATTGCCAGGGGTCATGATGGCGGAAACCGGCTGATCGAGATTGGTCTCGAAACGCAGGTCGCGGTTGGTTACGATGCCCACCACCCGTCCGCCGTCCACGACCGGCAGGCCGGAGATTTTGTGCTGGCGGGTGAGAGCAAGAACCTGCCGGACGCTCATCGTCGGCGGGATCGTGATCGGGTCGCGCAGTACGCCGGACTCGAAACGCTTCACGCGGGCGACTTCCTGCGCCTGCTGTTTGGCAGGGAAATTCTTGTGGATGATGCCCATGCCGCCCTCTTGCGCCAAGGCAATCGCCAGGCGCGACTCGGTCACCGTGTCCATCGCGGCGGAGACCAGGGGGATGTTCAGGGAGACGTTGCGGGTCAGCTTCGAGGCGAGGCTGACGTCCTTAGGCAACACATCGGAATGAGCGGGAACGAGCAGGACGTCGTCAAACGTCAGGGCCTTCTGGATCAGGCGCATATCTACTATCCTTGCACGCAAAGACGCATTATACGGATCGCGCCGGCTTGCTGCAAAACCGGCGTAAGCGTCACTGGAGACCACATGCTTCGTACCGGCCTGACCGCTATCGCCCTGACCCTGTTTGCCGGCGCCGCTGGCGCCCAGATCTATACCTGGAAAGACGCCAACGGCCGCGTGCATTATTCCGACAGCCCGCCGGCCAGTGCGAACGCGCAGCCCGTACGCGGCGGCGGAAGCACCAGCACCCCGGCTCCGGCCAGCCAGTCGAAACCGGCAGCAGCAGCCTCAGGTCCGGCGGCTGGCCCCAAGTCCTGGGCGGAAAAGGACCTCGAGTACCGGCAACGGAAGGCCGACCAGGCCGCAAGCGATGAGGCCAAGCGCAAAGTGGATGCGCAGAAGGCGGAAAAAACCGCCTACTGCAACGACCTGCAACGGAATATCGGCATGCTCGATCAGGGAGGCAGGGTCACTCAGGCCGGACCTAGCGGCGAGCGGGAATTCATGAGCGACGAGGCCATCCGGGCTGAAGCTGACAGGCTCCGCGCCCAGCACGCTCGCGACTGCCGCTGACTCTGGTCAGCGCTCCGCATCAGGCGGCGGCTTCGGCCCGCCGCCTTTTTTCATCGCCTTGCCCTCTTCTGCCCTTCTGCGGCGGACCTCTTTCGGATCAGCCAGCAGCGGGCGGTAGATCTCTACGCGATCACCGTCATCGAGCGGATCGTCCGGCTTGGCGAGCTTGCCGAACACGCCTGTCCGGTTCGCTCCATCCAGCGTTATCTCCGGGTACAGCTGCAACAAGCCGGATGCCGAAACGGCGTCCGCCACGCTGCTGCCGGCCGGCAGGCGCAGCTCCACAACCTTCAGCACGCCTGGGGCAGGCGCGTAGCTGACTTCGACGCTAAGCGGGCGTGACATCACCCCACCTGCTGCGCGCGCTTCACGAAGGCGTCGACGAAGGTGTTGGCAATGTGGTGGAAAACCGGCCCGACCACTTTCTCCAGCAACTTGTTCGAGAACTCGTAGTGCAAGCGGAACTCGATCTTGCAGGCCGCTTCACCCAGCGGAATGAACCGCCACTCACCTTCAAGATGACGGAACGGCCCGTCACGCAGCGCGATCCGCATCTCGCCCGACGGCACCTTGGTGTTCGCCGTCGTGAACTGGGACTTGATACCGTGGTAGTTGATATGCAGCGTGGCGACCGTAAGCACCTCGGTGCGCTCGAGCACCTCCCCGGCTGAACACCAGGGAAGGAACTGCGGATACTCCTCGCATCGGTCCACGAGTTCGAACATGCGCGCGGGAGTGCGCTCGATCAGCACGGTTTTCCTGACTTCGGCCATGTGCGTTTTGCGGCAGACAGATGCGGGCAGTTAGAATGGCCGATTCTAGCCGATGGCCCGCTGATCGGCCGCCCCACTGACCACACCATGAGCATCATCGACAACCGCAAGGCCTTCCACGAGTACTTCATCGAAGAACGCTTCGAGGCCGGACTCGTACTGGAGGGCTGGGAGGTGAAGGCGATCCGCGATGGACGCGCACAGATCAAGGAAGCCTACGTGGTCCTGCGCGGCGACCAGATCCATGTGATCGGCATGCACATCTCGCCGCTGCCGACGGCCTCGACCCACATCAAGCCGGACCCGGTGCGCACCCGCAAGCTGCTGCTGCACGCGGAAGAAATCAGCAAGCTGATCGGGAAGGTGGAACGCGCCGGGTTCACGCTGGTGCCGCTGGACCTGCACTACACCCGCGGTCGGGTGAAGATGGAAATCGGTCTCGCCAAGGGCAAGAAGCAGTACGACAAGCGCGAGACCGAGAAAGAGCGTGACTGGGACCGCGAGAAGCAGCGCCTGATGCGCGACAAGGTGCGCTAGCGCCAGCGAGGGGCGGCACTACCGCCCCTTGAAGTACAGACTCAGGGCTTGCGCATCGCCCCGACTGCGCGTGCCACAGCCTCCTGCAGGTCGCCCGGCAACATCACGATCTTGCTGTTGGGTGAATGCGAAAGCCGGTCCAGCGCCTGGATGTACTTCTCGCCGAGGATGTACATGACCGGCGTGGTGTCGTCGCCCACCGCATCCTTCACGCGCCGGATCGCTTCGGCGGACGAAGCCGCCAGCGCCACCTGCGCATTCGCATCCCGTTTGGCAGCCTCCAGGCGCGCCTCGGCCTCCAGAATGGCCGATTGCTTGTCGCCTTCGGCACGCGTCACCATCGCCTTGCGCTCACGCTCGGCGGCAGCCTGCATCTCCATCGCGCGCTGCATGGATTCGGACGGCTTGATGTCCTGGATCTCCACCGACTTGATGCCGATACCCCAGTCGATGGCTTCATCCGCGATGCTCTCGCGCAGGCGTGCCTTGATCTTGTCGCGTGAGGATAGCGCCTCGTCGAGCTCCATCTCGCCGACGATCGAGCGCAGCGTGGTCATCACCAGATTGCGGATCGCCTCCTGGAAGTCGGTCACGCCATACACGGCCTTCACCGGATCAGTGACCTTGATGAAGGCCAGGGCATTGGTGAGGATGACCGCGTTGTCCCGTGTGATCACTTCCTGCTGTTGAACGTCGAGGATCAGGTCCTTGGTGATCACCTTGTAGGCCACGGCATCCAGATAGGGAATCAGTATCGACAAGCCCGGCAGGATGGTCCGCTGGTAGCGCCCCAGGCGCTCCACGACCCACTCCTCGCCTTGCGGCACGATGCGCACACCCTTGGCGATGGTCACGACCACGAAAACGGCAAACGCTACGACGACGATCAGGCCTTCCATGCTTTCTCCCTTGAATGATGCAAGTCAGGCGCCGCGCTGGCGCCGCGCTTCGAACAGACAGATGCCGCTGGCCACCGACACGTTGAGACTCTCCACCGTCCCCACCATCGGAATCTTCGCCAGCTCGTCGCAGGTCTCGCGCGTCAGGCGGCGCATGCCATCACCCTCAGCTCCCAGCACCCATGCCGTCGGACCGCGCTGGTCGATGGCGTGGATGGTTTTCTCTGCCTCACCCGCCGCGCCAACGACCCATACACCGGCTTCCTGCATTTCGCGCAGGCTACGCGCCAGGTTGGTGACGGTAATGTAGGGCACGGTGTCCGCCGCACCGCTGGCCACCTTGATGGCCGTGGCATTAAGTCCGGCCGCACGGTCCTTCGGCGCGATGACGGCATGCACGCCCGCCGCATCCGCCACCCGCAGGCAGGCACCGAGATTGTGGGGATCCTGCACACCGTCCAGCACTAGCAACAACGCCGGCTCGTTGAGGTTCTCCAGCACATCGTCCAGCTTCAGCTCACGACGGCGGGCATCCACTTTCGCCACGACGCCCTGGTGACGCTGGCCGCTGGCCATGCCGTCCAATCGAGCTGCATCAGAGGGAATCACGCGAACACCAGCCGCCTCGGCGCGCACCAGCAGATCGCGCGCACGCGCATCTTGCCGCTGGGCTGCGACGTGGATTTCCAGCACCCCTTCCGGGTCATTGCGCAGCTTCGCTGCAACGGCATGGAAGCCATAGATGAAACGTGTCTCAGCCACGCCGTTTTGCCTTTCCACGAGCGGCTTCGCCCGACTTGGTTGTTGTCTTGCTGGTTCGAGGGGCGGATTTTGCCTTGCCCGCGCCGCTCTTGCTTGGCGTTCTTGCCGCGCGCTCGCTGCGACCGACGCCGGGCCTGCCTTCCGCCTCGCGCAACACCTTCACCATGCCGTCCGCTGGCAGGCCTGCCAGCTCGCGCCAGCTCACCGGCTCGTCGTCCTGGGCAGAGGGCTTCACGACCTTGCCGCCACGTCTGGGCACCAAGGCCGCACCCGCCGCTTCAGGTTGCGCCGCAGACACCTGCTCAGCCGGCCGCGCCACCTTCTCTTTGCCCCTCCTCCCGCCAGATTGGTCAGTCGGCTTTCCGGCTGCCTTCCCGACCTTCTCTTCCGGTTTTTCCTCGGCCAGGCGGAAATCGATCTTGCGAGTTTCCAGATCTACCCGGACGACCTGCACACGCACCCGGTCGGACAAACGGAAGCGCCGGCCGGTACGTTCGCCCACTAGCTCATGGCGCGCGTCGTCGAAGTGGAAGTAGTCAGCCCCCAGATCGGAGATGTGTACGAGCCCCTCCACGAACAACTCGTCCAGGGTCACGAAGATACCGAACGAAGTCGCCGCCGAAATGCTGCCCGCAAACTCGGAACCCACGTGGTCCTGCATGTAGAAACATTTCAGCCAAGTCTGGACGTCACGACTTGCTTCGTCCGCGCGACGCTCGGTCATCGAGCAGTGAATGCCGATGGACTCCCACAATCCCTGCTTCGCCGCCTTGCGCTGTTGCGGCTGCTCGCTCTTTGCATCGTCGTTGCGCACGCGCTTCACGCGGCGCGTATCCGGCATCAGTTCGACGCCATCCACCATCGGCACGTATTGCGCACGGTTCAGCACGGCCTTGATGGCACGGTGGACCAGCAGATCCGGGTAACGGCGGATCGGCGATGTGAAATGCGCATACGCGTCGTAAGCCAGGCCGAAGTGGCCGACGTTGTCCGGGCTGTACATGGCCTGCTGCAGGGAGCGCAGCATCACCGTCTGGATCAGCGCGAAATCCGGCCGCGTGCGGATCTTGTCGATGACCTTGGCGAAGTCTCCCGCCTTCGGCTCGTCACCACCACCCAGGCTCAGACTGAACTCGGACAGGAAGCTGCGCAGCTTCTCCAGCTTCTCGGGCGTCGGACGTTCGTGAATGCGGTAGAGCGTCGGATGCTCGTGCTTCGCGAGGAAATCCGAGGCACACACATTGGCCGCCAGCATGCACTCCTCGATGACACGGTGTGCGTCATTGCGCGACTCCGGCACGATCCGCTCGATCTTGCCGTGCTCGTTGAAGATCATGCGGGTCTCGACCGTCTCGAAGTCGATGGCGCCACGCTTGGCACGTGCCTTCAGCAGGATGCGGAACACGGCATCCAGGCTTTCGAGCTGCGGCATCAAGGCACCAATGCGTTCCTGCTCGGCGACGTCCTTGTCGTACAGCGCCGCAGCAACGCGGTTGTAAGTCAGGCGCGCATGCGAGTACATGACGGCTGGATAGAAGCGGTACTGCTTGATCTCGCCGGAAACCGAGATCGACATGTCGCAGACCATGCACAACCGGTCCACCTCGGGATTCAGAGAGCACAGGCCGTTGGACAGCTTCTCCGGCAGCATCGGAATCACCCGGCGCGGGAAGTACACCGAATTGCCACGGTTCAAGCCCTCACGATCCAGCGCCGACCCCGGCGTCACGTAGTGGCTGACGTCAGCAATCGCCACCAACAGGCGCCAGCCGCGTCCCTGCTTCTCGGCATAGACGGCGTCGTCGAAATCCTTGGCCGTCTCGCCATCGATGGTTACCAGCGGCAAATGACGGATGTCCTCACGGCCAGCCATGTCCTTCTTGCGCACGAGGTCGGGCAGCTTGCGCGCCTCGGCCTTCACGTCGGACGGAAACTCGAAGGGCAGGTCGTGCTTGCGAAGCGCGATCTCGATTTCCATGCCGTCATCGGCATAGTTGCCCAACGTCTCGACGATGCGTCCGATCGGCTTGCTGTGCGGGCCCGGCTGCTGCGTCAGCTCCACGGTCACGACCTGTCCCGGCTGGGGTTTCACCTTGCCGCCGGGCGCCAGCAGGATGTCCTGGCTGATGCGGCGGTTCTCCGGCGCAATGATGGCCACGCCCTGCTCCATCACCACACGGCCGATGACGCGCGTGTTGCCGCGCTCCAGCACTTCGACGATCTTGCCTTCCGGACGGCCGCGCTGATCCTTGCCGATCACCTGCACCAGCACACGGTCGCCATGCAGGACTTCGCGCATCGCGCGCGGCCCCAGGAAGATGTGATCGCCGTCGTCTTCCGGAATCAGGAAGCCGAATCCATCAGGATGCCCCTCTATCCGACCGCGGATCAGTGCCGCCTTTTCCGGCAGGATGTAATCGCCGCGGCGGTTGCGCAGCAATTGCCCGGCACGCTCCATGGCAAAGAGGCGGCGCGCGAAGTGCTGCTCCTCTTCAGTGGTGATGGCGAAGAACGCGCGCAGGGCGTCGAAGTCCATCGGTCGTGCCTGCTCAGCCAGCACCTGCTCGATGTATTCGCGGCTGGGCAACGGTTCGTCATATTTCTCCGACTCGCGCGCGAAGAAAGGATCGGCACGGCGGACGGCGGGGAGTTTGGTGTTTTTCTTTTTTGATGTTGACATTCAGATTTGGTCACTTATAATGGCGGTCTTCGTTGCCCAGGTGGCGAAATTGGTAGACGCGCTAGTTTCAGGTACTAGTGCCGCAAGGTGTGGAGGTTCGAGTCCTCTCCTGGGCACCAAATTTCGCAAGGAAGCCGACCCACAAGGTCGGCTTTTTTGTTTTCTGCGTTCCCGTAAAACACGTTCTGCAAGAACGGTTCGGCCACGGCGCAGAAAACAGCGAGGCGCAAACAACACGACTGCTTTGCCGTGTTGTTTGCGCCTCGCATGGACAGATCACTGGAACGGGTGGCGCAGGACAATCGTTTCTTCGCGGTCCGGCCCGGTCGAGATCATGTCCACCGGGGTCTCGCACAGTTCCTCGATGCGCTTGATGTAGGCGCGGGCGTTCGCCGGCAGATCCTCGACGCGCTTGGCGCCCACCGAAGATTCCTTCCAGCCAGGCATGGTTTCGTAGATCGGCTCACATGCGCCGACGCTCTCCGAACCGATAGGCAGCAGATCCGACACACCGCCATCGACGCGGTAGCCCGTACAGATCTGCAACTCCTCGATGCCATCCAGCACATCCAGCTTGGTCAGACACAGGCCGGTCACGCCGTTGATTTGGATCGAGCGGCGCAGCGCAGCGGCATCGAACCAGCCACAACGACGTACGCGACCCGTCACCGTGCCGCGCTCATGGCCGACGGTCGACAGATGGTGGCCAACACTGCCCTCTTCCTCGATCGGCAATTCGCTCGGGAACGGACCGGAACCCACGCGCGTGGTGTAAGCCTTGGTAATTCCCAGCACGTAATGCAGCATGCCCGGACCTACGCCGGCACCGGCACTCGCTGCACCGGCCACGCAATTGCTGGAGGTCACGTACGGATAGGTGCCGTGGTCCACATCCAGCAGCGTGCCCTGTGCGCCTTCGAACAACAGGTTCTCGCCACGCTTGTGCGCAGCGTGCAGCGCTGCAGAAACATCAGCCACCAGCGGACGGATGCGCGGCACCAGGGCCAGCGCTTCATCCAGGGTCTGCTGGTAGTCCACCGGCTTGCCGCCCAGTTGTTTCTCCAGCATGAAGTTGTGGAAGTCCATCGTGGCGCGCAGCTTCTCGGCGAAGCGCTCCGGATAGAACAGGTCCAGCACGCGCAGGGCGCGACGAGCCACTTTGTCCTCATAGGCAGGGCCGATGCCCTTGCCAGTGGTACCGATCTTGGCGCCACCGCGGGCTTCTTCGCGCGCGATGTCGACCGCGCTGTGGAACGGCAGGATCAGCGGGCAAGCCTCACTGATCTTCAGGCGCGAACGCACCTCGATGCCACCGGCCTCCAGCTTGTCGATCTCCGACAGCAGGTGCGAGGCCGACAGCACGACGCCGTTGCCGATGTAGCAGGCGACGCCGTCGCGCATGATGCCGGACGGGATCAGGTTCAGCGCGTACTTCTTGCCCTTGATGACCAGGGTATGGCCGGCATTATGGCCGCCCTGGAAGCGCACCACGCCCTGCGCGTGATCGGTCAGCCAGTCGACGACCTTGCCCTTGCCTTCGTCGCCCCACTGGGTACCGACTACGACTACGTTCTTTGCCATTCCCATCAATCTCCAAGCAGGGGCTCGACGCGCCATGCGCCGTCCCGCAAAACCAGTCGGCGGTCACAGCCCGCCTCGCGCCAGGTCCCTTCATGACCCGGCAATTCCACGACGACGGCCTCACCCTGCGCGCGCAGGGTTGCTACGGCTTCCGTCAGTGCCGCGTCGCCAGCAAGCGGCGCCAAGATCGCCCCCGTAACCTGCTCCGAAGCAGCCGATGCGCTCACCAGGTCGCGCAGGTCCAGGCTGAAACCCGTCGCCGGGCGGGCACGACCGAAAGCCTGTCCCGATTCGTTATAGCGCCCGCCCAGCGCGACTGCTGCGGCCGAATTGCCGCAGTAGGCCGCGAACACGAGGCCGGTGTGATAGTGATAGCCACGCAGATCGGCCAGATCGAAACTGATCGGCAAGTCATGCAGACGCTTGGCCAGATGCAGCAACTCATCCAGCGCCAGACGCGCGTCCGGCACGACAGCCAGCTGCTCGTACGCTCTCACCAGTACGTCGGCACTGCCGTACAAAGTCGGCAAGGCCAGCAAGGGCGCACGTACGCTCTCGGGCAGGCTTGCAGCGAAATCGCGCAGCGCTGGCACGTCCTTGGCCTGCAGGATGTCGAACAGCTGTTCTTCCGCAGCGGCATCCAGCGCCGCCATCCGCGACAGTGCGCGGAAGATGCCAACGTGGCCAAGGTCGATGCGCAAGCCGCTGACGCCGGCAATTCCCAAGCTACGCGCGAGCAGACGCAGAATTTCTTCGTCCGCCTCGATGCCACCGTGTCCGTACAGCTCGGCGCCGATCTGGATCGGTTCGCGACTGGCGGTAAGTGCGCGGGGCAAGGTATGCACGACGCTGCCGCAGTAGCACAGGCGCGCCACGCCACGACGGTTCAGCAGGTGAGCGTCGATGCGCGTCACCTGCGGCGTGATGTCTGCGCGCAGACCCAGGGTCCGGCCGGACAACTGGTCAGCCAGCTTGAAGGTGCTGTCTGCCATGTCCTGCCCGGTGCCCGACACCAGCGAATCCAGGTGCTCCACCATCGGCGGCACCACGAGTTGATAGCCATGCAGACGGAATTCGTCCAGCAGGGCGCGACGCAAACCCTCGACGCGCAAGGCGTCGAAAGGCAATACATCCTCGAAATGTTCGGGCAGGGCCCAGCGCGGCAAAGCCATGGAAATCAGTGCAACAGGATGAGAAGCACCAGGCCGACGATCATGGAGGTCAGCCCGATGAAGCGGATCTGACCATCCGCCATCGCGGTGATGCGTTTGAAGGTTTCACGCCACACAGCGGGCGCGAGAAAGGGCAGCAAGCCTTCGAGCACCAGCATCAGTGCGAAGGCTGTCAGCAGGTACGACAGCATTTTACTTGGCGCCCTGCGCCCCGCCGCTGCCCTTCAGATACCGGAAGAACTCGGTATTTGGCTCGACCACCAGCACGTCGTTCTTGCTGCGGAAGCTCTGCTTGTAGGCCTCCAGGCTGCGGTAGAACCGGTAGAACTCAGGATTGCGGCCAAAGGCCTCGGAGTAGATGGCAGCCGCCTTGGCGTCGCCCTCACCCTTCAGTTTCTGGGCATCGCGATAGGCCTCGGCAACGATGACTTCGCGCTGGCGGTCGGCATCGGCCTTGATCTTCTCGGCCTCAGCGGAACCCGTCGAACGCAATTCGTTGGCCACGCGCTTGCGCTCGGCCTCCATGCGGCGATAGACGGAGTCGCTGACAGCGTCGGGCAGATCGACACGCTTCAGGCGGACATCGACGATCTGCATGCCGAAGCGACGCGCGTCATCGTCCGCCTTCTTGCGCACGACATCCATGATGGCACCACGCTCGCCGGACACCACTTCATGCACAGTGCGGCGGCCGAACTCCTCACGCAGACCGGAGTTGACGGTCTGTTCCAGCCGGTTGCGGGCACGCGACTCTTCGCCGCTGAATGAACGGTAGTACAGCGCCGGATCAGCGATGCGCCACTTCACGAACAGGTCGACCAGCACGTTCTTCTTTTCCGCGGTCTGGAAGAGCTCCGGTTCGACTGTGTCGGACGTAAGAATGCGACGGTCGTAATACCGAACGTTCTGGATCAGGGGCCACTTGAACTTCAGGCCGGGCTCGGTCACCGTGCGCTTGATCTCGCCCAGCTGGAACACGAGCGCAAACTGGCGCTGGTCCACAGTGAAGAGAGACATCGAAAGCACGACCACCACAAAGAGCAGCAGGCCGACGAAAACGGGCAGACGATCACGCATCTCAGCGGTCTCCCCGATCACGGTTGCGCAAGGCTTCGCGACGATCCACGGGCTGCGGGGCCGGTGCAGGAACGGTGACCGTAGACTCCGGCGCACGGGTCGCTTCAGCCGCAGTCGCCACGCCGGCGGCCTGCATCACCTTGTCGAGCGGCAGATACAGCAGATTGCCGCTGCCACTGGTGTCGACCATGATCTTGGTCGTGTTGTTGTAAACCTGCTGCATCGTGTCGAGGTACATGCGGTTGCGGGTGACTTCCGGTGCCTTGGCGTATTCGGTGTAGACCTGTTTGAAGCGACTGCCGTCACCTTCGGCTTGGGAGACGACGCGTGCGGAGTAGCCTTGCGCTTCTTCCATCAGTCGCGAAGCCGTGCCCCGAGCCTTCGGAATCACGTCGTTGGCATACGCTTCGCCCTCGTTCTTGAGGCGTTCGCGATCCTGGCCCGCCTTCACGGCGTCGTTGAACGCCTCCTGAACCTGCTCCGGCGGCTGCGCGTTCTGCAGCGTCACCTTGTTGACCTGGATGCCGATCTCATAGCGATTGAGGATCTCCTGCATCAGGACCTGGGCATTCTTGGCAATCGCCTCGCGGCCCTCGTACAGAACGAAGTCCATCTTGCTCTTGCCAACGATCTCGCGCATTGCAGTTTCCGCCGCCTGCTTGACGGCCTCATCCGGGTCGCGATTGTTGAACACGAAGGCACGTGCATCGCTCAGCGTGTACTGGGCGGCGAACTGGATGTTGATGATGTTCTCGTCGTCAGTAAGCATCAACGCTTCGCGCAGGTCCTTCGCGCGCTCGTTGCCACGGTAGCCCACCTCGACGGTACGCACGCCGGTAACGTTCACCAGCTCATGCGTCTCGAAGGGGAATGGCAAACGCCATTGCAGACCTTCGTCGGTGATTTCCTTGAACTTGCCGAAGCGCATCACGACGCCCTTCTGGCTCGCATCTACGCTGTAGAAACCACTGCCCAGCCACAGCAAGGCCACGACACCGATCACCAGACCAAGTCCACCACCGAGCTGACGCGGCGAGAAATTATTGTCGCCACCGCTGCTGCCACCGTTTCCACCCGAACCGCCGGGTGTCTTGCGGCCGAAGATGCCAGACAGGCGACGATTCAGATCGCGCCATACCTCTTCCAGATCGGGCGGACCCTGGTCGCCGCCGCCGCGATTGCCGCCCTGGTTGTTGTTTCCCCAGCGCGGATCGTTCAAGGACATGAAGATTCCAGTTATCACGGGTGCAATCATGCTTAATAGGTGAGCCCGGACGGGGCAAACTGAGCTTCCGGCGGGGGCAGGCTGGGGAACAACGTGGCGACGAGCGCCTCCCTCAACAACTCCAGACCCGCGCCGGTACGGGCGCTGAGCGAAACCCGCGCGATATTACCATAGGGTGCAAGGTCGTCGCCCCGCTCCAGCCCGGGCTGGCCATGGGTGGCGTCGATCTTGTTCCAGACGATCATTTGCGGCACGTCACCAGCACCGACCTCCCGCAACACGCCGTTTACGACTTCAATCTGCGCCTCGCGTTCCGGACTCGACGCATCGACGACGTGCAGCAGCAGATCGGCCGAAGCGGTTTCTTCCAGCGTGGCGTGAAAAGCAGCTACCACTGAGTGTGGCAGGTCGCGGATGAAACCGACCGTATCCGAAAGGATGATGTGGCGGTCTGCATCCTGCAGGTAGACACGCCGGCTGGTCGTGTCCAGCGTAGCGAACAGCTGGTCTGCGGCATAGGCGCCCGCCTTGGTCAGCGCATTGAACAGCGTGGACTTGCCGGCGTTGGTGTAACCCACCAGCGAAACGGTCGGCACCTCTTTGCGTTCGCGCGCGCGACGCCGCACGCGGCGCTGCTTCTCAAGCTGGCGAAGACGTTCCTTCAGCAGCTTGACGCGATTGCCGAGCAGACGGCGGTCGGTTTCGAGCTGGGTCTCACCGGGCCCACGCAGGCCGATGCCCCCCTTTTGCCGCTCAAGGTGGGTCCAGCCGCGCACGAGGCGTGTCGCCATATGTTCAAGCTGGGCGAGTTCGACCTGCAGCTTGCCCTCGTGGCTCTTCGCGCGCAGCGCAAAGATATCGAGGATCAGCGAATTGCGGTCGACGACGCGCAGCTTGAAGCGGCCTTCCAGATTGCGCTGCTGGGCCGGCGACAACTCGTGATTGAAGATGACGATTTCGGCACCGAGTGCAGTAGCCGTCTCGGCAATTTCGTCCGCTTTGCCTTTGCCGACGAACAGCGCCGGATCCGGCGCCCCTCGTCTGGCCTGCACCACACCCAGCGTGTCGGCTCCCGCCGAGCTCGCCAGGAGCTTGAGCTCTTCCAGGCGCTCGGCAACGCCGCCGGCACCAAAATCGATCTGAACGAGTAGTGCTCGATTGCCTGAACCTGGCCTGTCAAACACGGCAGACCTTGTTCAGGCCGTACAGCCTGGAAGACAACACCACGCGCTCAGGACTCCTTGGCGTCGGCGTTGTCGTGCGGAATGCTGACGGCGCGCGCCGGCACGACGGTGGAGATGGCGTGTTTGTACACCATCTGGGTGACAGTGTTCTTCAACAGCACGACGTACTGGTCGAAGGACTCGATATGGCCTTGCAGCTTGATGCCATTGACGAGGTAGATGGAGACGGGGATGTGCTCGCGACGCAGGGTGTTCAGAAAGGGATCCTGCAGGAGTTGGCCTTTGTTGCTCATGTTGTGGCCCTCAATGTTGTTATTTGGAATGAAAAGTACTTGCCGCAGACTGTCACGCCAGCCCCTCGCTTGTCAATTTTGCTGGCGACACGCTGCACCAAGGTACAGCGCAGGACTTACGCGTCCTTGACGAAGGGATTGCGCGTGCTGCGGAATTCGATGCGCAAGGGCGTACCTTGCAGTTTGAACGCCTCTACGAAGGTTCGTTCCAAAAATCTCTGGTACGAAGCCGGTACATGCTCCAGTGCATTGCCGTGAATGACCACCACGGGCGGATTCTGTCCCCCCTGGTGGGCGTAACGCATCTTGGGGCGGAAGGCCCCGTGACGCGGTGGTGCCTGCTTGGCGAGTGCCAGCTGCAGCACCCGGGTGAGCTTGGGTGTCGGCAACTTGACCATCGCGGCAGCATAAGCGCCGTCCACGGATTTCATCAGACCATTGATGCCCTGTGACTGCAAAGCAGAGATGTAATGATGTCGCGCAAAGTCGAGGAAGTGCAGCTTGCGCGCGATGTCCTGCTTGATGCGTTCGCGATGGTAGTCATCGACGTCGTCCCACTTGTTGACTGCGACGACGAGCGCCCGCCCCGCCTCCATGACGAAGCCGGCAATGTGTGCATCCTGGTCGGACACATCCTGGCTGGCATCCAGCACCAGCACCACGACGTTTGCTTCCTCGACCGCTTGCAGGGTCTTGATGACCGAGAACTTCTCGATTGCCTCGAAGACCTTGCCGCGACGGCGCAGACCAGCAGTGTCGATCAGCGTGTAGTGGCGCCCGCCCCGTTCGAAGGGCACCGAAATCGCATCGCGCGTCGTGCCGGGCATGTCAAAGGCAATGACACGCTCCTCGCCAAGCAGCGCGTTGATCAGGGTCGATTTGCCGACGTTGGGACGGCCGACGATTGCCACGCGCGGACCACGGCTGTCTTCGTCGTCCTCGCCTTCGGGAGCGGGGAAGGTCTCCAGCACCATTTCGACAAAGGGGCGCACACCCTGGCCGTGAGCAGAGGAAATCACATGCGGCTCGCCGCAAGCCAGTTCGTGGAACTCTGCCGAGAAGGTGTCGCGGTCGACGCCCTCTCCTTTGTTCACCGCGAGGAAAATCGGACGGCCACTACGACGCAGGCGCTCCGCAATCTGCTTGTCGTGCGGGGTCAGGCCGGTACGGCCATCCACGATGAAGAGCAGTGCATCAGCCTCGGCGATCGCCGCTTCGGCCTGGCGCGCCATTTCGGCAACGATGCCCTCCTTGGCAAGCGGCTCGAAACCTCCGGTATCCACGACCAGGAATTCGCGCTCACCCAGGCGACCGAGACCGTAGTGCCGATCGCGGGTCAGGCCGGGCATGTCCGCCACCAGCGCATCGCGGGTACGGGTCAGGCGGTTGAACAGCGTGGACTTGCCCACATTGGGGCGCCCGACAAGGACCAGCGTAGGCTTCACGGCGACTTCGTAATCAGAGGTTTTTCAGATTGATGACGTACACGTAGCCGCGACGCGACTGCGCAACGATACGTCCATCATAGGCAAGCAGCGGCGCCGACACACCGGAACTGTCCAGTTCCAGGCGGCCGACGAACTGACCATCGCTGCGCTTCATCACGTGCAGCCAGCCAAGCGAGTCCGCCACCGCGACGTGCTCGCCCGCCACCAGCGGGCGACCACTGCCGCGGTTGAGCAGCTTGTCCTGGCGCCAGGCAGTTGCACCGGTACGCACGTCCAGTGCCGTCACGGCACCGGTGTCCTCGGTGACATAGACCTGACGATCATCCAGATCGAGGCCGGCGGAAGAGCCAATGTCACGCGTCCATTGCACGACGCCGCGCTGGGGCTCCACGCAGGCAACACGGCCCTGATAGGCCGCCACGCAAACACTTTCGCCGCGCACGACAGGATCGGCGACGAGGTCGGCAAGGCGCTCGATCTCGTTGGAGCCGCGCGGAATCGCGACTGACGCTTCCCAGCGCGGCATGCCGGCTGCCAGCGTCACGGCCACCAGCTTGCCGCCGGAAAAGCCTGCGATCAGCAACTCACCCACCCGGGTCATGCCGATCTGGCCACGCAGCGACAACGCAGCCTGGCTGCGCTGGTAGATCCAGCGGCGCTTGCCATCAACCAAGGCATGCGCAATCAATTGATTGTCACCGACGCGGGTGATCACCATGCCGTCGGCAATCAGCGGCGCCCCTACGGGCTCGCCGGTCACCGGCGCCTTCCACAGCTCTTTGCCGGTCTTGGCGTCAAAGGCCAGCACCACGCCGTCGCCACTACCGACGATGACGCGCTCGCCATCGGCC
The DNA here is from genome assembly GCA_031119205.1 of Moraxellaceae bacterium. Classification (GTDB taxonomy): domain Bacteria; phylum Pseudomonadota; class Gammaproteobacteria; order Burkholderiales; family Rhodocyclaceae; genus Uliginosibacterium. The sequence goes on along the minus strand of JAVHYF010000018.1, from coordinate 37,524 downwards.
GCGACGCCGGCCGTCACGCGTCTGGCGGCGCGGACACGCCAGGATTCGCGACCGAACTCCGTCCGCGTCAGGGAGCCTTCCGCACCCACAGCATAGAGGGCGTCACCCACCAGTGCGGGGCGCAGCGCCGCGTCAGCCGTCTCGCCAACGCTGCCACGCCACAGCTGCGTCACTTCGACTGAAGGCTTGAGTGCCTGCAGCGGCGTCGGTTCGACGGTTTTCTTGGACGAGAACAGCGAACATCCGGACAGGCCGACCGCCAGCACGACACCCCACAGCAATTGCTTCATCAGGCTTCTCCGAGCGCCTCGAGCTTGAGCTCAACGAACGACTTGTACTGCGCCACGCCCTGCTCTTCCTTACCGAGCAGATCCAGTGCCTGTTTGTAGGCAGTGCGCGCATCGGCAACGCTGCCCTTGGCAACATGGATGTCACCGCGCAGGTCGGCAAAGCGGGCCGCAAGCGCGTCGGACGGCGCAGCCTCCAGCGCCTTCAGCGCGTCGTCGTAGGCCTTCTCGTCCAGCAACAGGCCAGCCAGGCGCAGGCGCGCCAGATCGCGCAGGGCCGGCTCCGCCGCGTGGGCAACCACCCACTCCAGCTTGGTGCGCGCCGCCTTGGGATCGTTCGCATCCACTTCAGCCTTCGACGCCAGCAAGGCACCGAGGTCAGCATGAAGGGTGCCGTCGTAACCAGCCAGCAGTTCGCCCGCAGCCTGGCGCACCTTGGCCACGTCCTTGGCGTTGCTGGCCTGCACCAGCGCACCGTAGACAGCAGACGCCTGGGTCGCACGACTGGCCTGGTACCAGCGCCATCCGGCCGTACCAACCACCGCCACCGCCAGCAACACCACACCGCCGGTGATGAGGTTGCCGTACTTGCGCCACCAGTCCTTCAGCTCATCGAGCTGTTCCTGTTCCTGCAGATCGAATGCAGCCATGTTCCTGTCCTTGTTGGATTGTCTCGTTTGCTTGTAACGGCCGTTCCCGGGCCGCGTTGTGCTTCGCGCCCGCGGTCAGGCGTCGCTTTCGCTGTCACTGAACAGCGCTTCGGCCAGCTCTTCGGCCAACGACTCTACCGACAACCGGCGTTGCTCGCCCTGCTCCCGCAAGGGCTTCAGCGTCACCTGCTCCGCTGCCACCTCTTCTTCGCCGATGATGACCGCGTAGCTGGCACCACTGCCATCCGCTTTCTTCATCTGCGATTTGAAACTGCCGCCGCCGCAATGGAACACCGCCGAGAAGCCGGCACCACGCAGCATCTCGCCAATGCGGAAGGCAAATTTCTGGGTGCCCTCACCCTGGTGCACCAGATAAACATCCGGACGGGACAGCGCGCCTTCCTCCTGGCCTTCCAGCCACAGAAGCATCACCCGCTCGATACCCATGCCGAAGCCGCAGGCGGGTGCAGGCTTGCCACCCAGTTGCTCGACAAGTCCGTCGTAGCGACCACCCGCACAGATGGTCGCCTGCGCGCCAAGGCGCGTCGTCACCCATTCGAACACGGTACGGTTGTAGTAATCCAGACCACGTACCAGACGCGGATTGATGCGGTAAGGCACCACAGCTTCGCGCAACAGCGCCTGCACTTCTTCGAAGTGCTTGAGCGATTCCTCGCCGAGGAAGTCCATCAGCTTCGGCGCCGCCTCGATGATCGGCAGCATGTCCGGATTCTTGGAGTCCAGCACCCGCAGCGGATTGGTGTGCAGACGACGGCGTCCGTCTTCATCCAGCTTCGACTCATGCCCCTGCAGATAGCTGATCAGCTCCGTGCGATGGCGTGCGCGTTCGTCCGCTTCGCCCAGAGAGTTGATTTCCAGCGTCACGTCCTCCAGTCCGAGATCGTCCCACAGACGCGCGCACATCGCGATGTGTTCGGCATCGATGTCCGGACCGGCAAAGCCCAGCGCTTCAACACCCACCTGATGGAACTGGCGGTAGCGCCCCTTCTGCGGACGCTCATGACGGAACATCGGACCGGTGTAGTACAGCCGCTGCGCGGCCGCGTACAGCAGATTGTGCTCGACCACCGCGCGGACGCAGGAGGCAGTGCCTTCGGGACGCAGGGTCAGGTGTTCGCCGTTGAGGCGATCCTCGAAGGAATACATCTCCTTCTCGACGATATCGGTGTGCTCGCCGACGCCGCGCGAAAACAGCGGCGTGTGCTCGACGATCGGCGTGCGGATCGGACGATAGCCGTAGCTCTTCAGCCAGTCACGGACGATTTCCTCGAACGCCTCCCAGCGCTCTGCCTCGTCCGGCAGCAGGTCGTTCATGCCGCGGACGGCCTGGATCTTGTTGCTCATTCTTTTCTGTTCTTGTGTCGTCGCCGATGCGCCTGTGCGCTCAGCGGATCTTTTTCGGGTATTTGGTCGCGACGTAGTTGTCGAGAATGCCGCGGAACTCCAGCGCGATGTTGTCACCGCGCAGTGTGGTCACCTTCTGGCCATCGACAAATACGGGGGCAGCCGGCGCCTCGCCGGTGCCGGGCAGCGAGATGCCGATGTTGGCGTGCTTGCTTTCACCGGGACCGTTCACGATGCAACCCATCACCGCCAGGGTCAGGTTTTCCACGCCGTCGTACTGCAGGCGCCACTCCGGCATCTTGTCGCGCACGTAGTCCTGCACGCTGCCGGCCAGCTCCTGGAAGAAAGTACTGGTGGTGCGGCCGCAGCCCGGGCAGGCGGTCACCATGGGCGTAAAGGCGCGCAGACCCATGCTCTGAAGGATTTCCTGCGCGACGACGACTTCCTGCGTGCGCGAGCCATTCGGCTCGGGCGTCAGCGAAATGCGGATGGTGTCGCCGATACCTTCCTGCAGCAGCACCGACAGCGCAGCGGTCGAGGCCACGATACCCTTGCTGCCGATGCCGGCCTCGGTCAGGCCGAGATGCAGCGGATAATCGCTGCGACGCGCTAGCTCACGGTAGGTCGCGATGAGGTCCTGCACGCTGGACACCTTGCAGGACAGGATGATGCGGTCGCCAGCAAGGCCGACGTCCTCCGCGGCTTTCGCCGACTCCAGCGCAGAGACAATGAGCGCCTCGCGCATCACCGCGCCAGCATCCCAGGATTCAGCGCGCTTTGCGTTGTCATCCATCATGCGCGCCATGACGGACTGGTCCAGGCTGCCCCAATTCACACCAATGCGCACCGGCTTGTCGTACTTGCAGGCCATCTCGACAATCTGCGCGAACTGCGTGTCGCGCTTGTGGCCGTGGCCGACGTTGCCGGGATTGATGCGGTACTTGTCCAGCGTCGCTGCGCAGTCCGGATTGTCGAGCAGCAGCTTGTGGCCGTTGTAGTGGAAGTCGCCGATCAGCGGGACATCCTGATTCATCTTCAGCAGCTGTTCGCGGATGCGCGGCACAGCCTTGGCCGATTCGTCGTTGTTGACGGTGATGCGCACCAGCTCCGAACCGGCGCGGGCCAGCTGGGCGACCTGGATCGCCGTGGAGATGTGGTCGGCCGTATCGGTGTTCGTCATCGACTGAACAACGATGGGCGCGCGCGCGCCCACCCGCACGTCACCGATGCGGACCTGGCGCGTGCCGTGGCGGGGAGAAGCCGAAGCGATGGATTCAGTCATGCCGCGAACTACCGCTCATTCGATATTGATGCGCGCCACATCGGTCTTGATGTGGGGCTGCAGGTCGAAGGCCTTGCCCTCGACGGAAACACTGACTTCGCGTGCATTGCCGATCACCAGCGCGATCGGCGGCCGGCCCTGGACCTCCTGGCTACTGCCGGCAGCATTTAGGCGCGACAACAGCACATTGCCATCTGCGTCGCGCACTTCCACCCAGCTCTCACCCCTGAAGCTCAGTTGCACCCGCTTCTGACCGGACACTGCGGCGAGAGGGCGCGGTGCACTCTGAGCCAGCGGAGCGCTCTGCATCACCGCCGGCGCACTTTGCGTCGCAGGCAGATTCTGCTCGACGGGGGCGCTCTGGGTCGCAACCGGCGCGGACGCAGCCAACGGTGCGCTTACGTCAGCCGCAGGTGTTGATTCAGCAGAGAGCGGCTCGCTGACAGCAGGTGCGATGGACTCCGGAGCGGCCTCCAGCACCTCGGCTGTCGGGATATCCCCCTCTGCCAGCAGTTGGTCGTCACGCGCCTCGAGCCAGCCGAAATACCAGCCGGCCGCAACCAAGGCGAGCAGGCTCAGGCTGATCAGCATGGCCCGCAACGAGGACCGATCCAGATTCCGGATACGCGGCATGGGCGCAAGCGCGGGCGGCTGCGCCGGGATTCCTTCGAAGCTGGTGGGCGCCGCGCCCATGCTGGCCAGGAAGACCTGCGGGTCCAGCTGCAGGAAGCGCGCGTAATTGCGCACGAAGCCCCGCGCAAAAGCAGCCCCGGGCAGACTGTCGAGCGCACCCGCTTCCATCGCCTCGACCTGCTTCGGCGTGAACTTCAGGTGCTGAGCGACCTCGGAGATCGACAGGCCACGCGCCTCACGCGCTTCGCGCAAGAGTCGCCATACCGATCCGGACGCCTCCTCGGGCGCCGGCGTCTGAAGCAGATCGTCGCTCAATCGAACTTCCCTTGCGTCAAGGCTGCATATTCGTCAGAGGCGGGGAAATCGCGCTTCAGCTGATTCGCATAACGCGCCTCCGCATCGCGCTCGCCGGCCTTACGCTCGATACGCAGACCGAGCCACAGCGTCTCGGCGGTCGGAGCAGGCATGCGTGCCTGCAGCTCGGTCAGCCACTGACGTGCGCGCACTGGATTACCCTCGCGATAGAAAATATTCGCCAGCTGGAACAGCACCTGCGGATTGTTGCGTTCGATCTGGATCGAACGCTGGAAGTAACCCTCCGCAGCCTTGTCATTGCGGCGATTCAACTCGCAGAGGCCGGCATTTGCCAGCGCGCGTGCCGGAAAACGGTAATAGGGATTGCGCGCAGCACGCTCCAGCCTGACAAGTCCGTCGCTCTGACGATCGCGGTTGCACAGATACCAACCATAGGCGTTGGCCACCTCGGGATCGTAGGGCGCCAGACGCTCGGCCTGCTGAAACGAAGCCAACGCGAGTTCATTCTGATCCAGGAAACTGTAGACCAGCCCCATCAGCAGATGTCCGGGCGCATAGTTACGGTCATACGCTTGCGCGATCTTGGCCTCGTCCAGTGCCACGCCGTAGCGGCCAGCATCCAGATACGCACTTCCCAGTTCGACGTGGGTTCTGGCCTTGCCTTGGGCCTCACTCGTGACTGGCTTCTCGGATGTAGCCCGGTCGATACCACCCTCGGCGTCCGCCGTAATTCCCCCTGTCACGGCACAGCCTGCCAGCGCCATTGCCAGCAGTCCGACCATCCATGCTCGCATCATGTTCTTACCTCGGTGACCGGAATCGTCTTCCGGGTCGTTCTGCGGGTCTTGTCCTGCACCTGGCCGGCGAGCTGGCCGCATGCGGCATCCACGTCGTCACCACGCGTCTTGCGGGTGGTGGTGACGATGCCGGCATCGATGAGGATCTGCGAGAAACGCCGGATGCGCTGCGCCGGTGAGCGCAGGAAACCGGAGTTCGGGAAAGGGTTGAACGGGATCAGGTTGAACTTGCAGGGCACGTCGCGGGTAAGCGCGATGAGCTCACGGGCATGTTCGTCCTGGTCGTTCACACCATCGAGCATCACGTACTCGAAGGTCACGAAGTCACGTGGTGCCTTGTCGAGATAGCGCTGACAGGCCGCCATCAGCTCGCGCAAGGGGTACTTCTTGTTGATCGGCACCAGCACGTCGCGCAAGGCGTCGTTCGGTGCGTGCAAGGACACGGCCAACGCCACCGGACAGGCATCGCGCAGGCGATCCATCGCCGGCACGATGCCGGAGGTGGACACCGTCACACGGCGGCGCGACAGACCATAGGCATGGTCATCAAGCATCAGGTTGAGGGCCGACACGACGTTGTCGAAATTCGCCAGCGGCTCGCCCATGCCCATCATGACGACGTTGCTGATCACCCGCTCGCCGGTTTCGTCTGCACCGAGCATGCGGTTCGCCAGCCACAGCTGGCCGATGATCTCGGCCGCCGTCAGGTTGCGGTTGAACCCCTGCTTGCCGGTCGAGCAGAAAGCACAGTCCAGCGCACAGCCAGCCTGCGAGGAAATGCACAGGGTGCCACGGGTCGTTTCAGGGATGAATACCGTCTCGACCGCGTTGGCATTGCCGACATCCAGCAGCCACTTGCGGGTACCGTCGGTGGATACGTTGTCACGCACCGGGACCGGCGGCTTGACGCAGGCGGCTGCTGCGAGTTTCGCGCGCAGCGACTTGGCGACGTCGGTCATCTGCTCGAAGTCGGTCGCGCCGAAGCGGTGCACCCAGCGCAACACCTGACGCGCGCGGAACGGCTTCTCGCCCTGTTCTTCGAACCAGGCGATCAGGGCTTCAGCGTCGAAATCGAGCAGATTGATCATTGCAGCATTGCGGAGCAGGAAGCGACTTCCTGCTCCCGACCGATTAACGGCTATAGACGTTCAGGCCAGCGAAGAAGAAGGACACTTCCACGGCAGCGGTTTCCGGGGCATCGGAACCATGGACAGCATTGGCGTCGATGGATTCCGCGAAATCTGCGCGGATGGTGCCGGGGGCGGCCTTCTTCGGATCGGTGGCACCCATCAGCTCGCGGTTCTTGGCGATGGCGCCTTCACCTTCCAGCACCTGGATCATCACCGGACCAGAAATCATGAAGCTCACCAGGTCCTTGAAGAAGGGGCGCTCCTTGTGCACGGCGTAGAACTGGCCGGCTTCGACTTCGGACAGGTGAACCAGCTTGGCGGCGATGATCTTCAGGCCAGCGTCTTCGAAACGCTGGTAGATCTTGCCGATGACGTTCTTGGCGACTGCATCCGGCTTGATGATGGAAAGGGTGCGTTCGATGGCCATGAAAACTCCGAAAATTCGTGTTGGAACAAGGGGGTAATTGACATCAGGTCAATCGCGGATTGTAGCATGGACAGGCTTTGCGCCTAGCCTCACACCCAGCCCTGTTTCCGGCGGGAGGCCGGAAAACACTGGGGGCTGCGTCCGTGGGGAGCACCTTCCGGCACCCTTGCCCCTCCGCAGCCCCTGCCTGTTCCCGCGGGAAGCTCCATCGTGAAAGCGGGTCGTCCCGGTGACCGCCCGCCTCCCTCAGGCCATCAAGGCTCCTCCTGGAAAGCCTCCTCCCGCTTCTTCCGCAGGGCCGGGCTGAGCACCACAGCCAGCGCCAGCGCGGCGGTGACCAACAGGGTCAGGCTGATCGGCCGCTCCAGGAACACCATGGGGTCGCCGCGCGAGATGATCATCGCCCGGCGCAGGTTTTCCTCCATCAGCTCGCCGAGCACGAAGGCCAGCAGCAGGGGCGCCGGCTCACTACCGAGCTTGGAGAACACGTAACCCAGCACGCCGAAGAGAGCCATCAGCCAGACGTCGTACTCACTGTTGTTCACGCTCATCACGCCGATGGCGCAGAACACCAGGATCACCGGGAACAGCAGGTGGTACGGCACGGTGATGAGTCGCACCCACACGCCGATCATGGGCAGGTTGAGCACCACGAGGAACAGATTGCCCGCCCACATCGAGGCGATGATTCCCCAGAACAGCGCCGGCTGCTCCGTCATCACCGTCGGCCCGGGCTGGATGCCCTGGATGATCAACGCGCCGATCATCAGCGCCATGACCGGGTTGGACGGGATGCCCAGGGTCAGCATCGGGATGAAGGAGGTCTGCGCGCCGGCGTTGTTGGCCGATTCCGGCGCCGCCACGCCCTCGATGGCGCCCTTGCCGAACTGGGCGCGATTGGGCGACACCTTCTTCTCGATGGAGTAGGACGCGAAGGAAGCCAGCATCGCCCCGCCCCCCGGCAGGATGCCCAGCGCAGAGCCCAGGGCGGTGCCGCGCAGCGTCGGCGCGATGATCCGCTTCAGGTCCTCCTTGTCCGGCAGCAGGCCGCTGACGGACTTCATCATCAGCTCGCGCTTCTCGTCGTGTTCGAGGTTGCGGATGATCTCTCCCACCCCGTACATGCCCATCGCCAGCACCACGAAGTGGATGCCGTCCGCCAGCCAGGGCTCGTCGAAGGTGTAGCGCGGCGTGCCGGAGATGACGTCCGTGCCCACCTGGCTCAGCAGCAGGCCAATCAGGATCATCCCGAAGGCGTGCAGCAGCGAGCCACTGGCTAGCACGATGGACGCCACCAGACCCAGCACCATCAGCGAGAAGTACTCGGGCGCACCGAACTTCAATGCGAGGTCCGCCAACGGCGGCGCCGCCAGCGCGATCAGGAAGGTCGCCACCGTGCCGGCGAAGAAGGACGCCAGCGCGGCGGTGGCCAACGCCTTGCCGGCCTTGCCCTGGCGCGCCATCTGGTGCCCGTCCAGCGCGGTGACCACGGAGGAGGTCTCGCCCGGCAGGTTCACCAGAATCGCCGTCGTAGAGCCACCGTACTGCGCCCCGTAATAGATACCGGCCAGCATGATCAGCGCCGACTCAGGCGGCAGGTTGAAGGTCATCGGCAACAACATGGCGATGGTCGCCACCGGCCCGAGGCCGGGCAGCACGCCGACCAGGGTGCCGAGGATGACGCCCGCCAGGCAGTACATCAGGTTGCTGAAAGTCCAGGCCGTACTGATGCCCAGCGCGAGATTGGAGAGCAGACCGGAATCCATGCGCCCTCTCCTCAGAAACCGAACCAGGCACCGAAGGCCTGCAAGGGCACTCCGAGACCTTTCGTGAACAGCAGCCAGGAAGCCACGGCCGACCCCAGGGCCAGCAGCGCTACGGGCAACGGCCGCGACATCTGGCTTCCCCAAGCGGACACGACGACCAGCACGATCACGGCCGGCACGAGACCCGCGCCGCGCGCCAGCACACCGAAGGCCACCACGGCCACGGTCACCAGCACCATGGCTTTCACTGCAAACGGCATGATGCGGTCGCCATGGCGCAGGAAAGAGCGCACGACCGAGATCAGCCCCACGCCGCACAGTGCGTAGCCCAGCACGGCAGGCACATAGCCCGGCCCCATGCGCAGCAGGCTGCCGCGCTCGTAGTCGGCGGCGATGAAGACGGCGGCCGCACCGACCAGCAGGTAGATCAGGCCGCCCCAGAAATCCCGCGGCGCCTGGGTGATGTTCAGTTGCAAGACAGCTCCTCCGTGCGGGTCACCCCGCATCCTTTTCCATGTTCGTCAGCTGCCACAAGGCCAGCGACTTGCGGGCATGGCGCCAAGGCCACGCCCGCAACCCTGCACACTCAGTTCGTGCTCAGTACAGCTCAGTCCGCGTACACGCCGGCCTTCTTGATGACCGGACTCCACTTGTCGATCTCCGTCTTCAGGTGCGTGCGCAGCGCATCCGGCGTGGCGCGGTTCTGCGCCACCGGCTCGGTACCGAGTTCAGCCAGGCGGGCGATGACGTTCGGGTCCTTCAGCGCGGTCTGCAGCGCAGCGGTCAGCTTGTCCAGCACCGGTTTCGGTGTGCCCTTGGGCGCATACAGCCCGTGCCACACCGCCACTTCGAAGCCAGGCAGGCCCGAGTCGGCCATCGTCGGCAGCTCCTTCAGCGACGGCACGGGGGTCTTGGTCGTCACCGCATAGGCCTTGACCTTGCCACCCTTGATCTGTCCGGTGGTGTTGGTGGTCTGGTCGCACATCAGGTCGACCTCGCCACCCAGCATGGACGTCATGGCCGGGCCCGTACCGCCGAACGGCACGGTGGTCATGTCGACCTGGATGGTGCTCATGAACAGCAGGCCGCACAGGTGCGAGGCGGAGCCCACGCCGGCGTGCGCGTAGAGCACTTTCTCCTTGTTGGCCTTCAGGTAGGGCAGCAGCTCCTTCATGTCCTTGGGCGGCAGCGCCTGCTTGGCGATCAGCGTCATCGGCACGTCCGCCACCAGGCCGATAGGCTCGAAGTCTCCGATCGGATCGAAGGCCAGCTTGCGGTACAGGGACGGTGCCGTGGAGTGGCCGATGTGATGCAGCAACAGCGTGTAGCCATCGCCGGCCGCGCGTGCGACGCGGCCGGCGCCCAGGGTGCCGCCGGCACCGCCGACGTTCTCGACGATCACCTGCTGCTTCAGGTTGGTGGTCATGGATTGCGCCACCAGGCGCGCCACGGTGTCGGTCGGCCCGCCTGCGGCGAACGGCACCACGACGGTGATGGCCTTGTTGGGATAGTCCTGGGCGTGCGCGAAGGTACTCGCTGCGGCGATGGCCGCCAGCCCGAGACGACGAAGGGTCTGATAGTTCATGTCATGCTCCTCTGGTGATGCCGAGGCGTGGGCCTCGTTGATTATTGGTAACTACTCATCCCCCTTTGGTCCGGCTCTGGCTTTGGCTTTACTTCCGTGCCGGATCGAATCCCGTCTCGCGGTAGATGGCCTGGATCAGGTCGGCCCCCACCCGCGATGCCTGGCTCTTGTGCACGTCCACCAGAGCGCGCTTGAGTGCTGCGCGCTCCGCGTTGGTCGGCACGATGATCTGGGTCTTGCCGGAGCGGTGCACCGCCTCCAGCGCCCGTGCGTTGTCACGCTCCGCGATTGCATTGGCGAACTCGGTCGCCTCGCCGATCGCCAGCTGCAGCTCGCGGCGTATCGGTCCGGGCAGGTCATCCCAGAAGCGCTTGTTCACGATCACCGCGTAACCCAGGTAACCGTGGTTGCTGCGCAGCAGGTACTTCTGCACCTCGTGCATGCCCTGCGTGTAGAAATTGGAAGGCGGGTTCTCGGTGCCGTCGACCATGCCGGTGCGCAAGGCATCGCGCACGTCGGAGAAGTTCATGACCTCCGGCCGCGTCCCCAGCGCGCGCATCTGCGCATCGATGACTGCGGAGGACTGGATGCGCATCTTCAGGCCGCGGAAATCCTCCGGCTTGCGCAGCGGGCGGTTGGCCGAGAAATCCTTGAAACCGTTGTCCCAGTAGGCCAGGCCGACGATGCCCTTGTCCTCCAGCTTGTCGAGCAGGCGCTCGCCGATGGGCCCACCGGTGACGCGATGCACCGCGCGGTAGTCATCGAAGAGGTAAGGCAGGTCGAAGACTTCGAACTCGCGGAGACCCAGCGGGCCGAACTTCGCCAGTGACGGCGCCAGCATCTGCACCGCACCCAGCTGCAAGGCCTCCATCTCGTCGCGGTCCTTGTACAACGTGCTGTTGGGATACACCTCCACCCGCACCCGGCTGCCCAGCCTGGCCGCCACCCGGCCGCGGAAGAACTCCGCCGCCCGGCCCTTGGGCGATTCCGGTGCAACGACGTGACTGAACTTGATGACGATGGGTTCCTGCGCAATGCCCAGGGTGGCTGACACCATGAGGCACGCAGCAGCAATCGCGACACGCAGGGGCTTGAACATGAATCGGGAACGCGAATCGGGAACAGAGAGCAGCACGGCTGACAACGACGAATCCCATTCAACCCCGCGCCTGAACTGCAAACCATTGTGGAACTCCCGTAAACCCTGAGCGAAGTCGCACAGTGCGGAGCAGCACGGCAGGCGCGGGGCGCGCTACCATCGCGGCCACTATGCGAGTCGCCCGTTCCAGCCTTACCGCCCCCACCCTGCCGCCCGAAAGCCGCATGCAGGCCTGGTACTGGCGTCTGCCCTACCTGTCCATGGCCCTGCTGGCAGCCTGCCTGCTGGTTTTCGTCTGGCTGGGGCTGCGTGCCGAGCGGGAAGAGCTGCGCTCCAAGCTGATCAGCGACGTGCTGTGGATAGAACAGAACCTCCACCGCCACTTCGAATCAGTGGAATCCCTGCTCTCGCCCATGGCCACTGCGCTGATGTCCGACGACCAGCTGAGCGACGACAGCCGCGCCCGCGTCCGGCAGTTGCTGCAAAGCGACACCGGCCTTACCTCGGCCACCTGGCTGGACATCGCCGGCGCCATGCGCCTGGCCGTGCCACCGCGCGGCGAGAACAATTCCGTACCCGCCATCGAGGAAACCGTGCGCCGCGCGCGCACCCTGTCCAAAACGGCCTACTCCACGCCCTACCGTTCCGACGACGGCTCCTGGGCCCTGGCCACCGTGGTGCCGGGTTACGACGACAACCGCCTCACCGGCTTTGTAGTCGCCGAATACTCGCTGGCGAAAGTGCTGGCCCAGCAGGTGCCCTGGTGGTTCGCCGAGCGCTACCGCATCAGCATCCACGACGGCCGTGGCAACGAGCTGGCCAGTCGCTCCAAGGTGGACGCCGTCGACCCTTCGCTGACCTATGACGTGACGATGGAGCCGCCGGGCGGCGAAGTGACCCTTCACGTCGAAGCCTACGAAGTCCCCAGCGAGACCACCCCCAACCTGCTGGTCGGTGGTATTGCCGCATTCGGGGTCATCATGCTGTGGAGCCTGTGGATGCTGCGCCGCCAGCTCATCCGCCTCAACAACACGCAGACCGAGTTACGCGCCGAACACGCCTTCCGCCTCGCGATGGAAGACTCCATGCTGGTCGGCATCCGCGCACGCGACCTCAACGGCCGCACCACCTACGTGAATGCCGCCTTCTGCAAGATGGTCGGCTACACCACCGAAGAGCTCATCGGCATGCAGGCGCCGATGGCCTACTGGGTGCCGGAAGAAATGGAATACACCCAGGCGGTGCACGACCGCATCCTCGCCGGCAAGGAAGCCACGGACGGCGTCGAGGTGCGCTACCGCCGCAAGGACGGCACCATCCTCGACATCCTGCTCGTCGAGGCGCCGCTCATCGATGCCAACGGCAAGCACGCCGGCTGGATGGGCTCGGTGCTCGACGTCACCGAGCGTCGCCGCGCCGAGGCGCTGGCACGCAGCCAGCAGGAACGCCTGGAAGCCACCGGCCGCCTCGTCACCATGGGCGAAATGGCCTCCTCGCTCGCCCACGAAATCAACCAGCCGCTGTCCGCCATCTCCAGTTACAGCGCCGGCTGCCTCAACGCGCTGGAATCCGGCCGCGGCAGCCTGTCCGAAATCGGCACCGTGCTCGGCAAGATCAACCACCAGGCCCAGCGCGCCGGCCGCATCATCCGCCGCGTCTATGCCTTCGTCCGCCGCAGCGAACCGAAGCGCGAGCGCGTCGACGCCAACCAGATCATGGTGGAGGCCAGCGGCCTGGTGGAGACCGACGCCCGCAAACGCAGCGTGCGCCTGCAGCTCGAACTCGCCACCACCCTGCCCCCCATCGAGGCGGACCCGGTGATGATCGAGCAGTTGCTGGTGAACCTCATCCGCAACGGCATGGACGCCATGCAGGAACTACCGGTCAACGACCGCGTGCTCACCCTGCGCAGCGAGCAGATAGAAGACCGCGTGCGCATGACCGTCATCGACCGCGGCAGCGGCGTGCCGGCCGAGATCGCCGACAAACTGTTCGACTCCTTCTTCACGACGAAGTCCGACGGAATGGGCATGGGGCTCAAGATCTGCCGCTCCATTGCCGAACAACATCATGGACGCCTGTGGTTCGAAGCCGTCGAACCGCACGGCACCGCGTTCCACCTGCAGATTCCGGTCGCCCCGGAAGCAGAACCCCAAGAAGACGAAGCACTTGCCGTAGCGGAGGACGACAGGAATGGCCGACACAATGACTGAAGCGATGGTGCACCTCATCGACGACGACGAAGCGATCCGGGACGCACTCGGCTGGCTGTTCAAGTCACGCAGCATCGCCACCGCTCAGTGGGCCAGCGCCGAAGACTTCCTGGCCGACTACAGCAACCACATGAGCGGCTGCATCGTGCTCGACATCCGCATGGAAGGCATGAACGGCCTGACCTGCTTCGAGCAGCTGCGCAGCCGCGAATGCAGCATGCCGGTCATCTTCCTCACCGGCCACGGCGACGTGCCGATGGCTGTCGCCGCCCTGCGCCAGGGCGCCTACCACTTCATCGAGAAGCCCTTCAACGACAACGAACTGGTGGACGTCGTCATCGGCGCCATGGACATGCATGCCCGCCACCGCGCCAGCCAGGCCCTGGAAGCAGGCGTGCAGGCCCGGCTGGAAACACTGACGCCACGCGAACGCGAGGTCATGGACCTCATCCTCGAAGGCCGCCTCAACAAACAGATCGCCGACGACCTCGACATCTCCATGCGCACCGTGGAAGTCCACCGCGCCCGCATCTTCGACAAGATGGGCGTGCGCTCGGCGGTGGATCTGTCGCAGCTGCTGGCGCATTACAAGCCGGGGCAGTAGGCCTGCGTACGCTGCCGATCGCTGACTCGACGGCACAGCAGCCGAATGAATCCGGATAGCAGGTTCGCTACCTGAAGGCGACCAACCGCAGCAAGAATGAGAGCAGTGTCAGGCTGCAACGAAGAAGTTGATCTGGTTGGCTCTGCCACCTCATTCGCTCTTAAGCATTCATATAGCGCCGTTAACTGGCATGCCCTGGAAAAGTCCGCGTCAAGCAAAAGCGTTTCGATGGTTTATTGGCGCCGTCATCACGGGGATAGCAGTCATCAACATTGGGCACGTGGCCGACGTGAAGCCTTATGACTACTGGGGGTTTGTCGCATGTTGGATCGTGGCTATTGTTGCCGCGATTTTCTATGCAAAGGGCTAGGTAGGCTCCGTGGCAAAAGAATGGTCAGCGGGAGATCGTGGCGCCCCCTCTAGTTACCCTGTGAATCCACGCGGTATCTGTGTCAGCCCAGATGAAGGCGCAAGCCGGAATCCATTGCGCCATTTCCCCCGGACTCCGCGTTGCTGCATCCGGACTACCTTCCTGCCGTGGCGCAACCCTCAGGCGTACCGCTGCCGCGCCACCACCGCCAACCCGCAACCCACCGCCCCTTCCAGGTCGCCTTCCACCGCACGCGCAGCGGGGAACTGGCGAGCCAGCGCTTCACGCAACGCCGGCACGGCGGAGCCGCCGCCGGTGAAGAACAGGGTGTCGAGTTTGTCGGCGGAGACGCCGGCCTGGTCCAGGCATTGCTGCGCCGACGCGCAGACGCGGGCCACTTCGCTGTCGATGGCGGCTTCGAAGTCGCTGCGGGACAGGGCTATGCGCAGGCCCTCCTCGGCTTCGTCCAGCGCCAGCACGGCTTGCGGCACGGCGGAGAGTTCGATCTTGGCGGCCTCCACCTGCATGGCCAGCTGGTGGCCGGCGTGCTTGTTCACCACGCTCAGCAGGCGGTCGAAGCGGCGGCTGTCGGCGACGCTGGGCGCGATGTCGAGGAAGCTGCGCCAGAACTTGCGGGCGTACACCTGATTGATGGTGTGCCAGGTGGCGAGCAGGAAGAACACGCTGTTGGGAAAAGAAGCGCCGTTCTTCAGCAGGCTGCCCATGCCGAGCTCCGGCATGACGCCGGCGAGTGACAGGCGTTTGTCGAAGTCGGTGCCGCCGACGTGCACGCCGCTGTTGCCCAGTAGGTCGCTGCTGCGGTCGGCCTGCCCGCGTCGTTCGGGCGACAGGCGGATCAGCGAGAAGTCGGAGGTACCGCCGCCGATGTCCACCACCAGCACCAGCTCTTCGCGCGAGATGCCCTGCTCGTAGGCGTGCGCAGCGGCCAGCGGTTCGAACTGGAAACTCACCTCGCGGAAGCCGAGGCCGGCGACGATCTGTTGCAGCGTGTCCTGGGCCAGCTGATCGGCTTCGCTATCGTCGTCGACGAAACGCACCGGGCGACCTACCACCACGGCGTCGAAGTTGCGCTGTGCTTCGCGTTCGGCGCGCTTCTTCACCTCGCCGATGAAGCAGCCGATCAGGTTGCGGAAGGACAGGTGGCGGCCGCCGACTTCGGTGCCGGCATCCATCAGGCCGCTGCCCAAGAGGCTCTTCATGGCCCGCATGAGGCGGCCGTCATAGCCTTCCAGGTATTCCGCCAGCGCGGCGCGGCCGAAGCTTAGGGAGTCTTCGTCGAGGTTGAAGAACACGGCCGAGGGCAGCGTGTGCTTGCCGTCTTCCAGGGGCAGCAGGTGCGCATGCGCATCGCCGGCATCGCGGATGGCAACGGTGGAATTGGAGGTACCGAAGTCGATACCGCAGGCGGACAGACTCATGATCGTGGGGAGGAAGCAGGAACCGGGGCAGCCGCGGACACCCTCGTGAGGCGCCGCGGAAAAAAGGGCGGCAAGCTTAAGCGCGGGCCGCAGCAGGGGTCAATCGGAAACTCGGGCGCCTCAGGGAAACTCGGGATCCGGCAGGTAGTAACAAGCCGACATGCTGTGCTGAGCGCCCTTTGCGCCTCAGCGGAGGATCGCGCCGGGCGGCGTACCCATCGCGGCGGCGGCCGCAGCCGGCCAGCCGAACAGCTCGGCAATCGCGTCACGGTACTGGCTGTGGCCGATGGTGTTGGTGCTGTGGTGAGAGCCGCCTTCCACCAGCAGCCACTTCTTGCGCGCCGGTGCGGCGTCGTACAACGCCTGACCCAGCGCGGGTGCGATCAGGCTGTCATTGCCACCATGCACGATCAGGACCGGCGCCTTCACCCTGGCGATCTTGCTGGCGGAATCGAAGCGCTGGGTGATCAGCGGCGACACTGGCAGCCAGCCCCATTTGAAGGAGCTGACCACCGCGGGAATCGAGGTGAAGGTGCCTTCCACGATGAGGCCGTCGAGATCATCCATGCTGGCCGCGAGATCGATGGCGATGGCGCCGCCCAGCGAATGGCCGAACACGTAGCGCGGGCGGTCGGGGTAATTCTTCGCCAGCCAGGCCCAGGCCTGGCGTGCATCCTCGTAGGCACTGTCTTCGGAAGGCAGTTCGCCGCTGCTGCGGCCGAAGCCCCGGTAGTCGACGCCCAGC
Organism: Moraxellaceae bacterium; assembly: GCA_031119205.1. Lineage (GTDB taxonomy): Bacteria > Pseudomonadota > Gammaproteobacteria > Burkholderiales > Rhodocyclaceae > Uliginosibacterium. The sequence continues at coordinate 20,817 of JAVHYF010000018.1, read as the reverse complement.
ACGGAGAAACCCAGCTCCTGCATGCGGCGCATGCGCCCGGCACTGCCGCGCACGTCCCAGCGGGCACCATGCAAATACAGCAGCACCGGCGCGTCTGCGCGATCGGCCGGGTGCCACAGGGCATGCAGCTTCGCCGGTGCGTTGTCGACGCGCGAATCGAATTCGATCCAGATGTCCTGCATGCCCTCGGCCGCCGCCATGCCGCCACGCCAGGCATCGCGGCTGGGCTGGAAGATCCACTTGCGCTGCTGCTCCTCCAGGCTGACGCAGCCTGCAGAAATGGCACCGGCCAGCCCCAGCAGGATGACGACACGGAACGGTGACAGATACGGGGACAGAGAGCGGAACAGGCGACGGAGCATGGGGCGCAGGAAAGGCATGTGCGGAAGACCGGCCGCGGGGCGGGAAAGTTCTACAACGGCGCTACCGCGGCTCGACGGCACCGACGCGAAGCTGGCACGCAAGGTCCAGTGTAGTCAGGGACCACCCGGCCGCGACAGCGGCATGGCCGGATGAGCGCCATGCATCACGGTGACTGTCGTGCCGTGTACCAGAACGGCCGCCGGGAACAGCCGGAAACCTGCTGGCTCACTACAAACGCAGTGGTCGGTTGCCCAGTTCGTCTGGATTGCGCTCGCCGGCCGGGAAGTGCTCGGCAAGCAGCGCGGTGATGGCGTCGATCAACTGCACCAGCCCGGCCTCACCGCGCCCGCCGCGGAAATGGCTGGTCGCTTCGCTGACCAACCGCTGCCAGGCCTCGGCCGGCACATGGGCGTCGATGCCGCGATCCGCCAACACCTCCAGGCGGTGTTCCGCCATCAGCAGGTAGATCAGCACGCCGGAATTCTCGTGCGTGTCCCACACGCCGGTCTGCGCGAAGAGTGTCAGCGCACGGGCACGCGAATCCACGCCACGGGCGCCGGCCCAGCCGAGGCCGCCTTCGATGACCACCCGCAGCTCGCCGCGGTGCTGGCGTTCTGAAGTGGCGACATGTGCCTCCACCTCATTGAGGACGGATGGCGGAAAGACCTTGCGCGCTTCGCGCTCGCCGCCCCACAGGTGGCGGTAGAGGCGCTGCAGTCGGTTCATCTTCATCACCAGTCCCCCGAGGCGCCGCCGCCACCGAAACCACCACCTCCGCCGCCCCAGCCTCCACCACCACCGAAGCCACCGCCGCCTCCGAAACCTCCGCCGCCGCCACGATGGCGGGCCGCCTGAGACAGCACATCCAGCAACACGCCGGTGGCGACACCGCTTCCGAAGCCACCGCCCTGCGATGCGTAGTAGCTGCGTCGCCGCGCACCACGCAGGGCCATCACGATGATGACGATGATGAAGAACAGGGCGGACAGCGACATCGGCAGGCCGGCCTCACCCCCCTGCCCCTTCCGGTCCAGCGGCGGCAGTGCCTCACCACCGATGCGCGCGGCAATCCGCTCGATGCCGGCAGCGATACCGGCATGGAAGTCTCCGCGCTGGAAATGCGGCGCGATGGTCTCGGCGATGATGCGTTTGGCGATGGCGTCCGGGATCGCGCCTTCCAGGCCACGCCCCACTTCGAGGCGCAGCTTGCGGTCCTGGGTGGCGACGATGAGGATCACGCCGTCATCGACGCTCTTGCGGCCGACTTTCCAGGCGTCCGCCACGCGGATGCCATAGGCCGCGAGGTCTTCCGGCTGCGTGCTCGGCACCACCAGCACCGCCACCTGGCTGCCGCCCTGCTGCTCGATGGCCGCGAGGCGGGCCTCCAGATCGTTGCGCTCATCCGGTTTCAGTGTGCCGGTGGTGTCGGTAACGCGGGCGGTGAGCGGCGGAATCGCGGCGAGTCCTTGCACCTGAGCCTGAGCGTGTGCCGGCGTCGTGACGGCCAGGCCGGGCAGCAATCCGCAAACGACAAAGATGGCGGCCCGCAGACCGCGCGGCATGGACATCACTACTTACTTGCCACCGCTGTTGCTGCCGCCGAAGTCCACCTTCGGCGCGTCCGAGATGGCCTTCTCGTTCTCCACCGTGAAGCTGGGCTTCACCTCGTAGCCGAACATCTTCGCCGTCAGGTTGGTGGGGAAGCTGCGCACGTGCACGTTGTAGGTCTGCACCGTCTGGATGTAGCGGTTGCGGGCCACGGTGATGCGGTTCTCGGTGCCTTCCAGCTGCGCCTGCAGGTCGCGGAAGTTCGCGTCCGCCTTCAGGTTGGGGTAGTTCTCCGACACCACCAGCAGACGCGACAGCGCGCTGGTCAGCGAAGCCTGCGCCTGCTGGAAGCGCTCCATCGCGGCCGGGTCGTTCAGCGTTTCCGGCGTCACCTGCAGGCTACCGACGCTGGCGCGCGCCTCGGTGACGCGGGTCAGCACTTCCTTCTCGTGGTCGGCATAGCCCTTCACCACGTTCACCAGGTTGGGCACCAGGTCCGCGCGACGCTTGTACTGGTTGAGCACTTCGGCCCAGGACGATTTCACCGCCTCGTCATTGGCCTGGATCTGGTTGTAGCCACAGCCGCTGAGCAGGCTGGTCAGGCCGACAACGACAAGCAGGGTGCGGAGGAAGGACGGAATGCGCATGACATCTCCTGGAGAAGTGAGCGTGTGGTGCGTGGGACATCGTTGGGGCATCGCCACATGCCGGCCGGTCAGACCAGTCGGCAAACGTGCGTGATTCTGGCGCTGAAACCTTGCGACGGGAAGTCACCCGGTGAAGGGGCGTTCATGAAGGTGCATTTGCTGGTCGACCGATCAGGCCTGCCAACGTTCCGGCCGGCCGCAACCCGCAAAGCCAGTGCTCAGCCCAAGCGCGCCAGCAGACGGTCGAGCTGGTTGGCGAAGGCCTGCCGGTCAGCCTGCGAGAAAGGAGGCGGCCCGCCGGTCTGCACGCCGCTGCTGCGCAGGCCTTCCATGAAGTCGCGCATCGACAGGCTCTCGCGGATGTTGGCAGCGGAGTACAGCTCGCCGCGCGGGTTGAGCGCGGTCGCGCCGCGCTCGATGACTGCCGCCGCCAGCGGAATGTCGGCGGTGATGACCAGATCGCCCGCCGCCACCTGGGCCGCGATGTGGTGGTCCGCCACATCGAAGCCGGCTGGCACCTGCACCGCGCGTACGTACGGCGACGGCGGCACGCGCAGCATCTGGTTGGCGACCAGCGTGGTCATGACGCGCTTGCGTTCGGCGGCGCGGAAAAGGATGTCCTTGATGACTGCCGGACAGGCGTCGGCATCGACCCAGATGTTCATTCGGGCAGTTTCTCATCTCCCGCGCCAGCAAGGGTGTGGCTGACACGAAACAGTCGTACAGTTGCGCAGTTTTTGCTTGCTGCATCACTGGATATCTCCGGCCATCCCGGCGACCAAGGCTGCATGGCGCCGGCTCCGACACCTTTCCCGAAGGAAGCGTCGCCTATGACCAGCCTGACCGCCACTCCGCCTGCAGCCGTCCCCCGCCATGCCGCCCGCGCGCTGTTCGCGGGCACCATCTTCTCCAGCGCCTTCCTCCTCTTCCTGGTGCAGCCGCTGATCGCGAAGCAGATCCTGCCCTGGTTCGGGGGCTCGGCCACGGTGTGGACGATCTGCATGGTGTTCTTCCAGGTGGTGCTGCTGGCAGGCTATGCCTACTCGGACTGGCTGTCCCGCAAGCTGGCGCCGCGCTGGCAGGTCGTGGCCCACGTGGCGCTGCTGGCCTGCAGCCTGCTGTTCCTGCCGATCATCGCGGATGCAGCGTGGAAGCCGGTGGGCGATGGCGACCCCAGCCTGCACATCCTCGGTCTGCTGCTGGCCACCATCGGCCTGCCCTACTTCCTGCTGTCCACCACCGGGCCGCTGGTGCAGTCCTGGGTGTCCAACAGCGCGGTGGGCGCACAGGTGTATCGCTACTTCTCGCTGTCCAACTTCGCCTCGCTGGTAGCGCTGGTCGCCTACCCGTTCATCATCGAGCCCTATGCCGCCCTCCGCGTGCAGGCCGTCGGCTGGTCCTGGGGCTACGCCCTGTTCGCGGTGCTGTGCAGTGGAAGCGCGCTGTACTTCCTGCGCTTCCTTTCCGCCCATAGCCCGGCTGGCAGCGCCGCGGCCACCGGCGCTCCTGCATCTGCAGACCCTGGCGCACCCACCTTCGGCACCTGCCTGCTGTGGCTGGCCTTGTCGGCGATGGGCTCGTGGCTGCTGCTGGGCATCACCAACCACCTGACGCACAACGTCTCGTCGATTCCCTTCCTGTGGATCCTGCCGCTGTCGGCCTACCTGTTCACCTTCGTGCTGGCCTTCGAGAGCGACCGCTGGTATCGCCGCCGCATCTTCCTGCCGCCAGCCGCAGTGCTGCTGGTGCTGTGCGCCTACGGCCTGCAGCACGGCATCGGCGCCAGCATGCAGGACGGTCTGCCGCTCTATGTGCTAGGCCTGTTCCTGTTCTGCATGTTCTTCCACGGCGAGCTGGCCCGCATGCGCCCGGCCCCGCGCTACCTCACGCGCTTCTACCTGATGCTGTCGCTGGGTGGCGCACTCGGCGGCATCGCCGTCGGTCTGGTGGCCCCGCATGTGCTGCCGGCCTACTACGAACTGGGCATCGGCCTGGTGATCACCGCGGCGCTGGTCGTCGTGGTGTTCCGCAAGCACCTGCCGGTTGCACTGGCGGGCGCCTGCCTGTGCCTGGTGTGCAGCTACTTCCTGGCCATGCAGGTGTACAACGACTTCAGCGGTGCGCGCCGCGTGGTGCGCAACTTCTACGGATCGCTCCTGACCTACGACCAGGCGCGCGACAAGCCGGACGACAACGTGCGTGCGCTGCTGCACGGCTCGATCAAGCATGGCGAGCAGTACCTGCTGTCGGAGCGCAAGCGCGAACCCACCAGCTACTACGGCCCGGGCTCGGGCGTGGCGCTGGCCATCGCCAGCAAGGAGGGCGACGGCCTCTCCGGCAGCCTGCGCATCGGCGTCATCGGCCTGGGTGCGGGCTGCCTTGCAGCCTACAGTCGCCCGGGCGACCTGTACCGTTTCTACGAGATCAACCCGCAGGTGGTGGAGCTGGCGCAGAGCGAGTTCAGCTTCATGCGCGACAGCCCGGCGGAGATCGAGACCGTGCTGGGTGATGCCCGCCTGTCGATGGAACGCGAAGCCCCGCAGGATTTCGACGTACTCGCCATCGATGCCTTCTCGGGCGGTTCGGTGCCGGTCCACCTGCTGACTGTCGAGGCGATGAACGTCTACCTGCGCCACATGAAGGCGGATGGCATCGTGGCCTTCCACGTCACCAACGGACACCTGTCACTGGCGCCGGTGGTGGAGCGGATTGCGCTCGCCCACGGCCTGCACGCACGTCTGGTGCACGACGACGCCAAGGCCACACCCCTACGACGCACGGACTGGGTGCTGGTCAGCCGCGATGCGGCGAGCCTGACCCAGGGTGCACTCGGCAAGGTCACTGCGCCGATCGACGACATCGCGGGCCTGCAGGCCTGGACGGACGACTTCAACGACCTGTTCCGGGTGATGAAGTAACCCCCTTGGTGATTCTCCTTCGGCTGTCGGCGCCTTCCGACAAACGAAGGGGATTCGGCTGACATGGGGCGCCAGGAGCGTGCCGGATGATTCGCTCACCGCTGCGGCATGACCGCGGCACATACCAAGTGGGAGAGCGAACATGAAAAAGACCACCCTGAAGAAGACCGGCGCCTCTGGCCTGCTGCTCAGCGTGCTGACCGCCGCCAGCCTGACACTGGGACTCGCAGCCTGCGAGAAGGAAGGCCCGGCCGAACGCGCCGGCGAAGCCATCGACAATGCCCTGGGGACCAAGAAGGAACCCGAGACGATTGGCGAAAAGGCCGCCGAAACCGGTGAAGCGATCGGCCAGAAGATCGAGGACGCTGGCGAGAAGATCCAGGACAGCGCCGAGAAGAAGTAAGCAGAAAACCAGAATAACTACCAAAGCAGGCGGGAGGAGACAAAACCCCAGCACTGCACCCGAACGGCCCCGCCCTGCGGGGCCGTTCATCATTCAGGGCCCGTATCAGGGCCAGAACCTCCGGCACGCAGCCGGCCGCAGCGCGACCGGACAGCCAGCACTCAGGCGGAAGCGGTCGCTTCCTCGCCCTCTTCCTCCGCTTCCTCCCCCAGGAAGCCACCGCTCTGGTGCGCCCACAGGCGCGCGTACAGGCCCCCTTGCGCCAGCAGCGTGCGGTGATCGCCTTCTTCCACGATGCGACCGTGGTCCAGCACGATCAGGCGGTCCATCGCCGCAATGGTGGACAGGCGGTGCGCAATCGCCACGACCGTCTTGCCTTCCATCAACCGGTACAGGCTGCCCTGGATGGCGGCCTCGACTTCGGAGTCCAGCGCGCTGGTGGCTTCGTCCAGCAGCAGGATGGGCGCGTCCTTCAGCATCACGCGGGCAATCGCCACACGCTGGCGCTGGCCACCGGACAGCTTCACGCCGCGCTCACCGACGTGCGCGTCATAACCTTTGCGACCCGCCGGGTCGGTCAGACCCTGCACGAACTCATGCGCCTCGGCACGGCCTGCCGCCGCGATCATGTCGCTGTCGGTAGCATCCGGCCGGCCGTACAGGATGTTCTCGCGCACCGAGCGGTGCAGCAGCGAAGTGTCCTGCGTCACCATGCCGATGCGCTCGCGCAGGCTGTCCTGTGTCACCTGCGACACGTCCTGGCCATCGATGGTCACGCGACCGGCCTCCACGTCATAGAAGCGCAGCAGCAGGTTCACGATGGTGGACTTGCCCGCGCCGGAACGGCCGACGAGGCCGATCTTCTCGCCGGGTCGGATGGTCAGGTTGAGGTGGTCGATGACCTTGCGCTCGCCACCGTAGGCGAAGCTCACGTCCTCGAAGCGGATCTCGCCGCGGCTGACCTCCAGCTTCTTCGCCTGTGCATGGTCGACGATGGCATGCGGCCGTGACAGCGTGTTCATGCCGTCCTGCACGGTACCGATGTGTTCGAACAACATCGCCATCTCCCACATGATCCAGTGGGCGATGCCATTGAGCCGCAGCGCGAGCGCAGTCGCCGCAGCCACCGCGCCGACACCGATCTGCCCCTGGGACCACAGCCACAACGCCACGCCCGCCGTGGACACCACCAGCAGCATGTTCAGTGCATGGTTGGTGATCTCGAAAGCGCTCACCAGCCGCATCTGACCGTGCACGGTGACGAGAAAGTCGTGCATCGCCGCGCGTGCGTAACCCGCCTCGCGACGCGCATGCGAGAACAGCTTCACGGTGGCGATGTTGGTGTAGGCATCCGTGATGCGGCCGGTCATCAGCGAGCGTGCATCCGCCTGCGATTTCGCGGCCTTGCCGAGGCGCGGCACGAAGGTGCGCATCGCCAGCATGTACAGCGCCAGCCAGGCGAGGAAAGGCGGCAGCAGCCACAGGTCGAAGCTGCCGACCACCGCCACCATGGTCACGAAGTAGATCACCACGTAGACGAGGATGTCCGTGATGATCAGCACCGTGTCGCGCACCGCCAGCGAGGTCTGCATCACCTTGGTGGCGATGCGGCCGGCGAACTCGTCCTGGTAGAAGCTCATGCTCTGACCGAGCATCAGGCGGTGGAAATTCCAGCGCAGGCGCATCGGGAAGTTGCCCGCCAGCGCCTGGTGCTTGATGAAGGTCTGTACCGCCACCACCAGCGGGCTGGCCAGCAGGATCACCGCCAGCAACACCAGCGTGCCGGCTTCATCTGCCCACAACTTCGCGGGCTCGACGCGCCCCAGCCAGTCCACCACATGCGCCAGCACGCTGTAGAGCAAGGCCTCGAAGGCACCGATGGCCGCGGTACACAGCGCCATGGCAAACACATAACCACGCAGGCCCTGAGTGCAGGCCCACAGGAAGCCGGCGAAACTGCGCGGCGGCGCCTTCGGTGCGCCGTCAGGATAGGGATGGACGAGTTTTTCGAACCAGGTGAACACGCGGGGTCTCCGTTGACACGCGGTGGGCAGGGACCAGAAAGGAAAACGCCGCGCTGCGGATCACGCAGTGCGGAACAGACCTCCGGGGAAGGCGTGCATTGTCGCAGCAAGCAAGGCACGGACAAAGCGGCCGCCGCGGGATTCACTTGTCCGCGCGCGGCAACAATCTGCAGCCGTCGGCCTTCAGGTGAACAAGCGCACCAGCCAGGGAACAGACAAGGCCGTCAGCAAACCGTTCAGACCGATGGCCAGGCCGGCGAAGGCGCCCATGGTCTGGTTCTCCTGGAAGGCACGCGCGGTGCCGATGCCGTGCGCAGTCACGCCCATGGCGAAGCCGCGTGACACCGGGTCGTGGATGCGCAGTGCCTGATGCAGCGGCCGTGCCAGCATTGCGCCGAGGATGCCGGTCGTGATGACCAGCACTACGGTGAGCGATGGCAGCCCGCCCACGCGCTCCGACACACCCATGGCGATCGGCGTCGTTACCGACTTGGGCAGTAGCGACAACAGGGTCTCCGGCGTCGCGCCCAGCAACCAGGCAATGAGCACCGCCGAAGCGGTTGCCGCAAAGGAGCCTGCCACCAGCCCGGCACACAGGGGCCATGCGTAGCGGCGCAGGCGCTCGCGCTGCTGGTACAGGGGCACCGCCAGCGCAACGGTGGCCGGCCCCAGCGCAAAGTGGATGAACTGGGCGCCTTCGAAGTAGCGTCCGTAAGGCGTTCCCGTCAGCAACAGCAAGGTCACCAGCAGGATCACGGCGATGGCCACCGGATTGGTCAGCGGATGCTGCCGGCAATGCTGGTTGAGCAGCAGACCGGCGAGATAGGCGAACAGGGTGGCCGTCAGCCAGGTCAGGGGTGAGGCAGCCAGGAAGACCCAGAGCTCGGAGAATGCGCCTGGCATGATCAGCGCCCTCCATCCTGCTCGTCACGCGGGGCGAGTCGCTGCACCACCCAGGCCGTCACAACCAGCCCGATGACCGTACTCAGCACCAGAGCGGTTGCGATGGGCAACCACTCGTGACGCAGGCGCCCGAAGTGGAGCATCACCCCGACCGCCGCAGGGACGAACAACAGGGACAGGTTGGTCAGCAGCGCGCCGGAGGTCTGTTGCAAGCCTTCGCCCCGCGGGCCCGACAGCCCGCGCCAGGCAAGCCACATCGCCAGGAAGATCATGCCCAGCACCGGGCCGGGCAAGGGCAGATGCCATACCGAACCCAGCCCCTCGCCGAGCAGCTGGAAACCCAGCAGCGTCGCGCAGCCGATCAGAACGTTCATTCGTTTTCCTCTTTCGACATCATCGGTGGCAGGCTGACCTGCCAGCGCACGCGCCAGCCCCGCTCTCCGTCGCCGCAACGCGCCTCGACGGCAGCACCCAGGCCGCCGATCCACAACGGCATGCCGTCTGCGGCGCGCAGCACCGGCAGGCGCTCACGCCACCACGGTGGCACAGCACGCGCCTGCGCCAGTTGCCTGAAATCATGGGAAGGCCCGTTTGCGTGCAGACGCAGACGGTCGCCGGGCCGTTTGCGGTCCAGCAGCGTACCGGCCTGCAGACGCAGCGCCGTCGGGCCGCTGGCGGGTTCGAAATGCAGCGCGCCGTTCCACCAGGATCGCTCCGCCTCGCCCTGCCAGGCTCCCGGCCGAGCCTCGCCGCTTGCTGCTTCCAGCCAGAAGGCATCGCGGTAAGCGCAGAAGGCCGTCGCCCCATGTGCGAAACGGACCGCGGCCGTTCCCTTCAGCTGGCGGAGACTCTCCTGCAGGTGGCGGGTATCCGGCATGCGCTCGCCCCGTTCAGCCAGCAGGGTTCGCAATACGTGCCGCGCGCGGGCTTCCGACAGATCGCGCAGGCGCGTGCGTGCGCCGTCGTCACCCGGCCGCACGCATGCGATGTCCTGACCGGCCAGCCCCGCGAGCAACTCCCCCGCCTCGGCAAAATGCCCGGCAGCGCGTGCGATGGTGGTGACCGCGCCCGGCCAGTGCGTCGCGATGGCCGGCATCACCACATGGCGCAGGTGGTTGCGCGCGTAGTGCGTATCGCGGTTGCTGTCGTCCTCGATCCAGTGCCAGCCGTGTGCCTGCGCCCAGGCGAGCAGATCGGCATGCGACACATCCAGCAAGGGTCGCCACAGCCGCCGCGCCGGATCCTGCACGCGCATCGCCGCCATGCCGTCCACGCCCGCGCCACGCACCAGCCGCATGAGCACGGTTTCCGCCTGGTCGTCACGATGATGGGCCAGCGCGATCCAGTCCACATCCTGCGCCGCCAGCACCGCGTGCCGCACCTCGCGCGCCGCGGATTCCACACCGCGCGGATCGTCGCGCGACACCTGCACGCGCTCCACATGCAGCGGCACGCCAAGCGATGCACACACCGCCTCGCAATGCGCCGCCCAGCCATCCGCCTTCGGGCTCAGCCCGTGATGCACATGCACAGCCTGCAACTGCAACATGTGCTCCGCTGCAATGGCGTGCAACAGATGCAGCAGTACCGTCGAGTCCAGCCCGCCGCTGAAGGCGACACACACCCGCCGCCCCTGCGCCGGCAGCTGCCCGCTCACTACATCAGGAAGATTCACCCTGCCCGCCACGCAATCCCGTCCCACAAAAGAAAAAGGCCGCATCTTCTGCAGCCTTCGGTGAGGATGGGAGAAATCGTAGCGAGCGGTTCAAGGCCGGAACGAGGCGCGGAGTCGTACTGGAGTACGACGAGCACCGGCGTTCCGGGATTGGGCCGCGCAGTAGATTTATCCCGTCCTCAAGAGGCGAGTTCTTTGAACTTGCCGTAACTCATCAGGCGCTCGAAACGCTTTTCGATGAGTTCATCCGCCGACAGCTCCGACAACTGCTTGAGGCTGTCCTGCAGGCCACGCTTGAGGCTTTGCGCCGTGGCACGGTGGTCGCGATGCGCGCCGCCCACCGGCTCGTTGATGATCTTGTCGATCAGGCCCAGCGACTTCAGCCGCGAAGCGGTGATGCCCATGGTCTCGGCCGCTTCGGAGGCTTTCTCGGCGCTCTTCCACAGGATGGACGCACAGCCTTCCGGCGAGATGACGGAGTAGGTGGAGAACTGCAGCATCGTCAGCTGGTCTGCCACAGCAATGGCCAGCGCGCCGCCGGAACCGCCTTCACCGATGATGGTGGCGATGATGGGCACGCGCAGTTCGGCCATCACGTACAGATTGTGGCCGATGGCCTCGGACTGGCCGCGCTCTTCCGCGTCGATACCGGGATATGCGCCGGGGGTGTCGACGAAGGTGAAGACGGGGATCGCGAACTTCTCGGCCAGGCGCATCAGGCGCAGGGCCTTGCGATAGCCCTCGGGACGCGGCATTCCGAAGTTGCGGGCGATCTTTTCCTTGGTGTCGCGGCCTTTCTGGTGGCCGATGACGATGCAGCTCTGGCCGTTGAAACGGGCCAGGCCGCCGATGATGGCGCGGTCGTCCGCGAAGGCGCGATCGCCGTGGAGTTCTTCGAAGTCGGTGAAGATGTGCTGGAAGTAGTCCAGCGAGTACGGGCGCTGCGGATGGCGCGCCACCTGGGCGATCTGCCAGGGGGTCAGCTTGCCGTAGACCTCCTTGGTCAGCGCCTGACGCTTGACCTCGAGGCGGGAGATCTCCTCCGAAATATCGACGGCGGAGTCATCCTGGACGAAGCGCAGCTCCTCGATCTTGGTTTCAAGATCGGCAATGGGCTGCTCGAATTCGAGAAAAGTAGTCTTCACAGAGACAGGCTGGCGTGACAGAGGGCGCGATTGTACCGCAAGCGCCGTCGGTGCCGATCGGCTTCGATCAAGCCCGCATCACCCCGGTTAATGGCTGGCTACTGCCCGCTTTCCGGCTCAGGGAGCGAACAGATAGGCCCGTATCTCGTAGTCGCTGCCACGGTCGAGCACGGACAGCGGCACGAGCTTGGCTGTCCGGCCATGATCCAGCAGGTACAGGGGCACGCCGTCGCGCGGACCGGGGACCGGAACGGCAATGCGCACGGTGGCGCCGCGCTTGAGGGGGTCCAGCACCAGCACGCGGACGGCGCAGGAGCCGTCATCGGCCGAGGCCGCCATCGGTGAGCCATCCAGCAGCTCCACGCCGACATGGCCGCGGTTCTCCGCCGTCCGCCACAGGCGCTTGATCTTGCCCACCCGCCAGCGGTCACCGTCCAGCGAATGCATGCCGACCAGGGCGCCGACGCGGACTTCCTCCTGCCCGTCCAGTGGCGCCACGGCCCCCACGCCCTGGCGGCTGGCGTCGCGCAGCTCCCAGGTGCGCGGCACGATGACTTCGCCATCGCCCGCCAGGCGGCCGAGGAAGCGCACCAGCCCGCTGATGACCATCATCTGGCCAGGCAGGACGTGGCGGCGATGACGGCGTACCGGTGCTTCGCTGGACCAGGCCTTGATCATGTGCCCCAGTACCACGGCCAGGCGCGAGCGCGAGGCATCGTCGTCCGCCACCAGGCTGGCAGGCGCGTTGCCCGCCAGCAGCAGGTCGTGCAGCTGCTGCAGGGCCGGCAGGGCCTCGATGCCGCTGAAGAACCGCGGCAGGCTGGCGTGCTCCGGGATTCGCACGAGGCGGGCGGGCGGCAGGGATTGCGCAGCCTCCACCCAGTAGGTGGTGCCGGTGGCCGGCGCGCCGGTCAGTTGCAGGTGCGGCCACACGTAAGTGATGAGACGCGCTGCCAGTTCGAGCTGGGCGGGGTCGAGTTGATCGGGCCCCACAACATGCAGGGCCACGCAACGCACGTACTCGCGTTCCGCCGTAGTTTCCAGGCGACGGTCTGCACGCAGCTGGATCGGCAAACGGTCCTGACCGGCCCCCACCGCCAGCCGGTAGGCCAGATTGACCCGCGCCCACAGGGTTTCGTCATGCGGGCCGTGGCGGAAGGCGTCCCACTTGGCACGCTGGCAGCCGGTGCGGATCGCCCGGGTGGCCAGCTCGGCGAACACCGGGGTGGCACGTGCGCGATCGTCGGCCGCGGCGGCGGTGATCAGGCATTCGCCGTAAGCATCGAGCAGCAATGCGAGGAAGCCGCGCGCGCGGTTCCACAACTGGCGCCGCGTCGCGCCTTCGCTGACGGGAGTTGCAAGGAACAGTTCGGCGAGCTGCCGGACGTGCGGCTGGGTGGCCTCGTCCAGCGCGAAGATCAGGCGGTGGCGGTCCGCATCGTTGAGATCGGGATTGCCGAGCAGGGATTCGACCCAGGAGCCGGCTTCGCCAAGGGCCTCCACGGGCTCGGCACCCCGCAACTCGGCCAGGGCCTGCTGGAGCGCGCGGTTTGCTGCAAGCGGATGATTTCTGGACAGCAGGGACAGCATGCGCACCCCCGTGGAAACGATAATTTCACCGGCCACCCGGTGAATTCCGGCAGATTCTAGCCAGACTCACCAGAAACAAACAGCCGGCCATCAGTCGGTGACGGGGAAGTAGAATGCTCGTGGATTTCCTCTCGGCGGCGCTTCGGCGCTCTCCCTGCCCCGCTCTCCCTGCCCTCTTCTTGCCTCTTTCTGCTTCTCCCAGTCTCCATGCGCCAATACCTGGATCTCATGCGCCACGTGCTCGAGCACGGCCACGCCAAGTCGGACCGCACCGGCACCGGCACCCTGTCCGTGTTCGGCTACCAGATGCGTTTCGACCTGTCGGAAGGCTTCCCGGTCACCACCACCAAGAAGCTGCACCTGCGCTCGATCATCCACGAGCTGCTGTGGTTCCTGCAGGGAGAGACCAATATCCGCTACCTGAAGGAAAACAAGGTTTCCATCTGGGACGAGTGGGCGGACGAAGCCGGCGAGCTGGGCCCGGTTTATGGCAAGCAGTGGCGCCGCTGGCAGACGGCAGACGGCCGCGAGATCGACCAGATCCGCCAGCTGGTGGAAGGCCTGAAGAAGAACCCGGATTCGCGCCGCCATTTGGTGAGCGCCTGGAACCCCGGCGACGTGGACAAGATGGCCCTGCCGCCGTGCCACGCGCTGTTCCAGTTCTACGTCGCCGACGGCAAGCTGTCCTGCCAGCTGTACCAGCGCAGCGCCGACATCTTCCTGGGTGTGCCTTTCAACATCGCCAGCTACGCACTGCTGACGCTGATGATCGCGCAGGTCTGCGGGCTGAAGCCGGGTGATTTCGTGCATACCCTGGGCGACGCCCACCTCTACAGCAACCACCTGGAGCAGGCCCGCCTGCAACTGTCGCGCGAGCCACGTCCGCTGCCGGTGATGAAGCTGAACCCGGAGGTCACCGATCTCTTCGCGTTCAGCTTCGAGGACTTCACACTGGAAGGCTACGACCCGCATCCGCACATCCCGGCACCGGTGGCGGTATGAGCCGGCCGAAGATCGCGCTGATCGCCGCGGTGGCGAAGAATGGCGTCATCGGCCGCGACAACACCCTGCCCTGGCGGTTGCCGGAGGACCTGAAGCGCTTCAAGGCGCTGACGCTCGGACACCCGATCATCATGGGCCGCAAGACATGGGATTCATTGGGCCGTCCTCTGCCCGGCCGCGAGAACATCGTGATCACGCGCCAGGCCGGTTTTGCGGCAGAGGGTGCGCGCGTGGTCCATGGCCTGCAGGAGGCCATCGAGGCCTGCGCCGACAAGGACACCGCTTTCATCATCGGTGGCGCCCAGCTCTACACCCAGGCCTTGCCGCAAGCCGACCTGCTGTTCCTCACCGAGGTCGACGCCGAAGTGGAAGGTGACGCATTGTTTCCACCCTTCGACAGGCTGGCATTCAGTGAAACGGCACGCGCATTCCATGCCGCCGACGAGCGCCACGACCACGCCTACAGCTTCGTGGACTACGCCCGCATCCCTGCCTGAACCCTGCAAAGTCAGACAGCCTTCGACAGAAGGTGCCGGTTCGACTACGGGCGACGTCATTGTTTTTGGCGGAAACTAGCGATTCCGGAATTTGCGGGACCTTTGTCACGCTTCCCTTTCGATCTGTCGTCACCCGCGCATGCAAGCATGCTCGTGCGACGTAGCGAGCCCAGCCGGATCCATTCCGGATCCGGACCTACCCCCGGGGCGAGGCGCAGAGAGAGGATGCAAGCATGGACAGGAAGATTCGGGTTCTCGTCACGGGCTGTGACGGGCAGATTGGCCGGGTACTGGTACCGGCGTTGAGGGAGCGTCACGGCGAGATGGAGGTCGTTGCAAGCGACCTGCGCGAGCCGGAAGTCAGCGGCCCTGTCGCCACACTGGACGTCACCGATGCCGATGCGGTTCGCGCGCTGATCGCTCGCGAAAAACCCGATCACGTCTACCACCTGGCCGGCGTGCTGTCCGCAGTCGGCGAGCGCGATCCCGGCCGTGCCTGGCAGGTTAACCTCAACGGTTTCCTCAACGTGCTGGAGGCCTGCCGCGAGCATGGCGTCAGCCGCGTGTTCTTCCCCTCCACCATCGCCGTCTATGGCCCGGACGCCGCCAGCGAAGCCACGCCGGACGACGCGCCGACCCGCCCGACCACCGTGTACGGCATTGCCAAGGCCGCAGGCGAAAACCTCGCCGCCTGGTATCGCCGCCGCTTCAACCTGGACGTCCGCGTGCTGCGCTACCCCGGCGTCATCGGCTGGGAAAGCCTGCCTGGTGGCGGCACCACTGACTACGCCGTGGAGATCTACCACGCCGCCGTCGCCAACGAGACCTATCGTTGCCCGCTGTCGGCCGAGCGCGCCCTGCCGATGCTGGCAATGGCCGACGCCATCCGCGGCACCATCGATTTCATGGCTGCACCGGCCGAGCAGATCCGCCAGAGCACCGGCTACAACCTGGGCGGATTCTCCGGTGCCCCGCAGGACTTCGTCGCCGCCATCACCAGGCTGATGCCGACCTTCAATGTGCAGTACCAACCGGATCACCGCGACCAGATCGCCGCCAGTTGGCCTGCCGGCCTGGACGACAGCGCCGCCCGCCAGGACTGGGGCTGGGCACCGCAATTCGACATCGACAGCCTGTCCGAGGAAATGCTGGCCCAATGTGCGGCGCAGCTCGCCGCACGTGCAGCAGCACTCGCGGCCGAGGTGGCCGGCCGTCGCTACGACAACGTGGAACGCCTGCAGCGCAAGGCCGGCTGAGTCAGACGCCAGCCTGTACAAACAAGGCCGGCCGCGGCAACGCGGCCGGCCTTTTCATTGGAGGAATGCGCTGCGGCCCCGATGTCCGGCAGCCACGATGCGGCACGCGCGGTAAGATCGTGCGCAGTGCATCACGCAGGGCCGTCCCATGTGCCAGCTTCTCGGCATGAACTGCAATACGCCGACCGACATCGTGTTCTCCTTCGAGGGCTTCAGCCGCCGTGGCGGCCTGACCGGCGAACACGTGGACGGCTGGGGCATCGCTTTCTTCGAGGACGACGGCTGCCGCATCTTCCTCGACTACCTGCCCTCGGTATCCTCGCCGATCGCGGATCTGGTGCGGCAATACCCGATCAAGAGCCGCAACGTCATCGCCCACATCCGCAAGGCCACGCAGGGCCGTGTGAGCCTGGCCAACACCCATCCGTTCCGCCGCGAACTGTGGGGGCGTGACTGGATCTTCGCGCACAACGGCAACCTCGCCGATCTGCCCACCATGAATGGCAACCGCTTCACGCCGGTGGGCACCACCGACAGTGAATGGGCTTTCTGCTGGCTGATGAACGAGCTGTCGGTGCGTTTCGCGCAGATGCCGGCAGTGGATGTGCTGTACGCCAACCTGCAGGCCCTGCTGCCGGAGCTGACCCGGCGCGGCAACTTCAACTTCCTGCTGGGCAGCGGCAACCTGCTGTTCGCGCACTGCGCGACGGACCTGCACTACATCGTGCGGCAGGCACCTTTCACATCGGCCCACCTGGCGGATGCTGACCTGAGCGTGGACTTCGCCCAGCTCACTACGCACGAAGACCGCGTCGCGGTGATTGCCACCCACCCGCTGACCGACAACGAGGCCTGGACGCGCATGCAGCCCGGTGAGTTCGCCCTGCTGGAAGGCGGCCGGCGGCTGTTCTAGGTCGGCCCTAGGCCTTGCCGTTGTTGCGTCGTGCCAGTGCAATGCCGAACAGCACCAGCACGCAGCCCAGCACCTGCATCACCGACATGGTCTCGCCGAAGATCAGCACCGCCAGCCAGGCCGCGGTGACCGGCTGGATCAGCAAGCCGATGGAGGCCATGTTGGCGCGGATGTGGCCGACCGCCCAGGTGATCAAGCCCTGCCCCAGCACCTGGCACACCAGGGCGATACCGACCACCGCGCCCCAGCCCTGAGCCGAGCGCGGCCAGAAGGTCTCGTCCAGCGCGACCACCACCGGCAACAGCGATACCGCCGCGACCGAAGCCGTGCCCGCGAGGATGGTCCAGGTGGAGAAGTAGCGCCGGCAATACTTCACCGTGAGCTGGTAGCCCGCGTAGAACACCGCGGCCAGCAAAGCCACCAGGTCTCCGCGCAGTGCCTCGCCTGCACCGAAGCTCGCGCGCACCAGCAAGGCCGCGCCGGCAATGGCACAGACCAGCGCCAGCACGAAGCCGGACCCGACCCGCTCGGACAGGAACCACCAGGCTCCCAGGGTCACGAACAACGGCGCCAGGTTGATGAGGAAAGTGGAGTTCGCCACCGAGGTCATGTGGATGGCGATGTGCCACAGCGCGAGATCTGCGCCGAGCATGAGCCCCGAAGCGACCAGCCACAGCCAGGCACGCGGCGGTGCCTCGCGCACGGTGCGCCGCGCTCCCTCGTTCCACGCAAGCGCCAGCACGAAGGGAATCGACAGCCCCATACGCCAGACCACGACGGAAACCGGCCCGGTATCTGCGAGGCGCACGAAGATCGGTGCAAAGGCGATGCAGATGCCGCCCGCCAGCAAAGCGAGCAGGGACCAGCGCGCCGTCGCCGGCGAGTTTCCGTGGGAGCTCATGGGTTGCCGAAAAAGAAAGGAGAAAGCGCCCGACCGTGAAGCCTGTCGTGCACCCGTATTGTTATGGGTTGACTGCCGGCATTCTAGCCGCAATCGCCTTGCGCTCGTTGCCCTGCATCAATGCCAGTGGCAAGCCACCACCCCGCAATGGCAGGCCCTGCCGGGCAGCCACCGCAGGGCATCCGGGCAACGTAAAATGCCGCCCATGACTGCTGCACCCCTGCCCCACGCCCCCACCTTCGTCCATCTGCGCCTGCACAGCGAGTTCTCGATCGAGGACGGCATCGTGCGGATCGACGACGCCATCGCCGCCGCCGCGGCGGAAGGCATGCCGGCACTGGGTATCTCCGACCTCGCCAACCTCTTCGGCATGGTCAAGCACTACAAGGGCTGCCGTGGCAAGGGCATCAAGCCGATCATCGGCGTGGACGCCTGGATCACCAACGACACCGACCGCGACAAACCCTGGCGCGTGCTGCTCATCTGCCTGCAACGCGAAGGCTACCGCCAGATCTCCGAGCTGCTGACGCGCGGCTTCCTGGAGAACAAGCATCGTGGCCGCGCCGAGCTGCGCAAGGAGTGGCTGGACGCCACCTCGGCCTCCGGCCTGATCTGCCTGTCCGGCGCCATGCAGGGCGATGTCGCCGGGGCGCTGGCGGCCGGCAACCTCGAGCGTGCGAGCGAACTCGCCCGCGACTGGGCAGAGCGCTTTCCCGACCGCTTCTACATCGAGGTGCAACGCGCGGGCCATGCCGGCACCGAGCAGTACGTGCAGCAGGCGCTGCACATCGCGGGCGAGCTCGCACTGCCGGTGGTGGCGACACACCCGATCCAGTTTCTCAAGCGCGAGGACTTCATGGCCCACGAGGCACGCGTGTGCATCGCACAGGGCCATGTGCTGGCCGACACGCGCCGGCCGAAGCGCTTCACCGAGGAGCAGTACTTCAAGACACAGGCCGAGATGGTCGAGCTCTTCGCCGACATTCCGGAGGCGCTGGAGAACGCCGTCGAAATCGCGAAACGCGCCTCGCTGTCAGTGACGCTGGGCAAGAACTACCTGCCGCTGTTCCCCACGCCCGAGGGCATGAGCCTGGACGACTTCCTGGTGCTGGAGGCGCAGCGCGGCCTGGAAGAACGGCTGGTGCAGCTCTACCCGCACCCGGAGGAGCGCGAGAAGCAACGCCCGCGCTACGACGAGCGCCTGAAGATCGAGACCGACACCATCATCAAGATGGGCTTCCCCGGCTACTTCCTGATCGTGGCGGACTTCATCCAGTGGGGGAAGAACAACGGCGTTCCGGTGGGTCCGGGTCGGGGCTCGGGTGCCGGCTCGCTGGTCGCCTACTCGCTGAAGATCACCGACCTCGACCCGCTGGAATACGCCCTACTGTTCGAGCGCTTCCTGAACCCCGAGCGGGTGTCGATGCCCGACTTCGACATCGACTTCTGCCAGGACAACCGCTACCGCGTCATCGAGTACGTGCGCGGCCGCTACGGCGCAGACGCAGTGAGCCAGATCGCCACCTTCGGCACCATGGCCTCCAAGGCCGTGGTGCGCGACGTCGGCCGCGTGCTGGACCTGTCGTACGGCATGTGTGACCGCCTCTCCAAACTCATCCCGGTGGTGCAGAACAAGCCGCTGGGACTGGAGGAAGCGCGCGAGCAGGAACCCGGCATCGGCGACATGATGAACGACGCCAATGACGGCGAATCGGTCACCGAGCTGTGGAACCTCGCGCTGCCGCTGGAAGGCATGACCCGCGGCGTCGGCATGCACGCGGGTGGCGTGCTGATTGCGCCCGGAAAGCTCACGGACTTCTGCCCGCTCTATATCGCCGACGGCGAGGATGCGACGCCGGTATCGCAGTTCGACAAGGACGACGTGGAAGCCATCGGCCTGGTGAAGTTCGACTTCCTCGGCCTGCGCAACCTGACGATTATCGAGCTCGCGCTGCAGTACGTGGAGCGCGAGACCGGCACGCGACCGGACCTGATGTCATTGGGATTCGGCGACCCGGCCGCCTACCAGATCCTGAAGGACGCCAACACCACGGCGATCTTCCAGGTTGAATCGGACGGCATGAAGAAGCTTCTCAAGAAGCTGGGGCCGGACCGCTTCGAGGACATCATCGCCGTGCTGGCGCTCTACCGTCCGGGCCCGCTGGGCTCGGGCATGGTGGACGACTTCATCCTGCGTAAACAAGGCAAGCAGGAGATCGACTACTTCCACCCGGACCTGAAAGCCTGCCTGGAGCCGACCTACGGCGTGATCGTGTATCAGGAACAGGTGATGCAGATCTCGCAGATCATCGGCGGCTACACGCTGGGCGGCGCCGACATGCTGCGCCGGGCGATGGGCAAGAAGAAGCCGGAGGAGATGGCTGCCCACCGTGCCACCATCGCGGACGGCGCGAAGAAGCTCGGCTACGACCCCGCACTCGCCGAACAGCTCTTCGATCTGATGACCAAGTTCGCGGAGTACGGCTTCAACAAGTCGCACACCGCCGCGTATGCCGTCGTCACCTACCACACCGCCTGGCTAAAGGCGCACCACTGCGCGGCCTTCATGGCCGCCACCATGTCCTCGGACATGGACAACACCGACACGGTGAAGATCTTCTTCGAGGACACTCTCGCCAACAAGGTGAAGGTGCTGCCGCCGGACGTGAACCACTCGAACTACCGTTTCGAACCGACCGATCCGAAGACCATCCGCTACGGCTTGGGCGCGGTGAAGGGCGTCGGCGAACCGGCGGTAAACTCCATCCTGGCCGCGCGCCAGGACGGGCCCTTCAAGGACCTGTTCGATTTCTGCGGCCGCGTCGACCGTCGCACGGTCAACCGCCGCGCCGTGGAAGCGCTGGTACGTGCCGGCGCCCTGGACGCCATCGCCCCGCTGACACCCGATGGCAAGCCCCACCGCAACAAGCTGCTGAGCAGCGTCGGCATCGCCATGGAAGCGGCCGAACAAGCCGCCGCCAGCGCCGGTCAGGGTGGCCTGTTCGACGCGCCGGGCGAAACCTCGGCCATCG